>NZ_JBFTJN010000022.1:0-374 GCF_056395445.1 Leifsonia sp. 10L418 | reverse complement strand
TGTCGACGCTTCTATGGGTCGTGTCAAGGGGCGTTCGCGTTGAGTTTCCTGAAGAGTGAGCGTGCGATGTAGCGCTTGAGGCAGCGCAGGATCTTCTCGGGGGTCTTGCCTTCTTGGGTGCGTTTGGCGACGTAGGAGATGGTTTCGGGATCGCTGTAGTAGCGGTTGAACGCGGTGGTCCGGAGAGCGCGGTTGAGCTGCCGGTCGCCACCGCGGTGGAGCCGATGCTGGGTCGTGTTCCCTGACGAGGCCGGGATCGGTGCGATTCCGCCGAGCCGGGCGAAGGCGGCTTCTCCGCGTATGCGGCCTTTGTGGGACCAAGTAACGAGGAGTTCCGCGGCGACGAACGGGCCAACACCGGGTTCATCGAGCAG
>NZ_JBFTJN010000021.1:0-386 GCF_056395445.1 Leifsonia sp. 10L418 | reverse complement strand
ACACAAGTTTGAAACTGACAGAACAAATCATTACTGACTTGCTTTGTTGTTATAAATGTTTTCCAAAGGAATCTCCTACCGGCAGAACCGGTACGAGGTTTTTGGCATTTGACATTGTGCACGCTGTTGAGTTCTCAAGGATCGGACGCACCCAACTTCAGGCCGAAAACGGCTTTCGCTCTGGGGCAACTCGATTGAAACAATTTCGTTCATCCATTTCCGAAGAAACAAACAAACTCATCAAACAAAGAATGAAACGAACAAGTCCGTTTGTGTTTTGTTTGGGATTGGCCCCGCTTGAGGCCGCTCAGCTTGCCGCTGACCGAACCTTTGGGGTGACAAGAGATGACTATACGTGGGTTTTCGAGCACCCCGCAAACCGCACC
>NZ_JBFTJN010000020.1:0-389 GCF_056395445.1 Leifsonia sp. 10L418 | reverse complement strand
GCCCCATCGGGCTCGGCGACCAGCGCCAGGGCAGCATCCGCAACCTGGGCAAGCAGGAAGTCGGCCACCTGCTGGCATCCGTAGGGCTCTGAGGCATGTCCGCGTTCAAGAGCCAGGGCCGCGGCCACCTGGACGGCCCGGTGGTGGTCATCGGGACCGGGCTGCTGGGCACCAGCATCGGACTGGGCCTGCGGGGGCGCGGCGTGCCCGTGTTCCTCTCGGACCCGTCGCCCACCAACCAGGCGGTGGCCGTGGACATCGGTGCCGGCAGCCCGCTGCCTGAACTCGGTGATACGTCACCGCAGCTGGTTGTGGTGGCCGCTCCGCCGGACGTCACAGCCGACGTCGTCCTCGCCGCGCTGTCCACCTACCCGGACGCCGTGGTGATC
>NZ_JBFTJN010000019.1:0-473 GCF_056395445.1 Leifsonia sp. 10L418 | reverse complement strand
ATGCAGCACTTAGCGGCATGTTGTCGCATTATCTATTTCAATACCGCTTACATTATCCTGATGTAGAAGTTTATTTAGAAGAAATGTCACCATGGGAAATTTGTGAAGCCATTCTAAATGAAGAACTTGATATATCATTCGCGACAGATTTTAATAATAATTTGTCTGAGCATTTGGTTGCACAAAAGCTTATGTCATGGCACTGGGTAGTAGGGATGAGAAAAGACCATCCTTTGGCGGCGAATAAATATATTTCACCTGAGCAGCTAAAAGATCAGCCATTTGTCGTATATAGTGACGAAAGAAACGATAGTGTACAAATTAGTATTTTACAACGATTGCTGGGTGCGACTCCTGTAATCTCACATCAGGCTAAAAACACAATAGCCACTCTGACGTTAACTGCTGCAGGATATGGTCTGGCATTATTGCCATGTACATTAGTCAATATCAAAATGGCCGGGATGACATAC
>NZ_JBFTJN010000018.1:0-595 GCF_056395445.1 Leifsonia sp. 10L418 | reverse complement strand
CCGGTGAACGTTCCGGCCAGCGGCGGGCGCGTGCCCGACGTCGCCGGGGCGGACGGCAAGAAGCCGGTGCCACGCACGGTGACGGTCTCGCCATCGGCGTTCAGACCGGTCGTCTTCGACACCGTCACCGTCGGAACCGGGGCCGGCTCGGCGAAGGTGAGCGCGGTCTTCGTCTCGAACGGTGCAAACTTCGCTCCGCCGCCCGGGTAGGTGTAGATGCCGTAGTTGCCGGTGGCCGGCTCTTTGTCGTAGCCCTTCTTCACGGTCAGCGTGGTCTCGAACGTGCCGTCGGCCTTCAACTCAACAGCCCCGGCGGGCGCACCGCCCACGGTCGCCATGTTGGCGGCGAGCAAGGCCCACTTCGTGTCGCCGGTCACTCGGGTCGCCGACGCAGCGCCGGTCGACGGCTGCCAGACATCCGCGAACTTGCCGAATGCGACGTAGGTGCCGGTGAACGTTCCGGCCAGCGGCGGGCGCGTGCCCGACGTCGCCGGGGCGGACGGCAAGAAGCCGGTGCCACGCACGGTGACGGTCTCGCCATCGGCGTTCAGACCGGTCGTCTTCGACACCGTCACCGTCGGAACCGGGGCCGGGG
>NZ_JBFTJN010000017.1:0-995 GCF_056395445.1 Leifsonia sp. 10L418 | reverse complement strand
ACGCGTGAGGGCCGGCCTGCGATCCTCGACGTGACTTGATCAGAAGCCCGTCCGAACCCCCACAGGGTCCGTGACTCATTACAGAGATGTCCGTGAGGAATCCCAGGCCGGCACGTAATAACACCCGCATTTTCAACGATGTAAGGAGTTATCGTGACCATAGTCTCACAGGTGTTCGACTACGTCATCGGGGTCGACACCCACGCCAAAACCCACTCGATGGTGGTCTTGGATCRTCACGGCGTCAAACAGTCCGGCGAGACGTTCCCGACGAGCCCGGCCGGGCTGAAACGCGCCCACGCGTGGATGCTGCGTGAGGCGCCAGGCGATTTGCTCGCGGCGATGGAAGGCACCGGCTCCTACGGCGCCCAATTCTGCGATTTGTTGACCCGAGAGGGCGTCGCCGTCGCCGAGATCCGCCCGCCCAAGCGCGGTGTTCGGCAGGCCGGCAAGACCGATCAGATCGATGCCGAATTGGCCGCCCGYCACGCACTCGCGCTACCGATCGAACGAGTGGTCATGCCCCGCACCCACACCGGCGATCATGCGGCGTTGAGCGTGCTACTCACCGCCCGCAACGCGATGAGCAAGTCCAAGACGGCGACCATCAACCGGCTCACCGCGCTGCTGCGCGGACACTGGCTCGGCATCGATGCCCGCAMGTCCCTCACCGACGCYCAGATCCGCCAGATCGCCCAGTGGCGCACACACCCCAGCGACGACGCCGCGATCGCCACGATCCGCGAGGAAGCAACCCGGCAAGCCCAGGAAATCATTCGCCGCACCGGTGAACTCAAACACAACAAGAAAGGCCTCCGCAAGCACGTCAAGGCCCTTGCCGCCTGGCTGCTCGATGAACCCGGTGTTGGCCCGTTCGTCGCCGCGGAACTCCTCGTTACTTGGTCCCACAAAGGCCGCATACGCGGAGAAGCCGCCTTCGCCCGGCTCGGCGGAATCGCMCCGATCCCGGCCTCGTCAGGGAACACGACCCAGCA
>NZ_JBFTJN010000016.1:0-2127 GCF_056395445.1 Leifsonia sp. 10L418 | reverse complement strand
TGTTCTTCACGACCGCGAAGTCACCGTAGCCGGTCAGGGCAGCCGAGCATCCGGCATCCGGGGCCACATCGGGTGCGTCGCAGGCGATGGTGTTGCCGCGGATCACAGAGCCTGACCCCATCCGAATTCCGGATTCATGCGCCTTGCCCGCTGCATCACGGAACTGACCGTGCACATAGGAGGCACTGACGGTGCAGTCGATGTAGCAGTTCACTGAACGATTTCCGCCGGTCACCTCTACTCGGGTTGCCGTGAAGCGGGCGTCACCGAGTCCGGTTCCCATCTGGGCTCCGATCACAACGTCGCTATCGCTGATCGCGAAGGATCCGGTGCCTGATTCGCTCGTCGCAACGGTTCCGTTGATGACTGAACGGGTGATCACGACACCCTGCGCTTCAACCTGCAGGGTGCAGTTCACCGTCTTGGCGTCGATGACGGTTCCGGCGGTCGTGATCCGGCACGGCCCGGTATACGGGGAGAGTGCGGTTCCGGTGGGCACTCCGGTCGTCGCCGACGAGGGGAACCCGGTGGTCGGCGTGGTCGGCGGCGTCGGAGTCGGAGTCGGAGTCGGAGTGGTCGTCGGAGGCGTCGGCGTCGGCGTCGGCGTCGGTGTCGGTGTGGTCGTGGTCGGCGGCGTCGGAGTCGGCGTCGGAGTCGGTGTGGTCGTGGTCGGCGGCGTCGTTGTCGGTGGCTTCGCCCCGGCCGTGCTCGACGAGAAGGTCAGATCAACCCAGTAGTTGCTGTTGCGGAAGGTATCAGTCGGGAACTGTGACTTCGAGCCGTACTTGAAGACGCCGCTGCCCTTGCTGATCTTGAGGAGCGGGGACTGCGATTTGCCGGCATAGTCGTATGTCGCCGCGTACCGGCCCTTCGCTTCATAGTAGGAGACGACGTACGTCTGGCCGGATTTCAGGGCGACAGGCTGGTCGAATTCAGCGGTCTGCCAGCCAGAACTCGTCTCGCTCGTGAAGCTGGCTTTGGCGAGCTTCTTTCCCTGCGCCGTCCAGAGCGTTCCGTTATGGGGCCCGACGGCACTCCGGTCCTTCCAAAAGCGCATCCCGGTGGCCGTGCCGTCGGCGAGCACGCTGAACCGAGTGCCGACCTCGACTCCGGCGGCGTCCGAGTGCTTCGCTAGGCCAGTCGGGGCCGAACTGCCCATGATCGTGCTCGTGGCCGCAGACGCCGGGCTTGTCGCCCATGGTGCCGTCGTCACGATCACGGAGAGCAGGATCGCGAACGCAGCTGCGACGCTGCCCAGGCGGAGCACGATCTTGGATTTGGATTTTGGAGCACGGTGAAGCGGTGCTTTGTTTGGGGAGTTCACTACGGGTCCTGACTCGTTCTGAATTTCGAGTTGTCTCCCACTCAAACGGTCATCGTCGAGCGGCGAGATTTTACCCCCATCGGGGAGGCCGACCCCCCATTGAGGGGGGCGTGTCTGACCCCAATTACAACCGACGCTCTCCGGCACGTCAAACCGAGAACGGAGGTCGAATCACCCGGCTACGGGGTTGGTCAATTCCGCGAACGTCTCCCGACTCGCCACGATGAGGTGAGTTCGGGTGGCCGTGGCGATCGCCGACGTGCGCCGTCACAAGGGAATTCTGCCCAACTCGGGGCCCTGTTCCATCTGCAGCCGGGTGGGAATAGGGAGCGCGCTTTGTCTCTCGAAGACAGCTTTAAGGCGACACTGAGAAACTCCTGGCAAAGCATCGGGTTGACAACTAGCCGTTCGGCAGAGGGACGCGTGGCCAATCGTCAGATCGGCCACGCGTCCGCGCTCAGTTGGCCGCTTGGACGGGAGTTCCGTCTTCCCAGCTGTTGTTGGCCCACACGTTGCCCGGGGCGTTGGAGTCGAACGAAGTGATCGGCCCGTAAGCGCCGCACTTGCCCGATGCCCCGCGCTGCCAGACATTGTTCGTGAACCGGATATCCCGGGTGCCAGTGGAGAACGGCTTGCCCGGTGTCGAACCGCCAAAGGTGCAGTAGCCGCCCGAATTTCCGACGATCAGGTTTCCGTCAATCGTGTTGTTCTTCACGACCGCGAAGTCACCGTAGCCGGTCAGGGCAGCCGAGCATCCGGCATCCGGGGCCACATCGGGTGCGTCGCAGGCGATGGTGTTGCCG
>NZ_JBFTJN010000015.1:0-5422 GCF_056395445.1 Leifsonia sp. 10L418 | reverse complement strand
GTCCGGCGGTGTCCTACTCTCCCACAGGGTCCCCCCTGCAGTACCATCGGCGCTGAGAGTCTTAGCTTCCGGGTTCGGAATGTGACCGGGCGTTTCCCTCTCGCTATGGCCGCCGAAACATCTGGTGATGAACTCCCGGTGAAGGGAGTCGTCAAGTCGTTTCGAACAATCATTGCCGTGAACCCAAACGTTCTGGGTGCACTATTCAATTGTTTTGTGCCCTCCGTGAGGGCGTTGTTCTCGACCGTACATCGAGAACCACATAGTGGACGCGTAGCAGCTTATTCAAACTGTAGTGTTATCAAATTATCGGCTTATTAGTACCGGTCAGCTCCATGAGTCTTTAGTCCTCACTTCCACATCCGGCCTATCAACGCAGTAGTCTAGCTGCGAGCCTCTCCCCCTAGGGGTTGGAAATCTCATCTCGAAGCCGGCTTCCCGCTTAGATGCTTTCAGCGGTTATCCGTTCCGAACGTAGCTAATCAGCGGTGCTCCTGGCGGAACAACTGACACACCAGAGGTTCGTCCATCCCGGTCCTCTCGTACTAGGGATAGATCTTCTCAAATTTCCTACGCGCGCAGCGGATAGGGACCGAACTGTCTCACGACGTTCTAAACCCAGCTCGCGTACCGCTTTAATGGGCGAACAGCCCAACCCTTGGGACCTACTCCAGCCCCAGGATGCGACGAGCCGACATCGAGGTGCCAAACCATGCCGTCGATATGGACTCTTGGGCAAGATCAGCCTGTTATCCCCGAGGTACCTTTTATCCGTTGAGCGACAGCGCTTCCACAAGCCACTGCCGGATCACTAGTCCCGACTTTCGTCCCTGCTCGACTTGTCAGTCTCACAGTCAAGCTCCCTTGTGCACTTACACTCGACACCTGATTGCCAACCAGGTTGAGGGAACCTTTGGGCGCCTCCGTTACTTTTTAGGAGGCAACCGCCCCAGTTAAACTACCCACCAGGCACTGTCCCTGAACCGGATCACGGTTCGAAGTTAGATATCCAATATGACCAGAGTGGTATTTCAACGATGACTCCACCTGAACTAGCGTCCAAGCTTCAAAGTCTCCCACCTATCCTACACAAGCCACACCGAACACCAATACCAAGCTGTAGTAAAGGTCACGGGGTCTTTCCGTCCTGCTGCGCGTAACGAGCATCTTTACTCGTAGTGCAATTTCGCCGAGTTCGCGGTTGAGACAGCTGGGAAGTCGTTACGCCATTCGTGCAGGTCGGAACTTACCCGACAAGGAATTTCGCTACCTTAGGATGGTTATAGTTACCACCGCCGTTTACTGGGGCTTAAATTCTCAGCTTCGCCTTGCGGCTAACCGTTCCTCTTAACCTTCCAGCACCGGGCAGGCGTCAGTCCGTATACATCGTCTTGCGACTTGGCACGGACCTGTGTTTTTAGTAAACAGTCGCTTCCCACTGGTCTCTGCGGCCTTCAAACGCTTCGGAAGTAAATTCCTACACGCCTCAGGCCCCCCTTCTCCCGAAGTTACGGGGGCATTTTGCCGAGTTCCTTAACCACGATTCTCTCGATCTCCTTAGTATTCTCTACCTGATCACCTGAGTCGGTTTGGGGTACGGGTGACTAAAACCTCGCGTCGATGCTTTTCTTGGCAGCATAGGATCACTGATTTCGCCCTTACGGGCTACCCATCGGGTCTCAGCCTTATATGAGAGACGGATTTGCCTATCTCTCGGCCTACATCCTTAGACCGGGACAACCATCGCCCGGCTCAGCTACCTTCCTGCGTCACACCTGTTAATACGCTAACCGCACCAGCATAGGGTCGTGTGCTAGGCCCAACGCCTCACCCCGAAGGGATCGGTCAMAGGGATTCAGACACTTAGCATTACTGGGTTAGTTTGGGCGGTTTTTCGTCAGTACGGGAATATCAACCCGTTGTCCATCGACTACGCCTGTCGGCCTCGCCTTAGGTCCCGACTTACCCAGGGCGGATTAACCTGGCCCTGGAACCCTTGATCTTTCGGAGGACGGGTTTCTCACCCGTCTTTCGCTACTCATGCCTGCATTCTCACTCGTGTAGCCTCCACGGCTGGTTTACACCGCCGCTTCGCTGGCCACACGACGCTCTCCTACCCATCAATACGGCTGAACCAACACAACAAGTGTGCGGCTTACCAAAAATATCAATGCCACAACTTCGGTGGCGTGCTTGAGCCCCGTTACATTGTCGGCGCGGAATCACTTGACCAGTGAGCTATTACGCACTCTTTCAAGGGTGGCTGCTTCTAAGCCAACCTCCTGGTTGTCTATGCAACTCCACATCCTTTCCCACTTAGCACGCGCTTTGGGACCTTAGATGGTGGTCTGGGTTGTTTCCCTCTCGACGATGAAGCTTATCCCCCACCGTCTCACTGCTGCGCTCTCACTTACCGGCATTCGGAGTTTGGCTAACGTCAGTAACCTTTTAGGGCCCATCGGCTATCCAGTAGCTCTACCTCCGGCAAGAAACACGCAACGCTGCACCTAAATGCATTTCGGAGAGAACCAGCTATCACGAAGTTTGATTGGCCTTTCACCCCTATCCACAGCTCATCCCCTCCATTTTCAACTGAAGTGGGTTCGGTCCTCCACGACGTCTTACCGTCGCTTCAACCTGGCCATGGATAGATCACTTCGCTTCGGGTCTAGGACATGCGACTGAATCGCCCTATTCAGACTCGCTTTCGCTACGCATTCCCCTCTCGGGTTAAGCTCGCCACATATCACTAACTCGCAGGCTCATTCTTCAAAAGGCACGCTGTCACAGCTACAAGGCTGCTCCAACGGTTTGTAAGCAAACGGTTTCAGGTACTATTTCACTCCCCTCCCGGGGTACTTTTCACCTTTCCCTCACGGTACTTGTTCACTATCGGTCATGTAGGAGTATTTAGGCTTATCAGGTGGTCCTGACAGATTCACACGGGATTTCTCGGGCCCCGTGCTACTTGGGATACTCTTCGCGCCATTGCTGCATTTCGACTACGGGGTTCGCACCCTCTATGACCAGGCTTTCAATCCTGTTCGTCTATACAACGTTGTAACGCTCACTGTTCGGCAGAATCAGCAGAAAAGTCCCGCAACCCCGACCATGCAACGCCTGCCGGCTATCACACATGATCGGTTTAGCCTCATCCGGTTTCGCTCGCCACTACTAACGGAATCACTGTTGTTTTCTCTTCCTGTGGGTACTGAGATGTTTCACTTCCCCACGTTCCCTCTACCCGCCCTATATATTCAGGCGGGAGTCACCAGGTCACCTTGCGGGCCTGGCGGGGTTTCCCCATTCGGACATCCTCGGATCACAGTTCGTTTATCAACTCCCCGAGGCTTATCGCAGATTACTACGTCCTTCTTCGGCTCTACATGCCAAGGCATTCACCGTTTGCTCTTAGAAATTTGAAATCACATGAGTTTGAATCGATTGGTGTCACGAATAAATTCGCGACAGAAATTGACCAATGATCTATACACAAGCTCRAAAGCTTGTGTGTTTGATCTTTGTAATTTGAAGCCCGAAGGCTCAAATTTAAGATGCTCGCGTCCACTGTGTAGTTCTCAAAGTACGGGCGGTATCCCCACCTGAAAGCGATTGATGCGATCAGGGGAAGATCCAGAGGAATAGTCCGACCCGAAGGTCGTTCCGGTCCCTCAGGACCCAACAGCGTGCGTCATGCAAACCTCCCCCGACCAAACCGTTCCAACCCCCGAAGGAGCGTACTGAGTTCAACCGTGTTCTGTTTGCATCAATGTCAATGTTCCACCCATGAGCGCCATCCAAGAACATTCGTCTTGGTATGACTGGCACCWTTGATCTCCCTGTATACAGAGGAGAGGTGCACGTGCTCCTTAGAAAGGAGGTGATCCAGCCGCACCTTCCGGTACGGCTACCTTGTTACGACTTAGTCCTAATCACCGATCCCACCTTCGACAGCTCCTCCCCTTGCGGGTTAGGCCACTGGCTTCGGGTGTTACCGACTTTCATGACTTGACGGGCGGTGTGTACAAGGCCCGGGAACGTATTCACCGCAGCGTTGCTGATCTGCGATTACTAGCGACTCCGACTTCATGAGGTCGAGTTGCAGACCTCAATCCGAACTGAGACCGGCTTTTTGGGATTCGCTCCACCTTACGGTATTGCAGCCCTTTGTACCGGCCATTGTAGCATGCGTGAAGCCCAAGACATAAGGGGCATGATGATTTGACGTCATCCCCACCTTCCTCCGAGTTGACCCCGGCAGTATCCCATGAGTTCCCACCATTACGTGCTGGCAACATAGGACGAGGGTTGCGCTCGTTGCGGGACTTAACCCAACATCTCACGACACGAGCTGACGACAACCATGCACCACCTGTTTACGAGTGTCCAAAGAGTTGACCATTTCTGGCCCGTTCTCGTATATGTCAAGTCTTGGTAAGGTTCTTCGCGTTGCATCGAATTAATCCGCATGCTCCGCCGCTTGTGCGGGCCCCCGTCAATTCCTTTGAGTTTTAGCCTTGCGGCCGTACTCCCCAGGCGGGGAACTTAATGCGTTAGCTGCGACACGGAGACCGTGGAATGGTCCCCACATCTAGTTCCCAACGTTTACGGCATGGACTACCAGGGTATCTAATCCTGTTCGCTCCCCATGCTTTCGCTCCTCAGCGTCAGTTACGGCCCAGAGATCTGCCTTCGCCATCGGTGTTCCTCCTGATATCTGCGCATTCCACCGCTACACCAGGAATTCCAATCTCCCCTACCGCACTCTAGTCTGCCCGTACCCACTGCAGGCCCGAGGTTGAGCCTCGGGTTTTCACAGCAGACGCGACAAACCGCCTACGAGCTCTTTACGCCCAATAATTCCGGACAACGCTTGCACCCTACGTATTACCGCGGCTGCTGGCACGTAGTTAGCCGGTGCTTTTTCTGCAGGTACCGTCACTTTCGCTTCTTCCCTACTAAAAGAGGTTTACAACCCGAAGGCCGTCGTCCCTCACGCGGCGTTGCTGCATCAGGCTTTCGCCCATTGTGCAATATTCCCCACTGCTGCCTCCCGTAGGAGTCTGGGCCGTGTCTCAGTCCCAGTGTGGCCGGTCACCCTCTCAGGCCGGCTACCCGTCGTCGCCTTGGTGAGCCATTACCTCACCAACAAGCTGATAGGCCGCGAGCTCATCCTTGACCAAAATTCTTTCCACCCCCAGGAGATGCCTCCGAGGGTCGTATCCGGTATTAGACGTCGTTTCCAACGCTTATCCCAGAGTCAAGGGCAGATTGCTCACGTGTTACTCACCCGTTCGCCACTAATCCAGGAAGCAAGCTTCCTTTCATCGTTCGACTTGCATGTGTTAAGCACGCCGCCAGCGTTCGTCCTGAGCCAGGATCAAACTCTCCGTAAATGTTTGATTGACTAACCTGACTAACC
>NZ_JBFTJN010000014.1:0-22356 GCF_056395445.1 Leifsonia sp. 10L418 | reverse complement strand
CCCGAAACCATCTCCTACGTCGCCAAACGCACCCAAGAAGGCAAGACCCCCGAGAAGATCCTGCGCTGCCTCAAGCGCTACATCGCACGCTCACTCTTCAGGAAACTCAACGCGAACGCCCCTTGACACGACCCATAGAAGCGTCGACAAGCTCGATCACCGGGATGGTCCCGATCTCGACAAGCTCGATCACCGGGATGGTCCCGATCTCGACAAGCTCGATCACCGGGATGGTCGCGATCTCGACAGGCCCGATCGCCGGGCCCGTCGAGACCCCGGCGCTCCGCCGCTACTTGAGCGTCGCGGCCGCCGGATCCCAGTCCTCCGGCAGGGCGGCGGAGCGCGCTACCGTGCTGGAGACGGTGACGAACGCGCCGGTCTCCACCGACTCAATCATCGACACCATGGCGTCGAGCACGTGGTACGCCTGCTCCCCCGTCGCCCGGTGCTCGTCACCCGAGCGGATGGCCCTGGCCATGTCCACAACGCCCATGCCCCGTCCGTGGCTCGGGCCAGTCGCCGGAATGACCCTCCATTCTTCGTCACCGTCACGCCAGATCCGAATGTCGCCATCGAAGTTGTTCGGATCCGGCAGCGAGAGCGTGGCCTCGGTTCCGGTGATCTCGATGAACCCGGTCTGCGTGCGGGGCGACTCGAAGCTGTACACGCTTTGCGAGGTCGCGCCCGATTCGAACTGGGCGATCGCACTGACGTGGGTCGGTACCTCTACGGCGAACTCCTCGCCCGCCTTCGGGCCGGAACCGACGACGCGGGTGGCACGCGCGGCGCCGCCGACGGCCACCACCTGCTCGAAGGGCCCGAACGCCTGGACCAGAGCCGTCAGGTAGTACGGGGCCATATCGAAGACCGGGCCGGCACCTTCCTGAAACAGAAAGGCCGGGTTCGGATGCCACGACTCCGGTCCGGGGGTCTGAAACACGGTCTGAGCGGTGAGGGGGGTGCCGATCGCACCCGCATCGACCAGTCGGCGTGCGGTTTGGAGTCCGGCCCCGAGGAAGGTGTCAGGGGCGCAGCCGAGCCGAACGCCCGCGGCATCCGCTGCCTTCAGCAGTCCCAGCCCGCTCTCACGGTCGAGTGAGAACGGCTTCTCGCTCCACACGTGCTTGCCGGCAGTCACCGCAGCGGTCGCCACCTCGACATGCGCGGCGGGAATGGTGAGGTTGACGACGATCTCGACATCCGGGTGATTCAGCGCCGTGGCGACACCGCCGGAAATCTCGATGCCATACTTCTCGGCTCGGGCCGCCGCCACTTCCTCGTCGAGATCCGCCACCACGAGCACCCGCACGTCGGGGAAGCCGGTGAGGTTGTCGAGGTATTGGGTGCTGATGTTGCCGGCGCCGATGACAGCGACGCCGACGGGGCCGGTGCGCACGCTGGGGCCGGTCACGCGTGCGCCTGGGCGGCGACGGATGAGTTGCGCAAGAAGGCGAGGCTCTGGGCGATGCCGTCGAAGATGTCGCCCGCGTAGTCGTCGAACTCGACGACGCCCACCTCGAGCGACGTCGCGGCGGCGATCACGTCGAGCACGGGCATGCGACCCTGGCCGGCCGGAAGCTGGGCCTGGGCATCCGTGCTCACCGGGCCATCCTTGATGTGAATGAACTTGACGCGGTCGCCGAGGCGGGCGAGCACCTCCACCGGGTTGTGGCCGCCGACGGCCACCCAGTAGGTGTCGACTTCGAGCACGACCTCGGGGTCGAGCAGGTCGGCGAAGTACTCCAGGGCGGTGCGCCCCTCGATCATCGACTCCAGCTCCCACTGGTGGTTGTGGTAGCCGACACGGATGCCGTAGCCGGACCCCTTCTTGGCCGCGGCGTTGAGCTGGGCCGCGGTGTGCTGGATGTCGACGGCGGTCTGCCAGAGTGCGGCATCGATCAGGGGCTCGATGACGGTGCTGATTCCGAGGGCATTTGCGGCCGCGAAGATCTCGTCCTGGTCTTGATTGAGCAGCGGTGCGTGGCCCGACGGAGCGGTCAGCCCGTTCGCGGCGAGCGCCGCGCCCAGCTCGGTGGCGGTCGCGACGAAGTCATACGGCTCAACCTGGGTGAAGCCGATCTCGGCCACCCGGGCGATGGTGCCGGGGAGGTCCTGCTCGAGAGGGGTGCGAAGCGTGTAGAGCTGCAGTGAATAGGTCATGGGTTCTCCTGAGTTAGAAAAAGTGCGAGATGAACGGATGTGAGACGAGAAAGTCAGGCGAGGCCGTTGCGGCCGGCCACCTCGCCGAGCCAGGCCAGGGAGGGCTTGGGGGTGCGCACGAACGTTTCGCGGTCGACACCGATGAGGCCGAAGGTCGGCCGGAACCCGCTGGCCCATTCGTAGTTGTCCAGCGCGCTCCAGTGCTGGTAGCCGAGCACCTCGATGCCGTCGTCGATTGCGGCGTGCAACCCGCGCAGCGCTCCGTCGGTGTACGCGATCCGGCGGGTGTCGTCGGCTGTGGCGATGCCGTTCTCCGTCACCATCACGGGAACGTTGCCGCTCAGCTCCCAGGCGCTGCGCACCCCGAGTTCCAAGGCGGGCGGAAAGAACTCCCAGCCGGTCAGTGTGGTCTCGACGTCGTCGGCCACCGGGATCGGCCCGTCCGGACCGATGAAGGTTCGGGTGTACGCCTGAACGCCGACGAAGTCATCCCCGGCGGACATCTCCAAGTACCAGTCGTCGCGCGGATAGCCGTATTCGACCATCTTCTCGTCGGCCCCCGGTTCACCGGTGGAGTGGAAGGCCTGGGTGGCGACCGTCCAGCCGGTCTTCAGTCCGGGCACTGAGCTGAGCACCTCACGGGAGCGCTGATGGGAGGCCAGCAGTGCGTCGGCCACCTGCAGGTCGGGGTTGGGCAGGCCGAAGGCAACCAGGTTCGCCGCATCCTCACCGCCGGCCAGCATGGCGGCGATGTTGGGCTCGTTGATGGTGCAGACGTAGTCGACGCCCTCGGAGACGATCGGCAGGGCCAGTTCGGTGAAGCGGGCGAAGAGATCCGGTGCGGCGGGGTTGCGCCAGAACCCGCCGTCGAACATCCACCGCGGCACGGTGAAGTGCATCAGCGTCACGACGGGGTTGAGCCCGAATTCAAGCGCGGTGTCCACCATCCGGCGGTAGTGATCGATTCCGGCCCGCGACACGAAGCCCTGCTCCGGCTCGATCCGGCTCCACTCGATTGAGAACCGGTAGCAGTTCAGGCCGGCCTCGGAGAGCAGCTTCATGTCTTCGCGGTAGCGGTGGTAGCTGTCCATCGCGTCGCCACTCGGTTCGACGATCTGCGTGCCCGGAGCGTGTTCCTTCACCCACCAGTCGTTGTTGATGTTGTTCCCTTCGATCTGATGGGCGGCGGTGGCCGCGCCCCAGAGAAAGTTCTCGGGAAATGTGAGCATGACGTGTCTCTCCTTGTGATGAAGTTCGGATGCCGCGGCACCGTGACCCCGCAGGGTCGGGACGGGTGCGGCTGACGTGTGCGCGTGTGCGGCCGACGTGCGCCCGGTCTCAGGGCATGCCGGCCCAGAAGGCATCGAGCGCGACCGCGGTGGCCGCGGGTGCCTCCCGCTGGGGCGAGTGGAATCCGCCCGGAATCACGCGATACCGCGCTCCGAGCCGCTCGGCCATGTCGCGCTGGTCGGCAATCGGCCATTCGTCGTCGAACTCGCCGTGGGCGACGAGCACCGCCAGCTGTGTGGCCGCGAGCTCCGCGACCCGGTCTTCGTGGTGTTGCAACAGCAGCGCGCCGGCCAGAACGTTCTCCGACGAGGTGCGCCGGGCGCGAAGGCGGAGGAACGCCTCCTCCTCGGTGATCTCGCTGTCGGGTCGGCCCACCGCGTGCAGGTTGTCGCGGATCCAGAGTCCGAGGCTGCCCGACAGCCAGACGGTGTCGGCGGTGTCTTGGTGACGTCCGGCCCAGCCGTGCGGCCCGGAGCAGAGCAGGGTCAGGTCAGTGAACGATGACGGTGAGGCGATGGCAGCGGCGGCAGCCACTATTCCCCCGAGGCTGTGGCCGACGAGGTGCACCGGCGCACCCCCCTCAGACCGGCGGCGCAGCAGGTCGGCGAGCTCCACGGCATCCGCCGCGAGCGCGCCGAGCTCATAGCTCTGCGGGCCGGCGGGCGCGGCCGAATCGGCTTGGCCGCGCTGGCTGTACGCCCACGCGTCCCAACCGCGCTCGGCCAGCAGCGGAAGAAACTCCGTGAAATCCTCTTTGGAACCGGTGAAGCCCGGCACGACGAGCACCGTGCCGCGCGCAGCACCCTGGGCCGGAGCGTGCAGCGCCGTAAGCAGGCCCGGTTGCACCGTGATGCCCACCGTTTCGACGCCGGGCGGGAGCGGCATGGCGCCGAACCGGGGGTGCGGTGCGATCGTGTGCATCAGGCCCCCCGCGCGTTCCGTGCCGGGTTGGGCACCGCGTCGAGCAGCCGAACGGTGTACTCGTCGCGGGGGTTTCGGAGCACGTCAGCGGTCTCACCCCGTTCGACCACCCGGCCCTGGTTGAGCACCAGGATCTGGTCGGTGACCAGCCGCGCGCTGAGCAAATCGTGGGTGATGTAGAGCAGGCTCAGCCCCCACTGCTCGCGCAGGTCCTGCAACAGCGACAGCACGCCGGCACGCAGCGACACGTCAAGCATCGAAACTGGTTCGTCGGCGATGAGCACCTGCGGGTTGCTCGCCAGCGCCCGGGCGATCACCACGCGCTGGCGTTGCCCACCGGACAGCTGGTGGGGAAGTTTCGCGGCAAACCACTCGACCGGGCTGAGCCCGACGATCTCAAGCAACTCCCGCACCCGGGCCCGGGCGGCGTCGTTGCGCAGCCCGGTGAAGTTGTGTACCGGCCGCGATAGGGCGTACTCCACGGTGTGCAGAGGATTGAGCGCCGCATACGGATCCTGAAAGACCATCTGAACGTCGGTGTGTAGTGCGCGTAGCCCTCTGGTGCGCAGGTTGGACACATCCAGGTCGCCGAAATGCACGGACCCTGACGTCGGTTTCTCGATGCCGGTGATCAGCTTCGCGAGCGTCGACTTACCGCTCCCCGAGGCGCCGACCAAGGCCAGAGACTGGCCGGGTTCCAGCACGAACGAGACGTCGCTGAGCACCTGAACCGGGGCTTCGCCCCGCCGCGCGGCCGGATAGGTCTTGAAAACACCGTCCACGATGACAGCGGATTCGGTGGCCCTCCCCGCACGGGCCCGACCGCCGGCGGCCGAGCGAGCCGCGAACGAACTCGTCGTCGGGCCAGCTGACGGAGCGTGCGCCACACCGTTGGTTGCGTCGTCGGGCGCGTCGTCTGCGACTGATTCGGCGGCGAACGGCACGTCGCCGCCACTCCGCCGGCGAAATCCCGGCACCTCCACGACATCGGCGCGCGGGTCGGCATAGTGGCTGAGCAGCATCCGGGTGTAGTCGTCTTGCGGTCGTTCCAGCACGTCCCGGCTCGGCGCGTCTTCGACGATGCGTCCCTCGTGCATGACCAGCACGCGGGTGGTGGCTTCCAGTACCACGCCGAGGTCGTGGCTGATCAGGATGGCGGTGAAGCCCTCCGACTCCTGCAGCGACGAGATGGTCTCCATGATCGCGTGCTGCACCAGAACGTCAAGCGCCGTCGTCGGCTCGTCGAACACCATCAGCTGCGGCTCCAAGGAGAGCGCCAACGCGATGGACACGCGCTGCCGCATTCCACCGGACAGCTCGCTCGGATAGCTGCGGAGCACGTCGGCACTAAGACCGACCTTGTCCATCAGCTCGATCTGGCGGGCATCCCACCGCTCACGCTTCATATGGCCGTGCGCTTTGAAAATGTCGGTGAAGTGGTGACGGATGCTGCGCACCGGGTTCAACGCGTTCATCCCGGACTGCAGCACCATCGCGAACCCGCCCTGACGCTGGCGACGCAGGCTCTCCGCATCCAGCTCCTGGATGTCCCGCCCACCGAACAGAATGGTTCCGCCACTCTGCGAGGCCGGGGATTTCAGAAGCCGGGTCAGGGCAAAACCGAGCGTCGATTTACCGGAACCGGACTCCCCCACGAGGCCGATGAACTCGCCGCGGCGCACGGAGAAGGTGACATCCTGCACGGCGTGAACCGGCTCGGAACCGGTGGACTGGTAGACCACGGAGAGGTTCTGCACGTCGAGGAGCGGCTGCCGCTCCTCGGCACCGCGAACGGAGTTTTCTGCCGGGTTCACCGGCTCGAGAGTCGGGGCGATGGTCATCATGACTTCCCTTCACGGAGACGCGGATTGCTGATCGAATCGACGCCGAAATTGATCAAGGTCATGCTCATCGCCAGCAGCGCGATGCACAGGCCGGGGGCGAAGAGCAGAATCCACTGGCCGGTGAGCAGAGCGTTGGAGTTCTGCGCCCAGTAGAGGATGGTTCCCCAGCTGACGATGCTGGAGTCGCCGAGTCCCAAGAACTCGAGGCCGGCCTCACCGAGGATGGCGGCGGTCGCGGCCCCGAAGAAGCCGCCGGTGATCAGCGACGTCATGTTCGGCAGAATCTCGTGGAAGACGATTCGCCACGAGCTGTCGCCGGAGAACCGGGCTGCCGTCACGAAGTCGCGGGTGCGCAGTGTCTGGGTTTGGCTGCGCAGCACTCGTGCACCCCAGGCCCATCCGGTGATGACGATGACGGCGATGATCATCGAGAGGCCGCCGTTTTGCAGGTAGGCGGCAATCACGATCATCAGCGGTAGTCCGGGCACCACGAGAAACAGGTTGACGATGAAGTCGATGACGTCGGCGCCGAAGCCGCGGATGTAGCCCCAACTCAAACCGATGGCGATGGCCACCAGGGTGGACAGCGTGCCGGCGATGAACCCGACCGCCACACTGATCTGGGATCCATAGATGAGTTGGCTGAGCACATCCTCACCCGCCGCCGTGGTGCCGAACCAGTGTTCGGGACTGGAGTCGGCGTTGCGGGGGAACCCGTCCTGCGATGCACCGTAGGGCGCGAGCAGTGGCGCGAAAATGGCGACCAGAACGAAACCCGCGAGCATGATCAGCCCAAGCCGTGACTTCCAGTTCGACCAGAGGGTGACGGCGACACGGCCCAGAAAGGCGAACCGGCGCGGGCGGGCAATCGTGCCGACTGTGGGCATGACGTCAGGCTGTGTGGTGGTCATCGGCGAGTCCTCGGGTCCAGCACGCCGTACAGAATGTCGACGAGGAAGTTGGCGATGAGCACGCTCACGGTGATCATCAGGAAGAGTGCCTGCATCAGTGGGTAGTCCTGGCCGATGACGGCGTTGAACAGCAGATAGCCGATGCCGGGATAGCCGAACACCTGCTCGACGAGCACCGAACCGCCCACGACCCCGCCGAGTGCCAGGCCGAAGCCCGTCAGGTTCGGCAGTACGGCGTTGCGTGCGGCGTAGCGCACGGCGACGGTGCTCTCCTTCAGCCCGTTCGCTTCGGCGAACGTCACGTAGTCATCACCGAGGGTGTTGATCATGGCGTTACGCATGCCCAGGATCCAGCCGCCGAGCGACGTGATCAGGATGGTCAGGGCGGGAAGCAGCGCGTGATAGAAAACATCCCCGACGAATGCCCCGGTGAGTTCCGGGGAGGCCGTCGGACCGTACGCGCCGGACGTCGGGAAGACGCGCATCACGTATCCGAAGAAGAACAGCAGCAAAAGCGCCGTCCAGAAATACGGGAAGGTGCTGGCAAAACTGCCGACCAGCGTGGGGAGTGAATCCATCCAGGTGTTGCGTTTCCAGGCCGCGAGCACGCCGATCAGGGTGCCGACCACAAAAGCGACAATCGTGACGGTTCCCACCAACACGAGGGTGTACGGAAACGCCTCGGAGATGAGCTCGGAAACGGATTGCGGGTAGAAGGTGTACGAGACGCCGAAGTTCAGCGTCAGTACCTGCTGCAGATAGGCGAAGTACTGCTCGAACAGGTTGCCCTGCGGAGTTCCCAGTTGGGCTTCGATCGCCGTACGCGTCGCGGCCGAAACCGGGCCGTTCTGCGAGAGTTTTGCGATGGCCGCGTCGGCGGGCGACCCCGGCATCAGACGGGGAAGCAAGAAGTTCAGGGTGATGGCCGCCCATAGGGTCAGCGCAAAAAATCCGAGTTTTCGACGGAGATAGGTCACGGTCAGTTCTCTCCGTTCTCGGCCAGTTTCAGGCGGGTGAGAATCAGCAGGGTGCTGGAGTCGTAGGTCTGCGGCGGCGCATACGGGTCGTCGGCGGAGGGCCAGCCGGTGAATTTGGCGGTGTTGTAGAGCCCCCAGAGTCCGCCGTAGTAGAGGCCGATCACGGGCAGCTCGTCGTAAACGATCCGCTGCAACTGGCGGTTGAGCCGCAACTGCTCGTCGGGGTCGGTGGTCTTCTTGTACTCGGCGAGAATCGCATCGACCTCGGGGCTCGAGTAGCGCTGGTAGTTGCTAGTGGTTTGCGTGCCGTTCTCTTTGTAGAACTCGCTCGAGAGCAGGCTGTTGTAGCCCTGGAAGAGGTTGCCGCCGCCCATGCCGCCCATCGCCAGTTCGAAGTCGCCGTTGGCAACGGCCAGTTGATAGCCGGCCGGCTGGGGCGCCTTGATTTTCACGTCGATGCCGATGGCACCGAGTTGCTTGCGCACCTCCTGCACGGCGCGCAGCCAATCCGCATAGCCGTTGGCGGTGGTGATCGAGAACGACAGTTGTTGGCCTGCACTGTCGACCATTGCGTCACCCGACCGGGTGTACCCGGCCGCGGCGAAGGCATCCGTCGCCGCGGCGATGTCCTGGCTGATGAACCCGTCATCGGGGATGCTCGGATCGAGCTGGTCCTGCTGGTTGGGCAGCATGAGCCCGGTCTGCCCGGCCGCCGGCATGTATTCCTCGGTGGCGGCGGCGGCGATCTTGTCCCGGTCGAGGGCCAACGCGATGCCGCGGCGCAGGTCGACGTTGTCGAACGGCGCCTTGTCGAGGTTCGGCACCAGGCTGATCACGCCTCCCGGCGGAAACCAGTACTTGTTGTGGTCATTGGCCGCCAGCCAGGTGCCCTCGACGTTGCTCATATAGGAGTACGCCCAGTCGAAGCCCTTGGTGACCAGATCCAGCTCACCCGTCGCCGACGGCAGCACGAGATGCTCGATCTCCACGGTGTTCGCCTGCCAGTAGTCCTGGTTCTTGTCCATCGTGTACTGCTGGGAGGTGAAGTTTCCGAGCGTGTACGGCCCGGTCCCCACCGGGTTCTCGTCACGGAACATATCCGGCGCCTTGATGTCTGCCCAGAGGTGCTCCGGCAGGATCATGGTTTGCGAGATGATGGCGGATGCCGTCGAGTCGGCGTCGTTGAGATGCACGATGACGTGCTGTCCGTCGATCTCCAACCGGTCGATGTGCTGCCAGATGCCCTTCATGTCCAAGGTCGGGAACTCCTTGAGCAAGTTGAAGGTGAAGACGACGTCGTCAGGGGTGAACTTCTCGCCATCCGACCAAGTCACACCCTCCCGAATCGTGTAGTCGATGGTGCGGGCGTCGGGCAGTGTGAAGCTTTCGGCGAGCCACGGAGTCTGTGTGCCGTCCAACACGTTGGTGACGGTGAGCGGCTCATAGATGTAGCTCGACGCCGTGCGCTTGTTGATCAGGTACGGATTGAAGATCCGCTCCAGCAGCGGGTTTCCCTTGTCGGCCGCCAAGAGCATCGTGTCCTGGGGAATCGACGGGTCGGGTTCGCTTTGGATCTGGATGCTGCAGCCGCTGAGAACCACGGCGAGCGACGCGGCGACGAGCACAAGCATTCGTCGTTTGCGCCCTGCGCCGATGGCACCGCGGGATGAGGATGGGGTGTGCGTCTCCGACACGTTCATTCCTAACATTGCTCTCCGGCGAACCCTGCCTCGCTGCTTTGCGATGCACACCGTGTGCCGCTGATCCGGGACACAGGGTCTCGGAAGCAGCGAACTCATTTCCCACTGTATGCGCTTACATTTTGCATTACAAGAGCACAGCGCAAACTCCCGGCCGACTTAGACGGGGTCGGGTCAGGCCTCGGTGCTCTCCCGCAGCAACACCGTGACCGGCAGCCGCACCGATTCGGGCAGGCGGTCAGGGTGCTCGAGGCGGTCGGCCATGAGGTGGACCGCCACCCGACCCAGGTCCTTCATCGGCTGCCGCACCGTGGTGAGCCGGGGCTCGCTGAGCCGACCGGCATCAATGCCGTCGAAGCCCGTGACGAGCACGTCGCGAGGAACGCTGACTCCCCCGGCCCGGAAGGCGTCCAGGATGCCCAGCGCCATCTGGTCGTTGCCGCAGATCAAGGCTCCCGGCAGTGATCCGTCGCTGACCAGTCGTTCGCCGAGTGCACGGGCATCGTCCCGCTGAAAGTTCGCGCGCAGCAGCGGAACACTGTCCGGATCAATGCCCGAGTCCTCCAGCGCGTGCAGGTAGCCCGCATAGCGCTCGGCATCGTCGGGGGATTCCTCCGGCCCGGCGACGTAGACAGGATCGCGCACACCCCGGTCGGCGATCACATGCGCGGTGAGGGCGCGCATCCCTTCGGCGTTGGCCACCGAGACATGATCGAACTCGTCGCCGTGTCGGGGTCCCGCCAGCAAGACAACCGGGATGCGTTTCGAGATGTGCCCCAGCACATCGTCGGAGACGCTGCGTGCGAGCACGACAAGGCCGTCAACCCGTCCGGCCATGTCCCTGGCGATCATGTCAGGGTCTGATCCGCGCCCGACGCCCACCATCAGCACCAGCCCGCGTCGCCAGGCCTCCAGTTCGGCCCCGCGCAGGACCTCATCAAAGTAGAGGTCGAGTGGTCTCGGATCCCCGCTGTCGGGGATGTCCCGCACCACGTGAACTGACTCCGCCGATCCCCGCTCGAGATCGCCCAGGTTCTCTGCGGCGTCAAACCCGGGAAAGAAGAGGCCGATCACCCCGGTGCGCTGGGCGGCGAGTCCCCGGGCGCTGGCGCTCGGCACGTAGCCGAGCTCGCGCACGGAGGCCAGCACTCTCTCCCGCGTAGCGGCCCGCACATCACCGGGATGTTGGAACACACGGGAGACCGTCGCGATCGACACGCCGGCATGCTGTGCGACGTCGTAGACCGTCGGAGCTTTCACCACGTCTGCGACCTCTCACTCTTCGCCGGGATGCACAGCTGCAGCCCCTCAGGGGTTCAACTCTACGGCCGCGCCGCTCCCGACTCAGCTAACGGAAGGCCCGTTTCGGTGGTCATTTCTCGCTCGCCACCACCCGGCCGGTACCGAAATCAGGAGTGGAGGTGTGTCGGCCAGCCCAAACCGGCGAAATGGCCCGGTTTCAGGGCCGCGACACACCTCCGCTCCTAATTTTGGCTCGCCGCCGAATCGGTGGTCGAGCCTGTCGAGACCTCCGCCGGCCGATCTCTGAACCGCAACCAGGTGTCGGAGATCGGCTCGCCCGATCTCGACAGGCTCGATCACCGGGATGGGCCCGATCTCGACAAGCCCGATCGCCGGAACGGTCGCGGCGAGCGCCAGCGAACGGGATCGGATGCGCCGGGCTAACGGGCCCGCGGATGCGCCGTCGTGTACATGTCCCGCAGCGTGTCGGCCGTCACCAGCGTGTAGATCTGCGTCGTCGCCACCGACGAGTGCCCGAGCAGCTCCTGCACGACGCGTACGTCCGCTCCCCCGGCCAGCAGATGCGTCGCGAACGAGTGCCGCAGCGTGTGCGGAGACACCTCAACGGTCAGTTCAGCGCGCTCGGCCGCCGCACGGATGATCAGCCACGCGTTCTGCCTGCTGACTCGCGCGCCGCGCATCCCCAGAAACAGGGCCGGCGTCGCGCTCCCCCGCACCGACAGCTTCGGCCGCGCCCGCACGAGGTAGGCATCGATGGCGACCCGGGCGAAGCTGCCGAGCGGCACAATCCGCTGCTTGTCACCCTTGCCGGTCAGCCGCACGACGTCTTCTTCGAGCACATCGTCGACGTTGAGCGTGACGACCTCCGACACCCGGGCGCCGGTCGCATAGAGCAGTTCCAGCAGCGCCTTGTCGCGCAACTGCTGCACCTCGTCACCGTCGGTGGCGGCCAGCAGAGCGTTCACCTGCTCGATCGAGATGGCCTTCGGCAGGCGAGACCCGAGCTTCGGCGGCTTCGTGTCGTGCGCGACATCCGTCTCGACCAGCGACTCTTCGAGCAGAAAACGGTGGAATCCGCGCACGCTCGACAGGATGCGCGCGATCGACGACGCCGTCAGCGGCGACTCCTCGCGACCGCCGAGAAACCTTACGAACTCCGAGATATGAGCCGAGGTGACGGTGCGCAGATCGTCGAGTCCGGCAACGCTGAGCCAGTCGGAGTAGATGACGAGATCGCGCCGGTACGCGGCCACGGTGTTCGCGGCCAGCCCCCGCTCGATCGAGACATGCCGCAGGTACGAATCCACGGCCGCCTCGATGTTCACGCGCCGGTTTTCCAGTTCGATGGATG
Organism: Leifsonia sp. 10L418; assembly: GCF_056395445.1. Lineage (NCBI taxonomy): Bacteria > Bacillati > Actinomycetota > Actinomycetes > Micrococcales > Microbacteriaceae > Leifsonia > Leifsonia sp. 10L418. Next base: position 9,939 of record NZ_JBFTJN010000014.1, on the reverse strand, counting down.
CCGTGGCCACGGCGCGTCGGCCGGCCCCAGGCTCGCCCAGCCACGACTGCGCGCAGCCTGAGCAGCGAGCACGCCGATCACCAGCGACGGGTTCTGGATGCGTCGCTCGAGCACCGCGTCGACACAGTCGTCGAGCGACACCCAACGAATCTCCATGTCGGCTTCTTCATGAACGCGCTCGAACGGGTCGGGCAGCTCGGTCAGACCCCGCGCCAGGTAGATGCGGATGACCTCATCGCTGCCGCCCGGCGACGTGTAGAACTCACTGAGCACAGCCCAGTCGTCGGCCGCGACATCCGTCTCTTCGGCCAGCTCGCGCTTGGCTCCGTCGAGCGGGCTCTCACCGAACTCATCGAGCAGCCCGGCCGGAAGCTCCCATTCGCGCGCCCGCACCGGATGCCGGTACTGCTTGATCAGCAGAACCCGGTCGTGCGTGTCGAGCGCCAGGATGGCGACGGCGCCAGGGTGGTCGAGGTACTCACGCACGATCGGCGAGCCGTTGTACTCGAACTCGTCGCGGCGCACATCCCAGATCTTGCCGGCAAAGACGACCCCGCTCACGACCACGGGGGCCGGAGCGAGATCGTCTTCAAGAGGCTGGTTAGGCATCAACCTTCACTTCGAAGAGTCGGCTGGCCTGCTGGCGGTCAAGAGCTGCACCGATCAAGCCACGGAACAACGGGTTGGCGTTGTTCGGGCGCGAGCGCAGCTCGGGGTGCGCCTGCGTGCCCACGTAGAACGGGTGCTGGTCGCGGGTGAGCTCGACGTACTCCACCAGGTGGCGGTCAGGTGACGTGCCCGAGAACCAGAGGCCGGCTTCGGCGATCTGGTCGCGGTAGCGGTTGTTGACCTCGTAGCGGTGACGGTGACGCTCCGACGCCTCGTTGGCGCCGTACATCTCGGCAACCAGTGAACCGGGTGCGAGGGTGGCCGGGTACAGGCCGAGGCGCATGGTGCCGCCCAGGTCGCCGCCGGCAATGATCTCGATCTGCTCCTCCATCGTCGCGATCACGGGGAACTCGGTGTCTTCGTCGAACTCGCTCGACGAAGCGCCGGGCAGGCCGGCCTTGTTGCGCGCGTATTCGATGACCATGCACTGCAGGCCCAGGCACAGGCCGAGGGTCGGGATGCCGTTTTCACGGGCGAAGCGCAGCGCCCCGAGCTTGCCTTCGATGCCACGCACGCCGAATCCGCCGGGAACACAGATGCCGTCGAGGTCGGCCAGCATGTGTGCGGCGCCCTCTTCGGTCTCGCACTCGTCGGAGGGGATCCAGTGGATCTTGACCTTGCTCTGGTGTGCGAAGCCGCCGGCTCGCAGCGCCTCGGTGACCGAGAGGTAGGCATCCGGCAGGTCGATGTACTTGCCGACGAGTCCGATGTTCACCTCGAACTTGGGCTCGTGCACGGCGTCGAGCACCGGCTGCCAGCTGGTCCAGTCCACGTCGTCGGCCACCAGGTCGAGCGCGTCGATGATGTAGGCGTCGAGACCCTGGTTGTGCAGCATGGTCGGGATGTCGTAGATGCTCGGCACGTCGATGGCGTTGACCACTGCATCTTCGTCGACGTCGCACATCAGCGCGATCTTGCGCTTGTTCGGCTCGGAGACGGGGCGGTCGCTGCGCAGCACCAGGGCATCGGGCTGGATGCCGATGGAGCGGAGGGCTGCGACGGAGTGCTGCGTCGGCTTGGTCTTCTGCTCACCGGATGCGTTCATGTACGGCACGAGGGACACGTGCACGAAGAACACGTTCTTGCGGCCGAGTTCGTGGCGCACCTGACGGGCGGCTTCGATGAACGGCTGCGATTCGATGTCGCCGACGGTGCCACCGATCTCGGTGATGATCACGTCGGGGCGCAGCTCGTCGCTGGCCTGCAGGCGCATGCGGCGCTTGATCTCGTCGGTGATGTGCGGGATGACCTGCACGGTGTCGCCGAGGTACTCGCCGCGGCGCTCCTTGGCAATCACCTGCGAGTAGATCTGACCGGTGGTGACGTTCGCCGCCTGGCTCAGATTGATGTCGAGGAATCGCTCGTAGTGGCCGATGTCGAGGTCGGTTTCGGCGCCATCGTCAGTGACGAAGACTTCGCCGTGCTGGAACGGGTTCATCGTTCCCGGGTCGACGTTGAGGTAGGGGTCAAGTTTCTGCATCACGACGCGTAGTCCCCGCGCGGTGAGAAGATTGCCGAGGCTCGCTGCCGTCAGGCCTTTTCCCAATGAAGAAACGACACCACCGGTCACAAAAATGTGCTTGGTAGTGCCGTCTGAGTTGTCCGCGTTTTTAATGTTCACCACGGGCCTCGAGCCTATCAGGCGTGACCCTGAACGTCTCCCCAGTGTGACCAGATTGATGCCGACTCCGGGACAAAATTCGTCGGTGCCGGAGTCGGCGTTCGCGTCAGCGCGCGTGCGCGAGAGCGATCAGTTCGCGGGCGTGCTCAAGACCACTCGCCGAATCGGGCAGGCCCGAGAGCAGACGCGCCATTTCGGCGGCACGCTCCTCGCCCTGCAGCTGCTTCACGCTCGACGCCGTCACCGCCCCGTCGCTGTCTTTGACCACGGTGAGGTGATTTCCGGCGAACGCGGCAACCTGCGCCAGGTGGGTGACCACAATCACCTGAGCGGTTTCGGCGAGGCGGGCGAGGCGTCGACCGATCTCGATCGCCGCTGCCCCGCCGACCCCGGCATCCACCTCGTCGAAGACGAAGGTCGGCACCGGGTCTGTCGCGTTGATGACCACTTCGATCGCGAGCATCACCCGGGAGAGTTCACCACCGGATGCGCCGCGCGCGAGCGAGCGCGGCTCAGCCCCCGCGTGCGGTTGAAGCAGAATCTTCACACTGTCGCGACCGGTCAGGGTGGCCTCGTCACGGCTGTCGATCTCCACGATCAGTGACGCGTCGGGCATGGCCAGCGCGCTGAGTTCCGCGGTGACGGCGCCGCCAAGGGCCGCTGCGGCCCGCACGCGCAATGCGGTGAGGGTGGCGGCTCGCTCGTCGACCTGGCGCAGGTCGGCTTCCGTCTCGCTCTCGAGCTCGTCGATGCGGTCGGAGTCGCCGTCGAGCTCGACCAGTCGGGCGCTGCCCGTGTCGAGAAAATCGATGGCCTCGTCGAGTCCGCCGAGGTACTTGCGGGCAATGGCCGAGAGTTCCGCGCGCCGCTCCTGCACGATCTCAAGCTCGCGTGCTCCGTCGGCGTCGAGGCCGGCCAGGTAGCTGGACAGCTGGGCGGCGATGTCGGCGACGAGAAAACCGGCGTTCGCGATCGCCTCGACGATCGGAGGCAGGGCGGGGTCGTGGCCGGCCGCGCGCTCGAGTTGGCGACGTGCCGCGTCGAGCAGCGCCGTCGCATCCGGAACATCGTCGACCGACTCTTCGGCCGACAGCAGTTCGCGCGACTGCGCGGCGGCCAGCCGCAGCTCTTCGAGGTTGCCGAGGCGTTCGGCGCGCTCGGCCAGTTCGGTGTCTTCACCGCGCTGCGGTGCGACGGCCTCGATCTCGGCGATCGCGGCGCGCAGGTCGTCGGCTTCGCGGGCGCGGTCGTCGCGTTCGCGGGTGAGCTGCTCGAGCTCAACCCGATTCGCTTGCCAGCGGTGGAAGGCCGCCTGATAGCTCGTCAGCGCGGTGGCGAGGTCGGGGCCGGCGAATCGGTCGAGGGCTTCACGCTGGGCGACGGAGGAGCGCAGGCGCACCTGGTCCGACTGCCCGTGCACGACGACGAGGTCTCCGCCGAGGTCGCCGAGCACGCTCGCCGGAGCGCTGCGCCCCCCGACGATCGCACGGCTGCGGCCTTCGACCGAGACGGAACGGCCGAGGATGAGCTCCGGGCCGTCGAGGTCTCCCCCGGCATCGCGCACCCGGTCGGCGACGGCGCCGGCGGGGTCGACGAGCCAGCGGCCCTCGACCCAGCTTTGCGCCTGGCCCTGGCGCACGGTGCCGGCGTCGGCGCGTTCGCCGAGCAGCAGGCCGAGCGCCGTGACAACCATGGTCTTTCCGGCGCCGGTTTCACCCGTGACCGCGGTGAAACCGGGGCCGAGCGGCAGGGTGGCTTCGGCAATGACGCCGAGGTCGCGAATCGACAGTTCTTCGATCATGCTCGTCCACCGTTCATTGCCAACGCTCGGCTTGCCCGATTGCGAATGGAGAGCCCACTACTCACACTCGGTCGGATGGGCAGCTCCCCCGTCGTGCTCGTCCAGCCGTTCAAGGTCAGCCCACTACTCACGGCCAACAGGCCCCCTCCAGCCCGTGACGGGCAGGTTGAATTTGTTCACGAGACGATCGGTGAATGGTCCGGAGTGCAGGCGCGCCAGGCGCACCGGAACACTCGACTTCCGGGCGACGACCCGAGCGCCGGGCGGCAAATCATAGGCGCGTCGACCGTCGGCCCAGAGCACCGCGGTGCCGTCGCTGCGCGCGAGAATCTCGACGGCGAGCGACGAATCAGCCCCGACGACCAACGGCCGGGCAAACAGCGCGTGAGCCGACAGCGGAACGAGCAGCAGCGCGTCGAGGCTCGGCCAGACGATCGGGCCGCCGGCCGAGAACGAGTACGCGGTCGACCCGGTTGGCGTCGACATAACGACGCCATCGCAGCCAAACGACGAGAGGGGGCGGCCATCGACCTCGATGACGACCTCGAGCATCCGTTCGCGGCTGGCCTTCTCGACGGTCGCTTCGTTCAGCGCCCAGGTCTCGTAGACGACGTCGCTGCCGACTTTGACGCGCACTGAGAGCGCCATGCGTTCCTCGACGGTGTAGTCGCGGGTGAGCGCACGGTGCACGGCCACGTCGAGGTCATCGCGCTCGCTTTCGGCCAGGAATCCGACATGGCCGAGGTTGATGCCAAGAAGCGGGGCGGAGCATCCGCGCACGAGTTCCGCGGCGCGCAGAATAGTTCCGTCACCGCCGAGCACGATGACCAGCTCAAGTTCGTCGGCGTCAACGCCGTCGCCCAGAATGCCGAGGTGCCGCGAAAGCTCGGGTGACGACGCCAGCAGGTCGGCGCGTTCGGTCGTGTCGAGCACCGGCACAGCGCCGGCGGCGATCAGCTTCTGACAGACGGTGACCGCTGCGTCGAGCGAATCGGTGCGTCCGGTGTGCGCGACGACAAGGATGTGGCGTGGCGTTGCAGTCATGTCGTCACGCTCCCACGAGTCGGGTGATCCGGTCGATCCATTCTGTCGGATTACTGTCGGATGCGGTGCTGATCCAGCACAGATACTCGCGATTTCCTGCCGCACCGGCAATCGGCGAGGCGATCAGGCCGTTGGTGCGGAGGCCCAGGTCAAACGCCGCCCAGAGCACGCCGGTGATGGCATCCGCTCGAAGCGCCGGGTTGGTCACGACACCCTCCCGAATGCTCTCTTTTCCAACCTCGAACTGCGGCTTGATCAGAAGCACGAAGTCGGCGCCGGGGGTCGCGGTTGCAACGAGGGCGGGCAGCACCGTCGTCAACGAAATGAAGGAGAGGTCGCCGACGACGAGGTCGGGGCGCGTCGCGACCCCGGATGCCGCCGCGATCGTTTCGGCTGTCGCGTAGCGCAGGTTGAAGCCTTCGACCACGGCAAGACGTTCGTCGGACGCGAGCTCGGGCGAAAGCTGACCATGACCGACATCAGCGGCGATCACCTGGGCGGCACCGCGTTCGAGCAGAACCTGACTGAATCCTCCGGTCGACGCGCCGGCGTCGAGCACCGTGCGCCCGGCAACCGGGATCTCGAAGGCGTCGAGAGCCGCAATGAGTTTGTGGGCGCCGCGGCTCACATAGTGGTCGGTGCCAGCAACCTCGAGCAGCTGACTCTCACGCACCTTGGCGGATGCTTTGACCACCGGTTTGCCATCAACCGTGACCAGACCGTCGGCGATGAGCTTGGCGGCCACGGTGCGCGAACGCACCAGGCCGCGCTCGACGAGCGCGGTGTCCAGGCGAACCTCGGTGACGGGCGTCGGCTCGGTCACCGGGGTCGCGTCATCCGCTGGAATTACCTCGTTCATCGGCGTGCCGCTGCCGGCACGTCGCCGCCCTCGAGGCGGCTGCGCAGCTGGTCATGAAGCTCGGTGTACTCCGCGGCACGCTGCTCCAGCGGCTGGTCGTCGATCGCACTCAGACGCGAGGCGAGCCCCGCTTCAAACGAGGCGTCGAACGAGCCGTCGGCGGCAATCTCGGTGGAATCCATGCTGTCTAGATTACCGGTCGAGATACAGTCGCTCCGGAACGTTCAGCCCGTAGATCGGTCGGCCAGACGCCCAGATCACGGCGCATGCAGCGCGCAACAGGTTGATCCCGTTGTCGCCGTCAGCGGTGATCTCGACGTCGTTGCCACGGATGCGCACGGTCGCGCCGTCGACGGTGGCCGTCGATCCGTCCTTGCTGAACACGGGAACCGGGTAGGGCTCGTGCAGCTGGCGGAGGTCGCTGAGCAGAAACTGTGGACGCGAGTTCGCATCGGCCGCCAAGGCCTGCTTGGCCTTGTCGATGCCGGTGAGCACCAGTACCGAGGGGATGCCGGCACGGTTGGCGCCGAGGATGTCGGTGTCGAGCCGGTCGCCGATGAACAATGCGTTCTTCGCGTCGAACCGGTTGATCGCCTCGGTGAAAATGGCGACCTCCGGCTTGCCGGCGACGAGCGGCAGGCGCCCGACGGCCGTGTGAACGGCTGAGACGAGCGTGCCGTTGCCGGGGGCGATGCCACGGGCGACCGGAATCGTCCAGTCGGTGTTCGTGGCGATCCACGGAATGCCCTCGCCGCCGTCAGCCGCCGAGTTGTTCAGCGCGAACGCCGCCTCGGCCAGCTGCGCCCAGCCCACATCGGGTGCAAATCCCTGGATGACCGCGGCCGGCTTGTCGTCGGCCGACCGCGTCACGACGAACCCGGCCTTCTCGACCTCGACAACCAGCCCTTCGCCCCCGACCACCAAGATCTGGGAACCGGCCGGCGCCTGCTCGGCGAGCAGACGCACCGCGGCCTGGGGCGACGTGACGACATCCGCCGCCGCGACCGCCAGACCGAGTTCGGTCAGGTGGTCGGCGACGGACTGATCGGTGCGGGATGCGTTGTTGGTGATGTAGCCGACGCGCATCGTTTCGGCAGCCTGGTTCAGCGCTTCAACCGCGAACGGTATGGCGGCCGGGCCGGCGTAGACGACACCATCGAGGTCAGCGAGCAGAACGTCGACGCCGTCGAGAGGCGTTGTCGCCTTCGTCTTGCGCCCCAGCTTCAGCACCCTTCTCTACTTCTTCGTCGAGGCGTTGTCGGCTGCCTCGGCAGCGGCCTTCGCCGCAGCCTTCTCGGCACGAACGATGCGAGCCTTCTCGTTCTTCGCGAGGCGGGCTGCTTCGGCTTTGGCGGCCTTGGCGTCATCGTCGGTCGACGCGGTGGTCGAGGTGGTCGAGCCTGTCGAGACCTCGGGGGTCTCAACGGCCTTCGCAGCCTTCTCGACCTTGACTGACTTCTCGACCTTTACAGCCTTCGGAGCCTTCTCAGCCTTCTCGACCTTGACGGACTTCTCAGCCTTTTCAGCCTTCGGAGCCTTCTCAGCCTTGTCGGCCTTCTCAACCTTCTCAGCCTTCTCGAGCTTCGGAGCCTTCTCGACCTTCGGAGCCTTCTCGACCTTCGGAGCCTTCTCGACCTTCGGAGCCTTCTCGACCTTCGGAGCCTTCTCGACCTTCGGAGCCTTCTCGACCTCGACTGCTTCGGGGGCCGAAACCTCAACGACCTCTACGGTTTCAACCGCTTCGGTGGTCGAGCCTGTCGAGACCTCCACAACTTCTTCAGCAGATTCGTCCGTCGATTCCTCATCCAACTCAACGAATTCGTCGTCGAGCGAAATGCCTTCTTCGTCCTCATCGATTTCAATGATCTCGATGGTTTCATCGAGCGCAGCAGCGTCACCGAATGCGGCATCGGCGCGAGCGGCCAGAGTCATCCACTTCTCAGCTTCAGCGTCGCGGCCGAGGTCGGCCAGCACCTCGGCGTAAGCCGAGAACAGTTCTGCGCTGTAGGAGAAGGCGGTCTTCGGGTCGAGCTGCGGAATCTCAAGCTCGCGCAAAGCGGCTTCGGTCTCGCCGAGGTCGAGACGGGCCCCGGACATCGCGATCGCGAGGCTCACCTGAACGCCGGCTGGCAGCGTGCTGCGGTCAACCGAACGGCCGAGCTCGAGAGCACGGTCGGGGCGCCCCACGCCACGTTCGCTGTCGACCATCAGGGCGATCTGTTCGTTCGAGCCGGAGATCCGGCGGTAGGTGCGTAGTTCGCGAAGTGCCAGAGCGTAGTCACCGACGGCATACGCCGTGATGGCCAACGTCTCACGAACGACCGCAATGCGGCCGGCACGGCGGGCCGCGGAAACGACGTGCAGGTGAGCCTGCTCCGGGTCCTCCTCGATGAGTCGAACGGCCATGGCCAAGTGCTTGGCCACCCATTCGGCATTGTCCTTGGTGAGCGTCTTCAGTTCGTTGCGCGCGATGCGGTCGAGGTCCTTGTCGGAGACGTCATCGGGCAGGAAGGGGTCGTCGTGACGTGAGCGAACCGGGCGCAGCTCGCGCTGCATCCGCTGCTCGACTGTCTCCTCTTCAGCGATGTACTGCGCGTCGCGGGCTTCACGGTCGTTACGGGCCGGGGCACCGTCGCGAGTCCACAGCTTCTTGTCGCCGTCACGTGAATCTGAGTCGCGGCGCGGGCGTTCGGAGCGTGAACCATCCTTGTCCCACGGCTTCTTGTCGCCGTGGTGTCCGGGACGATCTGCACCGCCGCGGTAGGCCGGACGCTCAGAACGCTCGCCGTCGCGGGACGGGCGGGCCGGGCGATCGGGACGATCGGAGTTTCCGCGGTAGGCCGGACGTTCGCTGTCCTTGGCCCACGGCTTGCGCTCACCGGAACCAGACGACGGACGGTCAGAGTTTCCGCGGTACGGGGGACGCTCGGAGCGTTCGCCGGACTTCTCCCACGGCTTGCGCTCACCGGAACCAGACGACGGACGGTCAGAGTTTCCGCGGTACGGGGGACGCTCGGAGCGTTCGCCGGACTTCTCCCACGGCTTGCGCTCACCGGAACCAGACGACGGACGGTCGGTGTTTCCGCGGTAGGCGGGACGTTCGCCCGACTTTTCCCACGGCTTACGCTCGCCATCGCGCGGTGCGCTGGTGCGGTCGGAGTTCCCACGGTAGGGAGCACGCTCACCAGAACCCGAGGGACGATCGGAGTTTCCACGGTAGGGAGCACGCTCGCCGTCCTTGGCCCACGGCTTACGCTCGCCGTCGCGCGGAGCGCTCGTGCGGTCAGAGTTGCCTCGGTACGGGGCACGTTCGCCCGAACCGGACGGACGGTCTGAGTTGCCACGGTAAGCCGGACGCTCGCCGGACTTCTCCCACGGCTTGCGCTCACCGTCGCGCGGCGCGCTCGTGCGATCTGAATTGCCCCGGTACGGAGCACGCTCACCCGAGCCGGACGGACGATCGGAGTTGCCACGGTACGGGGCGCGCTCACCCGAGCCGGACGGACGATCAGAATTGCCGCGGTAGGGAGCACGCTCACCGGAACCGGACGGACGATCGGAGTTACCACGGTGAGGAGCTCCCGAGGAGCGTCCGGAATCACCCTGTGAGCGGTCGTTTCGGCCTGCGCCGGACCATCGGTCCTCCCGGCCACCGCCGCGGGGGTCGTTGCCATTGGATCCTGAAGGGCTCACTGTTGTATCTCCTGTGTAATTTGTGGTGCCGTACCTCGTGCTCTTACAAGCGTACGGCTTAACGCAAAATGGCCACCCCGTAGGGTGGCCATTTCACGTTTTTCTAAGTTAAGTCCGGCGGTGTCCTACTCTCCCACAGGGTCCCCCCTGCAGTACCATCGGCGCTGAGAGTCTTAGCTTCCGGGTTCGGAATGTGACCGGGCGTTTCCCTCTCGCTATGGCCGCCGAAACATCTGGTGATGAACTCCCGGT
>NZ_JBFTJN010000013.1:0-46357 GCF_056395445.1 Leifsonia sp. 10L418 | reverse complement strand
GTTTCGGCGGCCATAGCGAGAGGGAAACGCCCGGTCACATTCCGAACCCGGAAGCTAAGACTCTCAGCGCCGATGGTACTGCAGGGGGGACCCTGTGGGAGAGTAGGACACCGCCGGACTTAACTTAGCAACACCAAGAAAGCCACCCCCCGGGGTGGCTTTCTTGCGTTAACCACCCGGCGCGAAAACGGGACTCGCCGGCGGTAAACGGCCGCGGTCAGAGGCCCGGCCGAAGCCGTGTAGGCTTATGACATATCAACTATGTGCTGTTTCGGTGGCCATAGCGAGTGGGAAACGCCCGGTCACATTCCGAACCCGGAAGCTAAGACACTCAGCGCCGATGGTACTGCAGGGGGGACCCTGTGGGAGAGTAGGACACCGCCGGACTAACATTGTGAGAAAGCCGCCCCTCGGGGCGGCTTTCTTGCTTTAACCGGTGGGTGTGCAGAGCTGTTGCTCCGGGCATCCGTTTCTTCTCTTCCGGTGGGGTGGCTCACTGCGTAGGGTGAGCCTGAGGAGGCTGCAGCAGCCGGCCGGAGGAGGCATCCCAATGGACCACGTCACGTCGACAGACGGAACCCGCATCGCGTTCGACCGCACGGGGAACGGCCCGGCAATCGTGATGGTTGTCGGGGCATTCTGTACCCGTCTCACGACGAAAACGCTGTCCTACGTCTTGGCGCCTCACTACACGATCTTCGAGTACGACCGACGTGGGCGCGGGGACAGCGGTGATGCACCCAGCTATGCGGTGGAGCGCGAGTATGAGGACCTGGCCGCAGTCATCGCCGAAGCAGGAGGGTCGGCCTTCGTCTACGGTCACTCCTCCGGCGCCGCGCTGGCCCTCGGGGCTGCGGCGCAAGGCGTGCCGATGAGGAAGATCGCCGTGTACGAACCTCCGTTCTTTCCGGGGCAGGAATCTCCCGGAGCCTTTACAGAGGAGGTGCGCGAGCTGCTGGCTGCCGGTGACCGCGAAGAGGCGGCGTTACGCTTCATCGTCAACACCGGTGCGCCGCGGGAGGCTGCCGAACAGATCAGGAACGCGCCATTCTGGCCGGACATGTTGGCCATTGCCCACACTCTTCCCTCTGACTTGACGCTGAGTGATCTCGGCGCCGTCGACCTGAACTGGACCGCGGGCATCCCGGAGCCGATTCTCGCCCTGTTCGGCGGCGCGAGTGCCGGCTGGGCCTCGAACGCAGCCCGGCTGATTGCGGAGACGGCCCCGGATGCGCGCGCGAGCGTTGTCGAGGGACAAGCGCACGGAGTATCAGACGAGGCGCTCGCGCCCGTGCTGAGAGATTTCTTCGTCTGAAACGGCGCAAATGACACCTGTCGGTTAACGACAGGACACCTCGTGCTGCGAGAATTTTTGGTATGAACGCCCTCCGCCCCGAGCCCACCACATTGATGGGTCAATTCATCTCGCTCGAACCGCTGACCCCGGAACTGCTGCCCGATCTGCATCGTGCGATCGCGCAGCCAGCCGTCTTCGCCGGCGGGTTCGGTGGCGGCCCTGCCGGACTCCACGTGGATCGGGATGACTTCATTGCGTGGGCGGGACGCTATTACCCGTGGGCGGGACTCCCGTTCGCGGTTCGCGTGACCGGAGGCGCACACGATGGCGAAGTGGTCGGGGCGACGGGGCTCGGCGACCTTGATCTGTATAACGAATCGGCCCAGCTCGGCTGGAGTGCCTATGACCCGCGGGTTTGGGGAACTGCGGTGAATGCGGAGGCCAAACTGATGCTGCTCAGTCTGGCGTTCGACCACGGATTCGGTCGCGTCATGATCCAGGCGGATGCGGTGAACGAGCGTTCCCGCGCGGCGATCGTCGGCATCGGTGCAACTTTCGAGGGCGTGCTGCGACGCAACCGGCAACGACCAGACGGAAGCTGGCGGGACAGCGCCATCCACTCAGTCGTCGGTGACGACTGGCCGCGGGTACGCGCCGGCTTGCTGGCCCGGCTTGACCGGTTCGACGGACAGCCGGTCGCCTACCGCACCCGGGAGTTGGCGCACTCGCTGCCCTGATTCGAGCCATTCTTCGGCACATTCCAGACAGATGGCCGCCGCTCGATCCTTGGGCCGAGTGAGCCACGATACTGTCGGATGATGAGTGAGATTCCAGTGCGACGCACGAGCACCATCACCCTTCAGTTTCTCGGCATGGGGCTCATCTGGGGTTCCAGCTTTCTTTTCATGAAGGTTGCGCTCGAGGGTGTCTCGTTCGGCCAGGTCGCCTGGTCCCGGCTGATCCTCGGCGGGCTGACGCTGGGGCTGATCGTGCTCGCCACCCGGCCTCGAGTGAATGGCGGGCCGGTGCTCCCCAGAGAGCCGGTCGTCTGGCTGCACTTCGTGCTGATCGCAATCACCGGTTGCGTCATTCCGCACCTGCTCTTCGCGTGGGCCGAGCAATACGTGTCATCGAGCCTCGCCAGCATCTACAACGCGGTGACCCCGATCACGACGGCGGTGCTCGCGACTCTCGCCTTTCGGGTCGAAAAGCTCGGTCGCAGCCAAATCATCGGCGTCTTCGTGGGCATCATGGGAGTGTTCGTGATCATCGCGCCCTGGCAGTACTCCTCACTCACCGGTGACTTCTGGGGCCAGCTCGCCTGCCTCGGGGCTGCCATCTCGTATGGAATCACCTTTGGGTACACCCGTAAGTATTTGAGCGGCCGCCCGATCGCCGGTTCCACCTTCGCCTTTCTGAACATCGGCCTGGCCGGCGCGATCATGCTCCTGCTCACTCCGGTGTTGGCACTCAGCCCAGTCAGCCTCACCTGGCCGATCGTGCTCGGTCTGCTGGCGCTCGGGGCGCTCGGTACCGGAATCGCCTACATCTGGAACATCAACGTGCTGCGCGCCTGGGGTCCGACCAACGCATCGACGGTCACCTATGTCACACCAGTCGTCGGGGTAGTGCTCGGGGTGCTCGTGCTCTCCGAACGATTCTCCTGGCATGAACCGCTCGGCGCCGGTCTCGTGCTGGTCGGCATCCTGCTCACCCAGAAACGACTGGGATTTGCTGCGCGAGGCACGGCGTCCGACCTCGCCAGGGCGCGCTAGTGTCGAGGAATGGCACAGGACGAGCATGAAGCGTTGGAACAACTGACAAGCATCAGGCAGAGCATTGACAATATCGATGCAGCTCTCATTCACCTGCTTGCTGAGCGGTTCAAGTTCACTCAACAGGTTGGCCGACTGAAAGCGGCTCATGGGCTTCCTCCGACGGATCCCGATCGCGAACGTCGGCAGACGCAACGCCTGCGCACCCTGGCCGAGGGGGCACACCTCGATCCCGCCTTTGCCGAGAAATGGTTCAACTTCGTCGTCGCCGAAGTGATTCAGCACCACGAGGAAATCGCGGGTGGCGCGGCTACCGGCAACGCCAGCACCGGCGACGTCACCAAGGGCAACAACACCAGCGCGCGACCCGCTCCGGCAACGGATGCGACCCCGCACCCGACCCCGCACCCAGGCGTGCACCCGGTGCCGCATCCGTCGCCGTCACGACCGACCTCGTGACCTGGAACCCGACCGCGCTTCCCTCCGCATCGGGTCAGACCTTCGTTGTGACCGGCGCCAATGCGGGGCTCGGCTATTTCACGTGCGAACAGCTCGCACGAACCGGCGCCCAGGTCGTGCTGGCCTGCCGCAATCCGGTGCGGGCGGATGCCGCCGTCGCTGCCATCCGCCGGCGGGTGCCCGGCGCCGCCGTGTCGAACCTGTCGATCGATGTGTCAGATCTTGCCTCGGTGCGTTCAGCCGTGGAAGCGCTGCAGGAGTTGCCGCGGATCGACGGATTGATTCTGAACGCGGGAATCGTGCATCCTCCGCGCCACCGCGAGGTCAGCGTCGACGGCAACGAACTCGTCTTCGCCACCAATTTTCTCGGCCACTTCGCACTCACCGCGGCGCTGCTGCCGCGTCTGGTGGAGACGCCCGGCAGCCGTGTGATCGCGCTCGGCTCCATGATCAGCCGGCTGATGGACTCTTCGCTCGACGACCTGCAGCTGGCCGATCGCTACAATCCGTGGACGGCGTATGCGCAGTCGAAGATTGCCATGCAGGTCTTCGGGTTCGAACTCGACCGCAGGCTTCGCGCCGCCGGTCAGGGCGGGGCAGCGGGCGTGCAAGCGCTGGTCGCGCACCCCGGCTACTCGATCTCGGGACGCACGCCCGGCATCCGTGGGGTCAACGAGCCCGGCCGTGCGAAACGATTCGTTGACAACCTGCAGGCGCCGATCACCCAGGGGAAGGATCGCGGCGCGTGGCCCATTGTGCGTGCGGTGCTCGACCCGACCGCGGTCGGCGGCCAGTACTACGGGCCGCGCTTCATGACGAAGGGGCAGCCGAGTCTGCAACAGCCCACGCGCACCTCTCGTGACCGGGAGGTTGCCGCCCGATTGTTCGCGCGTGCGGAGGATTTCGCGGGCGTCGCATACCCGGTCTAGCTACTCGCTCAGGTTGTCGCTCAGAATCTCGAGCACCGACGACCGGGTGGTGCGCGCGCGTTCACCGAGACGAACCGCGACCACCTCGACGAGCGACTCCAGCAGGATGACGTGCGGGACACGCGAGGTGTGTTCCAGCTCGTGCCGGAACGAACCGTGCGCCGGAGCGACGACGAGCGCCACATCAGCCAGGCTGACAAGTGGCGACGCCGCGAACGAGGTCACCACGATCAGCGCTGCACCCGTCTGCTGCACCGAGCGAGCAGCCTTCAAGCTGGACTCGTTGGCGCCGCTGCCGCTGATGATGAGAGCGGCATCCGTGGCACCGAGCTGGCGCGCAGCGATCTGTTGGCCGATCGAATCAGCGACAAACTCGGTCGGACGACCGACAGCGGTGAGACGCATCGCGAGGTCGGATGCGAGCGGCGACGACAATCCATTGGCCAACGCCAAGAGCCGGGTCGCGCCGGTCAGCGTGACGACGGCCTGCTCAACCGCGGTTTCGGTGAGCGCACTGGCAATCTGGGACAGCGACGCGGCGAGGGTGTCGATGTCCGAGCGGATGCGGCCGAGCGCCGATTCACCATAATCTTCGGTCCGACCACCGAACTGGGCGAGCTGCCGCGTCAGGGCGACGCGCAGCTGCGGGTAGCCGCGATAGCCCAGGCTCTGGCAAGTGCGGATGACTGTCGAGCGCGCAACACTGGCGCGATCGGCCAGCTCCTGCGCGGTGAGCTCGAGCACGCCTTCCGCATCGTCGACGATGAGTTCGACGACTCTTCGTTCGCTCGGGTTCAGCGAGTTCAACACCGTTGCGATGCGAGTCGTCACGGATGCGTCGGGGTTACCGGTCCAGCTCACGAATTTTTGCCCCTTCGGTGATGCGTCGGCGAATCGCGCCCGACACCGCGTCGAGCGCCATGGTCACGACCACGACGACGAGGAGCAGAACGCCGACCGTCGACCATTCTCGATACTGAGTGTACGAGGTGAGCATGTCGCCGATGCCGCCGACACCGATCAATCCGAGAACGGCCGATGACCGCACGTTGATCTCGAATCGGTAGAGCCAGAACGAGATGAATTCGGGGGTGACCGACGGCCAGACACCCCAGCGAATGACTTGCGAGGTCGATCCGCCTGCTGCCCGCACCGCTTCGATCGGCCCGGGGTCGGCCCCTTCGATTGACTCGTAGCCCCATTTGCCCAGCGTGCCGATGCTGTTCACCGCCAGCGCGAGCGCCCCGGTGAGCGGTGTCAGCCCGGTGACCGAGAGGATGATGATGGCGATGATGATCTCGGGGACCGCGCGGATGACGGCGAAGAGCACCCGCAGGATCCATCGGGTCGGAGCCGGGGCGAAACCCCGAGCGGAGAGGAAGCTGAGCGGCAGGGAGATCACCAGACCGATGACGGTGCCCACCCAGGCCATTTCGACGGAACGCCAGGTTTGGTACAGGGCTTCGCCGAGCTTGTCCCAGTTGGGGTTGGAGAACATCAGCCAGAGATAGCGCACGACATCGGCCGGCAAGCTCGACAGTCTGCTCCAATTGATATCGATCGACCAGAACGCGACAACGACGATCAGAGTCACGATCACGGTCGCAGCCAACCGCCCCCAGCGCGCCGGCTTGGCCGGCAGGGTCAGCGCGTGGTGCAACTCCGGAGTGGGCAGAGGCGCCGCAGGGCGCGTGGGGGTGAGGAGACTCATACGAGCCTCCGTCGGATGGCGTCGCTGACGGTGTCGATGACAAGAACCACGATGAGGATCTCCAGGATGATCAGCGAGAGCTGGTCGTAGCGGTAGAAGGTGCGTACGGCATCGATGAGCAAGCCGAGGCCGCCGGCGCCGACGAGACCGAGCACCGTCGAGGCGCGCACGTTGAGTTCGAGCACGTACAGGGTCTGATTGATGAACGCGGGCATCGCATCCGTCAGCGCAATGGCGCGATTGATCTGCAGCTGGGTGCCGCCGGCCGCACGACCGGCCTCCAGCGGTCCGGCATCGTTGGCCTCGATCGCCTCGGACACCATCTTCACGATGATGCCGACGTTGAACAGCACGAGGGCGATGATTCCGGGCAGCGCCCCGACACCGACCATGGCCACCAAAATGGATGCATAGAGCAGGTCAGGGATCGAGCGCACGGCGTTCAGGAGCGTGCGCAGCGCACCCCGGGTCCACCGGTTCGGGTTTGTCAGCCGGGCGGCCCAGAGGCTGAGCGGCAGCGAGATGACCGCACCGATGAACGTGGCGATGACCGCCATCTGCAGCGTCTCGACGAGTGGCGGAATGGTGCGGGGGAAGAAGGACCAGTCGGGCTGCAACAGCTCGACGATCTTGCCTGCACCGTTTTGCCAGTTGCGCACGATGGCGTCAAAACTGAAGGCGATGCCCCATTGCGGGCTGAGCGTGATTGTCGTGATGACGAGAACGACGGCAAGCGCAAGCCACGGCTTCCAGCGTCCGCGTGGCTTCGGAGGCAGTTCGAGCGTGCTCACGCGCCGAGCACATCCTCGTTCTGGATGGAGCGACCGTAAATCTCCTCGAAGACCGCGTCGCTCGCAGTGGCCGCCGGTCCGTCATAGACGACTTCGCCCGCGCGCAGGCCGATCAGACGCGTGCCGTACTGCCTGGCCAGGTCGAGCAAGTGCAGGTTGGTCAACACCGTGATGCCGAGTTCCTGGTTGATCTGCCGCAGGTCGCGCATCACGCCGTGAGCGGTGGGCGGGTCGAGACTGGCGACCGGTTCGTCGGCCAGCACAAGCTTCGGCTGCTGAGACAGCGCCCGTGCAATCGCCACACGCTGCTGTTGCCCGCCGGAGAGTGAGGATGCCCGGTCGTAGGCCTTCGCCAGGATCTCAACGCGGTTGAGCGCCTCGTAGGCGATCTGTTTGTCGGCTGCCGTGTACAGCCCGAGCAGGGTGCGCCAGGTCGACGTGTGAGCGAGGCGGCCGACCAAGACATTATTGAGCACGCTCGTGCGCCTCGCCAGGTTGAAGCTTTGAAAGATCATGCCGATCTCGCCGCGCAACTGGCGCAGTTCCCGGCCGCGCGCGGACTGAAGCTGGTGTCCGCCGACCTCGAGCGTGCCTGAGGTGATCGGAACGAGGCCGTTGATCGTACGAATCAGGCTGCTCTTGCCGGAACCGGAGAGCCCGACCACCGACACCATCTCTCCTGCGTTGATGTCGAGCGAGACCTTGTTGAGCGCGATGACGCCGTTGGGGTAGCGCACGGTGACGTCCCGCATCCGGATCGACCAGGGTGCGGCTCCGTCTGACGCTGGTGACGACGGCACGGAGGCGCGAGGCGAGGCGGGTGAGGCGTGTGCTGATGCGCGTGCTGAATCCGCCGGCGCGGCGGCCGGGGCGTGTGCCCCGGCCGCCGCAGTGGTGTGTTGCTGAGTCATGGATTACTGCAGACCCAGCTTCGTGGCGGCATCCGCGACAACGCTCAGCGAGTCGGGGTCGGCCGGTGCGAGCTTGGTGATCGAGTAGATCGAGGTGAGCACCTTCGAGCCCTCCTCGGTGGCGGAGTAGTCGGCGAGAGCGTTGGTGATCTTCTTCTGCAGGGCGGGCGAGAGGTCCTTCGTCACGGCGACGCCGTCATTCGGGATTTCGGTGCTGAGTGCGAAGACGACGACCTTCTGGCCGACATCCGGGGTGTCCTTCATTACGATGTCGCGGGCATCCCAGAAGCTGAAGCCGACCTCGGCGTCGCCGTTGTAGACGGCGAGTACCGAGGCGTCGTTGGCGGTGACGGGAATCTGCTGGATGTCGGTGTCGGTGTCGAGCCCGGCGTTCTTCAGGGCGAGCATCGGGTAGATGTAGCCGGCGGGCGAGCCCGGGCCGAGAACGGCAACCTTCGCGCCGGCGATCTTCGTGATCGAGTCGAGGCCGGCCGGGCCCGCGAGGGCATCCGCGCCGTTGCAGTAGAGCTTGCCGTCACGTTCGACGGGGGTGTCATCGCAGTACTTGTCGGGGTTGTTGGTCATGAACTGAGCGGGGTAGGTGATGTTTCCGTTGCGCTCGGTCTGCAGAACGACGGATGCGCCGTAGCGGTCGCTGGCCTGCCACAGCTGCAGCGACGGCAGGAAGCCGATCTGGGCCTGGCCGGCGCCCATGGCTTCGACGGCGGCCTGGTAGTCCTTCGACACGACGCCGGTGACGGGCATACCGAGTGCCTCGGTCAGCATGTCGGTGAGGGGGGCGGCGGTGTCGACGAGTCCGGCCTGGTCCTGCGACGGGACGAGGGCGAGGGTCAGCGAGGTGGGGTCGGCGGCGGCTTCGGGCGTCGCCGCCGAGTCGGTGGTCGTTGCCGAACAGCCGGCCAGGGTGACCACGGCGAACGACGCCAGCGCGACGAGTGAGAGGGCTTTCTTGGTGAACACGTGTCTACCTTTGTTTGGGGTGAGGAACAGGTGGAAGTGGTGGAGCGGGTGATGCGGGTGGGGCGTGGAGCGGGTAGTGAGGGTCGTGCGGGTGATGCGGGTTCGTGCGGGAGTGAAGTTGGTGGTTAGGGCGCTGCGACGGCGGGAACGACGGCCGGAGCGGTGAGCCAGGCGCAAAGCGCGGGGTACAGCTCCGGGAGCTGCTCGGCCTGAAATGTCGGTGTCGCGTCGGGGGCGGGACTGTCGCCGACTAGGGCAGTACTCGCGCCGCGACGGTGGGCGGGCGCCAGATCGTTCAGCCAGACGTCGCCAATGCTGAGCAGCGCGTGAGCGGGTGACACGCGGCGCTCGCTCGCGGTGGATGGGCCTGCCCCGACCCGGTCGAGCCAGGTATCGAGGATCGCGTCGAGCCCGCCCGGTTTGCCGACCGAGGGATGGATGGCGTCGAAGGCGCCGGCCAGCCCGAGGGCGTCCAGTGCCTCGTTGAGGCGGATGTCCGGGGCATTGGTCGCGAGCACCAGGTGCGCATGCTCGCGGGCCTTGGCAAGAAAGTCCGCCAGGCCGAGGGGGGCGATGACGGGTGCCGCATCCGTGGCCAGCTCGAACCGGCTCTGCAGATAGGCGGCGTCGCGATCGGCCGCCGTGACGGGAAACTGCAGCGACAGGAGCCGAACGAGGTCGTACCCGTCGATCGGCGGGGTGCCGTTGACGGTCTGGGCGGTGCCGATGAAATCTGCCCGCGCTTCAGTGACGAGGATGCCAGAGGGCCGCGCCAAGCCGCCATCGACGGCGGCGAGGAAGGCGTGCGCCTCGTCAATCGGCAGTCCTTGCGCGATGTACCGTGCATACGAACGAACCGGTCCGAGCCCGAGGGATACCGTCCCATCAAAGTCGAAAACCAGTACTCGATCGCGAAGTGTCACGCTCATCCTTTCGGTGTGGCCACGCAGCTCGTGGACGCAATGTCCACCGTAGACACGCTCTATGGACGAAATCACTATCTTTTGGTTACGGGCGGGTGAACAATTCCGTGAACGGGAGGCGTACCTGGCGCTTCGATGCCAGAGGAATGGCGGGTCGACCCGGCGTCTCCCGCGCGACCGGCGACCGCGGAGTCGGCCGTTGATCGTCGGCTGCCTAACATGGTCAGGTGATGTTCGAGCAGATTGTGCAGGATGCGCGGGTCGGACGGTTCGCAGCGTGGGGCTGGTCGACGGTCGTCGACGAGAACATCGGCGTGCCGGTCATCGAGCGTGCCGAGTTCGATCGGCTGCATGCCGCCGCGGGCGTGGACGCTCGCTGGCCGATCGGCAACGCGGGTCTGATTCACGTTTACGGCTATCTGCTGTCGCGGGTTGAAACGCCGTATGGGCTCAAGCGTGAGCGGTGGGAAGGCGGCCACTTGGCGCGCGCCTTCGGCCTGCCTGCGCAGGCGTTCCTGCTGGCGGATGCGGCCGCCGCCGGAGAGACCGTGCTGCAACGCGTGACCGACGCGGTGATGCCGCATCTGGAGAATCCGGCCCCGGAGAGTGGCGACATCCTGGTCTTCGACGACCGAGTGGCCACCGGGCGCGGGCCGTCATTCCGGACGGTCGTCGTGCACCGTGTGTTCGACGCGGCGCACCCTGTTCCCGCGGCACTTCTCTATGGCGTGCACGACGGTGAACGGATGCGGGCGATCACGACGTTCCCGCTGGCATCCGTTTCGCCGGAGTCACTCGCTGCTCTCGAGCAGGATCAGCCGCGGATGCGCTACAACGCGGCACTGCCGCTGCCGGCGCCCGACGCGCTGTCGGCGCCCGACCCGCTGCCGGCGCGCTCGCCGCTCAGCCGCGCCTAGCCGGCCCACACCTGCGACCGATGCCGACGAAGCTGGCGCGTGCGCTCGAACTGTCGGCTGCCTGCCGAGGCACGCGACGGTTTGAGCGCACGCGCGAGTATCGGCGGTGGCGATGAGTCGCCTAGAAACGCGGAGGCGGGTCGGTGTCACTCGCCGGGACGCCACCCGGCGTCAAGGAGGGCGCGGCGAATTCGCTCGGCGGTTGCGTGTGAGGCGCTCCCGAGGTGCGTCTTGTTCACCTTGATCACACGCCAGCCCTCCGCCATGAGTGCATCGAGTCGATCGATGTCGCGGTGGAATTGCACCTCGTCGTCGCGATGGTGCCCGCCGTCGTATTCGATCAGAATTTTGTACTGCCGATAGACCAGATCGCCATAAGCCAGAAACTCGCCGAATCGGTTCGTCAGGGCCGGGTTCACCTCCGGTTCGGGAAGTCCGGCCCGCACAATGAGCAGTCGAGTCTGAGTCTCTCGAGCCGAATCGGTGCGAGGGCGCACCAATGTGAGCGCCTCTCGAAGCCGTCGGGCTCCAGAGTGGCCCGTGTGACGCGTGACTGCCGCTGCGAGTTCCTCCATGGTGGCCAGCGGCTTGTGCCGACGAACGAGCGCATCGCCCAACATCACCAGTTCATCGAGGGTGAGCACGGCCGACAGCTGAGTCCAGACATCGATGGCGGATGAGACGGGGAGCTGATCGACGAGGATCACGTGCGCGTGCTCGGCCGGTATCAAATGCCCTCGCACGCCACGCCCTTTCCTGCGACGAGTTCGCAGATTCGTGCCCACGTCCACGTCGGTCTGCTCGAGGAGGCGGAGCGGCAGCGGTAGTCCGTGGAGGAGCGCGGCAGTGACATGACTGAAGAACTGGCCGGTCGGCATCCGCACCGCGTACTCGCGAGCGCGTTGCCGGGATTCGTCGCGCAGACGGAGCCACCGGGGCGACCTGCTCTCGCCGGGGGCATCGGCAACGGATCGGATGGCGGGTGCGGATGCCGTGGAAGGGACTCCGGAGATCGCGTCGACGCAATCGTTCGGCGCTGACACCCCGCATCTGAGCGAGTGCCACATCGAAAGGAACACCGTGGAGCTCGAGGGGGAGCTTTGTCGGCTTGCTCATCGCACGATGGTGGCGCGTGCCCTGCGCTCCCGCTCGGGTTATCCACACCCTTCCCATCCAGGGAAGCCTGTGCGCTCAAATCGTCGCCTGGCCGACGAGGCAAGCGACGTATTGGGCGCACGCGCGGTTGCTCGAGGGCTGCCCGATCGCGACCGTCGTCACGGCTGCGCTCAAACTGTCGGCGCCACGGAAGAGGAAGCGACGACTTGGGCGTACGCGCGAGAAAGCGCGAAGGCGAGCCCGGCCGAGGCCGAGCCCGCCTTCAGCGAGTTGCGCGAGTGTGCACGCGGAGGCGTTAGCCCCCGACGACCGGCCCGAAGTGCGCCGGCAGCGTGCCGCGGTGACGGGCCTGCAGCTCGTCGAGCGAGACGGTGAACTGGTCCTGAATCTCGATGCCGGGAGCCGTGGCATCCGTCACGCCGATGCGCAGCACCGGGTAGTTGCGGCCTTCGCAGAGTCCGAGGAACTTCACGTCGTCTTCGCGCGGAACCGAGACGATCACGCGACCGGTCGATTCCGAGAAGAGGGCGACGGATGCGTCGATCCCGTCGCGCTCGCAGATGTCACCGATCCAGACGCGGGCGCCGACACCGAAACGCAGCACGGCTTCGGCCAGGGCCTGAGCGAGCCCGCCCTCGCTGAGGTCGTGAGCGCTGTCGACGAGCGAACCCTGCGATGCGGCGTGCAGCAGACCGGCGAGGTCGGCCTCACGGCCGAGGTCGACAGCCGGCGGACGGCCACCGAGGTGGTCGTGCACGACGCCGGCCCAGGCCGAACCATCGAGTTCAACTGACGTGGTGCCCAGCAGGTAGATGTTGTGTCCGTCGTCCTGCCAGCCGCTCGGAACGCGGCGGGCGACGTCGTCGATCACGCCGAGCACGGCGATGACCGGCGTCGGGTGGATCGGCACATCGCCGGTCTGGTTGTAGAACGACACGTTGCCGCCGGTGACCGGGATCTCCAGCTCGAGACATCCGTCGGAGAGACCCTCAACGGTCTGCACGAACTGCCACATGACCTCGGGGTTCTCGGGAGAGCCGAAGTTCAGGCAGTCGCTGATGCCGACCGGCACCGCGCCGGTCGTGGCCACGTTGCGGTAGGCCTCGGCCAGGGCCAGCTGGGCGCCCTGGTACGGGTCGAGCTGGCAGTAGCGTCCGTTGGCGTCGGTGGCCACGGCGAAGCCGAGACCTGACTCCTCGTCGATGCGGATCATGCCGCCATCATCGGGGAACGACAGCGCCGTGTTGCCGAGCACGTACTTGTCGTACTGGTTGGTGATCCAGCTCGGGTCGGCCAGGTTCGGCGAGCCGAGCAGGTCGAGGAACTGCGTGCGCAGGGTCTCGGCGTCGAGGGCGCGCGGCAAAACGGATGCCGTGTCAGCCTGCAGCGCGTCGAGCCAGGTCGGGTAGGCCACGGGACGCTCGTAGACCGGGCCATCGACGGCGACGGTGCGCGGGTCGACGTTGACGATCTCTTCGCCGTGCCAGTTGATGATCAGGCGACCGGAGTCGGTGACCTCACCGAGCACGCTGGTTTCGACATCCCACTTGCTCGTGACGGCGAGGAATCCCTCGAGCTTCGACGGCTCGACGATCGCCATCATGCGCTCCTGGCTCTCCGACATCAGAATCTCTTCTGCGGTGAGGTTGGGGTCGCGCAGCAGCACCTTCTCGAGCTCGATGAACATGCCACCGTCGCCGTTGGAGGCCAGCTCGCTCGTGGCGCAGGAGATGCCAGCGGCACCGAGGTCTTGGATGCCCTCGACGAGCTTCTCGCGGTAGAGCTCGAGGCAGCACTCGATGAGCACCTTCTCGGCGAACGGGTCGCCGACCTGCACGGCCGGACGCTTGGTCGGGCCGCCCTCGCTGAAGGTGTCAGAAGCCAGAATGGATGCGCCGCCGATGCCGTCGCCGCCGGTGCGGGCACCGAAGAGAACGACCTTGTTGCCGGGGCCGGTGGCGTTGGCGAGGTGCAGGTCTTCGTGGCGGAGCACGCCGACCGAGAGCGCGTTGACGAGCGGGTTGGCCTGGTACACGGAGTCGAAGACTGTCTCGCCACCGATATTCGGCAGGCCGAGGCAGTTGCCGTAGGCGGAGATGCCGGCGACGACGCCGTGCACGACGCGAGCGGTGTCGGGATCGTCGATGGCACCGAAGCGGAGGGCATCCATCACGGCGACCGGGCGGGCGCCCATCGAGATGATGTCGCGCACGATTCCGCCGACGCCGGTTGCGGCGCCCTGGAACGGCTCAATGTAGGAGGGGTGGTTGTGGCTTTCGATCTTGAAGGTGACGGCCCAGCCCTCACCGACGTCGATGACGCCGGCGTTCTCGCCCATGCCGACCATGAGGTTCTTCTTCATGGCGGGGGAGACCTTCTCACCGAACTGGCGCAGGTACATCTTCGAGCTCTTGTAGGAGCAGTGCTCGCTCCACATCACCGAGTACATGGCCAGCTCGCCCGACGTGGGGCGGCGGCCGAGGATCTCGCGGATCTTGGCGTACTCATCGGGCTTGAGGCCGAGCGCGTCGTACGGCTGCTCTTTCTCCGGCGTGGCGATGGCGTTGGTGACGGTGTCAGGGACACCACGGACGGAGGGATTGGAAACAACGGTCACGAGTGGCGAACTCCTCAGAGAAATCGGGTGCCTGACGCGTTCAAGTGTACCCGGCTGGCATGCCTGCTTTGGAGGGGCGGTGCACGGTGGGAAATGAGTCGCGTCGTCTGGGATTCACCTGCCGGTAACCCTTTCGAGGGGCGGCGTTAGGCGCGCCTGCTTAGCGTGGGGACACGAACACAGCATTCGTATTCTCGCCCTCGTAGCTCGAAAGGCCCTTCATGAAACTCAGCATCAAGACCCTGATCGCCGCCGGTGCGGTGACTCTGCTCGCCGCCGGTCTCAGCGCCTGTTCCGCGACTCCGACGACCGGTACGGCGGATGGTGCAACTGACGACGCCAGCGCCGTCAGCTTCGCCGTCGACGAGAACACCCTCGTCTTCGGAGTCGTCCCCGACTCGGTCGACACCGAGACCAACTACCAGCCGCTGATGGACTACATCGCCAAGAAGACCGGCAAGACCGTCGAGTACCACGAGTCCACCGACTACGCCGCGCTGATCGAAGCGTCGATCGCCGGCAAGATCGACGTCGCCTCCTTCTCGGGCTTCACCTACGTCACCGCCAAGAACAACGGCGCGAAGATCACGCCGGTCTCGTCGATCGTCACCGAAGAGGGCCAGGAGCCCGGCTACTTCTCGCAGGCCATCGTGCCGGTCGGCAGCGACATCAAGACCATCGCCGACATGAAGGGCAAGAAGGTCTGCTTCGTTGACCCGTCGTCGACCTCCGGCTACCTGTTCCCGAGCTACAACCTGCTGCAGGCGGGCGTTGACCCTGAGAAGGATGTCACCCCCGTCTTCGCCGGCAAGCACGACGTCAGCGTTCAGAAGGTCGGCGAAGGCAAGGAGTGCGACGCCGGATTCGCCGAGGACAGCGAGGTCGCCAAGAGCGACAAGGTGACCGTCATCGACGAGACGATGGTTCCCGGCGCACCGGTTGTCGTCTCTGACACCCTTCCCGCCGACTTGAAGGCACAGCTGACCGAGATCCTCGCGCAGGTCAGCATCGACCAGATCATCGCTGCCGGCATCGACAGCGCCGACTCGGATGCCTTCCGCAGCGTCTTCTTCGAGACCCAGCCGGTCGACGACGCCTACTACGACACCATCCGCGACATCTGCGAGAAGACCAACGCCACCCAGTGCCAGGGCTAACCCCCTTCTCTCGCTGACCCGCTGAATCGACTCCATCCGAATTGAGACTCACCATGAACAGCACCCCGATCATCGCCGTGGCCGACGTCACGAAGACCTTTGGCCACACCGTTGCACTTGACGGGGTATCGCTCCAGGTGAATCCCGGCGAGATCGTGGTGCTGCTCGGATTGTCGGGATCGGGTAAGTCGACCCTGCTCCGGCACCTCGACGGACTCGAGGTTCCGACCAGCGGAACCGTCACCGTGCTCGGCGAGGAGGTGTCGTCGCTGTCCGGGCGACGCCTCCGCGCCCTGCGCGGTCAGGTCGGCTTCGTCTTTCAGCAGTTCGAACTGGTCGGCTCGCTGACCGTGCTCGAAAATGTGCTGACCGGCGCGCTCGGCACCCTGCGCGGGCCACGCCTCGGACTGTGGAGCTACCCGCGCGCACACAAGCTCACGGCGCTCGGTCATCTCGACCGGGTCGGCCTGCTTGCTCGCGCCTACCAGCGCGCTGACACCCTTTCCGGCGGTCAGCAACAACGGGTGGCCATCGCCCGCGCACTCATGCAAGACCCCAAGATTCTGCTCGCCGACGAACCCGTCGCCTCACTCGACCCCGAGTCGAGCGATGCGGTGATGGCACTCATCCGTCAGATCGCCACCGACCAGAACCTCACCGTTGTCTGCAGCCTGCACCAGGTGGATCTCGCGCTTTCATGGGGAGACCGTATCGTCGGCCTCCGACATGGGCAGGTCGTGCTCGATACGCCGACCCACGGGCTGTCGAAGAGCGAAGTGATGGAGATCTACGGCCGCGTCGCCACCACGACCACCGAGCTCGAAGCGATTCAAACCGAGCTCGGCATCACCGAGGACCTGACAGAACCGAGCGGCGAACTCGCCGGCGACCTCACCGCTGATCTGACCGGTGGCCGCACCCCGAGCGAGCTGTCGATCCGATGACCGCGCTGGCCCCCGCGCGCTTCGGCGCATCGGACCCGACCGGGCTGCTCGCCCGAGCGCCGCGCCGCCGGGTATCGCCCGAGCGCATCGCCGCAGGGCTGACCATCGTCGCGCTGCTCGTCGCCTCCGCCGTCTCGCTGGCCGGAATCGACATCTCGATTCCGAAGATGCTGGAGAGCGCCGCCAACGCCAGCCGCTTCTTCGCCCGCGTCGGAACGATCAGCTTTCCCGAACCCGCCGAACTGCTCTACCTCACCGCCTTGACCGTCGGCCTCGTGCTCACCGGCACCCTCCTCGCAGCAGCCGTGTCGGTTCCGATCGCCTGGATCTCGGCCTCGAACACCACGCCCGGCCCGGTCTGGCGAGTGGCGGGCCGCTTCTTCGGGGTGCTCACCCGCGCCGTTCCGGACGTCGTGTTCGCGATGGTCTTCGTGCTGATGTTCTCACTCGGTTCGCTGCCCGGCATCCTGGCCATCGGCATCCACTCGATCGGCATGATCTCGAAGATGTTCGCCGACGCGATCGAGCAGATCGACGAGGGCCCCCGTCTGGCGATCCGCGCGGCCGGCGGCACCCGGTTCCAAGAATTCTTCTCCGGCGTGCTGCCGCAGGTGTTGCCGTCGTGGGTGGCGACGGTGCTGCACCGCAACGACATCAACCTACGCGGCTCGGTCATCCTCGGCTATGTCGGGGTGGTCGGCCTCGGCATGGAAATGTCACACGCCTTCAAATCTCTGAACTACTCGCTCGGCCTCGGCATCGCCCTGGTCATCTTCGGCCTGTGCGTGCTGATGGAGATCATCTCCAGTGTGCTGCGCACCGCCATGCTCGGCAGAGCACCGACCGGGCGCGGGCTCGGCGACCGGATGCTGCGCGCGGCATCCCGGCGTCGGCAGGCAGCCGCGGGTTCGGCCACGCGGGCCCGTTCCGGATCGTCGTCTGCCGACACTGTTCAGCTGCACGCCCAGAGAACGGCCCCCGCGCCCGCGCCCCAGGGTCCGGACGCCCTCACCGCTGCCCTTCACCGTCCGTGGGATGCTGCACGCATCCGCAACACCGCCTGGGGCTGGATCGCGCTCGCCGTAGTCGTTGGCGGGGTGCTGATCTGCAACATCCAGTGGGGCGACCTGCTCACCGTCTGGGGCTACATCCCGCAGATCGCCGCGTCATTCTGGCCGCCGAGCTTCGGCAATTACGGGGCGGCCACCCTGTTCGCCGCCATGGGCCAGACCATCGCGATCGCCCTGGCCGCGACACTGCTCACCCTCGTTTTCTCACTGCTGATCGGCTCATTGGCGGCCCGCAACGTCGCCCCGAACGGCGCGGTGCACGCATCGATGCGGCTGCTACTGGTGATCATCCGCGGCATCCCGGAGATCATCCTCGCCATTGTGCTCATCGTCGTGACCGGGCTCGGCACCCAGGCCGGCACCATCGCGCTCGCCTTCGGCGGGGTGGGGCTGCTCGGCAAACTCATCGCCGACTCATTCGAAGAAGTGAAACCGGGGCCGGAGCGGGCGCTGCGAGCGACCGGGGCAAGTCGTAGCCAGGTCTACGCCGCTGCCACCGTGCCGCAGGGCATGAAAGCATTGATCGGGCACGGCTTCTACATGCTCGACACCAACATTCGCGCGGCGACGATCCTCGGAATCGTCGGCGGTGGCGGCGTCGGTTACTACTTGCTGAACGCCGGGCAGGGGTCGAAGTACGACCTCGTCACGGCTATCGTGCTGATGATTCTGGTCACCGTTCTGGTTGTCGAAGGGCTTGCAATGTGGATGCGCCGGGTATTCCGATGAGCGGGACCGCGGTGAATTCATCGCAGTTCGATGTGGCCGTCGTGGGCTCGGGAATCGTCGGCCTCGGCCACGCGCTCGCAGCGGTGCGCCGCGGGCTCCGCGTCGTCGTGATCGACCGCTCGGCCGAGATCACCGGCGCCTCGGTGCGTAATTTCGGCCATCTCTGCTTCACCCCGCAGGCCGGCCAGGCGCGCGAGTTCGCGCTCGCCTCCCGCGAGATCTGGCTGAGCGTGGCGACCGATGCCGGCATCTGGCTGCGCGAATCAGGCACGTTCGTGATCGCCCGGCACGACGACGAGATGCAGGTTTTGAGCGGCTTGGCGGAGTCGCGCGGCGCGGCCGCACGCACCGGAACCCTCGGCCCAGAATTGCCCGGCCCAGAGTTGCCCGGTGCCGACGTGCTCGGCTCCGCCGTGCCTGTGCCCGGCTCCGCGGTGCCAGGCGACCGGGCGGAGGTCGAACTCCTCACCGCGGCCGAAACCGAAGCGCGCATGCCCGTCGCACCCGGCAGCGCGGTCGGCGGAGCCTTTCTGCCGTACGACCTGCAGGCTGATCCGCGCCAGGCCGCCGGCGCGCTGGCGGCCTACCTCGCGCGCCGGGGCGTCGAATTTCGCTATCGCACGGCGGTCACCGCCGTGAGTTCGGGCCGGGTCGAGACGACGCGCGGCACGATCACCGCCGGGACCGTCTTCGTGGCGGTCAACCACGACATCGACCAGCTGTATCCCGAGATCGCCACCGATCACGGCATCCGTCGGTGCGGCCTCGACATGCTCCGCGTCGCCGCCGACCTGAGAATGCCGCTCGTCGCACCCCTGCTGACCGGCTGGTCGCTGGTGCGTTACGGAGCGTTCAACGCCACCCCGGCGGCCGCCGTGCTGCGGGAACGACTCGACCGGGAGTATCCCGAGCTGGCCGCCCTCGACCTCAACCAGATGTACACGCAGCTGCCCGACGGCTCGCTGATCGTGGGGGACACCCACTACCGGGGCGACGCGATCACGCCCTTCCAGAGCGAGCACGCGTTCGATGCGCTGCTGCGTCTCGCCGCCGAGCTGTTCGGTGTGGGGCGTCCGCGGGTGCTCGAACGCTGGCAGGGCGTGTACGCGTCGGCACCCAGTGAATTTCTGATCGAGCAACCCGAGCCGGGCGTGCACCTCGTCGCCGCGACCACCGGCATCGGCATGACCTGCGGCCTCGGCCTCGCCGAGCAGGTGAGCGCCCGCGCGCTTGACTCCACGCTTTCTTCACCCCGATCCACACTCTGAAAGGCACATGATGAGCACGTTTGACGGAATCGTTCCCGCAACCGACCAGGCCGGCGAGGCCGACGCGACCAACTCGGTCGCCCACCCCGAGAAGGCCAAGCGAGACAGTGGAGTTGCGCGTACCGGCGCTCTCGAGGTTGACGCTGTCGACATCGAAGCGCTCGTGCTCGAGGCGTTTGAGGCCAGCATCGACGACGAAGCCGACGAAGAAGGCGGAGTCACGGTTGAGGTCGAACTCGTCGTCTTCGACATGGCCGGCACCACCGTGCGCGACGATGGATTGGTCGAACGGGCATTCGTGCTCGCAGCGGATCGCACCGGCATAACGTCGAGCCCCGAACAGCGCGAAGAAGCGATCGACTATGTGCGTGAGACCATGGGGCAGTCGAAGATCGAGGTGTTTCGCGCATTGACCGGCGACGAGGATGCCGCGGTGCGCGCCAACGAAGCGTTTGAGCTCGCGTATTCCGAGCTGGTCGCATCCGTCGGGGTCGAAGCCATTCCCGGCGCCGCTGAGGTGATGCGGGAACTGCGCGAAGGCGGCGTCAAGGTGGCGCTGACGACCGGATTCTCCCGGGTCACCCTCGACGCCCTGCTCGACGCCCTCGGCTGGCACGATATCGCCGACGTGACCCTGGCGCCGTCGGATGCCGGGCGCGGCCGCCCGTTCCCGGACATGCCGCTGACCGCACTGCTCCGCACCGGAACGACGAACGTTGGCGCCATGGTCGTCATCGGCGACACCGCGAGCGACATGCTCTCGGGTGTCAACGCCGGCGCCGGCCTCGTGGTCGGCGTGCTGAGCGGTGCACACGACGAGGATGCGCTCGAGGAAGCGGGAGCGGATGCCGTGATCACGAGCGTCGCCGACCTGCCCGACCTGCTCGGGCTGCGCTAACCCGTCGCAGCCAGCTCCGTTGGTCGAGGAGCGTGCGAGCGCTAGCGAGCCCGTGTCTCGAGCGATGTACTGAGCCTGTCGAAGTGGCCCAGCGAGCCGACGTCCGGACGCAACCACGGCCCAGAGATCGGGTCACGAGGTTTCGAGACGTGTGCTCGCAAGCTCGCGCACTCCTCAACCAGCGAAGATTCAACACAAGAACCGAGGAACAAGATGCACCAGTCAACACTCACGGGCCGCAGCGTCGACGTTCTGCTGCGCCCATCTCCGCACGCGATGGTCTGGTCGGGGGTCGGCCAGCCGCACGATCAGCTTGCGGTTCCCGGAGTGTCGCTGGCCCCCGGCGATGTGCTCGTGGAAATTGAGTTGGCCACGGTGTGCGGCTCCGACCTGCACACGGTGCATGGGGATCGCGGGGCGGCGACCCCGCTGGTACTCGGCCATGAGCAGATCGGCCGCGTCGTCGCACTCGGCGAGAACGCACGCACCGCGGCGGGGCTCCCCGTGGCGCTCGGCGACCGAATCATCTGGACGGTCACCGTCAGCTGCGGCGTCTGCGACCGGTGCCGTACCGGCCTGACGCAGAAATGCCGCACGCTCGCCAAGTATGGGCACGACCGGGTGCACCGCGGCTGGGAGCTGAGCGGCGGATTCGCCACCCACGTCCACGTGCTCGCCGGATCGCCGATCGTGATCGTCGACGAGGCGCTTCCGGCCGAGGTCGCGGCGCCGGCCTCCTGCGCGACGGCGACCGTGGCGGCGGCGCTTGCCGCGGCATCCGCTCTCGTGCCGGTGGCGGGCGCCACCGTTCTGGTGTCGGGCGCCGGGATGCTGGGGCTCACGGCGTGCGCGATGGCGACGGATGCGGGCGCGACCGTCATCGTCACCGATCCCGATCCGGAACGTCGCCGCCGCGCCCTCGCGTTCGGTGCGGCGGCGGTGGCCGACCCGCTCGCGAGGCCGGCCTCACCCAGCTCGCTGGCCGCCGTGCTCGGCGGGGTGCTGGTCGGAGGCGAAATTTCCATCGCACTGGAGATGTCGGGCGCGCCGGCGGCGGTGCGCACGGCGATTGACACGGTCGGCATCGGAGGCGTCGTCATCCTGGTCGGAAGCGTCTCGCCGGGCCCGAGCATTGCGCTCGACCCGGAATCGATCGTGCGCCGGCTCGTCACGATCCGGGGCGTGCACAACTACACCGCCGTCGATCTCGAGCGGGCCGTGGCCTATTTGGCGGGCGCGTGGCGGCGCCATCCGTTTGCCGGGCTGGTCGGCGAACGCTTCGCATTGCATGACCTGGATGCCGCGCTCGCTCACGCGTCGACGGGCAAAGACGTGCGGGTGGGAATCGATCCGAGGCGGCCGGACGCAGCCGGGAATCCAGCCGAATAACCGAATCACGGCCAATCACAACGGGGGAGTGGGCCGGAACCAGGGGGAATCGCAATCGGGCACACCGAAACGGGGGGGCATACAGAAACGGCCGGGCGTTGCCGCCCGGCCGTTCGTGTTGGTCGGTAGATCAGTCGATCGGTTACTTCCAGCCGCCGGGAGGGCCGACGATCAGGAATGCGCTCATGATCACGACGATGCCGACGACGAACAGGGTGACAAGCGTCTTCGGGTGGTTCAAGAACCAGCGCAGCAGCTTGGACACCCAGGTGTGGTCGCGCGGGTGATCGGTGGCCGTCGTGCGCCAGATGCCTTCGAGCTTGCGGTTGCGGTCGAGCCAGATGTCGAACGGAATCGTGGCGTAGGGCACGATCGCGGTGAACACGGCGAAGACGATGAGCTTGACGCTCCAGCGCTGGTTGACACCGACGAGCACGGCGGTCAAGGCATACGTGATGAAGACGAAACCGTGGATCGATCCGGCGATGAGCACCGGAAGGCCGCCCATGTTGCCGACATATTTGAGCAGCATGCCCGTGATGAGCAGTGTCCAGGTCACCGCCTCAGCGATAGCGACGGTGCGGTAGAACAAGCGTGGAGACACGGGGGCATCACTCCAGAAATGGGCAAGACGGGGGAGGGGGACTCTCAATACTCGCAGCCCGGCGCTGGGAGACGCATCGAACGAAAGTTTGAACTCGTGCGCGCCGGTGGTCGAGCTTGTCGAGACCCGGTCACCCGGTCTCGACAAGCTCGACCACCGCTTCTGCTACAACGTGACCCGAACCCGCAGGTCCTTCCGCAGAATCTTGCCGGAGCTCGACTTCGGGATGACGTCGATGAACTCCACTCGGCGCACCTTCTTGTGCGGCGAGACGCGCTCCTCGACGAACGCCATCACCTCATCGCCGGTCACCGTCGCGCCGGCCACGATCACGACGAACGCCTTCGGAATCTCCTGGCCATCGTCATCCAGCACCCCGATCACGGCCGAGTCGGCAATGAGCGGATGCGTCAGCAGCAACGCTTCGAGTTCGGCGGGCGCGATCTGGTAGCCCTTGTACTTGATGAGTTCCTTGCTGCGGTCGACGATCCGCACGACGCCTTCCGCGCTGACCGTGGCGATGTCGCCGGTGTGCAGGAACCCCTCGGCGTCGAGTGTCTCGGCGGTCGCCTGCTCGTTGTTCAGGTAGCCGAGCATGACGTTCGGCCCGTGTACGAGCAGCTCGCCCGGTTCGCTCACTCCCTCGGCCGGCACCTCGATCTCCTCACCGGTCGCGGTGGAGATCAGCTTGCAGACAACGTTGGGGATGGTGAAGCCCACCGATCCAGGCGGCAGATCGAGCGCGTCTTGCGGAATCAGGTGGGTGACCGGGCTCGCCTCCGTCATGCCGTAACCCTGCAGCATCCGGCAGCCGAGACGGTGTCCGACGGCGTCGGAGAGCGCACCGTCGAGCGGTGCCGCCCCGGAGAGGATCGTGTGCACACTCGACAGATCGTAGGAGTCGACGAGCGGATGCTTCGCCAGGGCGACCGCGATCGGCGGGGCAATGAACACGTAGCTGCAGGCGTGGTCCTGAATGATGCGCAAGAACTCGGGCAGCTCGAATTTCGCCATCGTCACGAGCCGGGCCCGTTGCTTGAACGCGAGATTGAGCAACACGGTCATGCCGTAAATGTGGAAGAAGGGCAGCAGCGCGAGCAGTCGGTCATCGGCCACGACCGTGAGCAGGTTTCTGGCCTGCTCGACATTGGCGACCAGGTTGCGGTGGCTGAGCATGACGCCCTTGGGTCGCCCGGTGGTGCCCGACGAGTAGGGCAGCACAGCGACGTGGGTGGCGGGATCGAACGTGACCGCCGGGGCATCCGTTGCTTCGGCCAGCAGATCGGCGAGCGACGGATGCCCCGCCACGCTGTCGATCACGATGAGATGCTCGGCGTCGAAACCGACAGACTCGGCGGCCGGCTGGGCGGAGGGGAGCAGCGGCGAGATGGTGAACAACCAGGTGGCGCCCGAATCGACGAGCTGGTTCGCCACATCCTGGGCGGTGTAGAGCGAGTTGATGGTGGTGACGGTGGCCCCCGAGCGCAAAATGCCGTGGAAGACGCTTGCAAACGCTGGAATGTTCGGGCAGAGCAAACCGACGACCGTGCCGGGCCCGACGCCGCGATTGGCCAGTGCGCCGGCAACCCGGTCGATGTGCTCGATCAGTGTGCGATAGGTCGTGCTCGCCCCGGTCGCCCCGTCGACGATGGCCACCCGGTCGAGATCGGCGCCGACCAGATCTCCGAAAAGGTAGTCGTAGATGCTGAGTTCGGGAATCACGACATCGGGGAAGGGGCTTCTGAACACGAGCAATCTCCTTTGATTGTGGTGAGCACAGTATGCCGGTTCCTCCCCCGTCAGCCGGCTGGTCTAGCTGAAAATTCCCTGATTGTGCACTGCTGCATCGTTGCAATCATGTAATCTTGCAGTCGTGCAATAATTGATCTGCACAGAACCGCCCACCGGTCAACAAAACGAATGGCCCTATGAACACCACCGATAATCTCGGTCTCCGCGATCGCAAGCGCCGGGATACCCGCGCCCGGTTGGAGGCCGCCGCCGTCAGCCTCGTGCTGCGCGACGGGTTGGAGCAGACGACGGTTGACGCGATCAGCGAACTGGCCGACGTCTCGCCGCGCACCTTCTTCAACTATTTCGAAAGCAAAGACGCGGCGATCCTCGGAGTGCGTCATGTCGAAGTGACCGACGAACTCGTCATCGAGCACCTCGCCGACAGCGCCGGGCTCGGACCGGTCGAGTCGGTTGTGCGCTTCTTCCTCAGCCTGGTCGGTTCGCCATTGTCGCATTCGACCATCCAGCAGGATCGAATGACCGTGGTGCGGCGCTACCCGCAGCTGTTGACGAGCCAGTTTCTGCAGATGACGCAGATGGCCGAACGACTGAACCTGGCCGTGCAAGAAATTCTCGCTCAGCATCCGCAATTCAGCACCGATGCGAGCGCCGATGCGAGCGGCAACCCGAGCGCCGACACCGACGCCGCGGGCCAAGCCGCCCGGGCCGAAATCATGTTCGCCCTGTGCAGCAGCGGCGTGCGCGTCGCAATGAAGGAATGGGCGGCCGGCGAACCCGGAGCTGACTCCGATGCCGACACCGCTCGCACCGAGATTGAACACCGAGCGATCGCGCTCGTCAGAGAGATAACAGAAAGACTCACATGACCGACACCGTTACGGCGCCACCCCAGGCGTCACCAGAAACCAAACGTCACATCCTTCTCGTCTTCGCCGGGCTCATGGTCACCATGCTGCTCGCGTCGCTCGACCAGACGATCTTCAGCACCGCGCTGCCGACCATTGTCGGTGAGCTCAACGGTGTCGACCACATGCTCTGGGTCACGACCGCCTACATTCTGGCGTCGACCATCATGCTTCCCGTGTATGGCAAGCTCGGCGACCTGATCGGCCGCAAGGGCCTGTTCATCGGCGCGATCGCACTCTTCATCGCCGGTTCGGTTGTCGGTGGGCTCGCCCCCGACATGACCTGGCTGATCACCGGCCGCGCCATTCAGGGCCTCGGTGGCGGTGGCTTGATGATCCTGTCGCAGGCGATCATCGCGGATGTCGTACCGGCGCGTGAGCGTGGAAAGTACATGGGCATCATGGGCGGCGTGTTCGCGCTCTCGTCTGTGGCCGGCCCGCTGCTCGGCGGCTGGTTCACCGAAGGCATTGGCTGGCGCTGGGCGTTCTGGATGAACATTCCCCTCGGAATTCTCGCCATCGCATCCGCCATCGTCTTCCTGAAGCTGCCGAAGTACGAGCACGCCAAGCCGCGCATCGACGTCGCCGGCATGGGTCTGCTCGCCATCGCCTCCACCTGCCTCGTGCTCGTCACGACCTGGGGCGGCACGACCTATGACTGGGATTCGCTGACGATCATCGGCCTGATCGCCGGAACCGTCATTGCCGGTGTCGCGTTCGTGCTGGTGGAGCGTCGCGCCGCCGAGCCGATCATGCCGCTTCACCTGTTCAAGGACCGCAACTTCAACCTCACCACGATCGCCGGTCTGATCACCGGCGTCGCGATGTTCGGCGCGATGGCCTACATCCCCACCTACCTGCAGATGGTGACCGGGGCCAACGCCACCGAAGCCGGCTTCATGATGATCCCGATGATGGCTGCTCTCTTGATCAGCTCAATCGGTTCGGGCGCCCTCGTCAGCAAGACCGGTCGCTACAAGTGGCTGCCGATCGTCGGAACCGCCATTGTCGCCCTTTCGCTGCTGCTGATGTCGACGATGACCCCCGATCTTGAGATCTGGATCCTCTGCGCGTACCTCGCAGTGATGGGCATCGGCCTCGGAATGAGCATGCAGATCCTCATCCTGATCGTGCAGAACTCGTTCCCCGTCACCGAGGTCGGCACGGCCACCGCGTCGAACAACTACTTCCGTCAGATCGGTGCCTCACTCGGTTCCGCTGTGGTCGGCAGCCTGTTCGTCGCCCGTCTCACCGAGCTGATGACCGAACGGATGCCCGCAACCGGTGGGTCGGCGGAAGGCGGCTTGAACTCGCTCACCCCCGCTGTCGTCAAGGGGCTGCCGGAGTCGGTGCGCAACATCATCATCGGGGGCTACAACGACGCACTGACGCCGGTGTTCCTCTACATGGTGCCGCTGATCCTGGTCGCCGTGATCCTGCTCTGCTTCGTCAAGGAGATCCCGCTTGCGACCACGATCGATCGTGGGCCGAAGGCCGGGTCGCTCGAGGCCGAAGCTGAGGCGCTGATTGAAGCGGAGGCGTCGGCTCTGGCCGATGCCAACACCGGCGCCGGCAACGACACCGGCGATGCGGTGCCGGTGGGCGCCAGCGACAAGTAGTACTCATTCGGTGATCGAGCTTGTCGAGATCACACGGCCCGGTCTCGAGACCGGGTCACCGGGTCTCGACAGGCTCGACCAACGAGAGAGATAGACGAAGGGCCCGGCGCATTCGCGCCGGGCCCTTCGTCATGTCAGTGCGGGTTACGCGTTGACCAGGGTCTGCGTGATCACCGAGGTGAAGAACGCGAGGCCGTCCACGCCGGAGCGCATGGCAACATCCGTGTCGGGGCCGAAGCCGGGCTCGACCGCGTGCTCGGGGTGCGGCATCAGGCCGACGACGTTGCCGCGGGCGTTCGAGACGCCGGCGATGTCATTGAGCGAGCCGTTCGGGTTCACGTCGAGGTAGCGGAAGACGACCTGGCCTTCGCCCTCGAGGCGGGCCAGGGTGTCGGCCGAGGCGATGAATCCGCCTTCGCCGTTCTTCAGCGGGATGGTGATCTCGGCGCCGGCTTCGAAGTCGCCGGTCCAGGCGGTCGTGTTGTTCTCGACGCGCAGTTTCTGGTCGCGGCAGATGAAGGAGCCGTGGTCGTTGCGGATCAGGCCGCCTTCGAGCAGGTGCGCCTCGGCCAGCATCTGGAAGCCGTTGCAGATGCCGAGCACGGGCATCCCCTTGTTCGCCGCGTCGATGACCTCGGTCATGATCGGCGAGAGGCTTGCGATGGCGCCGCAGCGCAGGTAGTCGCCGTAGCTGAACCCGCCGGGCAGCACGAGCGCGTCGACGCCGTGCAGGTCGTGGTCGCCGTGCCAGAGGGCGACGGCTTCGGCACCGGCCAGACGGATGGCGCGCTGGGCGTCACGGTCGTCGAGCGAACCGGGGAAGGTGACGACGCCGATGCGCATTAGTTGCCAGCGGCCGCGGCCGCTTCCTCTGCAACGTGGATGCCGACGACATCTTCGATGACGGAATTCGAGAGCACGGTGTCGGCGAGTTCCTGAACTTCGGCCAGCACCGCTTCGGTCACAGCACCGTCGACGGTGATTTCGAATCGCTTGCCGACGCGCACGCCGGAGAATGTGGTCTTACCGAGGCGACCGAGGGCGCCGGCGACGGCTTTTCCCTGAGGGTCGAGCAATTCGGCCTTGGGCATAACTTCAACAACGATGGTCGGCATGGCGCACTCCGCAGGGCTCGAGAATGGGATGCCTCGATTCTACCTGCCGCCTTCGCCGTCGATGGCCGCGCTTCCGGCGGTCGAACGTTCTGGTGGTCGAACGTTCCGGTGGTCGAGCTTGTCGAGACCCGGCGAGCCGACCTCTAACACGGGTTGCGTCAGAGGAGCATCGCGCGAGGTCACTTCGACAAGCTCAGTACATCGCTCGACAAGCTCGACCCCCGGGCCACTAGTGCGCGCCGTGCTGCGCCTCGGCAGACAGGATCGCGAGCAGCGCATCGCGGATCGCCGCGACTCCGGCATACGTCTCGACGTAGCTCGTCGACAGCGGCGAGAGACCGATGCGCAGCGCCCCCGGTCCGCGGAAATCGGGGATGACGTCCTGCTCCCAGAGCACCCGGGTGACCTCGTTCATCGCCGGATGCTCAATCGTTACGTGCCCGCCGCGTCGCGCCGGATCGCGCGGTGACGCCACGACCACGCCGAGCGGCACCAGCCAATCGTCGACCAGACTCATCGCGAACTCGGTCAGGCCGACCGACTTCGTTCGCACCGCATCGATGCCTGCCGTATCGATCATCGCGATCGTGTCTTGCATCGCGAGCATGCCGACAATGGCGGGGGTTCCGCTCATGAAGCGACGGATGCCGTCGGCCGGCACATAGCCGGGGCCCATCTCGAAGATGGCCTTCGTTCCCATCCAGCCTTGGATTGGCTGCGCGAGTTCGCCCTGCAAGTCGGCGCGCACATAGCCGAACGCCGGCGAGCCTGGGCCGCCGTTGAGGTACTTGTAGGTGCAGCCGACCGCCAGGTCGGCGCCCGACGCATCGAGGTCGACGGCGACTGAACCGACCGAGTGGCAGAGGTCCCAGAGCACGAGTGCTCCGGCCTCATGAGCGATTGCGCTGATGGCCGGCATGTCGGCGAGAAAGCCGGAACGGTAGGCCACGTGGCTGAGCACGACGAGGGCGGTCTGCGGTCCGACGACCGCACGCACCTGCTCGGGCGTGACACCGCCGAAACCGTCGGGCTCGATCCAGCGCAGGGTGAGGCCGCGTTCGGCGGCGATCCCCTCCAGCACATAGCGGTCGGTCGGAAAGTTGTCGGTGTCGACGACGATCTCGGTGCGACCGGGGTACGCGGGGCCGCTGCGCGCATCGACGGCGGCCCGGGCGAGCTTGTACAGCGTGACGGTGGTCGAATCGCCGATGAAGACCTGGCCGGCGGCCGCGCCCAAGGCGGCACGACCGAGTGCGTCGCCGATCTTCAGCGGGAGCTCCATCCACTCTTCGTCCCACCCGCGGATGAGCCGGGTGCCCCAGCCATCGGTCAGGAATTCGGTGATGCGTTCGACGCTGGCGCGGGTTGGGCGACCGAGGGAGTTGCCATCGAAATAGACGATGGGCGGGGGCGCCGTGTCGGGGTCCGCGCCGTCATTCTCGATTCCGACGAACTTGCCGCGGTAGTGCGCGAGGCCGTCGATGCGGTCCTTGCGGCGCGCGAAGTCGAGGTGCGCGTCGCGGGGGCCGGGTGAGGAAGCGTTCGAGGCGGCGTGCTCGGCGAACGGGTTGGTGGAGCTGGATGTCATTGCAGGTCCTCGAGTTCGAGTCGGCTGACGGCGCGTGCGGTGCACAGCCAATCGACGAATGCAGTCGGATCGCTCGGGCGAGCGCCGGGAATGAACGTGATGCGGGCGGGGTGGGCGGAAACGACGGGCTGGTTCGGGCTTGACTCGGGGGCAGGCGAACCGCCGGGCCCCGGCCCGGTCAGCGCGCTCAGCACGTTCTCGGGGGTCAGACCGACGGCAAGCAGGGCTTCGATCTCTCGTCGATTCAGCCCGACCGGCAGTGGGCCGTTGCCAAGATCGGTGCCGTAGAGCACGCGCCCGCCGGCCCGATGAAACCGACGCAGATTGTCGGACGCGACAGCGAACTCCTCGGTGTGGTCACCCCAGCCGTGAATATCGAGGGTGCTGATCCAGGTCATCGAGAGGGCCATCGAGGCAATCATCCCGTCGGGCAGCCATGCGCTGAACGGGGTGTGCGCGAACGCATCGACCCCGGCGGCAAACGCACGCTCAGCCTGGCCGCGACCCTCGGCATGGGCGACAACCGGCAGGTCCAGTTCGTGCGCCCGCGCGACAGTCGCGGCCAACACGTCGTCTCCGGGCACCGGTCCGGATTCGGCGTTGAGCGCGATCTTGACCACGGATGCCCCCGCCGCCCATTGTGCGTCGACGGCCGCGGCGGCATCCGATGCGTTCGCGATCTCGGCGACGCTGCCGGGCGGCGTCCAGTCTTGGCGCGCCGGATAGCCGCCGGGCGCCGTGAGGAACTGGTGCGCGAATGCGATATCGGGCAGCTGAGCGTCAGCTTCCTGCGCCGCGGACGTTGCCGGGGATGCCGGCCAGCCGCCCAGATCGAGAACGCGGGCGATTCCGCCGCGCACGAGGAGCGACGGGTCGATCAGGGCTAGGTGGACATGAGCATCGAGGAAGCCAGGGAGGACCGTCGAAGTCATGTCACACGGCCGGGACGTCGGATGGCTGGGGGAAGCGTGGCACTTTTCGAGGCTTCCGGGG
This sequence comes from Leifsonia sp. 10L418, assembly GCF_056395445.1. Taxonomy (NCBI): domain Bacteria; kingdom Bacillati; phylum Actinomycetota; class Actinomycetes; order Micrococcales; family Microbacteriaceae; genus Leifsonia; species Leifsonia sp. 10L418. Next base: position 15,896 of record NZ_JBFTJN010000013.1, on the reverse strand, counting down.
TCAGGGCTGCCGCCTTTCGCAACGCTTCGCGTTGCGCATGGGCGTCGAGGAAGCCAGGGAGGACCGTTGAAGTCATGTCCCGATTTCGGTGCGCACCGCGAACAGCTCGGGAAAGAAGGTGAGCTCCAGGGCCTTCTGCAAGAACGCGGCACCGCTCGACCCGCCGGTTCCGGTCTTCATACCGATGATGCGTTGCACCGTCTTCAGATGCCGAAAACGCCAGAGCTGAAAGTTGTCTTCCAAGTCGACGAGCTCTTCGCAGGCCTCATAGGCCGCCCAGTTCTCGCTCGCATTCTCGTATATGCCACGAAAGGTATGAACGAGTTCGGGGTGCAGCACCCAGGCCTCGGTGACGTCCCGCTCCAGCACGTCTGCAGAGATCTCAAACCCTGCGCGGTGCAGATAGCGCAGAAACTCGTCGTAGATGCTCGGAGCCTCAAGCACCTCGGTGAGCAGCGCGTGTGCATCCGGATCGCTTTCGAAGACGCTGAGCATGCGGCGGTTCTTGTTGCCGAGGATGAACTCGACGGCGCGATATTGGTAGGACTGAAAGCCCGAGGAATTGCCGAGGAATCCGCGGAACTCCGCATACTCGGTGGGCGTCAGTGTGGCGAGTACCGACCACTGTTCGGTCAGTGTGCGCTGGATGTGCTTGACCCGGGCGATGCTCTTCAACGCCGGGGCGAGCTGATCGGAGCGCAACCACGCGGCCGCGGCCCGCAACTCGTGAAGCACAAGTTTCAGCCAGAGTTCGGTGGTCTGGTGCTGAATGATGAACAGCATCTCGTCGTGGTGGGCCGGCTTGCTGACCGGACGTTGAGCACTGAGCAGAGTGTCGAGGTCGAGGTAGGAGCCGTAGCTCATCCGGTCACGAAAGTCGGTAACGATTTCAGGTTCGAACTCGCGTGTGTTCTTCTCGACGCCCACTGGTACTCCAATTCTGAATTCGGCACGACGCACGACGGCCCGGCCCAATTCGGTTCCCTGCATTCTTGGGCTTCCCGGCGCGAGTCGCAACATTTGGGAGAATTCCGAACAACCCCGGCCGCGGGCGATGCGTCAGATCAGGGCGGAGTCGGCGGGACGGAGCGGGCCGGAGGGGTGGCGCTGTCAGCGGGGTGGCGTAGCCTCAGGGCAAGGAACGGCCATACGCAGAAAGGCGATCTAGAATCATCCTCATGACATCGTCTGCACGCGCCGCCCAGGAACCGGCTCAGCCACGGCGCAAAGACGCCCGGTTGAACCGTGAGCGACTGGTGACCGAGGCGCGGGCTTTGATCGCCGAAAACGGTGTCGATGCTTCGCTCGAAGAAATCGCGCGCCGTGCCGATGTCGGGGTGGCCACGCTGTACCGCAACTTCCCGAGCCGCGATGACCTGGTACGTGCGCTCTACGACATCGCTTTAGCCGAACTCGGCACCGTACGTGAAGAAATCGTCGCCGCGCCGACGGCCTGGGACGGCGTCGTCGTCTATGCCGAACGCGTCGCCGAATGGTTGGTCGCCGACCCCTCCCTCCCGCCGATTCTGCGACGGATGGCGGTCATCGACCCGACCTACCGGCCCGCGGTCGAATTCGAGACATTCCTGACCTCGTTGGTGGCGCAGGCCAAGCGCGACGGCGATCTGCGCGGCGATGTCGCCGCCGTCGACGTGGCGATGATCGTGACGATGGTCGGATCTCTCGGAACCCTCGGCGACGGTTACAGCGGCCAGTGGCGCCGACAGCTGTCGATCGCCCTCGACGGACTGCGCGGGGCCGGACTCGACCGGCCGAAGCTGCCAGGACGCCCGCTCAACATGAACGAGTTTCAGGCGACGGTCTACGGCCTGACCCGGGGCGCGAAGCGCCGGGCGACCCGGGGCTCCGCGCGCGACTAGCGCGCCATTCCGCTCACCGGCTGAGGCCGTTGGCTAAGCCGTGCGCACCCGAATCACGTTGGCCCACGGGTCGTCGAAGCTGAGGGCCTGACCGTCGTGACGGGTCGCAACGCCGAAGTGGGACATCCGTTCGCCGAGCGCCCCGAGATCGTCGCTCGACGGCACCACGATGTCGACCTGGCCGAGCCCGAGGGCGAGACGGCGCTTGCCGGCGCCTGAGCTGTTCCAGGTGTTCATCGCCATGTGGTGGTGGTAGCCGCCGGCCGAGACGAACAGCGCCGAGTTGCCCATTTCGGCGGTGGAATCGAAGCCCAGCTGGTCGACGTAGAACGCGCGGGCGCTCGCCACATCGCCGACCGAGAGGTGAACGTGCCCGACGACGGCGTTGCCGAACGACGGGTCGGTCTGGCCCTGTTCGGTCAGGTGTTCGCTGATGAACGCGTTCGGGTCGAGGTAGAGGGTGGCCATTTCGACGGAGCCGTGGGTCCAGCTCCAGGCGGTGCGCTGGCGGTCCCAGTAGAGTTCGATGCCGTTGCCCTCTGGATCGGTGAAGTAGAACGCCTCACTGACGAGGTGGTCGGCGCTGCCGGTGAAGGTTCCGGGATGCTTGGTGGCGATCGAGTAGACGGCCGCGGCGAGCTGTGCCTGGGTGTCGAACAGAATTGCGGTGTGAAAGAGGCCGGCCGCGCGGGGCTCCGGCGAGGCGAGCTCTGGGGCATGCTGCAGAATCACGATCGGGGTCGTGCCGCGGCCGAGCACAGCCACCGGTCCCTCGTGGCTCAGCACGGTCAGCGTGACGGCGTCGCGGTAGTACGCGATCATCGCATCGAGATTTCCAACGCGCAGGGTTACCGCGCCCATACCGGTGTCGGCAGCCAGCAGTTCATTTGTAGATCGAGCCATGCCAGGGGTAACGGATGCCGGCGGGTGAGTATTCCGACGGAGCGTTTCTGCGGCCGGGCGTTCCGCCGAGTTTGTGTGTTGCGGTCGACTTTGCCTGGCGCAACAGGGGAACTCGACCGGAAGTGTCAAACTCGGCGGATCGCGCGGCCCGCTCAGTCTTGGTGCAGCTGGATGAAGTTTCCGCAACCGTCGTCGAAGATGGCGGTCGTGCCGGCGGCATCCGTTGACGGTTCTTGAGTGAACGGCACGCCGAGCTCGCTGAGGCGTTCGAATTCGGCCTGCACGTCGGCGGTGCCGAACACGATCGCCGGGATGCCGAGCTTATGCAGGCCCTTCTTGTAAGCCTGGGCGACTGAGTTGTCGCTCGGCTCAAGAAGCAGCCCGACGAGCGGGTCGTCGGGAGACTTTACGACGTAAAGCTGGTACTCCGGCATCGCCATTAGCTTTTCGAAGCCGAGCTTTTCGGTGTAGAAGTCGAATGCGCTCGCCGGATCGTCCACGTGGATGCTGCACATTTTGATTCGCATGTGCAGAAGCCTACGCGCACCCACCGACGGGGACCGAGATGTTGCGACGAGCCAGACGGCTCGGTGCGTCGCTGATCTTTTCGCTAGGCTCCTGCAGGGGCTCCGGGACTTCTCGCCTGCCGCAACCGTGCGCAGTCCGCCCGGTCAGTGCCGTGTCCGCACGAGCAGCTGCCTTTTCACCGTGAGGACGGCTTTGTGAACGACCCGATTCTGCCCACCGTTTCGATTGTCATCCCCGCCTACAACGAAGAGGCCGGCATCCGGCAGTGCCTCCTGGCGGCGATCGATCAGACGGTCCCCGCCCACGAGATCATCGTTGTGGACAACCGCTCGACGGATGGCACCAAGGCCCTCGTCGAGGCGATGCAGTCCGAGTTCCCGAACGCGGGCATCAGAATCATCAGCCAGGACGCCGAGCAAGGCATCACCCCCACCCGAAACGCGGGCTTCGACGCGGCCACCTCCAACGTGATCGGACGCATCGATTCCGATTCGATGATCGCGGGGAATTGGGTGGAAGAGGTCCAGCGTGCGTTCGCAGCAGGCGATTTCGCCGCGGCCAGCGGGTCGGTCGAATACTACGACATGCCGATGAAGCAATTCGGTCATCACGCTGACGACGCGTTTCGCAAGCTCCAAGTGAAGCTCGCCGGCAAGTACGTCTTCCTGTTCGGCACCAATATGGCGATCACACAGGATGCCTGGCGCGCGGTGCGCGACCAGGTCTGCGCTGACCGCGAGGATCTGATGCACGAAGACCTCGACCTCGCCGTGCACCTGGCGTTGCAGGGCTTCACCGTCGGCTACGTGTCCGCCATGGTCGCCGGAATGTCGGCCCGCCGACTCGACTCGGCGCCGCGCGACTATGTCTACTACGTGGAAAGGTTCAAGCGCACCTACGCCGCCCATGGGATCCACGACCCACGCCTTCTGACCCCGATGGTCGTGCTCCTCGCCCTCTACCCGGCACTGCATGCCGAACGACGCCTGCACGAGCACCACACCGCCCAGCTCTGGGGAGGCGTCCCTCAGACGCCAACCCTCGCCGTAGCCGACTAGTCGCGTCTGTAGATTCGGACTACTGGTCGCTGCTCCCGCTGGGCGACGAGGTCAGGCGCTCGAGCAGCTCGCGGTAACGTGCCGCCGTCTGCTCGACGATGTGCGTCGGCAGCAGCGGCGGGGTGCCGGTCTGATCCCAGTTGGCGGCGAGCCAATCGCGCACGATCTGCTTGTCGAAGCTGGCCATCCGCTCGGCCGGAGTCGTGCCGGTCTGCCAGGCTTCGGCATCCCAGTAGCGGCTCGAATCGCTCGTGAGCACCTCGTCGCCGAGCGTGATGACGCCGGTCTCGGGGTCGGCGCCGAACTCGAACTTGGTGTCGGCCAGAATCACACCGGCCTTCTCGGCGATCGCGGATGCGGTGGCGAAGATCGACAGGGAGGCGTCGCGGAGTGCCGCGGCTCCAGTCGCCCCGACCAGCTCGACGGTGCGCTCGAACGAGATGTTCTCGTCGTGCTCGCCCATCGGCGCCTTCCAGGCCGGAGTGTAGATCGGTTCGGGCAGGCGGTCGCCGTTCTGCAGTCCGGCGGGCAGCGGAATGCCGCACACCGTCTGCTCGCGTTGGTATTCCTTCCAGCCGGAGCCGGTCAGGTAGCCGCGCACGACACACTCGACCGGGAACATGTCGAGGGTCTTGCAGAGCATCGCGCGCCCGGCCACGGCGTCGGGGATGAGGCTGGCCGCGGTGCCGTTGGCGATCGCGTGGTCGGGAACCAAGTGGTTCGGAACGTCAACGAGCTGGTCGAACCACCACAGGCTGAGCGTGGTGAGCAGCTCGCCCTTGCCGGGGATGCCGGGTTCAAGCACGTGGTCGAAGGCGCTGACGCGGTCGCTGGCGACCACGAGAATCCGGCCGCCGGGCGCGGACTCTGCCGCGGCATCCGTGCCGGTGGTGTCCGGAAGATACAGATCGCGCACCTTGCCGGAGTAGCTGTGGCGCCACCCGGGCAGGTCGACGGCGACGGATGCGGGCGGCTGATTCTCGATAGTCACGTCTCCATTGTCGCGCAACTGCGCGTACGCTACTGAAGGCCCCTTCTGCGGAGGGGATGCTCCGCTCGCAGGAGGGCCCCATTCGAGGCGCACGCGAGAGTGGCAGCCGGCCCATTGTCGCCCGGCATCTGCCGGCATCAGCCCGGTATTACGCACCTCAGCAAGGACTTTTCAATGCAAAACGTCGTTAGACCCTGGCCGGCCCTCTGGGCGCTCGTGCTCGGTTTCTTCATGATTCTGGTCGACAGCACCATCGTCTCGGTGGCCACGCCGGCAATCATCGTCGGCCTCGACGCCGACATCAACTCGGTGATCTGGGTGATGAGCGCCTATCTGCTCGCCTACGCGGTGCCGCTGCTCATCACCGGGCGCCTCGGCGACCGGTTCGGCCCGAAGAACATTTACCTGATTGGTCTCGTGATCTTCACCGCGGCATCCGTCTGGTGTGGTCTGTCGGGCTCGATTGAGATGCTCATCGCCGCCCGCGTGCTGCAGGGCGTCGGCGCGGCGTTGATGACGCCGCAGACGATGGCGGTGATCACCCGCATTTTCCCGCCGGATCGTCGCGGCCAGGCGATGGGCCTCTGGGGCGCCGTTGCCGGAATCGCCGTTCTCGTCGGGCCGATCCTCGGCGGCGTGATCGTCGACAGCCTCGGCTGGGAATGGATTTTCTTCATCAACTTGCCGATCGGCGTGATCGCGTTCGTTTTCGCGTGGCGCTTGGTGCCGACGCTTCCGACGCACACACACCGCTTCGACATCCTCGGTGTCATCTTGAGCGCTGTCGGCCTGTTCCTGGTCGTCTACGGAATTCAGGAAGGCGAGAACTACGACTGGGGCACGATTGTCGGCCCGATCAGCGTCTGGAGCCTCATCGGCGCCGGTGTCCTCGTGCTCGCTGCCTTCGTCTACTGGCAGTCGATCAACAAGGGTGAGCCGCTGCTCCCGCTGAAACTCTTCCGTGAACGCAACTTCTCGCTTTCCAATGTGGCAATCACCGCCGTGGGGTTCTCGATCACCGCGATGTCGCTGCCGCTGCTGATCTACGCACAGACCGTGCGCGAACTGACCCCCACCCAGTCGGCGCTGCTCATGGTGCCGATGGCGGTCATCTCCGGCGCCCTCGCCCCGGTCTCGGGCAAGCTCGTTGACAAGGTCAACCCCAAGTGGGTCGCCCTCGTCGGGCTGCTGTGCCTGGCCGGCGGCCTGTTCTGGCTCGGCTCGATCATGTCGGCGGATGTCCCGATTTGGGTGCTGCTGTTGCCGATGGCCGTGCTCGGTGTGGCGAACGCCGGTATCTGGGCTCCGCTGTCGACCACGGCGACGCGCAACTTGGCCCCGGCGGACGCCGGTGCCGGTTCGGGCGTCTACAACACGACCCGTCAGATGGGTGCGGTGCTCGGCAGCGCCGGAATCGCCGCCATCATGCAGGCCCGTCTCATCGCCGAGCTTCCGGCCGGCGCCGGTGCGGCTGCCCAGGGTGGAGCCGGCGGGGCCGGTGGCCTGCCCGAGGTGCTGCACGAAGGATTCAGCACGGCCATGGGCCAGTCGCTGTTCCTGCCGGCGGCCGTTGCGCTGATCGGCGCGGTGGCCGTGCTGTTCTTCGTCAAGCCGGCGCCGGTGGCGTGGGGGCCGCGAGCTGCTGCGGCAGTTGTGCCCGCACCCGCTGCGGGGACCGTGGCCGCATCCGTTTCTGGCGAGGTGCCGGCATCCGTTTCCGGCGACGTGCTGGCGGACGCGTCGGAGCCGGTTTCGGAGTCGGAGCCAGTGCCCACGAAGTAGGCGCGGGCGCTGTCGCGCAATTCAGAAGAGGGGCCGGGCATTCGCACAGTGCGGATGCCCGGCCCCTCTTCCGTTACTGAGGATTCGTGCTGAGGCCTTGCCCGACTCAGTTCGCGACGCGCGCGGCGATGTCGGTGCGGAACTGCGCACCCTCGAGCGCAATCTGACTGATCGCGTCGTAGGCACGAGCCCGCGCATCGGTGAAGTCGCTGCCGACCGCGACGACGCTGAGCACGCGGCCACCGGTTGCGATGAAGGTGTCGCCGTCGAGTCGGGTCGCCGCGTGCGCGATCGAGACGCCGGGCACGGCGGATGCGGCGTCGAGTCCGGTGATCGGACGCCCGGTGATCGGGGTCTCCGGATAGTTTTCGCTGGCCAGAACCACGGTCACTGCGACATCCGTTGAAAACTCGGGGCGGGCGACGTGTGCGAGCTCACCGAGCGCGGCGGCCAGCAGCAGACCGGAGAGCGGCGTGATCAGTCGCGGCAGAACGACCTGGGTCTCGGGGTCACCGAAGCGTGCGTTGAACTCGATGACGCGGATGCCCGCATCCGTCAGAATGAGCCCGCAGTAGAGCAGCCCGATGAACGGGGTGTCTTCGGCGGCCAGCTGGCGCACGGTGGGCAGGGCGACCGTTTCGATGATCTCGTCGACGAAGGCCTGCTCGCTGCCGAACTGGGTGTCGAGCCAGGGCAGCGGGGAGTAGGCGCCCATGCCGCCGGTGTTCGGGCCGGCGTCGCCGTCGGCGAGGCGTTTGAAGTCCTGCGCGGGGGAGAGCGGCAGCACGTTGTGGCCGTCGCTGAGCAGGAAGAGGGAGACCTCCTGGCCGTCGAGGAACTCCTCGATCAGCACGCTGCCGTGCTGCAACCAGAAAGTGGAGTGGGCAAGCGCGGCGTCGCGGTCGGACGTGACGAGCACGCCCTTGCCGGCGGCCAGGCCGTCGGCCTTCACGACGTACGGGGCACCGAACTCATCGAGGGCCACCTCGGCTTCGGCGAGGGTGCCGGCGCGCACGGCGCGGCCGGTGGGAACACCGGCCTCATCCATGATGCGCTTGGCGAAGGTCTTGCTGCCTTCGAGGGCGGCGGCGGCCTTGCCCGGCCCGAAGACGGGGATGCCGCGGGTGCGGAGCGCATCGGCGACACCGGCGACGAGCGGGGCTTCCGGCCCGATCACGACGAGCTCGATGCTGTGCAGGATGGCGTAGTTGGTGACGGCTTCCGGGTCGTTCGCGTCGAGCGCGACGACGGGAACGTCGGCGGCGATTCCGGCATTGCCGGGCGCCGCGATGACCTCGTGACGAGGCTCGCCGCTTCGGGCTTCACGAAGCAGTGCGGTGATGATTGCGTGCTCGCGGGCACCAGAGCCAAGAACCAGTATTTTCACTGGTTCAGGTTACCGGATGCGGCTGTCGCCGTCCCGTCGTCGTGGGCGGGGGCATCCGTCGGCTTGCCCTGCCCGGTGGTGGCTAACTCCGGGAATTTCAGATTCTGTCTGGTTTCGGGCCCGGAATGACGCGGGTGCAGTCTGTCGACAGCGAGGATTGCCGGAGTTAGCCACACATCGGCGGGAGCAACGCGGCCAGCGGGAGCCGGTATCCGTCCGCGAGTTGTCACAGATAGCCCCTTCGAGCGAGTTCAAGGGGCTATCTGTGGCAACTCGCGAGCAACGGGCGTGCCCGGCGTGTGCACGCGAGCGCGGACCGGTAGGCCGGGGATGACGCACGGGCGACAATTGAGGCATGGCACGAGCGAGAATCGACGACCCGGCGGGACTGAGCGCAGTGCGCGAATGGGCGGGGGCACCGGATGTCGCACCGCGCGACGTGCGCGCCCTGGCCGTGCGCTACACCCTCCAGTTGCTGGCCGAGAAGGCCGAAGGCAACACCCTCGAGGTGCGGGTGCCGCCCTTCGGCGCCGTGCAGTGCATCGAGGGTCCTCGGCACACGCGGGGAACACCGCCGAACGTCGTCGAGATGGATGCCGCCACCTGGCTCGAACTCGCAACGAGCCGGCTGGTGTGGTCCGACGGGATCGCGACCGGCCGCATCCATGCCTCGGGTCAGCGGGCCGACCTGTCGGGCGAGCTACCGATCGTCGGCTTCTGAACCGGCGCGACGGCGGGGCGGCGGGGCCGGACGCGCGGGTCACACCGGACGCGCGGGTCCCACCGGACGCGCGGGTCCCGCCTGACGTGCAGGTCACGCCCGACGTGCAGATCAGGACGGACGGGGTCGCTCCCGAAGCAACGGAGCCGCCCGGCGAGCGTGAGTCGAAGCGCGCGGTGACAGATTGCCTGCCGCAGCGACCTGACCTTTCCGCGACGCTGGGCGGCCCGGAGTTCGCGCGCTGGTATTGGACGAAAGACGAGCTCGCCGCCTTCAGCCGCACCCTTGGACTTCCCACTTCCGGCGGCAAGCTCGTGCTGGCCAGCCGAATCAGCGCGTTTCTCGAGGGTCGTGCGCAGCCCGCTGCCGCCCCGCGCGCGGCGCCCGGACGGCAGCTGAAGGAACCCGTTTCTGCCCGGACCGTTGTGCCGCGCGGCCAGCGGTGCAGCCAGATACTTCGAGTCTGGTTCACCGATCAACTCGGGCCGGGCTTTCATTTCGATGCGCCGATGCGCGAGTTCTTCGCAACCGCTGACGGTACCGCGACCCTCGCCGACGCGCTCGCTCACTGGGCGAACACTCGTGACGCCGAGCCCTCCGACATCGCGCCGCAGTTCGAGCTCAACCGTTTCACTCGCGATTGGCACCGGGAGAATCCGGGCGGCGACCGTGAGCGGATGCTGCGGGCGTGGAAGCGACACCGTTCGCTCCCGGCCGACCTGCGCAGCGATGATGGGCCGAGGTGCGCCGTCGGTCGATAGCCGCCAGTCAATAGGATCGGCATATGAGCATCCGTCGCCTGGCCCCAATCGTCCTTTCCCTGGGAATTTTGCTCAGCCTTGCCGGCTGCGCTGCCGAAGCCGAACCAGGAGCGGTGGAGCCGACTGCCACAGACTCGACAGAATCGGGCCCATCGGCGACTCCGTCGGCGCCGACCCCAGCCCCCGCTGAGGCGAGCGTGGTGACCTGTGAGAGTCTTCTCGAACCTGCAAGCCTGGCGGAGTTTGCTGCGAGCACCTTCGGTCTCCCCGATCAGGCGGGCATCGATTGGTACGTGAACAAGACTCGCGACGAGAGCAGCGCTCTTGCTCTCTTCGTCGACAACGGTGGGGTGCTCTGCCCGGTGAGCAACGGAATGCGCGTCAGTGAAATATATGGATTCTCCCCGATCGACGCGGAGCAGGCATCCGTGCAGAAAGCGGCACTCGTTGCCGACGGATTCATCGCTTCGCCGAGCGGCGATGGAGAGCTGTACAGCGACACCGCAGATCGCGAGGGAGCGATCTTCGTTTACCTTTTCACAGACGGTCACTGGTTCGCAGCGTACGACACAGTCCGACTGGACGAGATCGTCGCCAATTCCCCACTCGCCGGCTAGACAAGCAGGATCTCTCCCGTGAGGTGCCAGCTTCTGCTCGTTGCGGGCGACCACGACTAGCAGAAGTTGGCGCCTCACGGCCAAGTACGGCGCTAGGCGAGGATCGCCGCGACCTCCGCGAGGGTCGGCATCGAGCTGGTCGCGCCGGCCCGCGTGACCGAGACCGATGAGGCGGTCGTCGCCCAACGCACGGCGTCGATCATCTCGTCCTCGGTCGGGGCAGCGGTCTGGTCCGCGCGCGACGCCAGGCGCGCGACGAGTGAGCCGACGAAGGTGTCACCGGCGGCCGTCGTGTCGATCGCCTTCACCGGGCGGGCCGGCGCGACGCCGAGCACGGTTCCGTTGTGCGCGATGACCGAGCCCTGCGATCCGAGGGTCACGATCGCCCAGGTGTTGCCGGCGCTCAGCGCTTCGGCGGCCGCCACAGGGTCGCTCTCGCCGGTCAGTTCGGCGGCTTCAATTTGGTTCGGCACGATCAGGTCGACCGAGGCCAGAAAACCGTCGGGCAGCGGCATGACCGGCGCCGGCGTGAGCACGGTGAAGACGCCGGCGGCGCGGGCGATCGCGATTCCCTCGACGAGCACCGACAACGGCAGCTCGCACTGCATCACGAGATAGCCGCTGCCTTCGATGGATGCGCGCTGCGGCTCGCTGAGTGAGGTGACGGTTGCGTTCGCGCCCGACACCACCACGATCGAGTTCTCGCCGGAGTCGACAACCGAGATGTGCGCGGTGCCGGTGGGGGCATCCGTCGTGGCCAGGCCCTCGGTGCGCATGCCTTCGGTCGTCATCAGCGCGCGGAGTTCAGAACCGTAGGAGTCGCTGCCCACCGCCCCCAGAAACTCAACGGAACCGCCGAGTCGCGCCGCTGCGACCGCCTGGTTCAATCCCTTGCCGCCGGGAACCGTGCTGAAGCCCGATCCGAATATCGTTTCGCCCGGGAGCGGAAGTCGAGATTGACGAACAACAAGGTCCATATTGGCGCTGCCGAGCACCGCGATCGTAGTCATCCGCACAGTCTGCCAGTCCACGCGAGCTGTTCGCATCTCGAGGCTTGCTCGGCTCGGCGCCGCCGCCTCCGGCGGCTTCGAAGCGTGACGCGGGCGCCTCGCACGTCGCACGCATCCGAGGCAACACCGCGCTGAGGGGTCGCACATCGACCCTCGTTGACCCCGGGAAGGTCGATATGCGACCCCTCACGGCGAAAATACGGTGCTAGCCGGCCCGCCGCACCGGAACCACGAGCAGTGCATCGCTCGACGGATGCCGAATCACCTCGACCGGATGCCGGTAGACGGCGCTGATCCGCTCGGCGGTGAGCACCTCGTCGGGGGTTCCACTGGCCACCACCCGCCCCTGCTCCAGCAGGGTGATCCGGTCGGACCAGGCCGCGGCAAGGGTCAGATCGTGCAGCACCACGACCACCGCGTGGCCGGCCCTGGCGCGGTCGCGCGCCACCTGCAGCACGGCCTCCTGATGGCCGAGATCGAGCGCGGCCGTCGGCTCGTCGAGCAGCAGGATGCCGGTGTTCTGCGCCAGCACCCGGGCGAAAGCCGCCCGGGCACGCTCGCCGCCGGAGAGCGACGGGATGCGGCGCTGCTCGAGGTGCCGAACGTCGGCGGCGGAGAGCGCCGCCGCCACCAGGGAGTCGTCGTCGTCTTCCTGAGCGGTGCGCGCCCAGGGGGCCCGGCCCATTTCGACGACTTGGCGCACGGTGAATCCGAAGAACACCGTGTGGTCCTGCAGCAGCACGGCGCGCTGGCGGGCGAGTTCCCGCAACGACACCTCCTCCAACGGAAGGCCGTTGATTCTCACGCCGCCGGCGGATGCCGCCTGGTCGCCGGCGATCACGCCGAGGAGGGTTGATTTTCCGGCACCGTTCGGCCCGATCAACGCATGCACCTCGCCGGCGCGGGCGATGAAGCTGACCGCGTCGATGATGCGACGTCCGTCGATCTCGACGGTGACGGCCTCCGTTTCCAGAGCGGGCGCGCTCACGCCCAGCCCCCTTCGCGCTGCCGGGTGCGTCGCAGCAGCCAGAAGAAGAACGGGCCGCCGACGAGCGCGGTGAGCATGCCGATCGGCAGATCGGCCATCGGTACCGCGGTGCGCGCCACGAGATCGGCCGTGACGAGCAGCAGGGCGCCGCCGAGCACGCTCGCGATCAGCAGAGGCAGGTGGGCCGGGCCGATGATCATGCGCATGAGGTGCGGAATGACGAGGCCGACGAAGCCGATGATCCCGGCGAACGAGACCGCGGCGCAGACCAGGAGGGCCACGACGACGATCACGACGATGCGCACGAGCTCCACATTGACGCCGAGGTGACGGGCGCTGCGCTCGCCGAGCGAGAACAGGTCGAGCGTGCGGGCGAGCAGAAAGGCCACGATCAGACCGACCGAGATCAGCGGCAGCATCACCCCGACCTGCTCCCAGCGGGCGCCGTTCAGGCTGCCGAGTTGCCAGAACACGATCTGCTCGCGCGCGCCGGTGTCGCCGAGAAAGGTGAGCAGGGCGAGCCCGGCGCCGGCCACCGCATTGACGGCGATGCCGGTGAGCACCAGGGTCACGATCTCGGTGCGGCCACTCGACCGGCTGGACAGATAGATCACCAGCGTAGTCACGAGTCCGGCGACGAACGCGACGGCCGCGATGGTCCATTCGCCGATGAAGGTCCAGCCGAAGACGATGCTGACGGATGCCCCGAGCGCGGCACCCGAGGACACCCCCACCACGCTCGGTTCGGCCAGCGGGTTGCCGAACACCGCTTGCATGAGCAGGCCGGCCGCGGCCAGGGCGGCGCCGATCAGCAGGGCCATCACGATGCGCGGAAAGCGGATCGTCCAGAGCGCGGCATCCGTCAGTTGGGTGGAGGAGTTCTGCGCGGTGTCGAGGCCGAGCGCCCGCCCGATCGAGGCGATCACGTCGGCGGGGGAGACCTGAACTTGCCCGCTCCCGGCCGCGACGAGCACGACGAGCAAAAGAGCCGAGCTGAGGCCGGTGTATAGCCACGCGCGCCGGGCGGCGCCGGGCGCGCGTCGGACCGCACGGGGGTTGGCGTTCGGCTTGAGGGGAGGCGAACCAGGCGCCGAACCAGGCGCCGAACCGGGCGCCGAACCGGGCGGCGGGCCGATCGTCGAGTCTTGCGCCGAATCAGGCGGCGTGCCGGCGAGCGTCTCAGTCATGGCTTGCCCCGTCCGCGCCCGGCGCGTAGATGGCCCGGGCGAGGGCATCGAGCACCTCGGGCGTGCGCGGGCCGAACGCCAGCACCTGGTCGTCGGCCATGTTGACGATGCGGCGGTTCTGCCCGGCCGGGGTCGCCGCAATCGCCGGGATGCTCTCGAGCAGGCCGTCGACGCCGCCGACGGATTCGAGGCCGGTCGTCATCACCAGCAGCAGGTCGGGCGCCGTCGCGACGAGGGCCTCCGCCGTGAGCGGCTTCATCCCCTGCCAGCCGATCTTCGACGCCACGTCGATCCCGCCGAGGCTGTCGATCAAGGAATCGGCACCGGATTCGGCCCCGAAAATGTAGTAGATGCTCGCCGCCCCGCGCATGTAGAGAAAGAGGATGCGGGGGCGATCCGCGACTGCGGTCGGGGCCAGGGTTGCGATGTCGGCGATGGTGGTGGCCGTGTCGGCGGCGAGCCGTGCGTTCAGTTTCTGCCCGACCTCCGGAACGCCGAGCGCCGTGGCAACCTGATCGATCAGGATTTCGTTGTCACCGATGCTGCGCTGTGCCGTGATCACGACGATCGGGATGCCCGCCTCACGCAGTTGGGTGAGCACATCACGCGATCCCACCGTGCGGTCGGTGAGGATGAGGGTCGGAGTCAGACTGAGCACCGCCTCCGCCGCGAGCTCGTGTCCGTTCTGGGTCACCAGGGGGAGGTCGGCCGCGCCGGGGAACTCGGTCGAGTTGTCGCGGGCGACCACCCGGTCGCCGAGCCCCAGCGCGAAGACCGTGGCGGCCAGGGTGCCCGACCGGTCGATCGCGATGATGCGGTCGACATCCGTCACCGTGACGGAATTGCCATCGTTGTCGGTCACCGCGACGGGCAGTGCCGGCACCGGATTCTTCACGATCGGCTCGACGGCACGAGTGGGCAGGCAGGCGGTGGATTCCCCGATCAGTGATGTCGGCGGGCCGGCCGCCGTCACCTCGGAAAGTGGAACGTCAGCACCCGGGCAGTCGGGAGCGGAGCTTGAAGCGGAGGAATCACTCGGCTTGACGGTGGCGATCGCGCTGCAGCCGACGAGAGATATGGCGACGATGACGGCGAAAAAAGCGCTGGTCAGACGGCTTTGCGAAGAGGAGAGGGGCACAATTATTTAGGATAGCCTATCCTCAGCTTGACAGCATCTTCGCGCAGCCCCTACGGTAAGCATAGCCTCACCTAACCTGGCGGGGCTTCCCTTGTTCTGGTTCTCGCGCAGCGCCGCGACGCATCTTTCGGTGCGCTCGTCGTCGGTCGTGCGGCCTGCCGGTGGCGTTCCTGCCGGCGTGCCCTCGACGTGCCTTCGGCGTGCCTGTCGGCGTGCGCGAACTTCACCATGTCTGGAGTTTTCGTTCCATGATCCACACGTCCCCGCCGGCGAACCGGTTCCGCACGATACTGGCGACTCTTGTCGTCGGCCTTCTCGTCGGCGGTGCATCCGTCGGGACGGCAGCGCCGGCGCTCGCCGCTGAAGCAGCCGCGACACCGACCGTCACCGCAACCGAGGCCCCGGGCGGCGGCGGCCAGGTCACCGTCTCGGGAAGCGGGTTCGCGGCGGTGGATCCGGGGTTTTACCTGGCGCTGGCACCGGCCGGACTGGCCGGCTTCTACCCCGCTTCCGGGCAGATGCTCGGAACCCAGGTGATTGTCCCGGCCACTGACGGCACGTTCACCGCCACCATGACCGTGCCGGCTCCCGTCGAGGGCGGCTTCGCTTTCTACACCTCCAAGGCCCATGGCATCGGAATTTCTGACAAGAGCGAGGACACCGTCACGCCGGTGCGGTTCGCTGCGCCTCCAACGCCGGAGCCAACGCCGGAGCCGACTGTGGAGCCCACACCGGAACCCACACCGGAACCCACCGTAGAGCCGACTCCGGTGCCGTCGCCCGAGCCACCGGTGACGCCGGCCCCGGTTCCGACGGTGACGGTGTCGAAGACGACCGGTCTGAACGCCGATGGCGAGACCGTCACCGTGCGTGGCACCGGCTTCTTGCCGTCCGCCCCGGCGACGTCGGGCACGCGCCCGCCGCTGGCCGGAACGTTCACCGGCA
>NZ_JBFTJN010000012.1:0-101143 GCF_056395445.1 Leifsonia sp. 10L418 | reverse complement strand
CCATCTCCTACGTCGCCAAACGCACCCAAGAAGGCAAGACCCCCGAGAAGATCCTGCGCTGCCTCAAGCGCTACATCGCACGCTCACTCTTCAGGAAACTCAACGCGAACGCCCCTTGACACGACCCATAGAAGCGTCGACAGGCTCGACCACCGGGAGGGGTGTCCGCCGTGCGTGACCGGTGGTCGAGCTTGTCGAGACCGCGCGAGTCGGCCTCTGAAGCCGGGTCGCGTCTGAAGATCGGCTCGCTTGATCTCGACAGGCTCGATCACCGAGACCGCCGAGGTGCTTGAGACGGCCAGTGCAGGCGGCCTCCTCAGCCAACGCGATGGCGTTGCTCGTACGCTGAACGAGGGCGCCGCCGCGGCTGATAGGCTGAGCGCGTCGCAACTGGCGTAGCACGAAGATGGGTCACCATCGGGGAGCGACTGACACGGTTAGTGGCCGCGCGCCTGGGCCACGACATCCATTTTCGAATGTCTAAGGAGACCTCCGTGTCCACGCAACCACTCAACACCTTCAACGAGCCCCTCGAGGTCGTCGACCCCGAGATTGCCGCGGTTCTCGAGCAGGAGCTCGGCCGTCAGCGCGACTACCTCGAGATGATCGCGAGCGAGAACTTCGTGCCGCGCGCCGTGCTGCAGTCGCAGGGCTCCGTGCTCACGAACAAATATGCAGAGGGATACCCCGGACGCCGCTACTACGGCGGCTGCGAGTACGTCGACGTGGCGGAGCAGCTCGCCATCGACCGTGCCAAGGCACTGTTCGGCGCCGAGTACGCCAACGTTCAGCCGCACTCCGGAGCCACCGCCAACGCCGCAGTGCTGTCGGCGATCGCGACGCCGGGCGACACCATCCTGGGCCTTGAACTCGCCCACGGCGGTCACCTCACCCACGGCATGAAGCTCAACTTCTCGGGCAAGCTCTACAACCCGGTCGCCTACGGCGTCGACCCAGAGACCTTCCGCGTCGACATGGATGTCGTGCGCGATAAGGCCCTCGAGCACAAGCCGCAGGTCATCATCGCCGGTTGGTCGGCCTACCCGCGTCACCTCGACTTCGCCGCGTTCCGCGCGATCGCCGACGAGGTCGGCGCCAAGCTCTGGGTGGACATGGCTCACTTCGCCGGTCTCGTCGCCGCCGGCCTGCACCCGTCGCCGGTTCCCTACGCGGATGTCGTCTCCAGCACCGTGCACAAGACCCTCGCCGGTCCCCGGTCGGGATTCATCCTCTCCCGCGACATGGAGCTGGCTAAGAAGCTCAACTCCAACGTCTTCCCCGGCCAGCAGGGCGGACCGCTCATGCACGTCATCGCCGCCAAGGCGACGGCGTTCAAGTTGGCCGGCACCGCTGAATTCAAGGACCGCCAGGAGCGCACGCTGCGCGGCGCCAGCATCCTGGCCGACCGCCTGACCGCCGACGACTCGAAGGCCGGCGGCGTCGACGTGCTCACCGGTGGCACCGATGTGCACCTGGTTCTCGCCGACCTGCGCAACTCGCCGATCAACGGCCAGCAGGCCGAAGACGCACTGCACGCGGTCGGCATCACGGTCAACCGCAACTCGGTTCCGTTCGACCCGCGCCCGCCGATGGTCACCTCCGGCCTCCGCATCGGCACCCCGGCCCTCGCCACCCGTGGATTCGGCGACGTCGAGTTCACCGAGGTTTCCGACGTCATCGCCGAGGCGCTCAAGCCCGAGGCCGACATCCAGGGCCTGCGTGCGCGCGTCAAGGTTCTGACCGACGCGTTCCCGCTCTACAGCGGCCTGCACCAGTAGTAGTCGGGGCCGGCCGGGGTCATTCGGCCGGCCCTTCTTCTTTTCTTTGACTTCCTCCTTCGTCTTTCCCTCCCTGTCCCACTCGCGTCTCGTTTCTCGCTTCACGCTTCGGAGGAGAATCTGCGACACGCCGCGGTAATCGGGCGTTCGCTGTCGGTGTGGCGCCGAATCTCCTCCTTTACGTGGCGGCCTTAACGTGGCGGCGCTGTGCTCAGCTGCGGAGATTTTACCCATCGTGGTAAACCGGAGCAGGCGGGCAGGGGCCGAAGCCACGACGAATCACAGAATTTCCGCAGTTCGGCACAGGATGCTCGGACTCGGGCCCCGCACGTGACGCGCAGCGAGCGCACAGCGGGCAACTAGAACGGAACATGCAATGACGGCAATCATCCTCGACGGCGTCGCCACCGCGACCGCGGTCAAATCCGAGCTGGCCGCGCGCATCACCGCGCTCAAGGCCCACGGCATCACCCCCGGACTCGGCACCCTGCTCGTCGGCGACGACCCGGGCTCCCGCTCCTACGTTGCGGGCAAGCACCGCGACTGTGCCGAGGTCGGCATCGAGTCGATCCGCGTCGACCTGCCCGCCACGGCGACCGACGCCGATGTGCGTGCGGCGATCGACGAGCTGAACGCGAACCCGGCCGTCACCGGCTACATCGTTCAGCTGCCGCTGCCGAAGGGCCTCGACGAGCACGCCGCGCTCGAGGCGATCGACCCGGCGAAGGATGCCGACGGTCTGCACCCGACGAACCTCGGCCGGTTGGTGCTCGGCATCGAAGGCGAACTGCACTCCCCGCTGCCCTGCACCCCGGCCGGCATCGTCGAAATGCTGCGGCGCTACAACGTGCCGATCAGCGGCAAGCACGTCACCGTCGTCGGCCGTGGCCTGACCGTCGGGCGCCCGCTCGGCCTGCTGTTCACCCGCAAGGGCCTCGACGCCACGGTCACCCTGACGCACTCCCGCACGATCGACCTGGCCGCCGAGGTGCGCCGCGCCGATATCGTTGTGGCCGCGGTCGGGGTCGCCCACCTGATCAAGCCCGAGTGGATCAAGCCCGGCGCCGCCGTGCTCGATGTCGGAATCACGCGCGTGCAAGACGAAGAGACCGGCAAGGGAAAGCTGACCGGCGATGTGGACCCGGCCGTCGCATCCGTTGCCGGCTACCTCTCACCGAACCCGGGCGGAGTCGGCCCGATGACGCGGGCGATGCTGCTGAGCAATGTGGTCGATGCGGCGGAGCGCGCCCTCGCTCGTTAGCCTGCTCGGCCACACCCGACCTGCGTGGATCAATCGCCAAGCTGACAGGTGCGGTCGACTTTCCCCGGCGCACCGGGACATCTCGACCGGAACGTTCAAGCTCGGCGAGGTGGGGCGGGGTGGGACATCTCGACGGCGGTGACCGCCGCGTACAGCGCGGCCGTCTCCGGCGCGATCACGCGGGAGGCGTATCGTCGTTGCGGTCGGCCGGTCTGGCCGTAGCGCAAGGTGACGGAGGCCTGCCCGGTGAGCACGAAGTACTCCAGGTACTTGCGGGCGACGACCCGGGAGAGGCCGAGCGCCTCGGCGCACTCGGATGCTGCAACATCCGGCGCGCTCTCGACGAGCGAGCGCGCGACCAGCAACGAGGTCTCTTTGCTCAGACCTTTGGGAAGCGCGGGCGGGGCCGACGCCGACGCCGACGTTCCGAGTGCGAGGTCGAGGTCACTCTGGCTGAGGTCACCGGGGCGCCCGAGTAACCGCCGACGTTCGGCGTAGCCGGTTAATCGTGAACGCAGCTCCTCGAGCTTGAACGGTTTGAGGAGGTAACTCGCGATCCCACCCTGCAGGGCTGCGCTGATGGTTTCGGCCTCCCGTGCGGCGCTCAACACAATGAAGTCGAGATCGTGGCCACGTGATCTGGCCTGACGGATGACGTCGATACCGGTCATGTCCGGCAAATAGATATCGAGTAGTACGAGGCGAGGGCGGAGCGCGGTGAGGAGCGCAAGCGCTTCAGCACCGGTGTGGGCAACTCCGACCACCCGATAGCCGGCAACCTGCTCGACGACACGTTCGTGTGCGCGGGCAACCATGAAATCGTCGTCGACAATGAGTACGTCAAGCATGATGTGCCCCGTTCAAAGCGAGAGTTCTGGCGGGTTCGGCCGGCACCGCCGTGTCGGGATGCACCGGCAACACGGCTTCGAACACTGTGCCGTGGTTGTGCCTGTAGTCGACAGTGCCGCCGCGCCGGGTCGCGACCAGCCTGACGATCGCGAGGCCGTAGCCGTGGTGGGCGCTGTGGTTGTTGGCACCGTCGCGGTGAGCGTCGTCGGAGCCCGCATCGCTGACCACTGTCGTCTTGGATGTGACCCCGGCCTCGAACATGTGGCCGAGTAGCTCGGGTTGGATGCCGGGTCCGCTGTCAGCGACAGTGATTCGCACCTCGGCGCGGTGAGTGGCTTCAGGCTCTGTCCCGCTGCGATGGGCGTCGACGTTGATCACACGGATGTCCAGCGAGACCACGCGGACCGTTGCACCGGTCACTGCGTCGACCGCGTTGTCGACCAGGTTGCCGATGACCGTGACAAGGTCCGCGCCGAGCAGGCCATCAACGCGAGGTAACGCAGAGTCCTGACTCAATGAAAGCTCGGCGCCCCGCTCCCGAGCGAGGGATGCCTTCGCAATCACGAGCGCAGCGACCGACGGCTCCTGGAGCCGCGTCAGAACGTCGCGATCAAGCTCGGAACGATCGCGAGTCACCGCGTCAATATAGTCGACGGCCGCGTCGGCATCGCCGAGCTGGATCAGCATCGAGATCGTATGCAGACGGTTGGCGAACTCGTGGGTCTGGGCGCGGAGGGTGTCGGTGGCTTGCTGACTACTGCCCAGATCGCGCTGCAGGGTGACCAGCTCGGTGCGGTCGCGCAGAGTCGTGACGACTTCTGGGATTGAGTTGGGTGGCCGAATCGTTGTCTGGTTGAGCACCAGCAGTACCCCATTGTTGACCAGGGGGCTGTCGCTGGCCAGAGTTCGATGAGAACGCAAGGCGAGTACTGCCTCCGCGTCGAGCCCGACGTCGTCGATCGAACGGCCCTCTGCGTCGTCGGGGAGGCTCAGCAAGGTGTGAGCACTATCGTTGGCGAGGGTGATGACGCCGTCGGCATCGACGGCGATCACCCCTTCACGGATGCCATGAAGCATCGCCTCTCGATGCTCGGCAAGGCGCGCAATTTGTTCTGGCTCGAGGCCGAGTGTCTGACGCTTCACCCTCGCGGCCAGCCACCAGGAGCCTGCAGCGCCGAGTATTCCCGCGACGCCCAGGTAGGTGAGCAGATTCGGTGCGGCGGCGGCGAGCAAGCCGGACAGCGGAGGCATTCGGCGCCCGGCGATGATCATTCCGACAAGGCGACCCGCGTTGTCGAGAACGGGAACCCGGGCAACGACATGGTCGACTTCGCCGATCGGAGCCACGCCGGCCCAGGCGCCGTCAGAATTGGGGCTGTCGGAGGGGTGCTCGATCCTACCCAGAAGGCGCGGGTCGGCGGGTGAGGCGAGCACCCGACCGGCGGCATCCGTTACCAGCAGCTCATCGACTCCGGTCGTGGTGCGCAACGACTCGACCGGGCCGGTCAATCGCTGGTTGGCAGCTTCGACACCGTCGAGGCCGTCGGAGGGGCCGATGGTGCGTGGCACCGCGAGTCCGGTGGTAGCGGAGAGGATGCTGCGCAGGAGGGGGTTGGCGGCTGAGTATTCGGCGACCGCGAGCATCCGTCGTTGCTGCACCGAGTTGAAATTCGTGGTGGTCTGCTCGAGGGAGATAGCGGTGACTGCGACGAGCACGATCGCCAGGAGACTGAGCTGAAAGATAAGGAGTTGGCGGGTGAGGCTGAGCCTGGTCCGAACGCGGCCCGATGATGGTGAGGGAGACGGTGAGGGCGGGCGAAGCAGTTGCGAATGCACATGCCCTCCAGGTTGGTCGTCGTTGGCCCCCTGAAATAGTCCCTCACAATGGGGTAGAAGCAAAACCGGTCACAAGCTACACAACGTTCGCTATGACCATAAGTTGTGCCTCTGGTGAGCCCCTGCGCACCATTACCTGGGTCGGCAACGAGGCAGACCATGAAATCAGAGGATCACAATGAGAAAACCTGCAACGGCGCGGCGCCTCATCGGCACGACAATCCTGGCTTCGGGCTTGGTGCTCGCCCTGAGCGCATGCGGTGTCACCAGTGCTGCCGCACCCGTCGCCGAGAGCGGCCCGATCAAGAACCTTCAGGTCATGGTTCCTAACGCTCCCGGCAGCGGCTATGACGTCACCGGCCGGGCCGCGGTGCGGGTCATGGACGAAATCGGAATCACCTCCGGTACAGAGGTCACCAACCTCGCAGGGGCCGGCGGCACAGTCGGACTCGCCCGTACACTGACCGAAAAGGGCAACGCAAACTTTCTGCTCGTGATGGGACTCGGTGTCGTCGGCGCCGCGTACACCAACGAAGGCGACGCCACGATTGCTGCGGCAACGCCCATCGCCCGCCTGATCGAAGAGGCGGGCGCCATCTTCGTGCCGGCAAACTCTCCGTACAAAACCCTCGACGACCTGATCGTCGCCTGGAAAGCCGACCCTGCCGCGTTCCCGGTCGGCGGAGGGTCATCACCCGGCGGTCCGGACCACCTGTTGCCGATGCAACTGGCGGATGCCGTCGGCATCGACGCGTCCAAGGTCAACTATGTCGCGTATGACGGCGGCGGCGAACTGTTGCCGGCCGTACTCGGCGGCAAGCTCCAGTTCGCGGCATCCGGCTACGGCGAGTTCCTCGAACAAGTCAAGTCTGGCGATCTGCGCGTCCTCGCTGTGACCAGTGAAGAGCGCGTTCCGGTGATCGACGCCCCGACCCTGACCGAGGAGGGTGTCGACCTCGTCTTCACCAACTGGCGCGGGCTTCTTGCTGCGCCAGGTCTCAGCAAGACCGAGCAGGCCAGGCTCGTCACGGCAGTCACCGAGATGCACGACAGCAAGGAGTGGGCGAAGGTTCTGAAGGACAATGGCTGGACCGACGCCTTCCTCACCGGCGATGCGTTCGAATCCTTCCTCACCGAGCAGGACTCGCGGGTCTCGACAGTTCTGACAAATCTGGGATTGGTGTGACCTCCCTTCGCACCCTGATGCGCGGCCGCTCCGAGCTCGGCGTCGCCGCCGGGCTCGGGGTGACCGCACTCGTCGTCGCAGTCGATGCTGCGAACATCCGTCACACCGCCATCAGCTCAGGAATGATGGGCCCGCAGGTCGTGCCGGCCATCATCGCCCTCGGGTTGGCGCTGAGCGCGATCGCGCTCACCGTCACGGTGCTGCGTGGCGGGCACGGTGAGCAGGAAGACGGCGAGGACATCGACCTGTCACAGGGCGCACACTGGCCGACTCTGCTCGGACTCGGCGGGCTCATCCTGCTCACGGCGCTGTTGATGAACATCCTCGGCTTCGTCATTTCGAGCGCTCTGCTCTTCGTCGGGGCGTCGATCCTGCTCGGGTCGCGCCGCTACCTTCTGAGCCTGCTCATCGGTGCCGCGCTTGCCGCGGCGACCTTCTACGGTTTTGTGCTCGGCCTCGGCATTCCATTGCCGGCCGGACTGCTGACAGGAATTCTCTAATGGACAATCTCGCCCTGCTGATGCAGGGATTCACCAACGCGCTCACGCTCGACAACCTGCTGTTCGCACTGATCGGTGTGCTGCTCGGCACCGCGGTCGGTGTGCTGCCCGGCATCGGGCCGGCAATGACCGTTGCGCTGCTCCTGCCGCTCACCTACGCGCTCGACGTGACCGGCTCGCTCATCATGTTCGCTGGGATTTACTACGGCGGCATGTACGGCGGGTCGACGACGTCGATCCTGCTCAATACGCCCGGGGAGTCCTCCTCTGTCGTCACCGCTCTCGAGGGCAACAAAATGGCGAAGGCCGGTCGAGGGGCCCAGGCGCTTGCGACCGCCGCGATCGGCTCCTTTGTGGCAGGCACGATCGCCACCGCTGCGCTTGTGTTCGTTGCGCCGTTCATCGTCTCGATCGCGATCAGCCTCGGAGCTCCCTCCTATTTCGCCATGATGGTGTTCGCGTTCATCGCGGTCAGCACCGTGCTCGGTTCCTCCCGCATTCGCGGCATCGCCTCCCTGTTCATCGGGCTGACGATCGGCCTGGTCGGCATGGATGGAACCAGCGGGCAACCGAGAATGACGTTTGGTCAGCCTCTGTTGGCCGGCGGGATCGACGTCGTTGTCATCGCCGTCGCCCTGTTCGCCGTGGGGGAGGCGCTCTGGATCGCCGCTCATCTGCGTCAGAGCAAGCCGGCGACGATTCCGGTCGGTGTTCCCTGGATGGACAAGGATGACTGGAAGCGAAGCTGGAAACCGTGGCTGCGCGGCACAGTGATCGGATTCCCATTCGGTGCGATTCCGGCGGGAGGAGCAGAGATTCCCACCTTCCTGTCGTACGCCGCCGAGAAGAAGCTGTCGAAGCATCCTGAAGAGTTCGGGCACGGCGCCATCGAGGGCGTGGCCGGCCCGGAGGCCGCGAACAACGCCTCGGCGGCGGGAACGCTCGTGCCGCTGTTGACGTTGGGTCTGCCCACGACGGCAACGGCTGCAGTGATGATCGCCGCGTTCAACCAGTACGGGATTCACCCGGGACCGCTTCTCTTCACGACCGAGCCGGTTCTCGTGTGGACGCTGATCGCGAGCCTGTTCATCGGCAACACCCTGTTGCTCGTTCTGAACCTGCCGCTCGCACCGTTCTGGGCCAAGTTGCTACGCATCCCGCGGCCGTACCTCTACGCGGGCATCCTGTTCTTTGCCACACTCGGCGCGTACGCGTCGGGGCTGCAGTCAATGAACATTGTGATTCTGCTGCTCGTCGGATCCCTCGGCTATATCGCACGGCGCTATGGGTTCCCCGTGCTTCCGATCATCGTCGGCGCCATCCTCGGCCCGGAGATGGAGCGTCAGTTGCGCCGGGCGTTGCAGATCAGCTCCGGTGACCCCGCAGCGCTGGTCAGCGAACCCCTCGCGGTCGTGCTCTATTCGGTCATTGCGGTGTTCCTTTTCGTGCCGCCGCTCGTGCGGATGCTCCGTAACAAGCTGGGCGATCGCCTGAACGGTGCGGGGCCAGCTGCCGGGCCTCCCGTCGGGACCCTGACCGGGCCATCAACGGGGCCTGCCGCCGGGACGTCCACTGTGGGCGATTCAGCGGATGGCGCTGCGGAGGCCCCCGCAGATCGGCCGGACTCGCTCGTTCACTGACGCCGTCGGTTCCGGCCTCAATTCAGCGCCGAGTTTGACACGTGCGGTCGACTTTCCCCGGCACGCCGGGGTAGCTCGACCGGGGCGGTCAAGCTCGGCGCGTTCAGGAGTTACGCGGGGGTGGCGTGCGCGTGCAGCGCCGCGTGGGCGAGGTAGTGCTCGGCATTCACACGGATGCCCGCGATCTCGTCGTCGGTCAGCTCGCGGCGCACCTTGGCCGGGACGCCGGCGACGAGTGATCCGGGCGGAACGACCGTGCCTTCGAGCACGAGCGCACCGGCCGCGACGAGGGACCCGGCGCCGATGACGGCACCATTCATGATCGTCGCGGACATGCCGACGAGCACCGAGTCTTCGATCGTGCAGCCGTGAAGCACCGCGCCGTGCCCGACCGAGACATCCGCACCGATCGTGAGCGGGTAGCCACGGTCGACGTGGCACGAGACGTTGTCTTGCAGGTTCGAGCCGGCACCAAGCGAGATCGGCTCCTGTTCGGCACGGAGTACGGCGTTGTACCAGACGCTGGACCGCTCACCGAGGGTGACTTGGCCGACGAGCACGGCGCCGGGAGCGACAAACGCCGACTCGGCGACGACGGGCGCCGGCAGGTTCGGCAGGGACAGAACGCGAGCGGAAGGATCGACAGCCATGTCGGCCAGCCTAGCGCCGGGTCCGGTGCTCTCGTCCCGTGAGGGGCCGGCTTGTGCTCCTGCGCGACGCGCTCAACGAGCACAAGTTGGCAAGTTGACACCTCACGGACGATTCAGGTGACGCGCGCCTTAGGCTTCTCGCATGGTGAACACATCACATCCCGCCGTCACTCGGGTGCGCGAGGCGCTGAACGCGTTCGGCCTCGCCCCCGACATCCGTTGGTTCGATGACGCCACTCCGACGGCGCAGGCCGCCGCCGCGGCGCTCGGAATCGAGGTGGGCGCGATCGCCAACTCGCTCATCTTCACGCTCGACGGCGCACCGCTGCTGGTTCTCACCTCTGGCGCACACCGGGTCGACACGGTCTGGCTCGGCGAACAGCTGGGCGGCACGATCAAGCGGGCGTCGGCCGACACGGTGAAGGATGCGACCGGCCAGGTGATCGGCGGGGTCGCCCCGCTCGGGCATCCGGCACCCATCCGCACGCTCGTCGATGTGGCGCTGGCCGACTATCCCACGGTCTGGGCCGCTGCCGGGCATGCGCACACCGTCTTCCCGACCACGTTTGACGAGCTGGTGCGGATCACGGGCGGCGAAGCCGTCACCGTCGCCCCTGACTGAACCTCACGCCCTGCGGCAGAGTCAGACCCTTGGCAGGTTCTCACAAGCAGACCCGGCCCACTTCATCCGTTTGTCTATAGAGCGTGACGGAACGCGAATCTAGGCTCACCGTACTTGCACCGGTTCAGAGCTTCACAGATGAATAACTGACAAAGGATGACCAATGCGCGCTCGACATGTACTCCCCGTATTCGCAGCCCTCGGCGCACTGCTGCTGACCGGCTGCGTCGACAATTCGGCGCCGACCGCTGCGGAGACGAAGCCGCCCGTCGCCAACGGCGTCAACGCCGAGGCCGCAGCGCTGCTGCCGAAAAACGTCGCCGACGCCGGCACACTGGTGATCGGCACCAGCCCGAACTATGCGCCCAACGAGTTCAAGAACGACGCCGGCGAACCGGTCGGCTGGGCGATGGAGATGAGCACTAAACTCGCCGAGACGCTCGGCCTGAAGCCGAGTTTCAGTATCGCCCGGTTCGAGACCATCATTCCCGGCATCGTCGCCGGCAGCATCAACGCCGGGGTGTCCTCCTTCACCGACAACGCCGAGCGCCAGAAGCAGGTCGACTTCGTCAACTACTACGTGGCCGGCATCCAGTGGGCATCGCCGACGGGCAAGGATGTCGACCCCGACAACGCGTGTGGGCTCACCGTAGCCGTCCAGGCCACCACCTACCAGGACACCGATGAGATCCCTGCGAAGAGTGATGCCTGCATAGCGGCCGGCAAGCCGGCGATCAACAAGCTGCCGTTCGACACGCAGGATGCCGCGGCCACCGCGGTCGTTCTCGGCCAGGCCGATGCGTTCACCGCCGACTCACCTGTCACCCTCTACGCCATCTCGAAGCTTGACGGCAAGCTGCAGACCGCGGGGAAGACCTTCGACGCCGCACCGTACGGCATCGCCGTGACGAAGGATTCCGGCATGGCCGAAGCCGTACAGGCGGCGATGCAGTCAATGGTCGACGACGGCTCCTACGGCAAGATTCTGGACGCCTGGGGTGTCGCCGACGGCGGCCTGGACACCATCACCATCAACGCGGGCGGAAAGAGCTAGCGCTCGGCGCCTCCACCTGAAAGCGCCGGTCGCAGCTCTCGCTGCGCTCGGCGCTTTCAGGTGGATGGCGCGGGCGTTCGGCCGGCCCCGAGCCTAGGCGGTGCGGCCGGCTCCAGCTGCGGCGCGCACCACGAAGAGCTCCGGCGTTCCATACCCCGCGGCGGCAAAAGCATCGAGCACCGCCGCCTCGACGGTCGGGATCAGCGCGGTCGGGGTGAGCGCGATCGCCGCCCCGCCGAACCCGCCACCGGTCATCCGGGCGCCGATCGCACCGGCCGCACGACTTGTCTCAACGGCGAGGTCGAGCTCGGCCACCGAGATCTCGAAGTCGTCGCGCATTGACACGTGCGAGGCATCCAGCAGCTCACCGATCGCGGTCGGGCCTTGCTCGCGCAACGTGCGCACGGTGTCGAGCACGCGCTGGTTCTCGGTGATGACGTGGCGCACGCGGCGGAATGTCTCGTCGTCGAGCAGCTCGGCGGCCCGGCCGAGGTCGTCGACCGAGACGTCGCGCAACGAGTCAGTGCCGAGCGCCGCAGCGCCCTTTTCGCACGACGCGCGACGCGAGGCGTAGCCGCCGGTGGCGTGAGAGTGGCTGACCCGGGTGTCGATGATCAGCAGCTCGAGGCCCGCCTCGTCGAAGCCGAGCGGAATGACCTCCGAGTCGAGGCTGCGGCAATCGAGGAACACCGCGGCATCCGTCTCGCCGAGCAGCGACGCCGACTGGTCCATGATCCCGGTGGGGGCGCCGACCGCGCGGTTCTCGGCGAGCTGGCCGACTGTGGCGAGGGTGCGGCGGTCAAGGCCGAGATCCCAGATGTCGTTGAGCGCCACGGCGACCGCGCTTTCGATGGCGGCCGACGACGACAGGCCGGCTCCGATCGGCACATCCGAGTCGATGTAGATCTCGAAACCGGTCTGGGTGTCAAGGTCGGCGCCGAACTGGCCGAGCGCCCAGGCCACGCCGAGCGGGTAGGCCGACCAGCCGTGCAGGTTCTCGGGGAACAACTCGTCGA
The DNA here is from genome assembly GCF_056395445.1 of Leifsonia sp. 10L418. Taxonomy (NCBI): domain Bacteria; kingdom Bacillati; phylum Actinomycetota; class Actinomycetes; order Micrococcales; family Microbacteriaceae; genus Leifsonia; species Leifsonia sp. 10L418. Next base: position 88,751 of record NZ_JBFTJN010000012.1, on the reverse strand, counting down.
GCGAGATCTCGATCGCGTCGTCGGCGAACGAACTGGCGACACGGATCAGCCGGTCGCCGCGCTCAGCAAGAGCAACGACCGTGCGCCGGTCGATGGCGAACGGAAAGACGAAGCCGTCGTTGTAGTCGGTGTGCTCACCGATCAGGTTGACGCGACCGGGCGCCGACCAGAGCCCGACCGGCTCGTGCGCGAAGTGGCTGTCGAAGCCGACGCGTGCGGCCTGTTCGAGGGTCTGGGTGTTCATTCTGTGTCCTTCCCGATGGCTGTCGCCACGGCATCCCGAATCACCGCGGCGGCTTGCTCCGGCGCGATGTCGCCGATCCAGGCGCCCATGGCGGCCTCGGATCCGGCTAGAAACTTGAGCTTGTCGGCGGCCCGACGCGGACTCGTCACCTGCAGCATGAGACGGATGTCGTCACGGTGCGTCGCAACCGGGGCCTGGTGCCAGGCGGCGATGTAGGGCGTCGGCGTCTCATAGATCTCGTCGATGCCGCGCAGCAGCCGGCGGTAGAGCACGGCCAGCTCATCGCGCTCGGCCAGGGAGGTCTCGGAGAAGTCGGCGACGTGGCGGTGCGGCAACATGTGCACCTCGATTGGCCAGCGGGCGGCGAACGGAACGAACGCCGTCCAGTGTTCGCCGGTCAGGATGACGCGGTCGCCGGCCCGCTCCGATTCCAAAATGTCGGCGAACAGCGTGGGTCCGTATCGCTCGATCGAGTCGATCACCCGCTGGGTGCGCGGCGTCACGTACGGGTAGCTGTAGATCTGGCCGTGCGGGTGGTGCAGCGTCACGCCGATGGCTTCGCCACGATTCTCGAACGGAAAGACCTGCTGGATGCCCGGAAGCTGGGAAAGCGCGTGCGTGCGCTCGGCCCAGGCCTCGATCACGGTGCGCGCCCGCACGGTGGAGAGACTCGCGAACGATCCCTCGTGCTCGGGGCTGAACGCCACCACTTCGCAGCGACCCACCGAGGTGCGCGTGCGACCCAGGCCGATCGTCGACAGGTCGTCGAGATCGGCGGGGGCGTCGGCATCCGTCAGAAGAGGGCCGAACGACGGCGACTTGTTCTCGAACACCGCAACGTCGTAGTTGCTCGGAATCTCCGACGGGTTGCCGGGCGTCGTCGGCGCGAGCGGATCGAGGTGCGCCGGGGGCAGGAACACCCGGTTCTGCCTCGCCGCCGCGATCGATACCCATTCGCCGGTCAGGGGATCCTGACGCATCGATGCCGTGCCCGGTCGAGGAGCTAGCTCCCGCAGATCGGGGGCCCGGTCGGGGGCGAGCGTGGTGTTCGGGTCGTCGAAGTAGATCAGCTCGCGGCCGTCGGCCAGGGTGTGCTGCTGCCTGGCGATGCGTTCGTCGCGCACGAAGGCGCGAACCGTGGTGCCCGCGGCTGTGCCGGCGGGGCTGTCGATAGTGGTGTCCATCACAGTCACCAGAATAACCGATTTGCGCAATCGAAACACAGGGTTGCGTATTGAAAAGTAAACGACGATAAGTGAAGATGGAAGCATGGTTGATGACAGCGCACATCCCGACGCGGATGCTCCCCGTGAGCGGGAGATCATTCCGGCCGCCGTGCGGCGCGAGCGCATCGAACGTCTCGTCGACGAACGGGGATTCGTGCGGGTCAGCGAGTTGCGCACGACGTTCGGCATCTCGGGAGTCACGGCACGCGCCGATCTCGACGCGCTCGAAGCGGCCGGAGCGCTCACCCGGGTACACGGCGGCGCGATGCCGGTGCCGCGTGGGCGTGCGCAGGGTGCCGTGCGTGAGCAGTCCTTCGAAGAGTCGCTGGAATCGTCGGTCATACCCAAGCAGCAGATCGGTGCCCTGGCCGCAGCACTCGTGCAGAGCGGCCAGAGCATCATCCTCGACGTCGGCACCACCACGCTTGCCATTGCCCGAGCCCTGGCCGAGCGCACCGAGCTCACCGACGTCGTGATCATCACCAACGGCCTGAGCATCGCCCTCGAACTCGAACCGACGATTCCCCGTTTCACCGTCATCGTCACCGGCGGATCGCTGCGCCCGCTGCAGCATTCGCTCGTCGAGCCATTGGCGGCCACCATCCTCGGCAGCGTGCACGCCGACATTGCCTTCATCGGCTGCAACGGCGTCGATGCCGCCCGAGGCGTCACCAACATCAACCTGCCGGAAGCCGGCGTGAAAACGCTCATGCTCGCCGCGGCCCAGCGCGCGATCGTCGTCGCCGAAGGGTCGAAGCTGGGCCAGGCCCACCTCGGCACCGTCGGACCGCTCGACGCCTTCGACACTCTGGTGACGGATGCTGCCGCTCCCGCTTCCCAACTCGATCTTCTGCGTGAAGCCGGGTTGAGAGTGATCCAGCCGGAATAGGCTGGGCGCATGAGTGCACCCACCGGTTTCCAGCATCGCCTCTCCGTCGACTCGGCAGCCGGGCGATCCACCGCGGTGATCACCGAAGTGGCGGCCGGGCTGCGGTCGTATGCAGTAAACGGCATAGACCTCGTCGAGACGTTTGCCGAGAGCGTGACGCCGCCGATGGCGGCCGGAATCATGCTCGTTCCCTGGCCCAATCGCGTCCGTGACGGCCAGTGGACGCAGGGCGGAGTGACCCACCAACTGGCGATCACCGAGCCGGCCAAGCACAACGCCAGCCACGGCTTGCTGCGGTTCATGCCCTACCGGCGAATCGGCGGTAGCGAGAGATCTGTCGCGCTGGCCGCCACGATCTTTCCGCAGTCCGGCTACCCGTTTCACCTCGACACGACCGTCGAGTACACGCTGACGCCCCAGGGCCTCACCGTGACGCACGGTGTGCACAATGTGGGTTCGGATGCCGCCCCGTACGCCGTGGGAGCGCATCCCTATCTGCAGATCGGCGGGGTGCCGACGAGTGAGTTGACCGTGCAGGTGAGCGCGGCGACGCGCATCCTCGTTGACGAACGCCAGAATCCTGTCGGGCAGCAGGCCGTTGACGGAACTGCGTTCGACCTGCGTCAGGGCCGGGTGGTCGGTGATCTCGACCTTGATAGCGGCTACGCCGACGTCACGATGGAGGCGGGTCGGGTCGAACACCGGTTAACCGCGCCCGACGGTCGCGCGCTCACCCTGTGGGGCGACGCGAACATGCGCTACGTGCAGGTGTTCACACCGCGCAGCTTTCCGTCGCCGGCCGGGCCGGACGGTGCGGGGCCGGACGGTGCGGGGCCGGAGGGCGTGGGACCGGCCACGCACCAGGCGATCGCGATCGAACCGATGACCGCGCCGGCCAACGCGTTCAACAGCGGGGCGGGCCTGCGTTGGCTGCAACCGGGGGAGCGGTGGAGCGTGAATTGGGGGATCAGCCACGACGGGTTCGACCTCGACCAGTCCGCAGCACCGGGTGCCGCGTCGCTCGCTGGGCCGCTCGCTGGGCCGACTGCTGGGGCTGACTCTTGATGACATCGCCGCGCGTGGCCCTGCTCAGCCCGGCCGACGCCGAACGGCTGCATGCCCTCACCGGCATGAAGCGGTTGGCCACCGGACTGCTTCTTGTGATGGCTGTGATTTTCGCCGTTGCCTTCGCCCTGCAAGACCAATACCCCTGGCTCGCCTACGTGCGTGCCGCCGCGGAGGGCGGCATGGTCGGCGCCCTCGCCGACTGGTTCGCCGTGACGGCACTGTTTCGCTACCCGCTCGGGCTCCGCATCCCGCACACCAACATCATCGCGAACCGCAAAGACGAGATCGGTGCGACCCTCGGCGAGTTCGTCGAGACCAACTTTTTGTCCGAAGCCGTGGTGCGCGGCAAGCTCGAGTCGATGGGCATTTCGGCGCGCGTCGGCACCTGGTTGAGTGAGCCCACGAACGCCAATCGGCTCACCCAGGAGCTGGCGGTGGCCGGAACAGGGATCCTCGACCTGCTTTCCGACGATGACATCAGAGACCTGATCGAAACCACCGCGCGCGAACATCTGATCGAACCCCAGTGGGGTCCCAGCATTGGTCGGGTCGGCGAGCGGCTGGTTGCCTCCGGCCAACAGCATGCGGCAATCGATCTGCTCCTCGACAAGGCAGAGGTCTGGTTGCGCATGCATCCGGAGGCTTTCGGTCAGGCCGTGTCCGAACGTCTGCCCGGTTGGGTTCCCGGCTTCCTCGACAAGATGGTCGACGACCGGGCATTCAAGGAGGTGCTCGGGTTCATCCACGCGGTGCGGCGCGATCCGCGGCATCCGATGCGCATCGCGCTCGACGCGTACCTGGCCGACCTGATGCGGGATCTGCAGAAAGACCCGGTTACGATCCTGCGGGCCGAGGCGCTCAAGATCGACCTGCTCGACAGCCCACGACTGCGGGAGTTCGCCGGTGAGACGTGGGAGGCCGTGAAAGCCTCGCTCACGGAGGGGCTGGCCGACCCTGCGAGCGGCCTGCGCCGCGGCATTCGGTCGACACTGCTGGATGTCGGCGCCCGGCTGGTCGGCGACCGCTCGCTCGGCGGGCGTATCGACCGGTGGATCGCCGATTCGGTGAGCTACGCCGTGCAGCAGTACCGGCATGAAATCGCTGGAGTGATCACCGAAACCGTTGAACGCTGGGACGCCGGCGAGACGGCCGACAAGATCGAGTTGCAAGTCGGCAAGGACCTGCAGTTCATCCGCATCAACGGCACCGTCGTCGGTGCGCTGGCCGGGCTCGCGATCTTCACGACTGCGCAGGCGATCTCCGCCCTCTGGGGGTGATCTGCCGGAGTCTGTTTGTCGGAGTTGGGGCGTCGCGCGGGTCGGGCGCCGCTGCGCGGGTCGGAGCCAACCCGCGCCGCGGCGCCGAACCCGCGTCGCTCAGTTCTCGTTCGCCCAGAGCTGCAGCCAAACGAGCAGCCGGGACTCGGGATCGTCGAGCCGCACCCCGAAGAGCGGTTCGAGCCGGGAGAGGCGATACCGCACCGTGTTCGGGTGCAGCTTCAGCCGGGACGCCGTCTCGATCGCGTTCGAACCGCAATCCAGATAGGTGAGCACCGTCGGGGCGAACGCGGTGCCCTTCATCGCATCATGGGCGGCAATGGACGTCGCCACCTCGCCCGGCAACTGACCTGCCGCACGCAGGGCGGCAACGATCTGGCGCAGCCGGAGCCGGGGCCCGAGCGTGATCGCATCCGCGACGATGTCGTCGCTGCCCGGGAGCACCCGGCCGTCTTCGCTGTCGCGCAGCAACACCGCCAGCACGCTCTCGGCGTCGAGTCGCGAGTCGATGACCGCTTCGAGCGGCATCGCGACGCCGATCGCGGCGAGAACCGGGCGATCGAGCAGCCGCCGGGTGTGGTGGGCGATGCGCAGAATCGCCTCGCGTTGGAACGCCTGCGACGAGGTTTTCGTTTGGGGCAGCACCACGTAGACGAGATTGTCGGCCAGTCCACAGACCGCGGTCGGCAGCCAGACCGCGCACGCCGCCCGCACGGTATCGAAAAGACGCAGGCTCGATTGCACCGCGTCGGGGGTCGTGCCCGCGGTGTTCCAGGTGCCGATCGCGACGACCCGAACGCGGTCGGCGGCGATGCCGAGCTGCACGGCAGCGAGTTCGGCCCGGCCCGGCTCGAACAACAGCGGGCGCACCAACTCGAGGTGCCGTGCGCGCACGGAATCCCGGTGCGTGCGCCCATGCAGCAGGTGCAGGGCCGCGACGTTCGCCGCTTCGAGCAGGATGCGATCGGTCTCGGATTTCGACCGATCCGGCGGGTCGATCAGCCAGAGCGACCCAAGCACCACGCTGCCGGCACGGATGGCGACGGCCGAGCGGGTGAAGGAGTGCGCTTTGGGGGCCACGCTCACGACCTCCCGCGACGCGTGAACGCGGCGGTAGTCGACGTCATTCTGGTCGGTGTGCGGCACATGCATTTGCAGGATCGAGTTGCGCCGGGTCTCGTCGATCGGTTGCCCGGGCAAGGTCGAGTAGGCGAGCAGCGTCTGCTCGATATCGGCGACGGCCACCGCCCCGCCGGCCAGGGAGGCGACGTTGTTGGCCAGCTCGAACAGGTCGCCGGGCCGCACATCGACCAGGCTCCGGCCGGACTGGCCGTGTGAGGTGATGGCCGCACTCAGGATGTCCGTGAGCTGGTCCCAGGGAACGCTGTCCGCGGCCCGAAACAACACGATTCCGGCGGCTCGGGCGGCCGCATGCAACTCGGCTTCCGGGGCGCCGTGGGCCTTGTAGACCAGCGCGCGGTAGCCCGCATCCCTCATGTGCTCAAGCTGCCCGACCAGCTGGTCACCGGAGAGGGCCAGACCGTTCGCCAGGGCCACGGCCCCCGGAAACTGCGGGGCTCTGGCGAACCGGTCGTAGAGAACGGTGCCCGTCACGGTGCGGTTCACGTCGGCCGTGGTTTCGACGAGGCCGGCGATCTCCGGGCCGAGGGTGTCGGCGAGTTCGGCGATGCTCGGCAGGTGCTCGGCGTCGGGTGCAGGCGTCTCAATCGCGAGTGCGCTCGTCGGCTTGCTCTTCTGTTCGCCCGGCTGATTTTTCACGGTGGTCTCTCCGAGCTACTGGCAGGAGATCACAATCTGAACCCTGCGTCTTCGTGGGGATGTCCATAGAGAGTGGACACTCGCGATTCTAGGCTGGCGCAGGCACCCGGTCGATCGGGACCCCCTCTCGACCCGGAAAGGCATCACATGAAGCTCAACGATGTCAGGCAGCTCGTTCAAGTGAGAGTTCCGGTGTTGTCGCGGCAACGTCGCGTGCTCGCGAACGCATTCAATGTGGCCGAGTACCGTGCCGCGGCCCGGCGTGCGCTGCCGGCCGGAATCTTCGACTATCTCGACGGGGGCTCCGAAGACGAAGCCACGCTGAACCGCAACCGGGCGGTGTTCGAGCAGTGGGGGTTGATGCCGGCCTGGGGTGCCGTGGACCTGCCCGATCTGCACACCACGATTCTTGGCCGCCCGAGTGCCTTGCCGATCACGCTCACCCCGACCGGGGCGACCCGGCTGTTCCATCCCGACGGCGAGCTGGCCGTGGCGCGAGCGGCGACCGCCGCCCAGATTCCCTACGGCGTCGCAGGCCTCAGCACCGTCTCGATGGAGGACATCGCCGCGCAGTCGCCGACCCTCGACCGCTGGTTCAATGTGGGGCTCTCTCCCGACAAGGGCGCGTTGAGCGCGAAGCTCGATCGCTGCGCCGCGGCCGGCTACCGCGCGATCGTGGTCGGCATCGACACGCGCGCGCTCGGGGCCCGGGAACGCGACCGCAAGAACGGGTTCACCGCCCCGCCGGCGCTGACCCTCTCGTCGTTGATCGGCATTGCCACCCGACCGAACTGGTGGGTGAATTTTCTGCGTGCAGAGGGCATCCGTTTTCCAAACCTCGAACCGGTCGGTTCAGAAGGAGCCCTGGCCACACCCTCGATGTGGGAGCAGATTCTCGGGCACTCCGAGTCGACCCAGGGCTGGGACGACCTCGAAGCGTTGCGCGCCTCGTGGCCGGGCAAGATTGTGCTGAAGGGCACGGTCAACCCGGCCGATGTCGAACGGGCGGCGAACCTCGGCATTGACGCCGTGCAGCTGAGCAACCATGGCGGACGTCAGCTCGATCACATGTTGAGCCCGCTCGATGTGCTGCAGGAGTCACGGCAGCGCGTCGGCAGCAGCATGGAACTCTACGTCGACTCGGGCATCCGGCGGGGGAGCGACATCGCGATCGCGCTCGCGCTCGGCGCCGACGCCTGCTCGATCGGGCGTCCCTACCTCTACGGCCTCGCCGCAGCCGGGGCGGATGGCGTCGCGAGCGTCATCGACATCCTGGGCGAGGAGTTGCTGCGCACGATGACGCTCGTCGGGGTCACCTCGGTCGCCGATCTCCAGGCGCGCGGCACTGAGATCGTGCGACGCGTGGCGTCGGCCTCCGCGGAGGCGGAGGCCGAGGCCGGTGTACCGGCTCATTGATCGAGGCCGTGTTCACAACTGCGGAGAATCTTCAGAATTCCGGCGAATCGGGCCCCTGTCGTCGCGATTCGAGCAAATTCTCCGTAGTTGCGAACACCTCGTTGTTCGAGCCTGTCGAGACCGCGCGCCAGGGGGACTCTGAACGCTGCGTGCCTCAATTCGCCTCGATGACCGCCGCATGCAGGGCCAGCAGCGGCGCGGTGCGCTCGGCCGGGCCGCGCCCGAAGCCGCACTCCGTGGCCACGCCGAACTGGTTGATTCCGGCGGCGGTCAGTGGGGCAGCGGCGGCACGGATGCGACGCTCGGCGCCTTCGACGCCGTCCTCGTGATGCACGAGGCCGAGAAATAGCTCGGTCTGAGTGCCGAGGGTGAGGCCGGCCAGGGGAGCGAAGTAAGCCGCGTCATCGCGCTCAATCGGCACCGGCAGGTGCACGAAGTCGATCGGCCGGGAGACCGCGGCATGCAGCCCGTTGGCCACGGCAACGAGGTGGGCGCTGTCGGGCGGCTCGACGAAGTGAGATTCGGCGACGTCGCCGTAGCAGAGGTGGAAACCGAGCTCTACCTCGGCCGGAACCGCCGACGCGATGCGGGCCGCGAGCTCGACGCATCCGTCGATCACCGCAGCAGTGTGGGCAGCGGAATCGGCGTCGGCGTCGGCGAACCAGGCGACGAGCGGGCCGCCGCCGAGTGAAACTCCCTCGATGTACGCGAACTCGGTGGCCAGGTCGAATTGGATGGCCAGATCCTCGGCCGGGATCGCCGCGGTGATGGCGGCAAGCTCGCGCAGGATCGCGCGCTCGTAGGCGGGGTAGACCGCGGCGCGGTCGGCAGTCAAGACAAAGGCGGTCAGCGGAGCAAGCGGCGACGGCAGACAGACCTGAAAGCGCACGCCGGCGGGAATCGTTCCGGCGTCGCGCAGGGCGACGAACTGGGCGTAACTGTCGATCGCGGCACTGGCGTAGCCGAGCGGTGCGATCTCGAGTTCATCGGCCGGCACGCTTCCGTCGAGGCGGAGCGGGCGCAGGTCGAAGCCGGCCACGACGATCGGGTCGATCGGCAGGCGGGTCAGCCCCGGCGTGGCGTCGAAGGCGGCGCCCTGAAACAGGATCCAGTGAAAGCGTTCGCCGACCTCACCGTCGGGAAGACGCGTCAGGTGCGCACCGAGGTTCTCGGAGACGATGCGAAAAGTGTCAGCGGCAGTGGGCTGGTTGATGGAGCCGACAAGGTGGGCGCCACGCACGAGAGGGGTCTGAGTCACGCAGCAATCCTATTCGGGCGATCAGAGGGGAGCCCGAACGAGCCGTCATGAAGCGACACCGCAATCGGCAGGATGCCCGAAAACCAGAATGGCCCGGTCTCACGAGGAGACCGGGCCAACGAGTGGGTGGGCCCCGTCGGGCTCGAACCGACGACCCAAGGATTAAAAGTCCTTTGCTCTACCAACTGAGCTAGAGGCCCGCGGTTAATAATCTAGCGTGGATTTGCGAGCAGTTTTTCTCGCTACCGTTGAAGCTGCAGTTCAGTACCCGTCAGCTCGGATGCACACCATCGCCCGACGACCGCGAGGAGGACGCCATGGCCGAAGATTTCCACAAACCGACACAGTTCTCCGGGAGCAAGTTCGAGTCGTTCAAGGGCGGCGAAGATCCGGCCCAGATCAGCCGAATCGCCCACGAGACCGCTCACGCCGTTCTGTCCCGGGTGCGCAGCGACCCCGACCCGGCCACCGTCGAACGCCTGGTCGCCTACACGGATGAGCACGGTATCGATGCGGTCGCCGAACTCTGGTCGCGGGCGACGCCCCGCAGCCTGCCGGGCGCGTTGTGGCGCATTTACCTGATTCGGTTGCTCATTCGGCAAGACCCGCAGGGCACCTCCTACCTCTACCAACGCGGCACCGAGGTCGCCGTGACGATCGATCCTGTCGTCGCCGGCGCATCCGCCCCGACCGGACCCGACGAGATCATCGCGCTCGCTGACGAGATTCTGCGCGGCCTCTTCACCGGCGACTTTGCCGTCGCGCTTGACCGTGCCGCGGCGTTCTGCCGGGTGATCGCGACCGGGTGCACGAGTGTGGCCGACGATCTGGATGCGACGGAGCCGGCCAGGTCTCACGAGCTCACCCGCCGGGCGTTGCGGTTTTCGACCACGGCGCAGGAGTTCACCTCGTGTGCGCGGCTCTGGCGGCAGCACTCGCTGGAGTAGTTCGTTGGTCGGCGCAATGAGAAGGTCGAGCCCAGATCGACCCGACAAGTCATCGCTATTCGCCCCGGGCGAACACCCTGTCGACCTCGATTACAATAGATAACGGTCGGGCCGCAGTAACCCCGGGCTCCAATATTCGCCGCCAAGAGCGGCCGTCCGCCGAGAGGCGTTCTGCGGCCTGGCCTCATCCTTTTATGCGATGCAGCATGAGCGTGATGAACACGGATGCACACGCGATTCAGGTGCGGCCGCCCTGCAAGTACAGCGCGGCTCGCGTCATCCAGGCCTTTAACAGCCACCTCACGGCGCCCGCAACCAATCCATTGTGGGCCTCGTGCCGAACCACTCACATGGAACGGGAGCGGAACTGACATGCTTAGGGTCATGACCGCCGACTCCCCTACGAACCTGGATGAGAGCGCCGCTGTTTCAGCGGCAGAATTGCTCACCCGGGTGTCCGTGGGCGATCAAGCAGCCTTTGGCCAGTTGTACGACCAGATGGCGCCACGTGTGCTTGGTCTGGTCAAGCGCCTGCTCATTGACCACGCACAGTCGGAGGAGGTGACGCAAGAGATCTTTCTGGAAATCTGGCAGAACGCATCCCGCTACGATCCCCGTCTTGGCGGTGCATCCACTTGGATCATGACCATGACCCATCGCCGGGCCGTCGACCGCATTCGTGCCTCGCAAGCCGGCCGTGACCGTGATCTGAAGATCGGCATCCGCGATCGGGCTGTCGAATACGACCAGGTTTCTGAAACCGTTGAAGTTCGAATCGAAAATGAAAGGGTGGGGCGGGCGATGTCCAGACTGTCTGAGTTGCAGCGACAGGCCGTCAGTCTCGCCTACTACGGCGGCTACAGCCAGGCCGAGGTCGCCGAACTCTTGCAAATTCCGCTCGGCACGGTGAAAACTCGATTGCGAGACGGCATGATTCGATTGCGCGACGAAATGGGGGTGGCATCATGACCAAGCACGAGAGCGACAACTTCGGCGAAACAGCAGCCGCCCATGCCCTGAACGCGCTCAGCCCCGAAGATCGTGCCGCGTTCGAAAAGCAGCTCGGCGACTCGCAACAGGCCCATCTCGAAGCCCTCGAGTTCACCGAAACCGCCGCCGCACTCGGCCTCGCCGTCAAACCGGTTCAGCCCTCCGCGTCGCTGAAAGCGAATCTGATGGCTCAGCTCGCGTCAACCCCGCAGAATGCTCCGCTCTCAACGGATACGCCGCTGTCGGCCGTCACGAAGCCGCAGTCCGCGACACCCCACGAAGCCACGCCGCAGGTGGCGCCGCCCGTGCTCACGACGTCGGCAGCTGACGCTCCGACCACCTCGGGGGCCGTCGCGTTGCCCTCACCAGCCGCATCCGCTGGCGAAACCGCCGCAGAACGCCGGGCTGCGCGACGCTGGTCTACCCGTCCCGTCGCCATCCTGATCGCCGCGGCTGCGGCCGTCGCGCTGTTCTTCGGCGGAACCCTCGTCGGCCAAATGCTCAGCACCAACCAATTCGCCGAGCAGCAGGCGAGCGCGCTCGCTCAGATCAACGCGGCACCGGATGCCCAGCGTGCGACAACGACGACGGCCGACGGGCAGCCGGCCACGCTCGTCTGGTCGGGCGAGCTCGGTCAGTCGGCCTTGCTGGTCGAAGATCTGCCGGCGCTGCCGAAAGACGAGGCCTACCAGCTCTGGTACATCAACGACGCTGGAGCCGTCTCGGCCGGAACCTTCACCTCCTCCGGCAGCGGAACCGTCTGGCGCGTGCTCGACGGCACCATGAAGGCCGGCGACGCCGTCGGTGTCACCGTCGAACCAGCGGGTGGCTCGGAACAGCCCACCACGAAGCCGATCATCGCGATCCAGAGCTAGCTCACGCGATCTTACGCGCGATCCGGGTCTCATTCGGATGATCGTGTTCGCGCCCGTGCACCCAGGCTGGATGCCCGGTCCCGGCGCGGTCTATCCCGCTCGGCGCGGGGTCGAGCGCACGCCGGTGGGGATACACCGCGCCGAGGTGGGAGAACCTGCGCGTCACTCAACTAAAACTGCCCTGACGCGGCGACTAGGCTCGCCTCATGACATTGCCTTTCACGCTGCTGATCGATCCGGTGCCCGCCGACTCCACGCGCACCAACTTTGACGACACGTTCCACCCGATCGACTCAAGCGCGCCGGCATTGCGCGTGGCCGAGCTCAGCACTCAGCGTGGCGACGGCATCTTCGAGACTCTGACCGTGGTCAACGGGCACCCGCACGAGGTCGAGCCGCACATCAGCCGTCTGATCAACTCGGCGCGCATCTGCGATCTTCCGGAACCGCACCCCGGCCAGTGGCGCGCGGCCATCGCCCTCGCTGTGTCGCAGCTGCCCACCGAGGGCGAGCTCGCCCTCAAATTCGTGCTCAGCCGCGGGGTCGAGGCCGGGCCGGCGCCGACCGCCTGGCTGCACGCCACCCGGGCCGCCGACTTCCGTGGGGTGCGCGAGCAGGGCGTGAAGGTTGTCACCCTGGACCGCGGCTACCCGCGCGGGGTCGCCGAGCGCGCTCCGTGGCTGTTGATGGGTGCCAAGACACTCAGCTATGCCATCAACATGGCTGCGCTGCGCGAGGCGAACCGCCGCGGCGCCGACGACACGATCTTCGTGACCACCGACGGCTACGTGATGGAGGGCCCCACCTCCAGCGTGATCATCCGTTCAGGCGGCGTCTACGTGACCCCGGCGCCGAGCGGCGCCATCCTACACGGCACCACCCAGCAGAGCGTCTTCGAATACCTCGAGGCGCAGGGGGAGCGCACCGAGTACCGCGATGTGACAGTCGACGAGCTGCGTGCAGCGGATGCGGCGTGGCTGGTCTCCAGCGTGCGTCTGGCCGTGTCGGTGACCGAGCTCGACGGCGAGCCGTTCCCGGTCGACCAGGAGCTGACGCGCGCAATCAATGCGGCGCTGCTCGCGCGCACGGCGTAGCCGACAAACCGGTGGTCGAGCTTGTCGAGACCTCCGCCGGCCGATCTCTCAACGTGGGTCACGTCTGAGGCTCGGCTCGCGGGGTCTCGACAGGCTCGACCACCGAGGGAAGGGTTAGCCGAAGCGACCCGACACGTAGTCCTCGGTCGCCTGCACGCTCGGGTTCGAGAACATCGTGGTGGTGTCGTCGTACTCGATGAGCTTGCCCGGCTTGCCGGTGCCCGCGATGTTGAAGAAGGCGGTGCGGTCGGAGACGCGCGAGGCCTGCTGCATGTTGTGGGTCACGATCACGATCGTGTAATCAGCCTTCATCTCTTCGATCAGGTCCTCGATGGCGAGGGTGGAGATCGGGTCGAGGGCCGAGCAGGGCTCGTCCATCAGAATGACGTCAGGCTGCACCGCAATCGCCCGCGCGATGCAGAGGCGCTGCTGCTGGCCGCCCGAGAGGCCGGAGCCGGGGCGGTCGAGTCGATCCTTGACCTCGTTCCAGAGGTTGGCGCTGCGCAGCGACTGCTCGATCAGATCGTCGGCATCGCTTTTCGGCATCCGCCGGTTGTTGAGCTTCACGCCGGCGAGCACATTGTCACCGATCGACATCGTCGGGAACGGGTTGGGGCGCTGGAAGACCATTCCGACCTGGCGGCGCACAAGCACCGGGTCAACGCCGGGGCCGTACAGGTTGTTGCCGTCGATGAGCACCTCACCCTCGACGCGCGTTCCGGGGATCACCTCGTGCATCCGGTTGAGGGTGCGCAGGAAGGTGGACTTGCCGCACCCGCTCGGGCCGATGAACGCCGTGACCGTGCGCGGCTCAATCGTCAGCGAGACACCTTCGACGGCCAGGAAGTTTCCGTAGTAGACGTTGAGGTCGTTGACTTCAATACGCTTTGACACTGTGTTTCCTTCGAGTTCAGGGTCGAACGCGTTAGCGGCCGAGTTTGGGGGAGAAGAAGTGGGCGATCAACCGGGCGAGGCCATTCAACAGCATCACGATCAGAACCAGGGTGAGTGCGCCGGCCCAGGCGCGGTCGATGTAGGCCTGGGTGTCGGCTCCCTGGTTCATGTATTGCGTGTACACGAAGACCGGAAGGGTCATCATCCGCTCGCTGAACAGGTTGTAGTTCATGCTCGCGGTGAATCCCGAGATGATCAGCAGAGGGGCGGTCTCACCGATCACACGGGCGATCGAGATCATCACGCCGGTCACGATTCCGGCGATGGCGGTCGGAATCACGACCTTCACGATGGTCAGCCATTTCGGCACACCGAGCGCGAACGCTGCTTCGCGGAGTTCATTGGGCACGAGCTTGAGCATCTCTTCGCTGGAGCGCACGACGACAGGGATCATCAGCACCGAGAGCGCGACAGAGCCGCCGAACCCGAAGCGGATGCCGGGATCGTTGAAGATCAGAGCAAAGAGGGCGAAGGCGAACAGACCGGCCACGATAGACGGGATTCCGGTCATCACATCCACGAAGAAGGTGATGCCCCGCGCCAGGCGGCCGCGGCCGTACTCGGTGAGGTAGATCGCGGCGAGCAGGCCGATCGGAACGGAGATCAGGGTGGCGACACCCGTGATCAGCAGCGTTCCGACGATGGCGTGCAGGGCGCCGCCGCCTTCACCGACGACGTTGCGCTGAGATTCGGTGAAGAAGGTCGGAGTCAAAAAGGCCGGCAGTCCGTTGACGACGGTGGTGGTGATGAGCGAGACGAGCGGCAGCAGCGCAATCACAAAAGCGGCACTGACCAGGGCGGTCACCAAACGGTCTTTCGCTTTGCGCAGACCTTCGACGAAGAATGACAGCGCGAAGATTGAGATGCAGAACAGCACGGTTCCGGAGAACAGGGTGCCGGCCCAGTTGAAGCCGGCGGTGGTGTCCGAGACATCGATCAGCAGAAAGACAATCCCGGCCAATACCCAGCTGCCCAGCAACACCCACAACGGCGTGTTGCGCGGCAGCTTGCCGGCGGTCAGTGAGTTGGTCAGTGGCCGGCCGGCGGGAGAACTCGGGGCGGGAGTGCGCGGGGACAGGGGAGCATCCATTCGCGACTGTTCCTTCTCTGTCGTAGTCATCAGTTCGCTCCAGAGAATGCCTTGCGGCGGTTGATGATGACGCGGGCGATCATATTCACGGCCAGCGTGATGACGAAGAGGATGAGGCCGGTCGCCAGCAGGATGTTGACCCCGATGCCGTGAGCTTCAGGAAAGTTGAGGGCAATGTTCGCAGCGATGGTCGTCGGGTTCTGCGAGGTGAGCAGCTGGAAAATGACCTTCGGGTTGGGCGAGAGCACCATGGCGACGGCCATCGTCTCGCCGAGTGCGCGGCCGAGGCCGAGCATCGATGCCGAGATGATGCCGGGCCGGCCGAAGGGCAAGACCGCCATCTGGATCATTTCCCAGCGGGTCGCGCCGAGGGCGAGGGCTGCTTCTTCGTGAAGCACCGGCGTCTGCAGAAAGACTTCACGGCAGATTGCGGTGATGATCGGCAGCACCATCACGGCGAGCACGATCGCGACGGTGAGGATGGTGCGGCCGGTGCCGGAGACCGGGCCGGCGAAGAAGGGGATCCAGCCGAACCACTCGACCAAGGTCGTGTAGAACGGCTGCACCATCGGGGCCAGCACGCTGATTCCCCAGAGGCCGAACACGACCGACGGCACAGCGGCGAGCAGGTCGATGATGTAGCCGAGGCCCTGAGCCAGCTTGCGGGGCGCGTAGTGCGAGATGAAGAGCGCGATGCCGATGGCCAGGGGGATCGCGATGAGCAAGGCGAGGGCTGCTGCCCAAATTGTTCCGAAGGCAAGCGGCCAGACGTACGACCAGAAGTTGGTGAAGTCGCCCTTGAACGCGTCGGACGGCGCGAAGAACGCCGGGATGCTCTGAATGAGCAAGAAGATCGCCACTGCAGCGAGAACGGCGAGGATCAATCCGCCGGCCACGACGGTGAGCGTGCTGAAGACCCGGTCGCCGGGGCGCTGTTTGGCCTTGATGGTGCGCCCTGTCGTCGGGGCGCCCGGCTCAACTGCGGTGGTCATTCCTGGCGACTCCCTGGGGTTTCGGGTAAATGTCTGGGGGAAAGAGGTTCAGACGCGGGGCCGGAAACCTCAGTGTGCCCGACCCGGACATCGCGTGCGAAGCTGCGTTGTCCGGATCGGGCGGATGCTGATTGGTGTTACTTGATGGTGGCGATCACAGCGGCGACCTTGCTCTGCAGGTCGGCGGAGAGCGGTGCGGCACCGGCCGACTTGGCGGCTTCGGTCTGGCCGGCCTCGCTGGCCATGTAGCCGACGTACGACTTCACGAGCTCAGCCTTGGCCGTGTCGGCGTACTCGGTGCAGACGATGGCGTAGCTGACCAGAACCAGCGGGTAGTGGGTCGGGTCGGTGGTGGTGCGGTTGAGCTGGATGGCGAGGTCGTCGGCGGCGCGGCCTTCGACCAGCGGGGAGTCGTTGACGACGGCAGCAGCGGCATCCGCGGTGTATCCGACGAACTTGTCGCCGACCTTGATCTTTGCGACACCGAGGTCACCGGCACGTGAGGCGTCGGCGTAGCCGATGGTGCCCACGCCGTTGGTGACGGCGTCGACGACACCGGAGGTGCCCTGTGCGCCTTCACCCGACTGGAACGGGAAGGTGTCGGCCGGCTTCTCGGTCCAGACATCCGGTGCAACCTGGTTGAGGTAGTCGGCGAAGTTCTTGGTGGTTCCCGAGTCGTCCGAGCGGTGAACCGCGGTGATCGGCGTGGCGGGCAGCTTCTCGTCGGGGTTCAGCGCGGCGATGGCCGGGTCGTTCCAGGTCGTGATGTCGCCCTTGAAGATCTTGGCGAGGGTCTGAGCGTCGACGTTCAGGTTCTTGACGCCCTCGACGTTGAAGATCACGGCGATCGGGGAGATGTAGACCGGGAGGTCGACGGCGGTGGTGCCGGGAACGCAGCTGGCGAAGGAGCCGGCGAGCTCCTCGTCCTTGAGGAACGAGTCGGAACCGGCGAAGTCGGAACCGCCCGAGGCGAAGGTCTCACGACCGGCGCCGGAACCCGACGGGTCGTAGTTGATCGTGACGTCAGGGTTAGCGGTCTGGAACTGTGCGATCCAGGCTTCCTGGGCTGCGCCCTGTGAAGATGCGCCTGCTGCGTTGATGGTGCCGGAAAGCGTGCTGGCGGATGCGGTCTCGCTCGGTGCGGAAGCTCCGCTTTCGTTGGCGGCGCATCCGGTCAGAGCGAGTGCGGCTACAGCCAGAAAAGCGGCAGGAGCGCTGAAACGCTTGATGTTCACGGGAAATCCCTTCGAGGGGTTGAATACAGGACGAGGGCCGACCACATCTTGTGCCTCTGTGCTCGACTTGTCAGTGACGCTACGTCCTGTGGTTAACGAGACTCCCCCATGACGGTAAACGGGAGGTTAACGAAACCGGACAAACTCGTTGGTTGAGGAGCGCCCGACGGAGTCGGCCGCGTCTCGAAACCACCGCCGGCCGATCCTCAGACGCAACCGGCGCTGCCGAGATCGGCTCGCCCGGTCTCGACAAGCTCGACCACCGAGATGGCCGAGACCCCGACACGGGATGAGACGGGATCACACCCGCGGGGCGTGCGTTTCGATCGCGATGATTCCCGAGCTGGGGTTGTCAGTGGAGAGGTGCACGACCGAGAACCCGCCGGTCTCCAGATCGGCAGCCGCCGAAATGTAGGAGCCGAGCGCAGTTCCGGTAGCCAACGCCATCTCGCGCAGAATCTCGGGCAACACCGGTCCGTGGCTGCAGAGCACTGCGGTCTTGCGTGAACGCACCCTTTTGCCGATCACGCTACGCACATCGCCGGTGCCTTCTTCTTGTGCGGCCTGGCTGATCTTGTCGGTGCGCTTGATCGGGATGCCGGTGGCCGCCGACAGCGGGGCGACCGTCGTCACGCAGCGGGTCGCCGTGCTGCTCACAATGCGCCGTGGCTGCCAGGCGGTGATCGTCTCGACCACGCTGGCCGCCTGGGCGACGCCGCGTTCAGTGAGCGGGCGGGTGCTGTCGGGGCCGTCCCAGCGGGCCGGCGGCAGTGCCTTGCCGTGGCGCAGCGCGATCAGGGCGAAGGTGCTCGTCACGCCGGCGTCGACGAGCTGGGCGAAGGCGTCGATGATCACGACATCCTGCTCATAGGTGAGGTAGGTGCGTGCCTTCTTGATGGTCACCCATTCGATGGCGGCCACCTCGCCGTTCGGCACGAATGTTGAACGCTGAATCGCCTCGGGGGTGACCTCGGCCGCCCAGTAGTGCACGATCTTCTCGCGGGTGTTCGGCATCACGTAGCGCGAGATGGGCAGCGGAACACCGAGCGCGACGGCCAGCCCCGTCTCTTCCTCGATCTCCCGCACCGCCGTGCGGGGGAGTGATTCGCCCGGGTCGACTTTGCCCTTCGGGATCGTCACGTCGCCATGCACGGTGCGGTGAATCAGCAGCACGTGCATTTTGCCGTCGATCAACCGCCAGCAGACGGCTCCTGCTGCGTAGACGGCCGTGTCAGTCATCGACTTCACTGATTTCATCGACGGATGGCCAAACGCTTGCGGTGCCCGATCTGTTGCATGAGCCTATTTTGCATGTCGTCGAGGAGCTGACCCGAATCGTCACGGTCATGTCGGGTCCATTCCCCGGATTCACTCAGCCACCATGATGAGGTGCGGTCGTCCATGGCTCGTGCGAACAACGAGTCGATTTCGGCCAAGTGGTCGGGGGCGACGAGCCGCACCAGTGCCTCGACCCGACGGTCGAGGTTGCGGTGCATCATGTCGGCACTGCCGATGAAGACCTGCGGGTCGCCGTCGTTGTGAAACGAGAAGATGCGGGAGTGTTCCAGGTAGCGCCCAAGAATCGAACGCACCCGGATGTTCTCGCTCATGCCCTCGACGCCGGGTTTCAGGCTGCAGATACCCCGCACCCAGACATCGACCTTCACCCCGGCCTGGCTGGCCCGGTAGAGCGCGTCGATGATGGCTTCGTCAACCATCGAGTTGACCTTGATCCGGATGCCGGCCGGCCGGCCTTCCAGCGCCGCCGCCGTCTCATCGCCGATGCGCTTGAGCAGCGCTTTCCGCAGGTGCAGCGGGGCGACCAGCAGACGCTTGAACTTCTTCTCGATGGCATAACCCGAGAGCTCGTTGAACAGACGAGTCAGGTCTTTGCCGACCTGGGCATCCGCCGTCAGCAGTCCGAGGTCTTCGTAGATGCGACTGGTCTTCGGGTTGTAATTGCCAGTGCCGATGTGGCTGTAGTGGCGAAGCACGCCCCGCTCCTGGCGCACGACGAGTGCCAGCTTGCAGTGGGTTTTCAGGCCGACGAGGCCGTAGACCACGTGCACGCCGGCCTTCTCGAGCTTGCGCGCCCAAGAAATGTTGGCCTGCTCGTCGAACCGCGCCTTGATCTCAACGAGGGCGAGCACCTGCTTGCCCGACTCCGCCGCGTCGATGAGGGCCTCGACGATGGGGCTGTCGCCCGAGGTGCGGTACAGCGTCTGCTTGATGGCGAGCACGTGCGGGTCGGCTGCCGCCTGCTCGAGAAACGCCTGCACGCTCGTCGCAAAGGACTCGTAGGGGTGGTGCAGCAGGATGTCACCGCGCGAGATCGCCGCGAACACGTCGGGTTCAGCATTCGGCTCGGCCGGCATCAGCTGCACGGCCGTGGTCGGCACATGCTTGGCGAAATGCAGGTCGGGGCGGTCGATACGGGAGAAGTCGAACAGGCCGCCGAGGTCGAGCGGGGCCGGCAGGCGGTACACCTCCTGGTCGGTCACGTCGAGTTCGCGCACGAGGAGGCCCAGGGTGACCTCGTCCATGTCCTCGGTGATCTCGAGCCGGATCGGCGGGCCGAACCGGCGCCGCAGCAACTCCTTTTCGAGCGCCTTGATCAGGTTCTCGGTTTCGTCTTCTTCGATCTCGACGTCTTCGTTGCGGGTGACCCGAAACACGTGGTGCTCGAGAATCTCCATGCCAGGAAAGAGGTCGCCGAGGTGGTTGGCGATGAGGTCTTCAAGGGTGATGAAGCGCAGGTGTTCGACGGGCTCGGAGCGGTCGACGCGCACAAATCGCGGCAACATCGGCGGCACCTTGAGACGCGCGAACTCCTGCTTGCCGGTCTTCGAGTTGCGCACCCGGATCGCCAGGTTGATCGACAGGCCGGAGATATAGGGGAACGGATGCGCCGGGTCGACGGCCAGCGGCATCAGCACCGGGAAGATCTGGTTCGAGAAGTAGTTGCGCAGCGACTCCCGCTCGTCCAGGCTCAGGGTGTCCCAGTTGACGACCTCGATGCCCTGCTCGGCGAGGGCCGGACGCACCAGGTCGTGAAAGGCGAGCGCGTGGCGGTTCTGCAGCGCATGCGCGGCCTTCGAAATGTCGGAGAGCACGTCCTGAGGCGCACGGCCCACGTTCGTGGGAACGGCCAGACCGGTCAGGATGCGCCGTTTCAGGCCCGCGACCCGCACCATGAAGAACTCGTCGAGGTTGCTGGCGAAAATGGCCAGAAAGTTGGCGCGTTCCAGCACCGGCAAGTCGGGATCCTCGGCCAGTTCCAGCACTCGCTGGTTGAAGGCAAGCCAGCTCAGTTCGCGGTCGAGGTACCGTTCGCTCGGCAGCGCCGGGTCATTCGCACCGACCAAGGGGTCGAAGTCGTCGTCGAAGTCGCTGCCGAAATCGGAGTCTGCCTGGATGTTGTCGCCGTCCATCCGTCCATCTTTGCACCGCCCGCCAAACTTTCGGGGCCGTATTGGTGAACACGCTCCCCGTTGATCTTTCTCGGTGGTCGAGCCTGTCGAGACCCGGTGGGACGATCTCGAGACCCGGTTGTGAGATCTCGATCGGTTGTCGAGCCTGTCGAGACACGATCACCGGGTCCTCGATCACCGGCTGCGCGATCAACGACGCACGCTACCGCCGGTACTGCACGTCAATCGTGTGATCGACAAAGCCCAACGACCGATACAGATGCACGGCCCCCTCATTGTCGGCTTCGACATAGAGCGCCGCCGTGGTGCAGCCGCGCTCGCGCAGGCGTCGGAGGCCAGCCTGCATCAAGATGCGCCCGAGGCCCCGGCCGGCAGCATCCGGATGCACCCCGATCACATAGATCTCGCCGAGACGGTGTCCGTCGGCATCGGGCTCTTCAACCTTCAGCCAGTTGTAGCCGATCAGGCGGCCGGTGCCGGCGGGGGCGTCGTTCGTGTCTGCGTTGCCCG
Organism: Leifsonia sp. 10L418; assembly: GCF_056395445.1. Taxonomy (NCBI): domain Bacteria; kingdom Bacillati; phylum Actinomycetota; class Actinomycetes; order Micrococcales; family Microbacteriaceae; genus Leifsonia; species Leifsonia sp. 10L418. The sequence continues at coordinate 67,476 of NZ_JBFTJN010000012.1, read as the reverse complement.
GCATCTCGCGGGCGAGCAGAAAATCGCCGGCGTCGAACCAGGGCTCTGCCATGCGGTCGGCGAGGTCGGCGAGCGTCACGGCGCCCTGCTCGGGATGACTCGCGAAGATGAGCGCGTTCAACGCCACCCACTCCGCGTCATCGACGCCGGGGCGGAATGAGCTGGTCGCGACCCCCGGGTCGGACGCCGGGGCGACCACGGAATCGCCGACGTCGCCGAGCGGCATCCGCAGCTGCAGCAGCGTGCGCACCGGAGCGAAACCGAAGCGCGGGGCGAGTGCGCGGGCAGCCGGGTGGTCGCCGTGTGCCCACGCGGTGAGCGCCGCTTCGGGGTCGATCTCGCCCAACAATGCGGCGGACGCCTCGGTTCCCAACCCGTTGCCGCGATGCGCCGGCAGAATCACCAGATCGAGCTCGCCGTCGCCGAGGATCGCGCCGCCGACGGGAGCTCCCTCGTTCACGATCAACGCCGCCCGCCGCCGACCCGCCGCCGCATCGAGCAGGCTCTGCTCGTTGAAAGGGTGGTAACCGTCGAACCGGGTTGCCGTATCGGCGACCTCTCGAAATGCAGCCGAGGAGGCGGCATCCGTCAAATCAAGAAATCTCAGTGAGAGAGACACGCGAGCCATTTTCCTCTTCATGCACAGTGAACCGGTATCCGACGTTGCGCACGGTGCCGATCAGTGACTCCTGGTCGCCCAGCTTCGCGCGCAGACGCCGCACATGCACGTCGACCGTGCGGGTGCCGCCGAAATAGTCGTAACCCCAGACCTCGCTGAGCAGCTGCTCCCGGGTGAACACCCGCGACGGATGCGCGGCCAAGAAGCGCAGAAGCTCGAACTCCTTATAAGTGAGGTCGAGTGGTTTGCCGTGCACCTTGGCCGAATAGCTCGCCTCGTCGATCACGACGCCGGCAGCCCGAATGAGGGGAGCGGGAACGTCGCGCGGGGTGCGACCTGCAGCAAGGCGGATGCGCGCATCGATTTCGGCCGGACCGGCCGAGTCGAGAATCACATCGTCAATGCCCCAGTCGGGGCTGACCGCCGTGAGGCCGCCCTCAGTGATGATGAGCAGCAGTGGAGTTTCGGCACCGCTGGACCGCAAGATCTGGCAGAGGCCTTTGGCTGCGACGAGGTTCGTGCGGGCGTCGATGAGGATCAGATCGGAATCAGGCGCTGTCAAGATCTGTCCCGGCTGGGCAGGGAGATAAGTCATGCCGTGCGAGAGCAACGCCAGGGCGGGGAGAACATCATTGTTGACCGCCGAGGTAAGGATCAACAACTGTGCCAACCGCATCCTCCAAGGATCGTGCGCCAATACTACAGTGCGCGAGATTCCGGCCGCGGCAGGGCAGAATGGGGAGCGTGAAGAGCCAGTGGAAATCCGTCGCAGTTGTGTGGCTGCTGAGCGTGGCCTGCGCGCTGCTCGTCGGGCTGCTCTCCGTTCCCGGCCAATACCTGGCCTGGATCGGCCTCTCCGTGGCCGGTTGCACCATCGTGACCCTGTGCATCCAGCTCGCCGGTGGGCGTCCGGAAGGCTACGTGGACCGGGTGACCGCCAGCATCGTCGGCTCCGTTCTCGTGCTGGGCGCAGCGACCGGGATCTTCGTTCTGGTCGGGCTGCTCTGACCGATCTCCCCGGCTGACCGTTCTCCCCGGCTGCCCGTTCTGCCCGGCTGCGCTGACGCGCTGACCGACTGAAGCAACCGCCGGTCGCAGAGCAGTAGAGTTGAAGCATGTCGCCGCTTGCATTCGAAATCCTCTTTCTGGGCCTCCTCGGACTGGCCAGCCTGTCGATCGCGTGGGTCTCAGTGGTCGTCCTCCTGAACCTCTTCCGGGGTCAGCGGTAGTTTCAATGATCGAATTGCCGGTCGGTCTACCGCCCGAACTCGTGCCGCTGTCGTGGCTGATCGGGGTCTGGGAAGGCTCCGGCGTACTCGATTACGCGGTCGGTGACGAGAGCGTCACCCGCGAATTCGGGCACCGGATGAGCTTCAGCCATGACGGACTGCCGTACCTGAACTACAGCTCATACACCTGGCTCGAACCCGAAGAGGGCTCGGACAGCGACGAGAAGACCCCCTTGGCCACCGAGACCGGCTACTGGCGGTTGCACCGGCCGCAGGGCGACGGCGATCCGGGCCCCGGACTCTTGCCTGCGTTGAGCGCGGCCCCGTTCACCGATGCCGAATCGGTCGAAACCCTCCGCAATGACGCCGGCGGGTTCGACATCGAGGTCACCCTGGTGCATCCGGGCGGCGTCGCAGAACTGTACCTTGGACAGGTCGCCGGCCCCCGCATCGATCTGGCCACCGACGCCGTGGTACACAGTGAGACGGCGAAGCCGTACACGGCGGCGACCCGGCTCTACGGCCTGGTCGAGAATCATCTGCTGTGGGCGTGGGACATCGCCGCCCTCGGCCAAGGTCTGCGCACTCATGCGTCGGGCCGCCTCGCACGAGTGGAATAGACACACCATGACCGAACCAATGGTTTCCCCCCTTCTTGAGCTCGACGGGGCGGTGCAAGCCGACGGTCTCGATGTCGGCGTCGCCGCCCACTACGGCAACCCGATGATTGAACAGCGTCACCTGCTGTCCGGCGATGCCGTGGTCGATCTCTCCCACCACGGTGTGCTCGGTGTGGCCGGGCCCGACCGGTTGAGCTGGCTCAACTCGATCTCCAGCCAGGCGCTGCTCGGGCTGGCGCCGGGGGAGTCGACTGAAACGTTGATGCTCGACCAGACCGGACGCGTCGAGTACGCAATGCAGGTGATCGACGACGGCGTTGAAACCTGGCTGCTCGTCGAGGCCGCCGAACTGCCGGGCCTGCACGCCTGGCTCGACAAGATGCGCTTCATGCTGCGTGTCGAGGTGCGCGACCACACGAGTGAGTACGCGACGATCGGCACGATGGGCGCGGATGCCGCACCCAGCCGGCTCGCCGTGCTCACGCCGGCCGCCCCGAACGGCGTGCCGCTCGTCTGGAACGACCCCTGGGAGCACGTGACACCGGGTGGCCACCAGTACGCCGAAACCGCGGAGCACCCCGCCGCATCCTGGCACTGGCATGAAACCCTGATTCCGCGTGCCGCGCTCAGTGAGCTGCGCGACGCGGTCACGGCCGGGTCGTTGCAGGTCGCCGGCATCCTCGCTTTCGAAGCGCTGCGCATCGCGGCCTGGCGCCCTCGCCGCGCCCTGGAAACCGACGAGAAGACCATCCCGCACGAGCTGGACTGGCTGCGCACCGCGGTGCACCTGAACAAGGGCTGCTACCGCGGGCAGGAAACCGTCGCCAAGGTGCACAACCTCGGGCACCCGCCGCGTCGTCTCGTGCTCTTGCACCTCGACGGCTCCGACTCAATCCTTCCGGTGCACGGCGACGAGGTCTCGGCCGACCGGGTGCTGCCCGGGAGCGAGCCCGAACGACGCCCGATCGGTGCCATCACCTCGAGTGCCCGGCACTACGAGCTCGGACCGATCGCGCTCGCCGTGGTCAAGCGGGCGGTGCCGGCCAGCGTCACCGTCTATGTCGAGTCGCAGGGCGTCTCGATCGCGGCCAGCCAAGAAGTGATCGTTCCGCAGTCGGCCGGCGCGGTGCTCGACATCCCGCGGATGCCGAGGCTCGGCGTGCGTCCGCCGCGCTAGGCAACCCTCGCTGTCGTTCACTCATCGAGCAGGATCGGTGATCGAGCCGCTTCGGTGATCGAGCTKGTCGAGATCCCGTGACCGGCTCTCGAGACTGGCCCGCCGGGTCTCGACAGGCTCGACCACCGTTTCGGTGATCGAGCCGCTTCGGTGATCGAGCTTGTCGAGATCCCGTGACCGGCTCTCGAGACYGKCCCRCCGGGTCTCGACAGGCTCGACCACCGACTAATCCCAGCGAAAACCGTTCGGCTCCACCGATGCCCACGGCAGCGTCAGCTCGCCGAGCTTCCAGCGTGCCGGCCCGCCCTGCACCGGCCAGCCCTGCGCTTTGAGCGCGGCAACGGTCGCGACCCAGCGCTGCTTCGGGCCGTAGGCGCCGAGCGGTGACTGGTGCTGCCAGTGACGGTCGAGGTCCCGCAGCAATTCGTACACCCGCTCGCCGGGCACATTGCGGTGAATCAGAATCTTCGGCAGGCGCTCGGCGACGATCGACGGCCGCTCAAGGTCATCGAGGCGCAGCGAGATGCTGAAGTGGGACGGTCCGCCCCGCGCGACATCCACCCAGGCGTGGATGCGCCCGATCTCGTCACAGGTGCCGTCGATGAGTATGCCGGTCGGCTGCAGTCGGGTCACCAGCATCTTCCAAGCCGGCAGCACCTCCGACTCGTCGTACTGGCGCAGCACATTCTGCGCCCGGATGATCGCGGCCGTGCGACCCTTCGGCAACGGCACTTCGAACCCGCCGACCGCGAAGGAGACGTGCGCGTGGGCGGCGAAACCGGTCTTGCCCTCCCGCACCTCGGCCAGCTGCTCGTTCGCACCGCGCACCCGGGCCGGGTCGATCTCGAGACCGAGCACCTGCACATCCGGTCGCTTCTTGGCCAGCCGGTGGTGCAGCTCGAGGGCGGTCACCGCGCTCGCGCCGTAACCGAGGTCGACAACGAGCGGGTCGGCGACGTGGCGCAGCACACGCTGATGGCCGATCCAACGGTCGATGCGGCGGAGCCGGTTCGTGTTCGTGGTTCCACGTGTAATTGTTCCGACCGGCATACTCCTATTGTCCCCTCTCGCTAGAGTTGAAACATGTCTGCGCCATACACACTCGTCCTCCTCCGTCACGGCAACAGCCTGTGGAACCAGCAGAACCTCTTCACCGGCTGGGTGGATGTTCGACTGAGTGAACAGGGAATCATCGAGGCCCGCCGGGCCGGCGAACTTCTCGCCGAAGCCGGAATCCTCCCCGACATCGTTCACACCTCGGTGCTCACCCGCGCCATCCAGACCGCCGATCTCGCGCTCGAGCAGGCCGACCGTCTCTGGATCGACGTCAAGCGTTCCTGGCGTCTGAACGAGCGCCACTACGGCGCTCTGCAGGGCCTCGACAAGGCGGAGACCCTCGCGAAGTACGGTCCGGAGCAGTTCCAGCTCTGGCGTCGCAGCTTCGATGTGCCGCCGCCCGTGCTGGCCGACGACGCCAAGTGGTCGCAGGTCGGCGATGCCCGCTACGCCAACCTCGGCGACGCGGTGCCCCGCACCGAATGCCTGAAAGACGTCATCGAGCGGATGCTGCCCTACTGGGAGTCCGACATCGCCGGCGACCTCAAGACCGGCAAGACCGTGCTCGTCACCGCCCACGGCAACTCGCTGCGCGCGCTCGTCAAGCACCTCGACGGTGTCTCCGATGAGGACATCGCCGAGCTCAACATCCCCACCGGCATCCCGCTCGTCTACAAGCTGGGCGAAGACCTGATGCCGCTTGGTCCGGGCGAGTACCTCGACCCCGAAGCCGCCGCTGCCGGCGCCGCGGCGGTTGCTGCGCAGGGCAAGAAGTAGCCCCTCTCCGCCAACGACGAAGCCCCGGGACGGTTCAAACGTTCCCGGGGCTTCGTCATTTCTCCTTAACCCGCGCTTAACCGCTTAGAACGCTTCTAAGCGACCACTACTGCAGTCTCGCGGGCCCGGAAGGCTACTAGGAACCGCTGTCCTGGTGCCAGTCGCCGGTTCCGAGGTACTGAACCTTCTTCGCGATCGAGACCGCGTGGTCGGCGAAACGCTCGTGGTAACGGCTCGCGAGTGTCGCATCGACGGTGTCGGCGGCCTGACCCTTCCAGGTCTCGCCGAGAACCGCATCGAACACGCTGAGGTGCAGCGCGTCGACCTTGTCGTCTTCATTGCGGATGGTCTCGGCCAGCTGCATGTCTTCGGTGGTGAGAAGCTCGGTGAGCATGTTGGCGATTGCAACGTCGACCGCGCCCATCTGCGCGAAGGTGGGGCGCAGGCTCTTCGGAATCACCTTGTCGGGGAACCGGTAGCGGGCCAGCTGCGCGATGTGGGTCGACATGTCGCCCATCCGCTCAAGCGACGCGCTGATGCGTAGGGCGCTGACGACGATGCGCAGGTCGCGGGCGACCGGCTGCTGCCGAGCGAGGATGGTGATGGCCAATTCATCGAGTTCGACGGTCAGCAGGTCGATCTTGTCGTCATCGGCGATGACCTCCTCGGCGAGCCCGACATCGGACTCGTTGAAGGCTCGTGTCGCTTTGTCGATCGAGATAGCAACGAGGCGGGAAATCTCGACGAGACGCTCCTGCACCTCGGCAAGCTCCTGTTGGAATACTTCGCGCATCGGTGTGGTCCTTCCTGGCCGCGCAACTCGCGGGCCGATGAGACCCGACTGGTCCCCGAGCTAGCATGCCCGGGTCAGGTTAACGGCAGGTGCCGCGGGCTTGAACACTTCCTAAAGTATCGTGGCCGACCTCGTTTACCGGCTTCGACCCCTGCGCGAGTCACTAACCTAGAAGAATGGAATCGACGTGGCTGGTGCTTGTCTGCCTGGCTTTGGGTTTGGCAGTCGGTGCCGGATTCGTCACTCTGCTCTATGCGGCTGAACGACACGGCCGACAGGCGGCTGAAGTGGTCAATCCCGCGGTTCCCGACGGCATCGATCAGGTGCTCGATGCGCTGGAGTCAGCCGGCGTCGTGCTCGACCCGTCGAACAATGTCATCAAGGCGTCGCCGGGCGCCCTCTCACTCGGCCTGGTCTTCAACCGTCAGCTGGTGCATCCCGAGTTGGTCGACCTCGTCGGCCAGGTGCGACGCAGCGGTGAGACGATCACCGAAGACCTCGAACTCGCCCGCGGGCCGTTCGGTGAGGCGAGCATGCACTTTCGGGTGCGCCTGGCCACACTCGGCACCCGCTACGTGCTTCTGCTTGCCGACGACCACACCGAGGCGGTCCGGCTCGACGAGGTGCGMCGGGACTTCGTTGCGAACATCAGCCATGAGCTGAAGACCCCGATTGCCGCGGTCGGCCTGCTCGCCGAGGCTCTCGATCAGGCGGCGGATGAACCGGTGCAGGTTCGCCGGTTCGCCAACCGGTTGACGTCGGAGTCGCGTCGCCTCGCCCGCCTCACCCAGGAAATCATCGAGCTGTCGCGCCTGCAGGCGCAGGAGGCGCTCGCGCTGCCCGAATTGGTCAGTGTCGATGCGATCGTCGCCGATGCCGTCGATCAGAACCGGGTTGTCGCCGATGCCGCGAAAATCACCATCGCGGTCGGCAAGAAGACCCGAGCCTACGTCTACGGCGACGAGCAGCTGCTGGTGATGGCGGTGAACAACCTGGTCGCCAATGCTGTCGCGTACTCCGCCGAGGGATCGCGGATCGGCGTCGGTGTGCGCCGCAACAGCGGCGCCGTCGAGATCACGGTCACCGACCAGGGCGTCGGTATTCCCGAGGTCGATCTTGACCGCGTGTTCGAGCGGTTCTTCCGCGTCGACCAGGCGCGAGCCCGCAACACCGGCGGTACGGGCCTCGGCCTCGCCATCGTCAAGCACGTCGTGCAGAACCACGGCGGCGACATCCGCGTCTGGTCTCAGCTCGGCCACGGCTCGACCTTCACCATCAGAATTCCGGAAGCTCCGGTGACCGGGCCGAACGCACTACCCACCACAACCGCGCTGGCGGCGACAGGAGACACCACCCCGTGACACGCATTCTTCTGGTTGAAGACGAGAGCTCACTGAGCGAACCGTTGAGCTTCTTACTTGAACGGGAAGGCTACGAGGTGGTGGTGGCCGAAGACGGGCCGAGTGCCCTCGCCGAGTTCGACCGAGCCGGCGCCGATGTGATTCTGCTCGATCTGATGCTCCCGGGCATCCCTGGCACCGAGGTGTGCCGAGAGATCCGCACCCGTTCCAACGTGCCGATCATCATGCTGACGGCAAAAGACTCTGAGATCGATGTCGTGGTCGGCCTCGAGCTCGGGGCCGACGACTACGTCACCAAGCCCTATTCGACCCGTGAGCTGCTGGCCCGCATCCGGGCGGTGATGCGGCGCCGCATCGACGAGGGTGACGACGGCGAGAACGTGCTGAGCTCCGGCACCGTGCAGATGGACATCGAACGGCACACCGTCTCGGTTTCCGGTGCCGTGGTTCCAATGCCGCTGAAGGAGTTCGAGCTGCTCGAGTTTCTGTTGCGCAACGCGGGCCGGGTGCTCACACGCGGTCAGCTGATCGACCGCGTCTGGGGAACCGACTATTTCGGCGACACCAAGACCCTGGATGTGCACATCAAGCGCATCCGTTCACGCATCGAGCAGACTCCCTCCGAGCCGACGATGCTCGTCACCGTTCGAGGGCTGGGCTACCGCTTCGAGGCGTGACCCCTGAATTCAGGCACATGAAAACGCCCGGTCTGGCGGCAGGAGCCGACGGACCGGGCGTTTCTGTAAGCGGTGCTACGGGGCAGTCGTCGGCTCGGCCGTCGGTTCTGCGGTCGGCGTCACTGCGGGAAGCTGCGTGGCGACGGGCTCCGGGGTCGGAGCGAGCGTCTTGTACTGCGGCAGCTGGTTGGTGAGAACCGGCACGAGAAGCTCAACGCCGGTCTCTTCGCCGTACTGGAAGAACATGGGAAGCAAGGCGCCCGGAATGGTATCGATCCGCTCGAGCTGCACACTCGGGTAGCCGGGGTCACCGATCGGGATCGACGAGTTGGCGGGAATTTCGACCTCCTGCGAGACCTTCTTGCCCCCCTGCGCCTCGTACTGGATCTTCAGGTCCTGCGATGTCTTTCCGGAGTTCACGACGGTGACGAGCAGGTTGCCGAGCTCGCCGTTGTCAGAAATGACGATGGCGTTACGGATGGCGAGATCACCCACGTTGCCACTGACGCCATCACTGGCGTCATAGTGAATCGTGGTCGCCTGGGGTGCAAACAAGTTGCAGGCGCTCGTTCCCAACAGAATGCCAGCCGCCAAAACGACGGATGCAGCGATACGCGCCCTCACAAGACCTCCACAACGGTTCGACGTTCAACCTGACCGGTCAGAACGCCGCAAAATTACGCTTTGAGTTTAGCTTATCGGTGTTCGGAGCCGAGAGTGATCGGGCCGAACCCTACCATTTGGCGCTGTGGTATCCTAGAGGTTGCTGAAGGGATACAAATACATGCTGTTTGAGGTTGGCGAAACTGTCGTATATCCCCACCACGGAGCCGCAACTATCACTGAAGTGAAGACGCGGATCATCAAGGGTGAAGAGAAGCTGTACCTGAAGCTCAATGTTACCCAGGGCGACCTGACCATTGAAGTCCCTGCCGAGAATGTTGATCTTGTCGGCGTGCGTGACGTGATTGGCCGAGAGGGGCTCGACAAAGTTTTCGATGTGCTCCGCGCACCGTTCACCGAAGAGCCCACCAACTGGTCGCGTCGTTACAAGGCAAACCTGGAAAAACTCGCTTCCGGCGATGTCATCAAGGTGTCAGAGGTTGTGCGCGACCTGTGGCGTCGAGACCAAGACCGCGGCCTCTCAGCAGGCGAAAAGCGGATGCTGGCCAAGGCGCGTCAGATCCTCATTTCCGAACTGGCCCTGGCCGAAAAGACCGACGAAGAGAAGGCATCAACAGTTCTCGACGAGGTACTTGCTTCCTAGTTTTTTCATCAGTATCAGGCGGCGCCGCGAGGTGCCGCCTTTCTCGTTTTCATTCACTCCCCGTTCCCCCTGATGCTCGTTTACGGCGTCGGCCCCACCAGATAGCCTCCTGACATGACTGAACTGCTTGCCCCGACCGTCGCGGTCATTGTCGTCGCCGCGGGCAGTGGCACCCGGCTCGGTCGCACCCTGCCGAAGGCATTCGTGCCGGTTGCCGGGGTGCCCATGCTCGAGCGCGCACTCGGTTCCGTCCTCGGGATGCAGGAGCCGACGCAGATCATTGTCGTCGCCCCCGAAGCCTTGCTCGGTGAGGCCCGGACGATGGGCGATCACGCAGCCCGCGGCATCCCGGGCGGCTTCGACCTGGTCGGAACCGTCGTGGCGGGTGGCGATACCCGGCAAGATTCCGTCAATCGCGGCCTGGCCGTGCTGCGGCCCGAAATTCGCACGGTGCTCGTGCACGACGCGGCCCGCGCCCTCACACCGTCAACGCTGTTCGACGCCGTTGTCGACGCTGTTCGCTCCACCGGCGCCGGCATTCTGCCCGGCCTCGCCGTCGTCGACACGATCAAACGAGTCGACGCGGCCGGGGCAGTGCAGGCCACGCTCGACCGGTCTGAGCTTGCGGCCGTGCAGACGCCGCAGGGCTTTCCGCGCGCCATGCTGATCGCCGCGGCCGAGGCAGCCACTGCCGCGGCAACGGCCGAGGCAACGGATGACGCGGCGCTCGTTGCAGCCGCCGGTCACCCCGTGCACGTCATCGACGGCTCCCCGCTCGCGTTCAAAATCACCACCGACGCCGACCTGCGCCGGGCCGAGCTGCTGCTCTCTCCGCACACCCCGGTCGCGCCGCTCATCCCGCGCATCGGCACGGGCCTCGACGTTCACGCCTTCGACGATGCCTCCCCGCTCTGGCTTGCAGGCCTGCACTGGCCGGGGGAGCGGGGCCTCTCCGGGCACAGCGACGGCGACGCCGCGGTGCACGCCATCTGCGACGCATTGCTCTCCGCCGCCGGGCTCGGCGACATCGGCGGCGTCTTCGGCACCTCGGATCCCCGCTACGCCAATGCGCACGGCGAGCTGTTTCTGCGGGAGACCCTGCGCCTCGTCACCGAGGCGGGATTCCGGGTCGGAAACGTCGCCGTGCAGATCATCGGCAACCGGCCGAAGCTCGCCCCGCGTCGGGCCGAGGCGGAGGCCTGGCTCAGCGGCATCCTCGACGCCCCGGTCAACGTGTCGGCGACGACGACCGACGCGCTCGGCTTCACCGGCCGGGGCGAGGGCATCGCCGCATCGGCCACCGCCCTTCTCCTTCCCGTCGCATCCGTTCCCGTCTCCTCGGCCCCGGCCGCGACGCCCCAGGTAACCGTGCAGAGTGCTGTCCTAAGCTGGGAGGCGTGACTGTGCGACTTTACGATTCGAAGGCTCAAACCCTTCGCGACTTCATTCCCCTCGTGCCCGGGAAAGTCGGGATCTACGTCTGCGGTCCCACCGTGCAGTCGTCGCCGCACATCGGGCACCTGCGGAGCGCGCTCGTATATGACCAGCTGCGCCGTTGGCTGGCCTACCGCGGCAACGATGTGACCTTCGTGCGCAACGTCACCGACATCGACGACAAGATTCTGGTCAACGCCCAGGGCTCGACCGAAGAGTGGTGGGCGCTGGCCTACCGTTACGAACTCGAGTTCACCGCCGGCTACCAGCGCCTCGGAATCCTCGCCCCCAGCTACGAGCCGCGGGCCACCGCCAGTGTGCAGCAGATGCAGGACATCATCGCGCGCCTGGTCGACCGCGGTCACGCCTACCCGGCCGCCGACGGCTCCGGCGACGTCTACTTCGCCACCGGAAGCTGGCCGGCCTACGGCGAGCTCACCCGGCAGAGCCTTGACAACATGGAAGCCGCGGTGGATGCCGACCCGCGCGGCAAACGCGACCCCCGCGACTTCGCACTCTGGAAGGGACACAAGGCCGATGAGCCGGCGTCCGCTTCCTGGCCGTCGCCGTGGGGAGACGGACGCCCCGGCTGGCACATCGAGTGCTCGGCCATGGCCGCCCGCTACCTTGGCAGCCAGTTCGATATTCACGGCGGTGGCCTCGACCTGCGCTTTCCGCACCACGAAAACGAACTCGCGCAGTCGGTCGCGGCCGGCGACGCCTTCGCCAACTACTGGGTGCACAACGGGCTCGTCAACGTCGGCGGTCAGAAGATGTCCAAGTCGCTCGGCAACTCGGTCTTCGCGGCCGAACTGCTGGAGCAGGCGCGACCCATCGTCGTGCGCTATTACTTGGGCGCCGCCCACTACCGCTCGACCCTCGACTTTCTGCCCGGCTCCCTCGCCGAGGCTGAAGCGGCGCTGGAGCGCATCGAAAGCTTCCTCGACCGTGCCGACCGCCGACTCGCTGACACCCGGTTCGCCGGGGCAGGCGTCGAAGTCGTGCCGGATGAGTTCGCTGCGGCAATGGACGACGATTTGGCCGTTCCGCAGGCGCTCGGTGTGCTTCACGAGACAGTGCGGGCCGGCAATGCCGCGCTCGACGCCGAAGACCTGCATGCCGCAGCATCCGCCCGCTCCCACGTTCTCGCCATGAGCGAGGTCTTGGGAATCAACCCCCTGTCGCCCGGTTGGGCCGTGGCGACAGATGAACCAGCCATGGTCGCACTGACCGCCCTCGTCGAGCGCCTGCTCGCCGACCGGGAAATCGCCAGGCAGAGCCGTGATTTTGCGGCCGCAGACCGAATCCGGAGCGAACTCGTCGACGCCGGAATCACCATCGAAGACACCCCATCGGGTGCCCATTGGAGTTTTGACTAATGAAGAACACAGAGCGCAAGGCGCGCACCGGCGCCGTACGCAAGGGAAGCCGCGGACCGCAGGTCGGTTCGGGCGGACAGGGGCGCCAGGCGCTCGAAGGCAAGAAGCCGACGCCGAAGGCCGAAGACCGTCCGTACCACCCCGCCGGCAAGCGCAAGGCTGCTCAGGATCGCTTTGCCGCGGCCGGTGGAACCCGCAAGCGACAGGGTGCCGACGGCGCCGAGTCGCGTGGCGGCTACCAGGGTGGCGCGCAGGGCGGTGGAGCCCGCGGCTCCAACCGCGGCGGAACCGGCAACACCGGCGGCGGCGGTTCGTCGACGCGCAACGTGAAGCAGATCGACGAGCACGAAATCGTGACCGGCCGCAACTCGGTACTCGAAGCTCTGCGCGCCAAGATCCCCGCGAAGGCCCTCTACATCGCGACGCGCATCGAAATGGATGACCGCACCAAGGAGATCCTGTCGATCGCCACCGGCCGCGGCATCCCGATCCTCGAAGTGATGCGTCCGGAACTCGACCGTCTCGCCGGTCGCGACGCCGTGCACCAGGGCGTCGCCCTCAAGGTTCCGGCCTACGAGTACGCGCACCCGATCGAACTGCTCGAGCTGACCATCAGCCGCGGCCACAAGCCGTTGTTCGTTGCCCTCGACGGCATCACCGACCCGCGCAACCTGGGTGCCATCATCCGTTCGACCGCCGCCTTCGGTGGTCACGGCGTGATCGTGCCGGCGCGTCGCTCGGTCGGCGTCACGGCGTCGGCGTGGAAGACCTCGGCTGGTGCGGCAGCTCGCACCCCCGTCGCCATGGCGACCAACCTGACCGCGACGCTCAAGGCGCTCAAGGAGCGCGGTGTGTTCGTGCTCGGCCTCGATGGCGACGGCGACGTGTCGCTGCCCGGCCTCAGCCTGGCCGACCGCCCGATCGTGATCGTCGTCGGCAGCGAAGGCAAGGGGCTCTCGCGCCTCGTCGCCGAAACCTGCGACGCGATCGTCTCCATCCCGATCAGCGCCGCCGCCGAATCGCTGAACGCCGGTATCGCCGCGAGCGTCACGCTCTACGAGATCTCCCGCCTGCGTGCGGAGGCCTCCACCGTGAAGGCAGCGACGAAGGCTGCCAACAAAGCAGCGAAGGCTGCAGCGGTCTAGCGTTCGCGCTCTTGTTTGACGAAAACGGTGCCGTCCCTTCGGGGCGGCACCGTTTTTCGCAACTCGGTGGTCGAGCGCAGTGAGCCCATTTCGTTGGTCGAGGAGCAGCCGACGGAGGAGGCCGCGTCTCGAGCGATGTACTGAGCTTGTCGAAGTGACCCGGCGAGCCAATCTCTGAATCTGGATCGCGTTTGAGGATCGGCTCACGAGGTCTCGAGACGCTCGCTGGCGCTCGCTCCTCGACCAACGAGGTCGCTGGTCGAACTAGACCTTCAGCCGCCAGTCGCTCTCATCGTCGGCCCCGCCGGCAACAGAGATCGGCATCGTGATCGAACCCGTCGGCGGGTCGATCACCGTGACCTCATCGCGACGGTGACGCAGGACATCCTGCACGTACGACGTGACGGCTTCGGCCAGGGGAATGTCGCGGCCCTGGTGCTGCGCCATGAACCAGCGGTGGTCGAGCAGCTGGTGGAAGACCTCGGCCGGCTCCAGCTTGCCCTTGAGCTCTCGCGGAATCGCGCGCACGACCGGTTCGAACACGCGCACAAGCCACTCGTGGGCGACCATCTCTTCGTCGGCGTCTGGGTTGCCGTAGCTGGCCGTGTACGAGTCGAGGTCGTTGAGCAGGCGGCGCGCCTGGTTCTCTTCGGCGTCGAGCCCGGTCAGGCGCAACAGGCGGCGCTGATGGTGCCCGGCGTCGACGACCTTCGGCTGGATGCGCACGGTCGTGCCGCTCTCGTCGGTCTTGATGCCGAGTTCTTCGATGTCGAAACCGAGGTGGTTGAGGCGTTCGACGCGCTCGGTGATGCGCCAGCGTTCGGAGCTGGCGAACGACTYGGAGCCGGTGAGCTCCTTCCAGAGCGAGCGGTAGGCGGCGACGATGCCGTTGCTGATCCGGATGGGGTCGAGCTCGTCGGCGACGCGGCCGCCGGCTTCGAGGTCCATCAGTTCACCGGCGATGTTCACGCGCGCGATCTCGAGGTCGTTCTCACGCTGCCCGTTGGAGAGCCCGCCGGGGTAGAGCTGGCCGGTCTCGGCATCCACCAGATACGCGGCGAAGGCACCGGCATCGCGGCGGAACAAGGTGTTCGACAGCGACACATCGCCCCAGAACAGGCCGACCATGTGCACGCGCACGAGCAGTACGGCGAGGGCATCGACAAGGCGAGTGGCGGTGTCGGGGCGCAGCGTCTGCGAATACAGCGCGCGGTAGGGCAGCGAGAACTTGAGGTGGCGGGTGACCAGCACCGACTTGAGCGGGGCGCCGTCTTCATCGGTGCGGTTGGTGATCACGGCCAGCGGTTCGACGCAGGGGAGGTCGAGCCCCTGCAACCGGCGCAGCATGTCGTACTCGCCCTTGGCCATTTCGCTCGTCGTCTCTTTGATCGCGACGACGCGACCGCTGAGGTGGGCGAACCGCACGAGGTGCCGCGAGATGCCCTTGGGCAGAGCCGCGATGTTCTGGTTCGGCCAGGCGTCGAGGGGCAGATGCCAGGGAAGATCGAGCAGTGCCGGGTCGGCCGTTGCCGAAAGAATATTGAGAGAACCGCTCATAGCTCGAGCCTACCGGCGACAGCCTGACTGAGGTTCCCTGATGCGTCGAGTGAGACTGGGCACAGCCGAGGTCAGGATTAGGCTGGCACCGTGAACCTACAGCCACGTTCGACACCCCTGACCGTCACCGTGACCGGAGCGGGAGGCCAGATCGGCTACGCGCTCCTCTTTCGCATCGCGTCAGGCCAGTTGCTCGGTCCCGACGTGCCGGTCAGATTGAACCTGCTGGAGGTCCCCGCGGGGATGGCAGCTGCCGAGGGTGCGGCGCTCGAACTGCAGGACAGCGCCTTCCCGCTGCTGCACTCGGTTGAGGTGACGGATGACGCCACGCGCGCCTTCGACGGAACCAACGTCGGGCTACTGGTCGGCGCACGCCCGCGGGGGCCCGGCATGGAACGCCGCGACCTGCTCGAAGCCAATGGCCGGATCTTCGGTCCTCAGGGGGCCGCGATCAACGCCGGTGCGGCGCGAGACATCCGGGTGGTCGTGGTGGGGAATCCCGCGAACACGAACGCGCTGATCGCCGCGGCGCACGCACCGGATGTTCCTTCCGAACGGTTCACCGCCCTCACCCGACTCGATCAGAACCGGGCGCTCGGCCTGCTGGCGGCGCATCTCGAGGCGCCGGTGCACTCCATCCGCGATGTCACGATCTGGGGAAACCACTCGGCCACGCAGTACCCCGACGTGTTTCACGCGCGCGCCGGTCGCACGCCGATCATCGATCTGGTCGACGAGCGCTGGTTGAGCGACGAGTTCATTCCGCGGGTGGCCCAGCGCGGTGCGGAGATCATTGCGGTGCGCGGCGCCTCCTCGGTGGCGTCGGCGGCTAATGCGACGATCGACCATGTTTTCGACTGGGTGAACGGCACCGGCGAGAGTTGGACGTCGGCGGCGATGGTCTCGGACGGGTCGTACGGGGTTCCGGCCGGACTCATCTCGTCGTTCCCGGTGCGCTCCGTCGACGGCGCCTGGCAGATTGTGCAGGGCCTCGCCATCAACGAGTTCTCGCGCGCACGCATCGATGCCTCGGTCGCCGATCTGCTCGACGAGCAGAACGCCGTGCGGGCACTCGGCTTGCTGCCCGAATGACTCGCGAGGCTCACGACAGGGAGGATGCCATGCAGAGGTCAACGACCAGTGTCGACGAGTTCTTGGAGGGGCTCGACGGAGCACAGGGGGAGGCGATGCGCGCGCTGGACCTGCTTATCCATCCGCTGATGAGCGGGCTCTCCCGCACCCTCTGGGAAGGGGTGTTCTGGGGCGGCACCGAACAGCAGATCATTGGTTACGGCGACCTGGTGCAGAAGCGCCCTCGCGGAGCAGAGGTCGAATGGTTTCTGATCGGTCTGGCTCAGCAGAAGAACTATCTCAGTCTCTATGTCAACGCGGTCGAGGACGGCGACTATGTGGGTCGTCGGTTCGCGGAATCGGTCGGCGCGTCGAAGGTCGGGGCCAGCAGCCTGAGCTTCAAGCGATTCGAGGACATCAACCTGGAGGCGCTCACCGACCTCATTGAAACGGCTCGCGCGTTGGCCGACTAAGCGAGTGAGCCGACGTGGCTGACTAAAAAGAGCTGACTCAAAAGAAAGGGCCCGGTCACCTCTCGGTGACCGGGCCCTTCACAGTTCAGTCTTAGTCGGTGACCGCTCCGCCGAGACGCAGGCCGTTCTCTGCATCGAAGAGGTGCACGTGGTTCGGCGTCGGGGTCAGGTAGACCTTGTCGCCGGCCGACGGGTGAACGCGGCCGTCGACGCGCGCGACGATGTCGGTGCGCTTGCCGGCGATGGTGGAGTGACCGTAGAGGTAACCGTCAGCACCGAGCTCCTCGACCAGGTCGACATCGATCTCGAGGCCTTCGCCCGGGGTCGAGGACACGTGAATGTCTTCGGGGCGAACACCGATCGTGACCTGCTTGCCGGATGCACCGGCGAGGGTCTCGCGGGCGACCGGAACCGTCGAGGTGCCGAACTTGACGCCACCGTCAACCGCGTCGGCCAGGAACAGGTTCATGGCCGGGCTGCCGATGAAGCCGGCAACGAAGACGTTGTTCGGCTTGGCGTAGAGGTCGCGCGGGGTGCCGACCTGCTGCAGCAGGCCATCCTTCAGCACGGCGATGCGGTCACCCATGGTGAGCGCCTCGGTCTGGTCGTGGGTGACGTAGACGGTGGTGACGCCGAGACGGCGAACCGTCGAAGCGATCTGGGTACGGGTCTGAACGCGCAGCTTGGCGTCGAGGTTCGACAGCGGCTCGTCCATGAGGAACACCTGCGGCTGACGCACGATGGCGCGGCCCATGGCGACGCGCTGACGCTGTCCACCGGAGAGAGCCTTGGGCTTGCGGCCGAGGTACGGCTCGAGGTCGAGCATCTTGGCGGCTTCAAGAACGCGAGCGGCACGCTCGTCCTTGTTGACGCCGGCGATCTTGAGGGCGAAGCCCATGTTCTCGGCAACCGTCATGTGCGGGTACAGAGCGTAGTTCTGGAAGACCATGGCGATGTCGCGGTCCTTCGGGGGAACATCCGTCACGTTGCGCTCACCGATGAAGATGTTGCCGTCGTTGACCTCTTCGAGGCCGGCGAGCATACGCAGGGAGGTGGACTTTCCGCAGCCGGACGGGCCGACGAGAACGAGGAATTCACCATCGGCAACGTCGAGGTCGAGCTTGTCGACGGCCGGGCGAGTGGAACCCGGGTAGAGGCGGGTTGCCTTGTCAAAAGTGACAGTAGCCATGTTTCTATATTCTCCTTCACCGGCAGGTACGTGCCGGACGATCCTTAGTGATGGGATTTATTGATCGCGGCACCCGTGAGCGCGCGTGATCGAACTCAGTATGACATGCGCGGAGCAGATTCCTTACCGCGCAGATGAGCGCAGACGTTCTGCTTACAGGCACCCCCCGTTCGGGAACCGTGTGGTCCTTTCCCAGACAAGCAACCTACTATTTGAGAGCATTTGCATAGAGTTTGCGTGCATCAAACGTACCGGAACGAGTATTAATGACAATCGGCGGACCAGGCGACGATCGCCTCTCCAAAAGCCAGCGACGCGACGCTGCACGATTCAAGGCGAAGCAGCTTCGAGAGGATCAGAAGAAGAAGGACCGTCGAAACCGGGTCTTCCTGCAGGGCGGAATCGCCCTCGCCGCTATCGCAATCGTCGGCCTCATCGCAGTTGTCATCGTTACTTCCATCCGTCCCGTCGGTCCCGGACCGGCGAACATGGCGAGCGACGGCATCCTGATCGGTGAGGGCATGAAGGTCGTTACGACCCCGGCGCTCAGCCCGGAGGCCAAGCCGATTCCGTCGAAGCCGGATGCCACAGGTACCGTCACCGACATTCGCATCTACCTCGACTACCTCTGCCCTCTCTGCGGTGACTTCGAGAAGACCAACAGCAAGCAGATCGCGAAGCTCGTCGAGTCGGGCGCCGCGACGGTCGAGATTCACCCCGTCGCCTTGTTGACCCGCAAGTCGGCCGGAACCGAGTACTCCCTGCGCGCGGCCAACGCCGCAGCTTGTGTGGCGAACTATTCGCCGGACTCCTTCTTCGAGTTCAACTCGGCGATGTTCGTCGACCAGCCCAAGGAGGGCTCGGCCGGTCGCAGCGATGCAGAGCTGGTGGCCGTCGTCAAGAAGGCCGGTGTGACGTCAGGCCTCGCGCCGATCGAGAAGTGCATCACCGATCGCACCTTCACCTCGTGGGTGGATGCTGCGACAACGCGCGCCGTCACAGGCCCGCTGCCCAACACCGACCTTAAGGCGATCAAGGGCACCCCGACCGTGCTCGTGAACGGCAAGCAGTACGTTGGCTCGCTGACCGACCCGAAGGAGTTCGCGGCATTCGTGTTGCAGGCCGCGGGGGAGACCTACTCGACCTCAACGGCCACGCCGACTCCGACGCCTGCTCCGGCTGCCGGCTAGCGCGCAGCCTTACTGGCTGCAGCACCCGTCGGCGCAGCGCCCCTCGGTCGGCCACTGTCACCGAAAACCGTCTGGATTGCGCACCTGTCGCCGAGTACCGCACACATCGTGCGGTATTCGGTGACATGTGCGGTTTTGACTGACGGATGCCCGGCCGATTTTCGCCGGAGCAGCCGGACCATTTAGGATAAAGACCGAGGTTCGCCTCATGCCGGCCTGGCGCAATTGGTAGCGCACCACTCTTGTAAAGTGGGGGTTACGGGTTCAAGTCCCGTGGCCGGCCCTGTAACGCCCTACTCCCGACTGGGATGTGGGGCGTTTCTACGTTGAACTCGACGCTCATTGCGGCGCGAAAACATCAGGTCGGCAGTAGAGCAGCACGAAGCTTGATGTTTCGGCGAAAACTTGCCAATCTGTGATGTTTTTGGCGTCGGTGAATCGGCAAGGACAAATAGGCGGTGCACCGCGCTCAGCCGCGCGCAAGCCGCCGGGCCGGAATCAGCGTCACGGTCTCCACGATGTCCTCAACGGGCTGACCTTCGAGCAGCGCGATGAGTGCACGCGCGCACTGCGCCCCCGTGTCGACGGGGTCGAGGTTCAAGAACGCGACGCGTGTCTCGGCTCCCACCGCCGTCGCGTTCCCGGTGACCGAGACCTGCAGCTGGTCGGGTACCACGATGCCGAGCTCGTCCGCTGCCTCGAGCACGGCCGCGCAATACGTCTCGTTCAAGCAATGCACGGCGGTCACCGCGTTCGACTCGCGGGTGAGCAGTTCGCGGGCGGCGTCGCGCGGCGAGTGGCCGGGGGCGAGACGCGTCACGATCTCGGCGCATCCGTTGGCCTCGCACCACTCCTGATAGGCGTGCAGCGTGTCGGCCGTGTAGGTGTCGATCCGGGGGCCGATGAACAGCGCCGGAGTGAAGACGGATGCCGACGACTCGGCCTGCAGATGGGCCAAAACCTTCGGGATCGCCTCGTCCATGTCTGACCGAACGGTGATCAGACGCGCAGAAGCATCGGTGGTTTCGTAGCCGCCGTCGATGACCACCGCGAGGCCCTGGGCGATGCACTGCTCGACAACCGGATCACCGGGAACCGGGTCGACGACGATCACGCCGTCGAGCGGCAGCCGGGTCTCAACGAGCCCGTGTTCCGTGCTCGGCGCAGCCGAAATCGAGTAACCGTGGTCGACCGCTTCGATCGCTGCGCCGGCGATGATGTTGCGGTAGTAGGGCATGTAGGTCTGTTTCCAGACGGCAGAGTCGCGGTAGCTCACCACGACACCGATCACCCGCGACCGGCCGGAGCGCAATGCTTGCCCGAGCGCATTCGGTTGGTACCCCAATTGGGAGCCGACTTCCAACACATGCTCACGCGTTGCGGCCGCGACCTCGCCCTTGTGGTTGTACACCTGCGAGACCGTGGCCGGCGAGACCCCCGCTGCCTCGGCAACGTGCTTGATGCCGACCTTCTTGCCCACTACCGCTCCCACTGCACCAACCACCGGCTCCCGCTTCCTTGCGCCCCACGCCTTGTTATCGATCCGTACCTGAACTTGACGCGGCACCCGATGATCTGAATACTACCGGTACGCCTAAAACGATTTAGGTTTTCAGAGAGGAATCATGCAATGAGGCATAAAGCGCTACTTCTCGTTCCCGCCGCACTCGCAACGACACTGCTGTTCACCGGCTGTGGCGCGACGGCGGAGAGCAAAGTCCAGGCGAACGGAAACCCCGCTTCCTATGGCGACTGCGAGGTCACCGGCACCAAAGGCGAGTACTCGCTTGAGACCCTGACGAAGAACACGCTTCTCATGAAAGCCGACCTGCCGAGCCCCGCTTGGTACAACGGCGACACCGTCGAAGACATCCGCAGCGGCTTCGACTTCTGCCTGTTGGTGAACATCGCTCACCGCGCGGGAATCGACAACGTCAAGCTGCAGATGGCGTCGTTCGACGGACTCGTCGCCGGCAAGTCCGGGGACATGGACCTCTCGCTCAACCAGATCACTATCACCGACGAGCGCAAAAAGGTCATGGACTTCTCTGACCCGTACTTCCAGTCGACGGCGGGAGTGCTCGTCAAGACCGGTGCCGACGTGACCGAAGACAACCTGGCCGACAGCACGATCGGCATCAAGCAGGGAACGGTCGGCCAGATCCTGGTCACCGACACGCTCAAGCCCACAACCGCACCGTCGGTCTTCCCCGGCGACCCTGAGCAGCAGGCGGCCGTTGCAGCCGGCACCATCGATGCCGGAATTCAGGACCTGAGCATCGTGCTGGGCGCCGCATCGAAGTCGGGCGGCAAGCTTGAGGTCGTTGGGCAGATCGAGACCGATGAGGCCTACGGGATCATGATGGCGAAGGGGTCCCCGAACCTCGACACGATCAACAAGATTCTGGCCGACCTCAAGGCCGACGGCACCCTGGACAAGCTCAGTGCCGCCTACCTCGCCGACGCCTACGGCGTCGACCCGGCCAGCATTCCTGTGTGGCACCTCAAGTGAGCACAGATGTAGTTCGGGTCGCGCAGCCTCTTCGGGCTGCGCGACCCGCGCCGGTCGGCTCGGCGCGGTCGCTCCTGCTCGTCGGATACCTGCTGTCTGCGCTCACCGTGATGTTGTCGAGCTATGCCGCCTGGCTGACGATCACCGTCGCCGAAACAGGTGTCTGGAGGATCACCCTCGGACTCGCAACGGTCCTCGTCGTCGTGCTCGCGCTCGGCACCTTCGTTCCGTTGGTCCAGGGAACCAAACAGCAGGCACGAAGCACCGGCGCGCTCGCCGAAGACAATATCGTCGAAGCGCGCACCTACCGGTCGCGCGCCGGTCAGTCGGCCTGGGTCGCAATCGGCTCATGCCTGCCGATCATTTTCATCGCCACCTTCACACTCTTCCTGCTGGCCAACGACCACGCGGTGCAGAGCACGTTCTTCGACGCGAGCTTCATGGCGAAGAGCTTCGCGGATGTGACGATCGCGTTTGGCGAGAACATCAAGATCGCGGTACTCGCTGAGATCCTGGTGCTGATCTGGGCGCTGGTCATCGCACTCGCCCGTTTGGCTCCCGGAAAGGCGGGGCGTCCGCTCCGCTGGCTGGCGACGGCCTACGTCGACGTGTTCCGCGCCGTGCCGTCGATCATCGTGATCTACCTGGTCGGGTTCGGTCTGCCGCTGGCGGGTGTTCCTCTCTTCAGCGAACTCGGACCGATGTGGTCTGCAGTGCTCGCGCTGACGCTCACCTACGGCGCCTACGTCGCCGAGGTGTACCGGTCCGGCATCGACGGAATCCACTGGTCGCAGGTCTCTGCCGCGCGTTCGCTCGGGCTCTCCTACGGAAAAACGATGCGATTCGTCGTCGTTCCGCAGGCTCTGCGGCGAGTGACGCCTCCGCTGCTGAACGACTTCATCGGGCTGCAGAAAGACACGGCGCTCGTCACGATCATCGGCACGGTCGACGCCTTCACCCAGGCAAAGATCTACTCCAGCAACTACTTCAACCTGTCGTCGGTGACGGTTGTCGCCATCCTGTTCATCATCATCACCATCCCGCAGACCCGATTCGTCGACAGGCTTCTGGAGCGCGACGCTCGCCGGCAGCGGAACAAGGGGTAATCGTGGCTTTTCTCGAACTGAACTCCATCACCAAGTCCTATGACCAGAACCAGGTGCTCCGCGGGATCGACCTGCACGTCGACCGGCACCAGGTCGTCTGCCTGATCGGCGCGTCGGGCTGCGGCAAGTCCACGCTGCTGCGCTGCGTCAACGCCCTCGAAGAGATCGACCAGGGCGACATACGCCTGGACGGCGACGTCGTCTCCGGAGAGGGAGTCGACGTCAACGCCCTCCGGCGCAAAATCGGCATCGTCTTTCAAAGCTTCAACCTGTTTCCGCACATGAGCGTGCTCGACAACGTGACGCTGTCGCCGATCCGTGTTCTGGGAATGAGCAAAGTGGATGCCGAAGCGCAGGCCCTCGCGCTGCTCGACCGGATCGGCCTGGCCAGCAAGGCCGGCGCCTATCCCGATCAGCTGTCGGGTGGTCAGCAGCAGCGTGTTGCCATCGTGCGCGCACTCGCGATGAACCCCGATGTGCTCCTGCTTGACGAGATCACCTCGGCACTCGACCCGGAGCTGGTCGCCGAGGTACTCAACATTGTGCGGGATCTGGCCTCCGACGGGCTGACCATCTTAATGGCGACCCACGAGATGTCCTTTGCCAAGGAAGTGGCCGACACTGTTGCCTATGTGCACGAGGGCGTCATTCTGGAGCAGGGGCCGCCGGAGCAGATCTTCGGCGCACCCCAAGAGGAACGCACTCGTGCGTTCTTGAAGAAGATCATTGAAGCGGGAAGGCTGTGACTATGACAAAGATCTTGGTCGTCGAGCATGAGGCGAATGCCGGAATCGGCCTGGTGGGAGAACGCATCCGGGCCGCGGGCATCGAGATGGACGTTGTCGGGCCCGAAGCCGGTCGCGACATTCCGCTGACGGCCGACGGATATGCCGGAGTCGTCGTCTTGGGCGGAACGCCCGGGCCGACCGACGACACGGATGCGGCGTGGCTGCCCCAGGTGCGCGCCCTGATCGCCGACAGCCTGGCGACATCGACCCCGTTCCTCGGTATCTGCCTCGGTGCCCAGCTGCTCGCCGTCGTGGCCGGCGGGGTCGTTGCCGGAGTGCGGAAGGGTGCGGAGATCGGGCTCAGCGAGTTGTGGCTCACCGCCAACGCCTCCGAGGACCCGCTGCTGCACGACCTGCCGACCGAGCTGCAGGCCATGCAGTGGCACTCGCTCGAAGTGCACGAGCTCCCGGCCGGGTCGACCTCGCTCTGCAGCAGCACGCGGTGCCCGAACCAGGCGTTCCGGGTGGGGGAGTCGGCGTGGGGCCTGCAGTTCCACCTGGAAGCGCTCGCCGCAACCGCCGAAGAATGGGCCCGCCAGGACAGCGAAGATCTGCACGAAGCCGGGCTCACCCCGGAGCAGGTGATTGAGCCCATGCGTCAGAGCGAGACCGAACTGCGCCAGATCTGGTCAACGGTCGCCGACCGCTGGGTCGAGATCGTGCGGGTGGCAGCACCGTCGGGCACGGCACAGCAGGTTCTCACAAACTGACGCCGACGAACTGACGCTGACGGGGCCGGTTCACCGGGAGCCCATTTCGCCCGCGCGAACACACGATAACGAAGTGAGGCGCCGACCCTGTGGGTCGGCGCCTCATGTGTTGCCGTGCTGGATCAGCCGACGCGCGGTGGTGTCACCGTGATCAGCGCCGCGGTGTTGTCGGGGAAGGCTTTCTTCACCGTGACCGTGGTGCCGTAGCCCACTCCCGACGTGGCGGGGCCGCCGTTGCCGAACGGGCCCACGCCGGCGTCGACGCCGTCGTACTCCGGCAGCAGATTGCCGGCCGAGTCGACCAGCCGGGTGCTGTATCTGGCATTGCCCATCGACGGAACGACCACCGACGCGTCGATGTCCCGGTAGAACAGGCGCCCGTCGTCGAGAAGCTCCATTCCGGGCACCCAACCCTGATCATCGGTGAAGGTGCTCACCGGGGGCTGCGCCGGAACGTCGGTGCAGTACTCCGTGAATGCCTCATCGGTGATGCATTCTGTGAACGGATACGTTTCCTGAAGCCCGAATGCGGCATTCGAGGACTGCACGCGAGACGGCATGTTGTTCAAGGTCGACGGATCGACGACCGCGGCTTCGCCGGTGCGGCGCAGCGGGTCGAAGTGGCTGTCAACGATGAGCAGTCCGCCCTTGGCCCCCTCGCTCGGCAACGACGAGACGTTGGCCGTGATCAGGTTGGCGTCACCGTAGGTGGTATCGCGATACCAGACGAGGGCACCGGGGGCGTTGTACTTGAACTTGTCGACCTTCCACGCATCCGCGCTGTACACGGTGTCATAGGCATAGTTCAGACCCTTGTCGAAGCCGTCCGCGTTGCGCCACTCGACGAGGTAGTACTGCGCTTGAATCGCTGTGCCGGTATCGATGCGCCATCCGGGACCCGTCGTCGTGGCGAAGCTTGCCACTTCATGGGTCCAGCCGGCGTCGCCGGCCTCAACGTCATCGCTCCAGAGCGTGGTTGAACCACTGGTGAGAGCGAAGTCGTCAGCGAACCAGCCGCGCTCCTGGAAGGCGGCATCGGTCGCAGTACGCAGACGCACGCTCACGTTCTGGCCGGCGAAACCCGAGAGGTCGACGTATTCGTGCTTCCAGCCATCGCTCGATCCGGTGAGGCCGTGCTTCTTGTTGCCGAACGTGGCCAGGTTGCCGTTGGGATCGGCGTAGTCGTCGGGAGTTGATACGACAGCGCCCGTCTCGTCAGAGACCTTCTGTTCGGTCCACGTCGCTCCTTGGTCGGTCGAGACCTCGACGAAGCCAAAGTCCCAGTCCTGCTCCAGCACGTAGTTGTTCCACATCCAGAACTTCGCGTCGGCCGGCACAACGCCGAGCGAGCGGGTGAGACGGATGTCGGCCCAGTTCTGGTCGGCGCCGGTGTACCACGCCTTCGCACCGGAATGCGGTGTCGCGAGGGTGATGACCTTGTCGGGGAGGTTGATCTTGACGCCGTCGGCCGATCCCTTCATCGGGCGGGAGCTTTGGCCCACCTTGATGGTCTTGGTCTTGTCACCGGGATTGAGCACCTCAGGATCTGCCCAGCCGAGCACCCATTTGTCCCAGAGGCCCATGTGAGTGGGCATCGACTGGAAGATCGGACCCGAGTGCGAGCCTGACGACATGAGATCCCAGAAGTCGACGTCGGAGTCGCCGGCGCCTGACGTGTCATAGAGGTCGGGCAGGCCAAGGTCATGGCCGTATTCGTGAGCGAACACTCCGACGCCCGAGTCCTCAGGCTGCACGATGTAGTTCGACAGCTTCAGCGTGGTTCCCGGGATAGCCGCTCCTCCGGCAACCGCAGACGAGTGCGCCCAGATCGCCGAGGTGCCCTGCGCTCCGCCGCCGCCTGACTTGTCCTCGCCCGCGTGCACGAGCACCACGTGGTCGATGACGCCGTCGGGTTCGTTGACGTTGCCGTCGCCGTCGAGGTCGCCCTGGTCTTCGATGTCGTAATCGGCCCAGGGGAAGCTCGGCTGTGCTGCTGAAAGCGCGGTGACCGCGTCAATCGGGAGTTGGCCGGCACCGAGCGGGTTGTCGGGGTGCCCCTGCATGTCTTGAATTGCGCCGGCCTCGTAGACGCCGTCGGCGTTCTTCTGGCAGAGACTTGCGCCGTAGTAGGCCTCGGAGTGGGCAACGCTCACCCAGGGCGTCGCCGATCCGGTGACGGTGTAAGCGCCGCGCGACATCTCCTCATACATCTTCTTCATGGTGTAGCCCGAGATGTCGAAACCCGGCTTGCCGTCGGGACCGGTGAGATCAGTGCGCACCCGGTCGGTAATCCCGGTGCCGCTGAACAACATCTTGTTGTAGTGCGCTGACGAGAAATCGGGCACCCACATCGAGTTGTTGTCCGCGCGCTCAAGGGTGGCCGGGTTCGGAATCGTGTTGTGCACCGGCCCATTCTGCACATCGCCCGGCATGCAGTCGGTTGCGCCGTACGCAGTCGGAACCTGTAAGCCGGTGAAGTCGTCGTTCGCGTTCTCGTTGAACTCGACCAGGATCGTCAAGAGTTTTGCCTGCTGGGTCGTCTTCGACCCCTTGTAGTTGTTCCGGAGTGACTTCGGACTCTTGCCTGTCTTCACTGACGTGGCTTCAAGCTTTGCCAATTGGCGAGCGGCGACCGGATTACCTGTGCTGAACTTGCGGTCGAGTGCATCGGCCTTGGTCATTGCCGTTTCCATGCTCCGCCGGGCGGCACTGCCGGGCGTGGCTTCGACGTCGATTCCGAATGAATCCTCGGCACGCGGCTCGACGTAGTTGATGTAGTAGTCGGACGTGGTGCTCGCCGGCGCGGCAACTGAACTCGCGACTGCTTTCGTCTCCGTCGCGTCCGCTGCCACAAGTGCTGCGGCGGCGAGTGCAAGCACGGGAATGATTGCAACAGCGCGTCGACGCGCCTGTGTGGTCTTTTCTGACATATCTCTCCCTCCCAATGCCCCGAGAGGATGGCCCGCGGGGCAAGAAATGCGCCCACCGGTAGATGGGCGTGCCTCGTATCCTGCCGCGCCGGGTAACGCGAGCGGTAGCCCCCGTGCCCACATTGGGGGCCAGTCGCAGCAATCTTGATGGAATCGTGCACGAGATGCACTGATCGTGCGTGAATAGGGCCCGCACGCAACAATTCGGAGTGGGGTGGTCATGCTGCTCGTAGGATCGACTGGTGACCCACACCAATACAGCCCTGGATGTTCCCTCGATAAGTTCAGCGCCACACCGCGGTATCCCGATGTGGGTGGCCATGGCCGTCGCCATCTGCTTCGGTGCGATGAACGCCATCCAGTCGCGCATCAACGGTGAGCTCGGCCGCGAGATCGGCGACGGATTCACCGCGGCAGTAATTTCATTCGGAAGCGGCCTGGTCATCCTCAGCGTCGTGATGCTGTTCTGGTCTCCGGGCCGGCGGGGACTCGGTCGGGTGCGTCATGCGCTGACCATGCGCTCGTTATCGTGGTGGCACGTCCTCGGCGGAACCGCCGGCGCGTTCTATGTGCTCTCGCAGAGCCTCACCGCCTCGCTGCTCGGCGTTGCGCTCTTCACTGTCTCGGTCGTCGCCGGCCAGACGGTCAGCGGTCTCGCGATGGACCGCTTCGGCGTCGGCCCCGGTGGTCACCATCCGCTCACCGCGCCCCGCGTGATCGGTGCGGCGCTCACCTTGGTCGCCGTCGCTTGGGCCGTATCCGGCCAGATCAGCGGTGGGGTGCCGTTCTGGCTGTTGTGGATGCCGCTGGTCGCCGGACTCGGTCAGGGCTGGCAGCAGGCCGTCAACGGCCGGGTGCGGGTCGCAGCCGGCAGTGCACTGACGGCGACATTTCTGAACTTCGTCTTCGGAACGATTGTGCTGCTGCTCGGTTTGCTCGTGCACGGTGTGCTGGTCGGAATGCCGACGAGTTTGCCGAGTGACCCCCGGCTCTACATCGGGGGAGCGCTCGGCTGCATTTTCATCGCGGGGAGCGCGATCATTGTGCGCACGACCGGCGTGCTCGTGCTGGGCCTCGGAATCGTCGCCGGACAACTGCTCTCTGCCCTCGCGCTCGACCTTCTCGCGCCGACAAGCGCTCAGCCGGTGGCGTTCGCCACGATCGGCGGAACCGTGCTCGCCCTCGTCGCGGTGCTCATCGTGGGCATCCGTCGTCGCTCCGCGCGGGCATCCCGAACTAACCTCGCGCGGGTCGAAAACCATCACGCGCGCTGAACTCAACCTGCGCGGCGGTTTTCAACCCGCGTGACAGCATTCTCCTGCACACACTCGCGGCGCCGATCGGCGTCGCCGACTCCGATCGCGACTTGGCTACAGCGCCGAGAGATACCTCTCGGGGTCGACCTTCAGCCGCTTGCCCGGCTTCGCATCGGCGGGCACCCCGCCGACGTAGAGCCAGCCGAGCAACTCCTCAGTGTCGGCAAGCTTGTGCATTTTGCGCACCCGGGTCGCGCGCGTAAGTGGGCCCGTGCGCCAGAAGACGCCCCAGCCGGCGTCATCGAGCAGCAGGCTCAGCATGTGGGCGACCCCGGCCGCTGTCGCATCCTGCTCCCATTTCGGTACTTTGCTGCTGCTGCGGCGGCTCGCCACCACGGCGATCAGCAATTCGGCACGGAGGGGCTTGGTCGCCTGACCTTTGTCGCGCTCGCCCTTTTTGCCGGACGCCGCAACCAATGCGTCGCCGAGGCGCTCACGCGCCGCGCCACGCAACTCGATCAGCCGCCACGGACGCAACGCACCATGGTCGGCCACCCTCGCCGCGGCCTCAACGAGCGGAAGCAGCTCGGCATGACTCGGGGCAGCCGTGCTCACCCGAGAGTATGACCGTCGCTCTGCGACCGCTGTGAGAACCTGTGACATCGGACTACTCGGATGCCTCGGGCGCCGCGGGCGCCTCGCCTGGCTCTTCCGGGGAGAAATTCAGGGAGATCGAGTTCATGCAATACCGGTCGCCGGTCGGCGTGCCGAAACCGTCGTCGAAAACGTGACCCAGGTGGGAGCCGCAGTTCGCACAGCGCACCTCGGTGCGCTTCATGCCGAGCGAGTCATCTTCAATCAGCTCGACCGCTTCCGGTCGCACCGACTCGTAGAAGCTCGGCCAGCCGCAGTGGGAATCGAACTTGGTGCCGCTCTTGAACAGCTCGGCGTTGCAGGCTCCACAGGTGTAGATTCCTGCACGGCCTTCGTCCAGCAACTCGCCGGTCCAGGCGCGCTCGGTTCCGGCCTGACGCAACACCGCAAACTTCTCGTCGTCCAGCTCTTCGCGCCATTGCTCTTCAGACTTCGTGACGTCGTAGCTCATGCTGTGTCCTTTCACTTGCAAGTCGCGACTTGAGCGACTCACTCTCCCTCAAGACTAAACTCCGGGCGCCCGCACTACATTCCGTGCAGCCCATCTCGCGGTCGCCGGCACCGGTGGCGGGTTCGGGGAACAATCAGGCCGCTCCGCATAGGATGGCGAAGGAGAGAGCCTGTCGATTTCGACGCACTGGCACCTCACATCCGCACGACAAAAGAGAGAGGGCAAACAGGTGGAGAGAGAACCCGACACCGACGCGATGCCCGCATCTACCGAACCGGGCTTGTCTGATCGCGACCTCGCAATTCTGGCTTTCGAAGGCCGATGGTCGGAGCATGTCGGCGCGAAAGAACAGGCGATTCGTGCCGAGTTCTCGCTTTCGGCCGCCCGCTACTATCAATTGTTGGGCGCACTGATCGACTCACCACTCGCTCTGGCCCACGACCCCATGCTGATCAAACGACTTCAACGGATGCGTGACGCTCGCTCGGAAGCCCGAGCGCGTCGAACTCTCCAGACCCCTGACTACTCACGATCGAATGATCTGCCGAACAAGGACCGAACAGACTGACGATGCCTCGCAATACACCGAACGATCGATTCGATTCCATTCCGCATTCCGTTGACCGTGTCGGCGCGCACCGGGGACCTGGCAAGAAGGGCCGCGGCTGGATCGTGCTGGCCTGGGCGTTCGGTGCGACGGTGCTGCTCGTCGGTGCCGGCGTCGCCGTGCTGTTCGTGCAAAACGACAAGCTCAACTTCGCCCTGCCGGGTGCAGCCTCCAGCCAGGCTCCCACGGCGTCGGCGACTCCGACGGAGACCCCGAAGCCGACGGAAAGTCCCGCTGCCGAGCCGCCGGCCGACACGCCGCCGCCGGCCCCGGTGCCCACCGTCGACCCGAATCTGAGCATCACGGTGCTGAACGGTACCCCCGGTACAGGGGTGGCCGCCGCCGTCGGTCGCACCTTGACGTCCGCCGGTTGGACCGTTGGAGACACCGGTGACGCCGACAGCGAAGATGTCGCCGTGACGACCGTCTACTACGCCGATGCGTCCCTAGAAGGCGCGGCGCTGGGAGTCGCGGCATCGATTCCTGGCGCGAAAACAAGCCTTTCTGACGCCTTTTCCGGCACCGGCGCTGACGTGACCGTCGTCGTCGGAAACGACTACGTCGCGTCCAACGGATAGCCCAGTCGGGAGTTCCCTGGGGATCGGTTGATCCCAAACGGGGGACATCCGACCCGATGAACGCTGTGTAAATTCTGCATTCCAGTCAGAAAAAATGCTTCGTCAAACCCCTTCTCTTCTGGCGTCATTTCGCTAGTATCTGGTCTTGGTCGCCCATTTCTGCCGGTGCTGACCTGTCTCACACTGAGGCAAGCCGCTCCGGCAGGGTGAACGCAGACACTGCGGCCGGCCCGGCACGGTCAAGAGGCAGGTGCTGACGGAAACACAGCAATCGGGAGTAACAGATGGCGAACGGAACCGTGAAGTGGTTCAACGCTGAAAAGGGCTTCGGCTTCATCACTGTCGACGGGGGAGGGCAGGACGTCTTCGTGCACTACTCCGCCATCGACATGAACGGATACAAGGTTCTCGAAGAGGGTCAGCAGGTCGTGTTCGATGTCGGCACCGGGGCGAAGGGGCCCCAGGCCGAATCGGTGCGACCCGCCTAAAGGATCAATTTCGGGGCGCGCCCCCGTCTAGCGCCGTCCGGTTCGCCGGGCGGCGCTAGTGTATGGCGATGCGCACCCCATCTCGCCCCCGTTCGCACCGCCTTGCCGGCTGGAGCGCGGTCGCGTTGATTCCTCTGCTGCTCCTTGTCGCGTGCGCTGCTCCCGAGCCGGTGCCGACGCGCACGCCGAAGCCCACCCCGAGTTTCACGCCGGAGCCGGTGATCGAGTTGTCGCCCCTGCGCGGAACACCGCGGCTCCCGGGCAGCGTCGCTCTACCCGCCCTGTCGGTGAAGATCGACAACCATGAGGATGCCCGGCCGCAGATCGGCCTGGAGCGCACCGACCTCGTCTTTGAGGAACTCGTCGAGGGCGGTCTCACTCGCTACGTGGCGGTCTGGCAGTCGGACATGCCCGACCTGGTCGGCCCGGTGCGGTCGATTCGGCCGATGGACCCCGACATCATCACCCCGCTCGGCGGAATCGTCGCGTACTCGGGCGGTCAAGAGAAGTTCATCGCGATGATGGAGGCCACACCGGTGGTCAACGCCAGGTTCGACGACGATGAGACCGGCCTGTTCTATCGCATCGATGAGAAGGACGCCCCGCACAACGTGGTCGTCGAAGCCGCTGCGCTCGTCGCGCTCCACCCGGAGCTTCCGCCGCCCGTTCAGCAGTTCACCTACGCGGCAACCCCGGCAGAGGCCTCAGCCGTCGTGGCCGGAGTGCCGACCACCACGATTAACAGCCGATTCTCGGATGCCCGGTGGCCGAGCTGGAGTTGGGACGCCGCGAGCGGCAGCTATCTGCGTTCGCAAGAGGGCACTCCCGACCTCGACGGCGCCGGAAATGCGCTCAAGGCGACCAACTTGCTCGTGCTCCGCGTCGGGATCGACTGGACCTATGGCGAGGTGCCGAAGACGATCATGGTGGGTTCCGGAGAAGCGTGGGTCTCCACCGGGGGGAAGACTGTGCACGCCACCTGGTCGAAGGATGCGCCCGGCTCGCTGATCCGCCTGGTCGCCGACAACGGTGCGCTGATCACTCTCGCCGCCGGAAACACCTGGATCGAGCTGGTTCCGACCGAGACCGGTTCGGTCGAGCTCGTACCGTAACCCGCCGCCCTTTACTTGCACTCTCGACCCCTGAGTGCCAGAATCGACTTGGCACTCTCTCCGTTTGAGTGCTAATCCGTCACAGTTTTGGAACGTCCGGGAGGGACGAGAAACACACATGGCAAAGATCATCGCTTTCAATGAAGAGGCCCGTCGCGGCCTGGAGCGCGGCCTGAACATCCTCGCTGACACGGTCAAGGTCACCCTCGGCCCGCGTGGACGCAACGTCGTGCTGGAGAAGAAGTGGGGCGCCCCCACGATCACCAACGATGGCGTTTCCATCGCCAAGGAGATCGAGCTCGACGACCCCTACGAAAAGATCGGTGCCGAGCTCGTCAAGGAGGTCGCTAAGAAGACCGACGACGTCGCTGGCGATGGCACCACCACCGCTACCGTTCTCGCCCAGGCCCTGGTTCGCGAAGGACTGCGCAACGTCGCAGCCGGCGCCGACCCGATCAGCCTCAAGCGCGGCATCGAGAAGGCGACTGCAGCAGTCATCGCCGAGCTCATCGCCAGCGCCAAGGAAATCGAAACCAAGGAAGAGATCGCTGCCACGGCATCCATCTCGGCCGGCGACGCCGAAATCGGCGCGATCATCGCTGAGGCGATCGACAAGGTCGGCAAGGAAGGTGTTGTCACCGTTGAGGAGTCGAACACGTTCGGCACCGAGCTTGAGCTCACCGAGGGCATGCGCTTCGACAAGGGCTTCCTGTCGGCCTACTTCGTGACCGACCCCGACCGTCAGGAAGCGGTCTTCGAAGACCCCTACATCCTGATCGTCAACTCCAAGGTCTCGAACATCAAGGACCTGCTGCCGATCGTTGACAAGGTCATCCAGAGCGGCAAGCAGCTCCTCATCATCGCCGAAGACGTCGACGGCGAGGCTCTGGCCACGCTCGTTGTGAACAAGATCCGCGGCATCTTCAAGTCGGTTGCCGTCAAGGCTCCCGGCTTCGGCGACCGTCGCAAGGCGCAGCTGCAGGACATCGCGATCCTCACCGGCGCACAGGTCATCTCCGAGGAGGTCGGCCTCAAGCTTGAGAACGTCACCCTCGACCTGCTCGGTAACGCCCGCAAGGTCGTCATCACCAAGGACGAGACCACCATCGTTGAGGGTGCCGGCGACGTCGACGCCATCGCCGGTCGCGTTGCTCAGATCCGTTCCGAGATCGAGAACACCGACAGCGACTACGACCGTGAGAAGCTGCAGGAGCGTCTCGCCAAGCTCGCCGGTGGCGTTGCTGTCATCAAGGCCGGCGCCGCGACGGAGGTTGAGCTCAAGGAGCGCAAGCACCGCATCGAGGACGCCGTTCGTAACGCGAAGGCAGCTGTCGAAGAGGGCATCGTCGCCGGTGGTGGCGTTGCACTCATCCAGGCCGGCAAGACCGCATTCGAGAGCAAGGCAATCCTTGACCTCGTCGGCGACGAGGCAACCGGCGCGAACATCGTGCGCGTTGCCATCGACGCTCCGCTCAAGCAGATCGCACTCAACGCCGGCATGGAGCCGGGCGTTGTTGCAGACAAGGTGCGCAACCTGCCCGTCGGACACGGCCTCAACGCCGCGACCGGTGAGTACGTTGACATGATCGCTGCCGGTATCAATGACCCGGTGAAGGTCACCCGCTCCGCGCTGCTCAACGCATCGTCGATCGCTGGTCTGTTCCTCACCACCGAGGCCGTTGTCGCTGACAAGCCGGAGAAGAACGCTGCTCCGATGGGCGACCCGTCCGGCGGCATGGACTTCTAAGTCCGAGCTACCTGCTTCACCTGTTTCACACGCTGGGCGTCTCCTTCGGGAGGCGCCCAGCGTCGTTGTATCCGGACGCGTGCGAATCGTTGCTGATCGGAGATGAGCCTCCGCAACGAACGGGCGTTCCTGCCGCTAGCCTGAGGCCATGAGAAAGAACGTGGGGATTCTTGTAACTCTTGCAGTGTTGGTTGTCAGCGGGGTGGTCGGATGCGCGGCGAGACCTCCTGAAGCCGAGCCGACGCCGACAGCCACGGTCGAGCCGACGCCGACATTGGAACCCATCGCCAATCCGGCTTGGCCGGTGCAACTCGTGCCGACAACCTGCGAGCAGATTGTGTCTCAATCGGCAATTGATGCGGTGTTCGACGAGCCGCTGCTGGCGGGATACCAGCCGACCGAATTCGGTCAGGGCGGGCTGGGGCGGGCCGCCGCCGAGAACTCGGGCTCACTCTTATGCATCTGGGGCGCCGGTGAGGGCGACGAGCGCAGGGTACTGATCGTCAATGTTGTTCCCCGTGCGGTCGCCATCGACGAACGGAGAAGCGTTGAACTCGGTGGCACTCCGATGGGTGCTCCGATCGGCAGCTGCGACGCCGAGATTTGCGCCGTGAGAGGCATCGTGGGCGAGTACTGGATGGAAGCCACGATCTTTGGAGCAGACACGATGGGGGCCGAGGGAGCGCCGCCTGCCGCGCAGCCGGTCTTCGATTCGGTCATTGCGGCAGTGACGGCGTTGGCGCCGAGCGTGGATCCAGTCTGGCCGGCTTCGGCTGAGTCGTGGCCGACGAGCTGCGAGGAGTTCGTGAGTCCCGAAACGGTCGGGGAGGCTCTCAATGTGCCCGGCGCGACGTTCACCACCGGGTTCTACTACTCTCCCAGCAACGTGGAGCTCGGTGAAATTGTGAGCGCACGCGGTCTGGTGTGTGGAATCGCGCCCGAAGGTGGTGGGCGGAGCGGCAGGATCCTCACTCTGCCGGAATCGGGTGACCGATTCGCTGCTGCCCGGGATCAGGCGGTTCTCTCCGACACGGTCGAGGCGGTCGAGATCGCCGGGCTGGAGTCAGGCTCAGCGTTCATGACACGCCACCCGGAGACGCCGGCCTCTGCTTCGTTGGAGATGAACCTGCGCGGAACCTGGGTGTTGCTGAGCATGTCGACCGGGACTGTCGAGCAAGGCGATTCGGCGGCGCTCCTGCTGAACTTGGCCACTGCGCTGGCCGAAGACTAGAGCGATCATTCGGTCGGAGTGTGAACGTTACGCTGTGCAGATGGGGAAAAACGCGGGGATCCTGACAGCTTTAGCCATCCTGATTGTCTGCGGGGTGGCCGGATGCTCAGCGACGCCGTCGACGCCACGGGCTTCGACCGGGGATCCGGCACCGGTCCCAACGGCCGAGCCCGTGATCGACAAGCCAGAGCCGCGCATGTCACTCACCTGCGACGACGTCATCTCTTCAGATGTTGCCGAGCAGATCTTTGCTCCGGGCGTTGTGGCGATGCCGACAATGCTCGACCCCACCCTCAGCTCACCATTGACCGCGGTCCCGCGAAATGCCGGTGCATTGTTTTGCAGCTGGGGCAACATGCCCGCGCCGGGCTGGAGAGACCCGAATCCCGAGTTCAGCGGGGCATCGCTGAAGGTCTTGCCCATCAGCGATGAAGCTTGGGATGCCTACAAGATCCCCACTTTTATTGACAATCCCGACCTCGAAGCCGACGAGCTTCTCACCCGATGCACGCCCAGCGGCGAAGGCGATTACGCGTCATGCAACTCCGAAGGCCGGGTCAACGGATACTGGGTTGAATTCTGGGGAACCCGAGTCGGGGACGGCCGATCACTCGAAGAGGTGGAGGCGCTGATCCAGCCAGTCATGGGGGCGCTCACAGCTTCCCTACTCGGTGAGAACGCGCTTCCCGCGGCCTGGGCGCCGATCTCCCCGAGCGTTCCGCTGCCCGAAGCCTGCGAATCATTCATTACGGAAGCACAGGCCCAGGAATTGACCGGGATCGCCGAGGTGGGAGTCGGATCCGCCTGGGACGGCCCGCACCGCGGAATGACAATGTTCGGGATGAAGGTGCTTGACTCGCGCAAATGTGAGTTCACCCTTCCCACTGTCGATGCGGTGGTCGGCTCTGTTCACGCGATGCCGAACGGTTCCTGGCTGGCCGCAGAGGTTGCCGAGCAAAAGATCCTGTCGGGCGAAGCGGTTGACGTCGCAGTTGTGGGGCTCGACGATTCGGAAGTCACATCGTTGAGTTGTCAGCGGGACGACCGCGAGTGCATCCTTGACCTCACGGTGCAGGGAAACTGGGTTCGGGTGACTATCGTTCGGCCGAACACCTCCGAGATCATCCCCGACAAAACGCAAGCTCGCGACCGAATTCTTGAGATCGGCGCCACAATCGTCTCGAACCTCACGACGGCAGCAGCAGCCTGAGTCATCGACGCTTAGACCGTCGCTGAGTGCGCACCGGGGGCGCGTCAGCGCCCGAAGAGCCGCGCATTCGCCTGCTCGATCTCGGCGTACTGCTGCCCGGCCACGGTCAACGCGTGGTTGATCGACTCCAAGCTCTGCTCGACGAGGCTCTGAGTCGACCGCCACTCGGCGACCACGCCCTGAAACGCCGTCGCGGCCTGGCCCGACCACGACGCCTCCAGGTTGGTGAGCTGGGCGAGCAGCCCGCTGACCTCGCCCTGAATGCGCACAATCGAACCGCGCACCGCCGTCGTCGTTCCGAGGACGGCCTCACTATCTACCTGATACCGAGTCATGATGCTCCTGTCGTCTCTCGCGGAATGCGGGATGCAGGTCAGGTTACGGCGAGGGCAAGCGGCACGGACGCCGCGGGGCGGCATCCGTGCACAGTCCCTCCAGCGATGCGTGGGGGAGGATCGTTCCGTTAGTTGCGCGGGGTGGTCATCAGCGGGCGCGGAGCGTTCGGTGAATCGGCGAGCGGGAACCAGATCCGGAAGGTGGCGCCGCCGCCCGGAGTCTCGAGCACTTCGACGGTTCCATTGTGGCCGGCCACGATGGAGGCGACGATCGCCAGGCCGAGACCGCTGCCTCCGGTCTCCCGGGCGCGGGAGGTGTCGGCACGCCAGAAGCGCTGGAAGATCTTCTCGCGAATCTGCGGCGGGATACCTTCACCGTGGTCGATCACGGCCACCGACGCGCGCTGGTTGCGACGGTCGACGGCAACCTCAAGTTCGATCGGGCTGTCGGGCGAGGTGAACCGCAAGGCATTGCCCATCAGGTTGGTGATCACCTGACGGATCTTGTTCTCCTCCGCCATGATCACCGCGGGAACAGCCGGCGGCTCGGGTTCGACGGGCGGTGAGGCCAGAGCGATCGGGCCATCGACCTTGCGCGGTTTGCGCGTGCGCAGCCGGGCGAGAGTGGCGCCGAACGAGATCGCTCCGGTTGGCGGAGCCACAGTCTGAGCGCGCGCTGCTGCGGACTGTGCTTTCCCTGATGCGGACTGGGCTTTCCCCGCTGCGGACTGCGCTCGCCCCGCTGGTGACTTCGCCGGGCTCGGTGCGACGGATGCGGCCGGCTTCACAGAGTTGAGCGGCATCACCTCGCCGGTGGAGTGCGCCAGATCGATCGCATCCATCTCGACGGTGTCGACGAATTCGGTCGGGGTCGCCGTGACAACGGTGACCACACGGCCGGGCGACTGCGCCATCGCATCGAGCGCTGCGTCGCGGGCCAATGGCATGAGATCGACAGGAGCCAATTTCAGCGGTTTCGCTTCATCGAGGCGCGCCAACTCAAGCAGGTCCTCGACGAGGCCACCCATTCGGATCGCTTCTTTTTCGATGCGTTCCATCGCCTGCGCGACCTCTTCGGGGGTCTGCAGTGCGCCCATCCGATAGAGCTCGGCATAGCCGCGCACGGAGACGAGGGGAGTGCGCAGCTCGTGGCTGGCGTCGCCGACGAATCGTCGCATCTGATCGATGGTGCGCGCTCGATCTTTGAAGGCCCGATCGATTCGACTGAGCATGGTGTTCAGGGATCTGTTGAGCCGGCCGACTTCGGTGTTCGGGGTTGCGCCACCGAGTCGTTGGCTGAAGTCACCATCGGCGATAGCCGCAGCGGTGCGCTCCACCTCCCGCAACGGCGCGAAGGTGGTCGTGACGAGCAGCCGGGTCAGCAGCGCGCCGACGATGACGACGCCGAGCCCGAAGCCGAGAAAAATGGTCAGGTACGTGGCCATCGTGTTGTCGGTCGGTTTGAGCGAGACGGCCATGAGCAGGGTTCCGTATGTTCCCTGCGGGCTGATCACAAAGGGCACGGCGACAGCGTGGAACGTGGTGTCGTGCGCCTCGTTGTGCAGGGTGAGGATGGCGCCGTCGAGTTCGTTGACCGACTGCAGGTCCATCGGAATGGTGACCTCGGGCAGTTCGGACTTCGGCCGGTCATGCCAGGTGTGGTACCGCAGCACGCCGCTCTCGTCATACAAGGCCACGTAGTAGTCCGACGCGACGCCGTCGGCGCTGTCTTGCGTGAGAGCGCCGGCCGTCGTCGAAGTGAGCGCGGTCTGCGCCTCGCTCTGCAGCTGCGCATCCACCTGCTGCGTGACATTTTGGCGCAGCATCACCATGGTGCCGATGCCGGAGACCAGAAGTCCGAGCGTCAGCATCAGCACGGTCACGCCGGTGATTTTTGAGCGGAGGGAAACGCGGTTCCACCGCTGGGTGAGTGACTCGTGCATCAGGCCCCCAGTTTAGGAGTGGATTCTGGGACTATGCCTTGGTTGCCTTGAGCATGTACCCGAAGCCACGCTTGGTCTGAATCAGCGGCTCGCTCGAGTGGGCGTCGACCTTGCGGCGCAAGTAGGAGATGTAGGACTCGACGATTCCGGCGTCGCCGTTGAAGTCGTACTCCCAGACGTGATCGAGAATCTGCGCCTTCGACAGAACCCGGTTGGGGTTCAGCATCAGGTAGCGCAACAACTTGAACTCGGTGGGGGAGAGCTCAATCGGAACGTCGCCGACGAGTACCTCGTGGGTGTCCTGATCCATGGTGAGTTCGCCGGCGCGGATGACGGCATCTTCGTCGGCCTGCATGGTGCGTCGCAGGATCGCCTTGATGCGCGCGACGATCTCGTCGAGGCTGAACGGCTTGGTGACATAGTCATCGCCACCGACGGTAAGACCGGTGATCTTGTCTTCCGTGTCGTCCTTCGCCGTGAGGAACAGGATGGGGGCCGTGTAACCGGCCGAACGCAGGCGCTTGGTCACGCCGAAACCGTTCATGTCAGGCAGCATAACGTCGAGGATGATGAGGTCGGGCTCTTCTTCCAGCACAGCGGAGATTGCCTGTGCGCCGTTGCCGACCGCACGCACGGCGAAACCGGCGAAGCGGAGGCTTGTGGTGAGAAGATCCCGGATGTTGGGCTCGTCGTCGACAATGAGAATGCGGGGGCCATCAGTCATAACCACAGTATCTGCGCGTTAGCTGAAACTTAGCTGGGAGTGCCTGGGGCACCCCACTGCGGCAGCTATGCGC
Organism: Leifsonia sp. 10L418; assembly: GCF_056395445.1. Lineage (NCBI taxonomy): Bacteria > Bacillati > Actinomycetota > Actinomycetes > Micrococcales > Microbacteriaceae > Leifsonia > Leifsonia sp. 10L418. Next base: position 28,007 of record NZ_JBFTJN010000012.1, on the reverse strand, counting down.
CCGCTGTGCGAGGGCTGATGCGAACACAGCAGCGCCCGGCCCCTGGATCACTGAGCACGGTGTGTGCGTCGTCGCCCGCACCGGCGGCCAGTCCGGTGACGAATTCGAAGTTGAGGGCGCAGACGATGTCGGTATGATCCTGCGCCAGGCGGTGGAACGGGCAGTTGCCGAAGATCAGGTCGTCGCCGTCGGCGCACGGCTCGAAACCGTTCTGCTCAAGCGCTTCCGGCAGTGACGTCGCCGCCCGGCCGGCCTGACTGCCCTTGACCTGGGCGACACTGCGGAGGGCATCGTGAACCGGTTGGCCGGATGCGCCAGACAACTCGATCGCACTCGCGAGCACGTCGCCGACCAGGTCGTAGTGACGCTCCGGCACCGAGACGGTGAGCTCCGTTGCGGCGCGGCGGTAGAGCTTCGCCGGGCGCCCGGCGCCGGGCCCGCTGCGCCCGCTCAGGCGTTTGTACTCCACCTCGACGAGGCCGAGTTCGGCGAGGCGGTCCAGGTGAAATGCCGTGGTGCTGCGCGAAAGCCCTGTCGCTTCGGCGGCGGCGTCGCGGGTGACCGACTCGGCGCTGCGGGAGACCAGATCGAAAAGCGTACGCCGCGCCGGATCGGACAGCGCGCTGACCGCCGCCACGCGCGCAGAGAGCGCTGCCGGGCCGCCAACCGCTGAATCGACGGGTGCTGAGTGGTTCATGACTGAATACTACTCTAAAAAGCATGGATCTTGACAAAAGACTTCTGCGGATCTAGCGTCGAGATATCAGCGCGGAAAGGTCCCTCATGACACTCGCAGAACAGCCAGTGAAGCCTCCCGGTGGTGGGCGGCATCCGTCGCCACTGCACCGGGTCGAATCAACGAGCACGATCGACCGCGTGAAGGCGGCGGCGGCCGTCGCCGACTTGCTCGCCGCTCTCGGGCGCGACACCGGCAATCCGCACCTGGCCGAAACCCCCAGACGGGTGGCCGACGCCTTCATCGAGATGCTCACGCCGCAGGACTTCGCGCTGACTACCTTTCCGAACGACGAGGGGTACGACGAGCTCGTCGTGGTGCGGGACATCCCGTTCCACTCGCTCTGCGAGCACCACCTGTTGCCGTTCCAGGGGGTCGCGCACATCGGCTACCTGCCCGGGGACCGCATCCTCGGTCTGTCGAAATTCGCCCGGGTGCTGGAATTCTTCGCCCGTGACCTGCAGGTGCAGGAGCGCCTGACCAAGCAGGTGGCCGACTGGTTGCAGAGCGAGCTGGCGCCGCGCGGCGTCGGGGTCGTGATCGAGGCCGAGCATCTCTGCATGTCGCTGCGCGGCGCTCAGGTGTCGGGAAGTCGCACGACCACCAGCGCGGTGCACGGTTCCATCCGTGATGATCAGCGCACCCGGGACGAGTTCTTCGCCCTCTGCGGACTGCGCGCCTGATTGCGCGCCTGATTGCGCACCTGAACAACCCCGGTCAGAGAGAAGAGACTCCGCATGAGCACCGATCAGACATTCATCATCGTGGGCGCGGGGCTCTCCGGCGCTCGCGCCGCCGAAGGGATGCGAGGCGAAGGCTTCGACGGGCGCATCCTGCTCATCGGTTCCGAAGACTCGCTGCCCTACATCCGGCCGCCCCTGTCGAAGGAGTACCTCACCGGGGCGATGGAGGAGGACGGCCCTCTGGTGCATCCGGGCGAGTGGTACGCCGAACAGAGAGTTGAGCTGGTGCCGGGGCGCACCGCAGTGAAACTGTCGCCGGACAGCCACGAACTCAGCCTCGACGATGGCCAGACGCTTCACTACGACAAGCTGCTGCTCGCGACGGGTGCCGCCTCGCGGCGGTTTCCCGGGCCGGGCGCCGATCTGATCGGGGTGCATCACCTGCGCACGATCGGGGAGTCGACGCATCTGCGCGAATGGTTGGAGCCTGGGCTGCGGAACGTCGTTATTGTCGGGGCCGGTTGGATCGGCCTCGAAGTGGCCTCGGCCGCCCGCGGCTATGACAACACGGTGACGGTGCTCGGCCGCGAAACCGTGCCGCTGAACGTGGCGATCGGCGACGAGGCGGGAGCGGTCTTCGGCCGGCTGCACCGGGACAACGGCGTCACCGTGCGGATGGAGACCGGGGTGAGCGCCCTGCTCGGCGATTCGAACGGCGTCACCGGAGTGCAGCTCGACACCGGTGAAGTCGTGCCGGCGGAGGTGGTCGTGGTCGGGATCGGGGCGGTTCCGAACGTGGCGCTGGCGCAGGATGCCGGTCTGGCCGTCGCGAACGGAATCGTCGTCGACGCTTCCTTCCGCACTCTCGATCCCGACATTTTCGCCGTCGGCGATGTGGCCAGCGTGTTTCACCCGGTGCTCGGGCATCCGTTGCGGATCGAACACTGGGCCAACGCCGAGAACGCCGGACGTGAAGCCGGCCGGTCGATGGCCGGCGCCGTCGTCAGCTACGACGAGATTCCCTACTTCTACACCGACCAGTTCGACCTCGGCATGGAGTATTCGGGCTACGGCGAGCTGGCCCAGAACGCCCAGGTGGTGTTCCGCGGCGACACTGCCGCTCGGGAATTCATCGCCTTCTGGATCGCCGACGGGCGGGTGGTCGCCGGGATGAACGTGAACGTGTGGGACGTCAATGAGACCGTTCAACGTTTCATCAGGACCGGCGTGCAGGTCGACCCGGAACGCCTGGCGGATGAGAGCATTGCACTGGAGGACCAATTGGCCTCCCCGACCGGTTAGGAGCAGGGTTTGACCAGTGCAGTCACCACGTCGGGAATCGTGCTTCCCGACCTGATCCACCCGCAGCGCACCATCGGCGGGCGAGTCTTCGACTTCTCCCGCGAGGTGGCGGTGATGGCGATCATCAACCGCACCCCGGACTCGTTCTACGATCAGGGCGCGACGTTCGCGCTCGACGCTGCGGTCGCATCCGCTCGCCAAGCGGTTCTCGATGGTGCTGACTGGGTCGACATCGGCGGGGCGAAGTTCGCGCCGGGTCCAGCGATCCCGGTCAGTGAGGAGATCGACCGGGTAGTGCCGGTGATCGAGGGACTGCAGGACGCCGGGGCCATCATCTCGGTCGACACCTTTCACCCGGAGGTCGCCCGGGCCGGAATCGCCGCCGGGGCCCAGGTGATCAACGACACGACCGGTGTTCACGACCCGGCAATGGCCGACGTCGTCGCCGACAGCGAGGCAACACTCGTGATCACCCACAGCCTGGCCAAGCCGCGGATGCCGTACCCGGCGCCGCACTACGACGACGTCGTCACCGAGGTGGCCGCGTTTCTGCGGCAGCGAGTCGATCTCGCCGTCTCCCGCGGAGTGCCGCTCGAACGTATCGTGATCGATCCCGGCCATGACCTCAACAAAAACACGCTCCACTCGCTTGAGCTCACCCGTCGGCTCGGGGAGATCGCCGACATCGGGCTGCCCGTGCTGGCCGCGGTGTCGAACAAGGACTTCATCGGCGAGACGCTCGACCGGGAGCGCGGTGAGCGGGTCGACGGGTCGATCGCTGCTGCCGTCGTGTGCATTCTTCAAGGTGCCCGCATCGTGCGGATGCACAATGTGCGCGCCGCCGTCGACGCGGTGCGGATGACGGAGGCGATTCTCGGATTTCGCGAACCGGCTTACCTACGCCACAACCAGACCTAAAGCGCTTCCCATGCTGAACCGCGACGAACTGCTCGAGAACTACCGGATAGCCGACCGCTCGACACCGAGCGTGCGGATGAACTTCATCGCCACGCTCGACGGCGCGGCAACGCGTGACGGGTTGAGCGGCGGGCTGAACAACGCCGACGACAAGAAGGTCTTCGACACCCTGCGGATGCTGACCGACGTGATCCTGGTCGGCGCCGGCACAGTGCGTGCCGAGGGCTACGGCGGGGTGAGACTCGAAGCGGCGGATGCGGCCTGGCGGGTCTCGCAGGGATTGCCAGAGCAGCCCGCGCTCGCGATCGTCTCGGCGCGGCTCGAGATCGACCCGGGGCATCCGTTCTTCGCCGAGGCGGTGACCCGGCCACTCGTGGTCACTCACGCGGCGGCTCCGGCGGACCGGCGGGCGGCGCTCGCCGAGGTCGCCGACCTCGTGATCGCGGGAGAGCACGCGGTGGATCCACGGCAGATGCTCGCCGAGTTCACCGAACGTGGACTGCGCCAGGTGCTCTGCGAGGGCGGTCCGCACCTCTTCGGCGACCTGATCGCCGCCGATTGCGTCGATGAACTCTGCCTGAGCCTCAGCCCGGCGCTCGACGGCGGCCCGGCCGGACGCATCGCGGTGAGCGCCGCGGCGACGCCGCGACCGATGCGCCTGCTGCACTCGTTCGCGGCCGGGGACATGCTCTTTCTGCGGTATGCCCGGGCGCGCTAGCCGTCTCGTTGATCGAGGAGCCGCGTTGATCGACGAGCCGCGTTGATCGAGCTGCCCGTTGATCGAGCTTGTCGAGATCTGGTGAGGCGATCTCGGGTCGTTTGGTCGCGTTCGAGGATTGGCCGGCGGAGGTCTCGACAGGCTCGACCGCCGGCGAGGCGGGGTTAGCTTTTTTCGCTAATGAACTTCAGGGTCATATGAGCCTGAAGTTCATTAGCAAAAAAGGCACCCGACCGTCCGGTGGTCGGCAGGCGCGCTTCATTGGCCGAGCCTGCGGCGAGACGGCTCGCTAGACCTCGGCGAGACTGTGCGCGTCGAGAATCGTGTAGCTGTAGCCCTGCTCGGCCAAGAATCGCTGCCGGTTCTGGGCGAAGTCCTGATCGATGGTGTCGCGTGCGACGAGGGTGTAGAAATTGGCGGTGAGGCCCGACTCCTTCGGGCGCAGCAGGCGCCCGAGACGCTGCGCCTCCTCCTGCCGAGAACCGAATGATCCCGACACCTGGATGGCCACCGTCGCTTCGGGCAGGTCGACCGAGAAATTCGCCACCTTCGACACGACGAGCACCTCCACCTCACCGACCCGAAACGCCTGGAACAGGCGCTCGCGTTCGTCGACGGGCGTCGATCCGGTCAGCTTGGGGGCGCCCAGCGCCTCGGCCAGCTCGTCGATCTGGTCGAGGTATTGCCCGATCACCAGGATGCGCTCACCTGGGTGGTTTGCGACCAGGCGCTTGACGACATCCAACTTCGCCGGCGCTGTTGCGGCCAGACGGTAGCGCTCGTCATCGGCCGCCGCCGCGTAGCTTAGCCGTTCGGATTGCGGCAGGTCGATGCGCACCTCGTAGCAGGCGGCCGGGGAGATGAAGCCCTGGGCCTCGATCTCTTTCCACGGAGCATCGAAACGCTTCGGCCCGATCAGGCTGAACACGTCGCCCTCCCGGCCGTCTTCGCGCACGAGAGTGGCGGTGAGGCCAAGGCGACGCCGGGCCTGCAGCTCGGCGGTCAGCTTGAACACCGGCGCCGGAAGCAGGTGCACTTCGTCATAGACGACGAGCCCCCAGTCCATCGCATCGAGCAGGGCCAGGTGGGCGTATTCGCCTTTGCGCTTCGCCGTCAAGATTTGGTAGGTCGCGATGGTGACCGGCTTGACCTCCTTCACCTGACCCGAATACTCGCCGATCTCGTCGGGGGTCAGGGTGGTGCGCTTGAGCAGCTCATCGCGCCACTGCCGGGCCGAAACGGTGTTCGTCACGAGGATCAAGGTGTTGGTTTTCGCCGTCGCCATCGCGCCGGCGCCGACGAGGGTCTTTCCGGCGCCGCAGGGCAGCACGACAACGCCGGAACCTCCCTCGAAAAAGTTCGAGACGGCCTTGTTCTGGTAGTCGCGCAAGGCCCAGCCGTCTTCGACCAGGTCGATCGGATGCGGGGTGCCCGGCGTGTAACCGGCTAAGTCCTCGGCCGGCCAGCCGATCTTGACGAGCTCCTGCTTGAGCTGTCCGCGTGCCCACGCCTCGACGAGATATGAGTCGGGTGTCGGATGCCCGATCAACAGCGGGGCGATCCGCTTGGCTCCCGAAATCTCGGTGAGCACCGCCTGATCGGTGCTGCGCAGAATCAATGCGCCCTCGGGATCTCGGTCGATCACCAGCCGGCCGTACCGGCCGACGGTCTCGGTGATATCGACCGACACCGTCTGGGGAATGGCGAACTTGGAGTACTTCTCGAGCGTCGCCAGCATGTCTGCCGCGTCATGCCCGGCAGCGCGTGCGTTCCACAGGCCGAGCCGGGTGATCCGGTAGGTGTGGATGTGCTCTGGCGCGCGTTCCAACTCGGCGAAAATGGCGAGATCATGGCGTGCGTCTTCAGCGAGCGGGTGTGCAACTTCGAGCAACACGGTGCGGTCGCTTTGGACGATCAGTGGTCCGTCAGACATAGCGGTCAATCCTACGCCCGCCGCAGGCGTGACGGAGGCAGGGCGCGCGAATTGCCGCGCGGCTCGGCAAGAGGCTCGACGCGGGGCGCGGGGTTAGGGTGCCGGCGAAATGCTGACGATGCTCGAAATCGGGAGCGTGCGCTCGATGTCTGCGCGTCGATCTCTAGCCCGAAAGCGCCCGCCGCCGACGCTGGCCGGTTCGAGCAGGTAGTCGACGACCACCCCACCGGGCATCGCGATGCTCACGGTGATCGTCTGCTTCGTTCTGATTGCCGCATCGAGTTGGCGGGCCAGCCACGCCCCGGCGGCCTTGCCCTCACCACCGTCACTCGTACGCAACCGCTCGACCAAGTCGACCGCCGGGTCGGAGGCGACGACGGGGGCCTTCTGCGCGAGCGGAACCCGGCGCACATGAACAATCTCGCCCGCCTCGTTCTCGGCAGCGACCGGATAACGGGAATCGCTCAACGCCCAGAACACGACATCGACGGGAAACCTGCTGCCCAGGCGATCGGAGCTGATGCGGTGGAGCCCGAGCGGGGTCAGCGTCTGGTCGACCTCGATGGTGCCGAGCAGTGCCGGATCATCCGAGCGCACCACAGCTTGCACCGGGGCGTCGCCGGCCGAGGCCGGCAGCACCCGAACGCGACCGTACCGGGACGCCGATTCTCGAATGAGGTAGTCCAGGGGCTGGGGGATGCCGGTCAGCGAGATGGAGCGCAAAAATTCCAGCAGCGTTTCGGCGGTCTCGCCGCCGGCCAGCGCACGATTCACCGATGCGGCGGTGATGCGGTAGCTCGAGGCCAGTTCGCGGCTCTCGACATCGGCCAGCGCGCGCAAGCGGGCGTCGATCGACGGGGCCAGGGGGCCGGGCGACACGATTGAAAGATCGTGCTGCAGGTAGACGGCGCCGACCTCGGCCGGCAGCGAGCCCTCCATGATGGCGACTGCCTCATCGAAAGCACCGGCGAGCACGGCGGCGCCGGCAGCGCTGGTGGTGTGATGCGCGGTGATTCCGATGAACTCGGCCTCCGCCTGCACGGCGGTGACGCGGTCGTCGAGCCAGGTTCCGCCGGCCGGATAGAGCCAGCCGAGAAAGTCGCGCAACTCGCCGTCCCAGAAGACACCGGCCTGAGCGGGAAGGATGTCGAGCACATCGGTCGGCAATGACGCACGCCACGAGGCGGCCAGGGTCGACCAGCGGTGGGCGGTGCTGCCCATGAGCCAGGCCTCGCCGAGTTCGGTTTGACGCCAATAGCCCAGTTCTTTGGCGATGAGTTCGGCGCGCGCGGTGAGAGCGACGAGGGTCGGAACGGCTTCGACCTCGATGGCGGCCGCTGCCGCCAGACGCTTGGTATCGGGCAGTCCGAGCCCGCCGCGACTGAGTTCGTGCACAGGCTCGCGGGAGATCTCGCTGACCAGTTCGGCGAGTGACGATACCGCGGTGAACGCGCGCTCGGCGGCCAGATTCGTGGTGAACGCAGCATCGGTATCGGTGGGCGGGGCGAATGACGGCGGTGCCGCAACGGAGGCGAGCATCAGCGCGCTGGGCAACCCCTGTGCCGGCCAGCTCGCCAGGTGGGCGCTCACTGCGTCATACGGTTTCAGGCGCCCGTCGGAATAGATCGCCAACAGCAGGGCGTCGAGTTGGGTGGCGGCCGCCTCGACCTGGGAGGCCGGAATCGCTCGCTCGCCGAGAATGCTGAGTCGGGCGGCGATCTCGGCCGTGGTCGGGGCGAAGGCGGTGGCGTCGGCGTGGTCGGCGGCATCCATCACGGGGCCCGCCAGCGCAGCGCCGGCCGACTCCTCGCTCGCGCCGTCGTCGGACACGGGGGTCTCGCCGGCGATGGCGAGCACCGCGAGCGTCGAACGGTCGAGATGGGCGAGCGCGTTCTGGATGGCGACGGGATCGAGAAGCGCCTCGGCCAGGTCGAAGAAGTCTTTGATACCGGTTGGGGAGACCAGGCGGGCCTCGATGGCACGGCGCAACGCCGCGTCATCCAATGCACGAAGACGCGACGCGAGCGTGAGCATGGCCGTTAGTTTTTGTTCGCTCGAGTGTGGCGGCTGCGGCGAACAGTGCTGATCACCAGGAGGGCGATGATCAACACGAAGCCGAGGGGGAGGCCGAACAGCGGAAGCATGATGACGAACGGCCACACGCCCTGGCTGAAGCCGTCATTGGCTCCGACGCCTGCGGCGGTACCGGCGATCATGGCGAAGAAGGCGAGGATCGAGACACCGACCACACCCGCAACCATGTAGGCCATGATGCGGTCGATCCGTTGCGGACTCGGCGGGGGTTGATTGGTCACAGTCCAAGGATAACGGGCACAGAGCCGCGGAAGGCGAATAAGCTGGGTCAAGAAGACGTGCATTTCAGCGCGCCCGAATTTCAGCGAGGTTCACATGCCCACCGGCAAAGTCAAGTTTTACGACGAGGAAAAGGGTTTTGGTTTCATCAGTTCTGATGACGGCCAGGAAGTTTTCCTTCACGCATCCGCGCTTCCTGCGGGAGTGACCGTCAAAGCGGGCTCGAAACTGGAGTTCGGAATCGCCGACGGAAAGCGCGGCGCTCAGGCTCTGTCTGTGCGTGTGCTCGAAGCGCCGCCGAGCCTGGCCAAGATGAGCCGCAAGCCGGCCGACGACATGGCGATCATCGTCGAAGACCTCGTCAAGCTGCTTGACGGCATCGGCGCGAACCTGCGCCGCGGCCGCTACCCCGACAGCGCGCACAGCCGCACGATCGCAGCGATGCTGCGCAAGGTTGCCGAGGAACTCGATGCGTGATGACGAGCAGGCATCGATCGTTGCCGACGAGGCACTTCTCGCCGCCGTCGACGTCGCGCGCGCCGCGCTGACCCAGATCACGCCGGCCGACACGATCGGCGAGCCTGTCGGCCACATCGTCGAAGACGAGCATGTTCTGTCATTGCTGTTCGACTGCCTGCTGACCGGTTACCCGGGCTGGCACTGGACGGTGACGCTGTCGCGCATCGATCAGGATGCCGCTCCGACGGTGCTGGAGACCGAGCTGATGCCCGGCAACGACGCATTGCTCGCGCCGGAATGGGTGCCGTGGTCTGACCGACTGGCCGAGCACCGCACCGCGCAGGAGCTGGCCGCCGCGCAGGAGGCGCTGGAAGGCGCCGACGACGATGCCGACGACGACGCAGACGACGATGATGCTGACGACGACTCTGAGAACGAGGATTCTGACGAATCTGATGACTTCGACGACGAAAGTCACGACGATGACGATGACGCGGACGACGCCCTCGATGAGGACGCTCTCGATCACGACGACTTCGACGACGACGGTGACGACGCTCTCGACGGAATCGATTTCGAGACGGCCGCGGACGGCCTCCTCAATCCGACGGATTTCACTGATGAAGCCGAACTATCGTCGACGGAACTGAACCCAGGCCAGCCCGGCTAGTCCGAGTCCCAAACCGATCAGGGTGCACCATAGCCACCAGCCGAGCCCTGCGGCGTCGAGTTCGGCGCGCACGCTGAACACGATCACGGCGGCGACAAGCCAGGCCACCGTGCCGGCGAAGTAAGCCTTGCGCGCGTCAGTACGCGCGGGCAGGGGATCGGGACGTCTCTCGCTGTCTTTCAACCACAAGCGCATGAGACGTCCCGATCTGCCTAACGACCCAGCTGGTCGACGACGTATTCGATCGAGCCGACGAGCTTTCGCACATCTGACGGGTCGATCGCGGTGAACGTTGCGACGCGCAACTGGTTGCGGCCGAGCTTGCGGTAGGGCTCGGTGTCGACGATGCCGTTGGCGCGAAGCGTCTTCGCGATCGCTGCGGCGTCGATGCGGTCATCGAAGTCGATCGTGACGACGACCTGCGAACGGTGTGCCTTCTCGCTCACATAGGGGGTCGCGTAGTCGACGCGCTCGGCCCAGTCGTAGAGGATCGACGAGGACTCCTGCGTGCGAGCCGACGCCCAGGCGAGTCCGCCGTTGCCGTCGATCCAATCGAGCTGGTTTTCGAGCAGCAGCAGCGTGGACAGTGCCGGTGTGTTCAGCGTCTGGTTGAGGCGTGAGTTGTCGATGGCGTTCTTGAGGCTGAGGAACTCGGGAATGTACCGTCCGCTGGCCGCGATGCGCATGACCCGCTCGATGGCAGCTGGGGAGAAGAGAGCGAACCAGAGCCCGCCGTCGGAGGCGAGGTTCTTCTGCGGAGCGAAGTAATAGACATCCGCCTGTGCTGCGTCGAAGTCGATTCCGGCGGCGGCGCTCGTCGCGTCGATGACGGTCAGGGCGCCCTCGTCGCCGGCCACCCGGGTGATCGGCGCCATGACGCCCGTCGAGGTTTCGTTCTGCGGCCAGGCGTAGACATCGATGCCGGGGGTGACGACGAACTCGCTGCGCGAGCCGGCCGGGGCGTTGATGACGTCGGGGGCTTCGAGGAACGGAGTGGTGGCCGCTGCGGCGAACTTGCCGCCGAACTCGCCGAAGACGAGGTTCTGGCTGCGTCGTTCGATCAGGGAGAAGGCTGCGGCATCCCAGAACGCGGTCGACCCGCCGTTGCCGATGATGACTTCGTAGCCTTCGGGGGCGCGGAACAGGTCGGAGAGACCGGTGCGCACGCGTCCGACGAGGTCTTTGACCGGCGCCTGACGGTGTGAGGTGCCGAGGATGCTGGCACCGAATTCGGTCAGGTGGCGAAGCTGCTCGGGACGCACTTTGGACGGGCCGCAGCCAAATCGTCCGTCGATGGGCAGCAGTTCAGAGGGAATGGTCAGATCCGGCATACCGCGATTCTAGTTGCCCACACGCGGCGGCTAAGCTTGATACGTTGCGCTATCGGGTATGCGCGGACTTAACAAAGCTGGAGGTTGGGGATGACAGACCTCATTGACACGACTGAAATGTACCTGCGTACAATTCTCGATCTCGAGGAAGAGAACATCATTCCTCTGCGCGCTCGCATTTCAGAGCGCCTGGGACACTCGGGTCCGACCGTGTCACAGACCGTTGCACGTATGGAGCGCGACGGCCTCGTCGTGGTCTCCGGCGACCGCCACCTTGAGCTGACAGAGGCGGGCCGCAGCAAAGCGGTGCACGTGATGCGCAAGCACCGTCTCGCCGAGCGACTCCTCAGCGACATCATCGGCCTCGAGTGGGAGTTCGTTCACGACGAAGCTTGCCGCTGGGAGCACGTGATGAGCGAGAAGGTCGAACGCAAGATTCTTGAGATTCTCGGCCACCCGACCGAATCTCCCTATGGCAACCCGATTCCGGGTCTCGAAGAGCTCGGGCAGCCTGCTGCGTCGGCATTCATGAGCGGCGTCACCAACGTGGTCAGTGTCGTCGCGGCGGCAGATGGCCCCGTGACCGCGGTCATCCGTCGCATGGGCGAACCCGTGCAGTTCGAATCGGAACTTCTCGCCCAGCTCAAGCAGTCGGGAGTTCTCCCCGGTGCGACCGGCGTGTTCTCGGCAGCCGGCTCCTACGTGCTGGTGCAGGTTGACGGCTTCGGCGAGGGGCTGGAACTGCCCAATGAGATGGCAAGTCACATCTTCGTAACAACCCCTGAAACGGTCTAGCCAGTCGCCTTCGGCCCCCGAATTGGTGTCAATTCGTTACCATTTCGTGAGCGATTTAGCCCATGAACGTGACAAATCGGTGTAGCTCCCGTAGCCTCTTGGATGTCCCACAGACCAGAAGCCGGTCAAAGGACCCGAATCAAGACGCCTCCTCGGCCCGTCTCTTGAATCTCGGAAACACACGCGATTAGCGCATTGGACGGGGCAACTACCTAGTGTTGCAGAGGCGCCGGAGGTTACAACTTTGGCTGAATTAGGTAAAAACCTGTCCCGACGTGGAACAGCGATAACTGAAAAACCCGACACCACCCGCGCGGCAGCGACTACGACTGCTGCGCCCCAGAAGGCTCGCCCTCGCCTCTCGAGGCGACGCGGAAGCCTCGGCAATCTCGTTGTGATGACCCTGGCCGGCGGCCTCGTCGCCACCATGGCGCTCCCCGCCTACGCATTCGCGCCGGGCAGCAACGAAACCCAGTTCGGTACCACGGCGTCGACGGAGCTCAGCCAGGCTGCAGCTCAGAACGTCACTGTCGATGCGAAGGCGGCCAGTGTCACGGTCGCCCGCGACGGATTCACCGCGACCACCGAAGCCGAGCTTGCCGCAGCGTCGGCTGCCGCACAGGAAGCCGCTGCCGCCGAAGCACGCCGACAGAGCGCTGCCGCCGCGATGACCTCGTACGCAGCTTCCTACTCCGGTCCGTCGGTCTCCGACTTCCTCGCGAACCCGTCGTACCCGAACTACGATCTCGGCTCGGTCTTCAGCGTGGCCTCGCAATACCAGGGCGTGCCCTACGTCTACGGCGGTGCCACCCCGGCCGGCTTCGACTGCTCCGGCTTCGTCATGTATGTCTACGCGCAGTTCGGCATCAGCCTGCCGCACTCGTCGACGGGTCAGGGAGCAGCGGGCGTGCGCATCTCCGAGGCCGACGCTCGTCCGGGCGACTTGGTGATCATGGATGGCCACGACGGGTTCTATGCCGGCAACGGCAACATCCTGCACGCGCCCTATGAGGGTGCGTCCGTGCGCATCCAGCCGATTTGGACCAGCGACTACTACATCGTTCGCCTCGGCATATAGGCATCCGGATGTGACGACGTGAGTCTGAACATTCGGTAACAGCCCTCTTGATTGGCGCGCCACGACTTCGTGACGCGCCAATTGTGAGTTAACCTGATGCCCTGATGTTTTGCGGAAGATCGAAAGATCGGGAGAGCCAATGAGCGAGCAACGCACGATCCACACCATGGATCAGCGCGGCTGCTTCGCGCGGCGGCACAGCAGTCAAATAGACCAGAGCCACACCGTGGCCCCGGGGGCGTTGTCATTGTGACAGCGCCCTTTTTTGTTTGCCTGCTCACTTCGTATCGCATCACACCTAGAAAGCAGTTCGAATGGCTGGAAGCCGTCCAGCCGTTTTCGAAAGGGAGCGCATGCGCACACTGGTTCTCAACGCGGGGTACGAGCCCCTCGCCGTGGTGTCATTCAAGCGGGCACTGATTCTGGTCATGAACAACAAAGCGACGGTCGTCGAAAGTGATCGGGGGCATCCGGTTTTCGCCGCCTCCGGAGCCTGGGAGCGGCCGAGCGTGATTCTGCTCACGCGGTACGTGCGCCTTCCGCGCTCGCGGATCTCGCCGGTCAGCCGGCGGGGCGTGCTGCGCCGCGACGACCACCGGTGCTGCTACTGCGGCAAGTCGGCCACGACAATCGACCACGTGCTGCCGCGGTCGCGGGGCGGACGGGACACCTGGGACAACCTGGTGGCCTGCTGCCTGCGCTGCAACAACATCAAGAGCAACCTGACGCCGGCCGAGATGGGCTGGGGGATGCGATTCAACCCCGCGGCACCGCACGGCGGCAACTGGGTCGTGCGCGGCGTGGAGAGCCCGATGCCGCAGTGGGGCGAGTACTTGGCGCCGGCGGCCTGATTCTCATTCGGGGCGCGTCGCTCGGGCGGATGCTGCTGACTGACGACACGGATGAATGACATTCCGCCGGGTTGGGTCTACGTTTCTACTACGACGACGTCGGCTGATCGGAAGGGAGGCCTCCGTGAGCGCACCCGGGTCAGGTGAAAGCACCCCGTTCAACGGCAAGCTGGCGCTGCTGCTGGCAATGGCGATGTTCGTGCTCGTGGTCGACACGTCGATCATGAACGTCTCGATCTCCGCTGTCGTGAAAGATATCGATGCCACCGTCAGTGGCATCCAGTCGGCGATCGCGCTCGAAGCGCTTGTGTCGGCCGCGTTCATCCTGATCGGCAGCAAGGTCGGCGACCTGATCGGGCGCAAGCGAGCGTATGTCATCGGCCTCCTCTGCTACGCAACGGGAGCCGTGGCGATGATGCTGGCGCAGTCACTCCTGCCCATCATCATTTTCTGGGCGGTGATCGGCGGGCTCGGTGCCTCCCTGCTCCTGCCCGCCATGCAGTCCCTCATCCACGGCAATTTCGAGGGTTCGAACCAGGCGCGGGTCTACGCGATGGTTGGGGCGTCGGCGGCGATCGCGGCCGCTGTCGGCCCGTTGATCGGTGGATTCATCACGACGTTCCTGTCGTGGAGGGTCGCGTTCGGACTTGAGGCGCTGATCATCGTCGTCGTTCTGAGCGGCATCAAGCTCGTGCGTGACGTGCCGTACACCGGACCCCGTCAGGTTGACACCCTCGGCGCGCTGCTGTCCGTCTTGGGTATGGGCGGAATCGTCATCGGCATCCTGGTCTGGCAGGAAGGCGGCGAGGCCGTCGGCATCCTGCTCGCCGTCGGCATCTTCGGACTCGGCGCCTTGGCGTATTGGCTCGTGCGACGCAAGCGGCAGGACAAGCCGACCCTCATTGACCCCGACCTGTTCCAGTCCAAGATGTTCCGGCTGGGCGTCACCGGACAGATGATGCAGCAGATCGCACTGGGCGGAACCATGATTGTGCTGCCCATCTACCTGCAGATGGTGCTGGGCTACAACGCCTTGCAGGCCGGCCTGTCGATCGCGCCGCTGTCGCTGACCATGTTCGGAGTCGCGATGCTCGCCGGGAAGCGCGTCGGCCGGCGTCGCCCGGCAACGCTGATCCTCTGGGGTTTCGTGCTCCTGACGGCGGGCTTGCTGATCCTCATCCCCATCGTTCCCCGGGCCGATTCCGGCTGGTGGCTCCTCGGCCCGCTGGTCGTCTCTGGAGTGGGACTGGGGCTGCTGGTGTCGCAGTTGAACGCCTACACGTTGTCACCGATCTCCAATGAGCGCGTGAGCGAGGCCGCCGGGGTGAACTCGGCCGCCGGCTCGTTCGGTCTGTCGTTCGGTCTCGCCTTCGCCGGTGCGATCATGCTCGCGTCGCTCTCTCTCATCTTCACGAGCATGGCCATGGCCAGTGAGGTGCTCCCTGCCGACGAGCAGCAGCAGGTGGCCGGCGTGTTGGAGGAAGATGCCGAGTTCATGTCCAACACCGCCCTGGCCGAGCTCCTCGTCGGCCAGCCGGAGGCGGTTCAGGCGGAGATCATCAGGATCAATACGGATGCGCGACCCATCGCCTTGCAAATCGCCCTCCTCATCCCGATCCTCGCGGGCGGGATCGGACTGCTCAACGGATTTCGGATGCGTCGTCTTCCCGATCCGAAACCCGACGAAGCGGTGGATGGAATGCTCCTCGGGTGAGGGCACTGTCGAAGGCCGGTGCAGAGCGGAACGCAGCCGCCCCGAGGCGCAATTGACTATTGACTGGGTTGGGATCTGATCGACATACTCAGCACACGGGCGAGTTATACCCGGGGGCGGCGGCATCCACGCACAGTGTCGGTGCAGCCAAAGAGTGAGATTGGCGGTAACCCTGTGAGCGATGTCAAAGCACCAACGGGCTGGGTCGGCTGGATAGGATTCGCCGGTGTCATTCTCATCATGAACGGCGTCTTCGGCGTCATTCAGGGACTCATTGCGTTGATCGGACCGAGTTCGTACTACGTCGTCGCGAAAGGCGGCCTGTTCGCCTTCGACGTCACCGGCTGGGGCTGGTGGAACCTGATCATCGGTCTCCTGCTCGGACTCGCCGGCATCGCGTTGTTCCTCGGCGCGACCTGGGCCCGGATCGTCGCTGTGATCGTCGTCGCACTCAGCGCTATCGGTCAAATGCTTCTCGTCCCGGCCCAACCCTGGTGGTCCGTCATCGTCATCGCGATCGATGTTCTTGTCATCTACGCCATCACGGCGCACGGCCGCGAGTTCGCGACGCCGGACGCCGACTAACCGCACGCACGGCACACATCGCGAAAGGTAGGGCACCGTGAGCATTGGGGAACTCTTCGCCTCGTTCTTTTGGGCCTACATCTTCTTCACCTGCATCTGGATCTTCGTCATCGTCTTCATCAATGTGTTCCGCGACCCGGGGCTCGGCGGCGGCCGCAAGGCACTCTGGGTTCTCTTCCTGGTGGTGGTGCCCTTCCTCGGTGCCTTCGTCTACCTCATTGCCCGCGGCGGCAAGATGGGGAGGCGGGGCGCAGAGACACAAGGACACGCCGCCGGCCAAGCTGCGGACATCGGCACCGTCGGGGCCCGCGCGACCACCACATCCGACATTGAGTCGGCGAAAAAGCTCCTCGATTCCGGTGCGATCACCGAGACGGAGTTCGAGACGCTCAAGGCACAGGCCCTAGCGCGCTAAGCGCCGTGCGCGGGCTCGTGCGGCATCGCGCGGGTCGGGCGCCGCGACGCGGGTTGGGTCCAACGCGCGCGGCGGCGCCCGACCCGCGCGGCGCCATCCGCACCCCGTTTCGAGCACTGGGGTAACCCTCAAGGGGAGCTTGAGCGTCCCCGGAAGTGGGGGCGACTTTCGTGAAATTCTCACGTAGGGTGGGGGAGTTGCCCGCCCGCTAACCCAGTGTTGAGGATTGTCACGTGATCGATTCCGGCCCGTCCGGTTCCCCCGAGAACGCTGACGTCCTGCCCTCGCGGCGTGCCCTGCGTGCGCAGCGGGAAGCCGCAGAAGCGGCAGCCGAAAGCGTCGAGTCTGCGGCGATCGTGCCCGAATCGGTCGAGCCGGCGGATGTCGCCACGGCGAGCATTGCGGCGGTCACCGCGGCGAGCACGGCAGATGTCACCGCGAGCGGAACGGATATTGCCACAAGCGTTCTGGACGTCGCCACGACGCGCGTGCTCGACGTCATCGTGCCAGCCGAAGTCGTTGCACCGGTCGTGCCTGACGGTGCAGTTCCGGCCAAGTCAAGCGCTCTGAAAGCTCAACCGCGGGTCGGCAAAGCGCAGCCACACGGCCGACGCTCGGCTACCCAAGCCTCTCCTTCCCAGGCCCGCTCGCCCCAGGCCCCCGCCGCGAAGGCCTCGCCGTCCATCAGCCCGCGTCGCCGTTCCCGTTCGCGCAGTCCGATCACCGTGCTGGTCGCGATCATGGCGATCCCCGGTCTTTTCCTTACCGCCGGTCTACCGGCCTATGCCTTCGACCCGCAGGCTGCGCCCGCTGCCGGGATCTCGGCTCACGCGCAGCTCGAAGCCGACGCTCAGGATGTTGTCGTGGCAGCGACCGCGGCACACACCGTTGTCTCGCGAGACGGATTCTCGGCGAGCACCGCTGAGGAACTCGCCGAGCGTTCCGCTGAACTGCGCCGCGAGGGCGCTGCCGCTGCGGCGCGTGCGTCGGCCGCCGAGTTCGCGACCAGCGGCATCCGTGCCGAGGGTGACGATTACCCGTGGCCGTTTGAGGCCACCGACAACGAGGGCGGCGGCCTGTCGCCGCTTGGCTACTACTACCGCGAATGCGTCGACTTCGTCGCCTGGCGCCTCAACCGAGATGCCGGTTCCGGCAGCAGCCCGTGGCAGTGGACCTGGAGCAAGATGACGCCGGGCAACGGCAACGCCTCCGGCTGGGCGGATGCCTGGGCGAGCCACGGCTGGACGACGAGTGCCACGCCCGTGGTTGGCTCGGTGGCCTGGTTCACTTACAACCACGTCGCTTATGTGCAATCGGTGCCGGGTGATGGAACCGTGGTGCTCGAGGAATACAACTGGATGGGAATGCACTCGTACCACACGCGCACGGTGCCAATCGGCGACGTGGCGCTGTACCTGTACCCGCCGAGCTAGCGCTGCGTCTGACGACCCGGTGCCGGATTAGCCGCTAAACTTTCTGGGTCAGCCTCTGTAGCTCAATGGAAGAGCGACTCCGTCCTAAGGAGCAGGTTGGGGGTTCGAGTCCCTCCAGGGGCACACTTCCCACGCTGAATTTCGTCGAGTGAATCGACCATGATCAGGTGCTTCTTCCGCAACTTCGCCGCGCCCGTGGCGGGTGGGGCGCCAACCCTCGTGGCTTCGCAGCAACTTGGCACGATGTGCCTATTGTGCATAACGTGCCCGTCGTGCAGGATTGCTCCATAGCCCGCCCACGAATTGGAGCTGCGTCGACGATGACCGAGAACATGACAATTGACCTGCTGGTAGTTGGATCGGGAACCGGGCTCGCAGCAGCACTGTCCGCGCATGAGCAGGGCGCCACCGTGCTCGTGATCGAGAAGACGAAACTCGTCGGTGGTTCGACGGCGCGATCTGGTGGAGCATTCTGGATCCCCGCGAATCCGGTGCTCGCCAAGGACGGCGCGAATGACTCGCCCGAACGGGCTCACGAGTACCTGACCGCGGTCGTGGACGGCAGCGGCCCCCAGGCGCGCTGGGAGAGTTTTCTTGAGCACGGATCCGACACCGTCCGGATGCTCGAACGCACGACCCGCATGCAGTTCATGTGGGCAGAGGGCTACTCCGACTATCACCCCGAACTGCCGGGCGGCTCGGCCGCCGGCCGCAGTTGCGAGTGCCGCCCGTTCGACGTGGCACAGCTCGGCTCGGAGCGCACTCGCCTGCGGCCCGCGGTCATGGAGGCACCCCTGCCGATGCCGGTGACCGGCGCCGACTACAAGTGGTTGAATCTCATGGCCAAGAAGCCCATACGCGGCTTCGGCGTAGCGATCAAGCGCGCGATCCAGGGGATCGGCGGCAAGATCATTGGGCGGGAGTACGCAGCAGGCGGGCGTGCGCTCGCCGCGGGCCTTTTCGACGGCGTCGTGCGGGCGGGCATCCCGGTGTGGACGGAAACGAGCCTCGAACGGCTCGTCGTCGACGATTCCGGCGCGGTCACCGGTGCGGTCGTCACTCGTGGGGGCCAGGAGATCACGATCACCGCACAGCGCGGGGTTGTTCTCGCCGCCGGCGGATTCGACCACGACCTCGCATTGCGGCGCAGTGTGCAGTCGGAGTCCCTGGAGAACTGGAGCCTCGGCAGCGACGGCAACACCGGTGACGCCATCCGTGCCGCCCAGTCGGTCGGTGCCGGTGTAGCTCTGATGGAGCAGGCGTGGTGGTTCCCCGCGATCTCGCCGCTGCCAGGCGAGAAGCCGATCGTGATGCTCGCCGAGCGTTCGCTGCCGGGCTCGTTCATGGTCGATTCGACGGGCAACCGGTTTCTGAACGAAGCGGAAGATTACATGTCGTTCGGCCATCACGTGCTCGAGCGCGAGCGTGAGGGACGCCCGGTCGGCACCATGTGGCTCATCTTCGACCAGACCTACCGCAACAGCTATCTGCTGGGCGGACAGGTCTTTCCGCGGATGGCCATTCCGAAGAACTGGTACGAGAACGGCATCGCGGTACGCGCCTCGTCGTGGGCGCAACTCGCCCAGCAGATCGGGGTGGAGCGCGGCGTTCTCAGCGAGAGTGCGCGGCGGTTCAATGAGCTTGCCGCGGCCGGGGTCGATGAGGACTTCGGTCGTGGAAACAGCGCCTACAACCGCTACTACGGCGACCCGACAATCACGCCGAATCCGAATCTCCGCCCGCTCGAGTCGACCGGACTCTACGCAATCAAGATCGTGCTTTCTGACCTCGGCACCTGCGGAGGCATCACCGCCGACGCTGATGGCCGCGCGCTCGCCGACGACGGCACCCCGATTCCTGGACTCTACGCAATCGGCAACTCGGCGGCCAACGTATTCGGCGAAAGCTACCCCGGCGCGGGCGCCACGATCGGGCAGGGTCTCGTCTACGGCCACATCGCCGCCAGCCATGCGGTCGCTGCCAGTCGGGCGGTCGACGCGCAGGAGACGGACGCGCGGGCGGTGGATGCGTCGGAGCGCTAGGCTCCCTCCCGTCGGACATCGGTGGGAAGCGAAGGGCGGGGCGTGAATAGGCACGATCGTCTCGTCTTGCTTGGTCACGTGCGAGATGCGCTCACATCACGGTTTGATCGCATCTACACGCGACTGGAGGTCAATCGCTTGCCGTGGCCCGACGTCGTTCTCTTGGAAGTCATTCCGAGCAGCCTGGCGTCTGCGCATGCCACTCTCGAAGCGGACGAGGCGAATCTCTATCTAACGTATGGTGACGAGATTGACTGCTCAACGATGGAACGCCATCCGATCGACTCCGAGGCAATCCGGTGGGCGATCGAGCGGCTTACTGAGATCGGGGAGCGAGGAACCGAGCTGTGGAAAGACCGCCGCCGTCATCTATTCGGTGGCCAGAATGTGAGCCGAGTTGCGGGGAAGCCGTTCATCGACGTCGAGAGCAAGCACGTGGCGCGACTGACTCTCGTGGAGGCCCGCGAATCGTGGCGGGCAGTCACTCTGAACCAGGTGCCCGATCCTGTTGCCGACGAGTCGAACGGAGAAAGCCTGTTCCTCGTCGACAATCGGACTTCGCCTGAGCTGCAGACAGCAGCATTGGCGGTGCGCCGAGAGTTCGGCTCAGCGGTATCGGTGCTCACTCGCTACCACGAGCTGGGAAAAGGGGGCATTCTCGAGGTGATCCCGCGGGATCGTGACGCGACGCGGATGCGTTTGAGACAGGATCGAGACGGTGCTATTGAAACGAGCACTGGGGACAACCAATACTTCGAGTACGAATTCACGCGAATCCCCTCTGAGGATGCAACCGAATGGATTCTCGAGGTCGGGAGGCATGGCCTCTTGGAGACCAAGCGGACTGGATTTCTTCGCATCTATTGGTTCAGCAATGGGCCAGCCGATGCTAAGTCGCTGGCACGAGCGCAGACGGATCCCGAGGTGTCCATTGAACGCATCTGGCATTCGTGGGCAGCGGCTACATCCGACTAAGGCCATTCGCCCGCGCCGCCCGCTGGCCACGAATCTGGACATTCCACGCCGTCAAATCCTGGAGAATCTCGACCGGGTCGCTCACGACACCGCGGGGTCTGGCCGACTGGAGCGCTCGACAGCACAGCGGCTAAGGCCGCGGGTTCGCGTGAAATCAACAGTGATGTCAGCGGTGTTGTACTCTGGCATGTCATGCGTACCGTACAGCTTCGTCGCTACTCCATAATCCCCGGGGAACTCAATGCCTTCACCGAGTGGTGGGCGGCCACCATGCCTGCGCTGCGGGAGCAAGCGGGTTTCAACGTTGAGTTCGCGTTTGCAGTGGCCGAGCGTAGCGAGTTTGTCTGGGCGGTGAGCGTTGACGGCCCCCGGGATCGCTTCGAGCAGGCCGAGCGGGACTGGATCGCTTCTCCGCAACGCGCGGCCGCATTCGTCGGGCTCGTCGAGCGGGTCGAACGACAGATCATCGCGTTCGCCGAGGACGTCACCGGCGGCGCAGGGAACACGTCAACCACCACCAGCACCACCCAGAAAGGTTGATCGATGACGATCATTATCGCCGGAGCCGGAATCGGCGGGCTCGCCACCGCGCTCTCATTGCACGATGCGGGCTTCACCGACATCCGGATCCACGATGCGGTCTCTGAGATCCGGCCGTTCGGCGTTGGGATCAACCTGCTCCCGCATGCGGTGCGTGAATTGACCGAGCTCGGGCTTGCCGATCAGCTGGAAGCAATGGGCGTGGCGACGAGTTCGCTGCGCTACTACAACCGGCACGGCCAAGAAATCTGGGCCGAACCTCGTGGTCGCGCCGCCGGTTACCACTGGCCGCAGTACTCGGTGCACCGCGGCGAGCTGCAGATGATGCTGCTCGATGCCGTGACGGATCGCCTCCCGGCCGGTTCTGTGCGCCTCGGCGAGGCGATCGACGATGTACAGGACCACGCCGACGGTGCGAGTGTGCGCGTGACGACGGCCGCCGGTGAGACAAGGCGCGAGGTGGCCGATCTCGTGATCGGGGCCGACGGCATCCACAGCGAACTGCGCAAGCAGCGCTACCCCGACCAGGGCGAACCGATCTGGAACGGGCTCATCCTGTGGCGCGGCACGGCCGTCGTCGACTCGTTTCTCGACGGCCGCAGCATGATCATGGCGGGGGATGCCTACCAAAAGTTCGTCGCCTACCCGCTGTCGCTGCCGGGCGACGACGGCCGGGCGCGCATCAACTTCATCGCCGAGTATCGCTCCGACGAGCCGAACCCCGGGGTCAGCAGTTGGAACCGCGCGGCCGACCCGGCGGCGGTCGCCGCTCGCTTCGCCGACTGGACGTTCGACTGGCTCGACGTTCCGACGATCATCGACACGGCCGAGCAGATCCTCGAATACCCCATGGTCGATCGGGATCCCCTCGACCAGTGGACCTTCGGAGCGCAGACACTGATCGGAGACGCAGCCCACCCGATGTACCCGATCGGGTCGAACGGCGCCTCGCAGGCCATCATCGACGCGCGCACGCTCGCCTATGAGCTGGCCAACTCAGCAACGCTCGCTGACGGTGTCGCCGCCTACGAGGACATCCGTCGCCCCCGCACCACGGCGCTGATCCGCAGCAACCGTTCGATGGGGCCGGAGCGCGTGATGCAGCTGGCCTACGAGCGCGCACCCGACGGGTTTGCCGACATTGAAACGGTGGTGCCGAATTCTGAGCGTGAGCAGATCGCCCGTGATTACAAGGCTGCCGGCGGCTTCGTTGCTGCCGAGCTGAACGAACGAGCCAGCCTGAGCGTGAGCGGAGCGCAACGGTCGCGATGAGAACGGCTAGCCGCTGACGGGTTCCGTGTCCGTTTCGTCATCAAGCTCAGACTGATCGCCCCTGGTCACCCAGCCGTAGCAGAAGCCGACCGCTCCGAGAACGATCAGCGGTGCCACCAAGGCGAGATTGATCCATCCGCTCAACCCGGTGAGCAGCTCGAAATTGGCGAGCATGAGGTAGAGCCCGCCGCTCAGAATCAGTGCAGAGGCGGCGGGCGCGATGGCCACGCGAAACACACTGTGACCGCGACGCGACGCCCAGAAGAAACGGATGATGGCGAAGGCACAGAGGATCTGGAGGAGCACGATGCCGACGATTCCCACACCGTTCGTCCAGAGCAGCAGATGTAGGTAGGGGTCGCCGGCCAGAGCCAGGGTGGCGATCACCGCCACCGCAGAAAACGCGCTCATCACCAGGCTGCCGATGTAGGGCGACTTGTAGGTGGGGTGAGTGAGCGCGAACCGGCGGGGCAGGATGCGCTCGCGCCCCAAGGCGAACATATATCGGGTGCTCGCGTTGTGGAAGGCGATGATGGCGGCGAACACGCTCGTGACGATCAACACTTCCATGACGATTTGAGCAGTGTGGCCGAGATAGCTGTTGGCCATCATGAAGTACATGGTGCCGAAGTTATCGCCGGCCAGCACGGTGAGGATGCCGTTCGCGCCGAATCCCACGGTGGCGATCCACGTGGCGAATCCGTAGAACAACGCGAGGAAGCCGACGGAAATGTAGGTGGCACGAGGGATCGAGCGTCGCGGTTCTCGCGCTTCCTCCGAGTAGATCGCTGTGCTCTCGAAGCCGAGAAATGCGCCGAGAGCCAGCACAAACATGGCGCCTGACCCCGGGGCAAAGACGTTGGCCGGAAGGAATGGCGCCACCGACATCCCCTCTGGGCCGCCGTCGATCAGGATCGCGACGGCGAGGACGACGAGGATGAGAACCTCGGCAGCCATCAGGATGCCGAGCACCCGCGCGCCGATGTTGATCTGCCGGTATCCGATGAACCCGACGACGAGCACCCCGGCCAGCGACCAGATCGGCCACGGCACGCTGATCCCGAGCAGGTTGTTCACCGTGGATTCGGCGAAGAAACCGAGCGCACCATAGAACCCGAAACAGATCAGGCTGTACGAGGCCAGCGCCACCCACGCGGCGGCGATGCCGGTGGATGGGCTGAGGCCGCGCTTGATAAACGCGTAGAACGCACCGGTGTTCGGCAGATGCTGGGCCATCGCGGTGAATCCGAGCGCGAAGAGCACATAGGCGATTCCAGCCACGACATAGCTGCCCGGCGCGCCGATGCCCCCGATCAGAAATGCCAGCGGGGAGCCGCCCGCGACGACCATGAGCGGCGCGGCGGCGGCGACAACGAAGAAGACGATGTCGCCGGTGCTCAGCGTGCCCGTGGCCAACCGATCGGGGATGCCGACGGAGGCGGCCGGTGAAGGTGCAGCGTGCTCGGTCATCGTCGAATCGTCTTCCCTCAGGCTGATGCGGGGCAGGGCAGGACGGGGCTAGACCGTGGGCCACCAGGATGCGGTGGTCCACAGCTGCAGGGCCTCTTCGAGTGCTGCGCCGAGCGTGAAGACCGTGGCATCGTCGTAGGTGCGGCCCACGATCTGCACGCCGGTCGGCACGCCGTTCGGCGCGATGCCGGATGGCACGCTGAGTACGGGCACGCGACCGATGATGTTGAAGGGGATGGTCATTGCCGATTCGATCCAGCCCACTGTCTTGTCGCCGATCATGACGGAGGACGTGGTGCTGTCGAAGTCTGCGGCCATTCCCTGCACCGCGACGGTCGGACAGAGGAGGGCGTCGTAGCGTTCGAAAAGCTTGCCGAGCGGTTCGTACATGGCGGTTTCCGCGGCGAGACCCTCGGGGTAGGAGCCTGCGGCCGCCGCCTTCTTGGCGAAGTCGAGCGTGTAGGGCATGAGCAGGTCTTGGTGTGCACCGGCGATTTCTTCGATGAACGGCCCCATGATCGCACCGAAGTGGGCCCAGGCGATTTCGGTGAGCTCTTCGGTCTTCCAGGGCAGCGTCACCTCGTCCACCGTCACGCCCATCGAGCGGAGGGCGTCAGCCGCAGCGCGGGTGTTCGCTTCGACCACCGGGTCGACCGCGAAGTTACCGAGGTTGACGCAGAGTGCGACGCGCATGCCGATTGCTGCCGCAGCCTTCGGGGTGGGCAGAACGTAGGCGGGGCGAAGCGATGCCTGGTCGCCCCAGTGCGGGCCGGCAATCACGTTCTGCAGCAGGGCGACGTCGGCGACGCTGCGGCCCATCGGGCCGTCGGCGCAATAGGTGTCCGAGTTGAACGGCGCCATGCCGGGCACGCGGCCAAACGGCGGTTTGAAGCCGACGAGACCGTTGAACGACGCGGGGATGCGAATCGATCCACCGATGTCGGAACCGGTCGCCAAGATGGTCTCCCCGGCAGCCAGAGCGGCACCTGAGCCGCCCGACGAGCCGCCCGGTGTCAGCTCGGTGTTCCACGGGTTGCGGGTCACTCCCCACAGCTTGCTGTGGGTGTACGGCGCACAGCAGAACTCCGGTGTCGTCGTGCGGCCGTGCACGACAGCTCCCGCTGCGAAGATGCGGTCGACGATCGGGTGGGTAACGTCAGCGATGTTGCCCTTTTCGGTCAATGAGCCTTCTTCGCTCAGACGCCCCGCAATCGGCTGCTCCTCTTTGAGCAGCAGTGGGATTCCTTCGAGCGGACGAAGGTTCGCCTGATCGCCGGCGAACCGCGCTTCTGATTCACGCGCCGCTGCGTAGGCCTCGTCCAGCATTTGCTCGGTCAGCGCGTTGATTTTCGGCTCGACCAGCGCAGTTCGGCTGACAACGGCATCAAGCAGCTCGACCGGCGACAATTCGCGGCTGAGAAGGAGGGAGCGGGCGGTGCTGGCAGTGATGCTGTGAAGATCCACGTAGATTCCAATCAGGATGCCGTCTGGCGGGGGAGTCGTTGCGTCCGAGGTTCTGTGAGTGACCTCTCGGTGCGCTGAGGTCGAGACTAGGGGCAGGATTGGGCTTAAGTCAACGGCGCTGACATTGGGTGGGGTGAGCACGCGAGCGAGGCGGACTGGGTTAGCCTAAGAGCCGGTTCAGCAGCGAATCGACGGCGCAGGGAGTAGTGGATGACCGCAGTGAAGAGCACGGTCGGCGGCGGACGTGCCCGTCCCCAGCTGGATCGAAATGTCATCCTGACCGTTGCGATGCAGATTGCGGCATCCGGCGCCCCGATCACCATCCGGGCGTTGGGCGCTCAACTCGGCGCCGATCCAACGGCGCTCTATCGTCATTTCGCGACTCGCCGCGACCTGGTTCAGGCGATGTTCGATCGTCTTCTCGTCGAGGTCAACGAGCGCACCAATGCACGGGATCCCTGGCGGAAGCGATTGGGAGAGGCCGCTCAGCACTACTGGGACGCCTGTGAGCGTTATCCCTCGGTCGGTGCGGAGGGGCGCACGCTCATCACCAGAGGGCCGGGCGAGATCGAGGGAGTCGAATTCTTCCTGCAAGGTTTTCGGGATGCCGGCCTTGACCGCACCGATGCCGTGCGGTTTTATGCCGTGTTTTCGCACTACTTGACGTCGGTGGGAGCCACCCTGGCCAGTGCTCGGCTCGACGCCGCCAGCGATGGCGAAGAGCCCGACGGGGTCTGGCTGGGCGACGTCGGAATAGTCGACGAGAATCGGTTTCCCGAGGTGGCGGCGTCTCGTGAGCAACTCGCGTCGCTTCGGGACCGCGACATCTTTCAGATGGGTGTCGGTGTCATTTTGGATGCGGCGGAGGCAGCTTCCCAACGCTAGCCGCCTGTCAGAATGTGCATCACGATCGATCCGACGGGAGCGCCATGAACGAGACAGTGATCACGGTACAAGGGCACGATGCCGCCTGGTACTCGCCCGAACGCGCCACCGTGCAGCTGGGCATCGGATTCGACGGGCCCGACCGGCAATCAGTCTTCGAGGCCACGACTCGCGCCGCCGAAACCGTGCGCTCGATGGTCGTCGCACTCAGTGAAGCGCAGTCGAGCCCGATCAGTCGCTGGTCGTCTGACTCGGTCTCGGTCTGGAACGAGCGCCCCTGGAACAACGAAGGCAAACAGCTTCCGTTGGTTTTTCACGCCGCCATCACTTTCACCGTTCGGTTCAGTGACTTCGACGTGATGGCCCACTGGTTGGACGCCGTCGCGGCCGTCGA
Source organism: Leifsonia sp. 10L418 (assembly GCF_056395445.1). Classification (NCBI taxonomy): domain Bacteria; kingdom Bacillati; phylum Actinomycetota; class Actinomycetes; order Micrococcales; family Microbacteriaceae; genus Leifsonia; species Leifsonia sp. 10L418. The sequence continues at coordinate 1,031 of NZ_JBFTJN010000012.1, read as the reverse complement.
CAGTGTCGCCGTGGGCGGCATCGAGTGGTCGCTGACCGCCGCGCGCAAGGCTGCAGTTCTCGCAGACGCGCAATCGCTGGCCGTGACGGATGCGCTCACTCGGGCGACGGTCTTCGCGCGCAGTCTGGGCCTGGAAACAGTGCGAGCCATCGCACTCGCCGATCCCGGGATGCTGGGCGATCACGGTTCGGCGCCCGTTCCTCTGGCGCGCGGGGCGATGATGATGGCGGACAGCGGTGCGGGTCGGTCGGGGATCGCACTGACGCCGCAGCGAATCGAGGTGTCGGCGTCGGTCGATGCGAGGTTTGTCGCGTCGTAGGGACGCCGGCGTTCGGTGGTCGGTGGTCGAGCCTGTCGAGACCCCGTGAGTTGACCTTGAAGCCGCGACCCGATCTGGGCGCGTGGTATCCCCGTCGGCGCGGTTTCTACTGCGCGCCCAGCGGGATAGCCCGCGCCGGCTTCGCGGGCACGTGCCGCGACGGTGGTCGAGCCTGTCGAGACCCCGTGAGTTGACCTTGAAGCCGCGACCCGATCTGGGCGCGTGGTGTCCCCGTCGGCGCGGTTTCTACTGCGCGCCCAGCGGGATAGCCCGCGCCGGCTTCGCGGGCACGTGCCGCGACGGTGGTCGAGCCTGTCGAGACCCCGTGACCCAGCCTTCAGACTCGGCCCTCTCGTCGGCCCGCCCTCCACAGGCGCCGGTTTTGAAAGTTGTCCACAACCCCCGGTCAATAGGCCTTTCGTGTCGGTCTATTGTCGGTGGTGCCTGGAAGACTTCAAGGTATGAACCCGCTGTTGGATCGTCTCGGCGAACAGGTCGATCTCGTCGCCGAACTGCACCGCAGGCAGGCCGTGCTGGCCGCCGAGACCGCCGTCGCCATCGACCGGGCACGGCTTATTAGCGAGAACCTGACCACCCTCCCGGTGACCGAGTCGACCCTGCGGCAGCGCTGGGCGAACCGGCGAGTACTCGTGACCGAACTCGCCTGCGCGTTGCGGGTGCCGGAACGCACGATGGAGACGCAGATCGCGAT
>NZ_JBFTJN010000011.1:0-109085 GCF_056395445.1 Leifsonia sp. 10L418 | reverse complement strand
CCGGCCCCGGTTCCGACGGTGACGGTGTCGAAGACGACCGGTCTGAACGCCGATGGCGAGACCGTCACCGTGCGTGGCACCGGCTTCTTGCCGTCCGCCCCGGCGACGTCGGGCACGCGCCCGCCGCTGGCCGGAACGTTCACCGGCACGTACGTCGCATTCGGCAAGTTCGCGGATGTCTGGCAGCCGTCGACCGGCGCTGCGTCGGCGACGCGAGTGACCGGTGACACGAAGTGGGCTTTGCTCGCCGCCAACATGGCGACCGTGGGCGGTGCACCCGCCGGGGCTGTTGAGTTGAAGGCCGACGGCACGTTCGAGACCACGCTGACCGTGAAGAAGGGCTACGACAAAGAGCCGGCCACCGGTAACTACGGCATCTACACCTACCCGGGCGGCGGAGCGAAGTTTGCACCGTTCGAGACGAAGACCGCGCTCACCTTCGCCGACTCGACCACACTCCCGCCGGTCACACCGCCGGTGACGCCGACGACGCCTCCGGTGGCTCCGCCCGTGACGCCTCCGGTAACCCCGCCGGTTTCCACCCCGGCGCCCGCAACCGGGTCGCTCAGCTGGGGAGTCAGCCAGGCGTTCCAGGACTACATCACCGGCCCGATCGCCCGCGGCAGCATTAGCGTCTCGAACGGCGCCACGTCGGGCGGCGGCAACTACCGGTTTGGTCAGGCCGGCGGCTCCTACAGCGCCGACACTCAGACCGGAACGGTGAATTACGCCGGCGCCGTGCGTTTCTTGGGGCACGGCGGCATCCTCGACCTCACCTTCTCCTCCCCGACCGTGCGCATCGATTCGGCAACGAGCGGCGTCTTCCAGATAACAGTCAACGGAAGCCGGGTTGATCTCGGCACGGTGAATCTTGCGGCTCGGAGCGCGATGCAGAATGGCGCGTTCACCGTGACGGATGCCCCGGTCACCTTGACCAGTGCCGGCGCCACCGCCTTCCAAGGCTTCTATGCCGCCGGAACCGCACTCGCACCGCTCAGCTTCACGATCGGTGCCGTCGGCGCTGCCCCAGCCGGCGAGCAGGGAACCATCAGTCGGGCCGTCTTCGCCTCGACGAAACCCGCAGTTGTCACCGAGCAGCCGCCCGTCACCGTGGCGGCCGGATGCACCGTGTCGGCTGCGACGCTCAACTGGGGCTTCAAGGAAGGGTTCCGCAGCTACCTCACCGGCGCCATCGCCAATGGTGACTGGGTTCTCGGCGGCGGAACGACCTATGCCGACGGACAGTTCGGTTGGACCGGGGGAACCGGGGCCATCGACTCGGCAGCCTCAACAGGCCTCGTTTCCTGGGGCGGCGAGGTGCGCTTCACCGGGCACGAGGGCATCCTCGACACGAAAATCGCGAACCCGCGTCTCGAGTTCGTCGATGCGGCAACCGCCTACCTCGTCGTCGACGTCAGCGGCAGCACTCAGATGGGTGAAGCAGTGGATGCCGCCGGAGTGCGTTTTGTGCAGCTCGACCTGACCGCATCCGCCCCGAGCGTCGTGACAGCCGAGGGGGCGTCACCGACTCAGACGGTTACGCTCCGCAACGTTCCGGCGACACTGACCGCGGCGGGTTCCGCAGCGTTTGGAACCTACCCGGCCGGCGAGGCGTTCGACCCGGTGAGTGCCTCGTTCGTCCTGGCGCCCGACTGTGCGGAAGGGGTTGCCGCGGTGACGACTCTTGAGCGCGCTGACAGTGAGGCGACGCCGGTCTCCGCAGTTCCTGCGGCCGATGTTGACCAGTCCAACTGGCTGCTCTGGAGCATCATCGCGGTGCTTCTCGCCGCCGTCATCGTGCTCGCGATCCTGTTCCGTCGCAGCGTGATCGCCGGCCGCTCGACGAAGTAGCCCGCACGGCACGCTCGTCCCGGCCCCTCCGCACTTGCGGGGGAGCCGGGGCGCTGCTGTCTGCAGCCCGCTCGGCCGGTTTTGACGGCCCCAGCGACGGCCCCAGCGCAGGCGACACTCATGCGACAATAGAACCGTGAGTTCTGCAGAACAGCCAGCACAGCCCGACACCCCCAACGAACCCGATCACACGGCTCCCGAATCCGGTGAGCCGGTCGTGACTGAGACCACCGTTCTGGTGCATCGCTCCCCGCGCTACTTCAACTTCATGTTGGTCGGCGCGATCATCGGCGCCGTCGTCGCCTTCGTGCTCACTGTCGCATTCCCCGACAACCCCGACTTCGGCAAAACCCAGGTTTTCGGGTTTCTGCTGCTGGCCGGCGTGACCTTTGGCGTCGCCCTCGGCTCGCTCGTCGCCCTCATTCTCGACCGCGTCGGCCGCTCGCGCACCGTCGTCGTCGACAAGATCGTTGAAAAAGCTACACCCGCCGATCCGGCCCCGGATGCTGACCACAGCAGCCGTTCTTCCAACGAAAACTCAGAGTAAAGGGGCTGCGGCGTGCCTGGTGGCGACGGACTGTTAAGTCACGATCTTCTTCCCGGTGAGAAGGGGCCGCAGGATGCCTGTGGAGTCTTCGGTGTCTGGGCTCCCGGCGAAGAGGTGGCGAAGCTCAGCTACTTCGGCCTCTATGCGCTGCAGCACCGCGGCCAGGAATCGGCTGGTATCGCCACGAGCGACGGCAGCAAGATCCTTATCTACAAAGACATGGGACTCGTCTCCCAGGTCTTCAACGAGTCGGCGCTGAGCACGCTCCTCGGGCACATCGCCGTCGGGCACACGCGCTACTCGACGACCGGATCGTCGAGCTGGCAGAACGCGCAGCCGACTCTCGGCCGCACGACCAGCGGCACCGTCGCCCTCGGCCACAACGGCAACCTGACGAACACCGCCGAGCTGATGCAGCTCGTTCACGAGCGCTACCCCGAAGCTGACGGCGAGCTGCGTCGCGGAAACACCACCGACACGGCGGTCATCACCGCGCTGCTCATCGGCGACAAGGAGCACACGCTCGAGCAGACCGCTCTCGAAGTGCTGCCGCGCCTGCGCGGCGCCTACTGCTTGGTCTTCATGGACGAGTCCACCCTCTACGCCGCCCGCGACCCACAGGGCGTTCGCCCGCTGGTGCTCGGTCGCCTCGAGCGCGGCTGGGTCGTCGCGTCCGAGACCGCTGCCCTCGACATCGTCGGCGCCAGCTTCGTGCGCGAGGTCGAGCCGGGTGAGCTGATCACCATCGACGAGAACGGCCTGCGCACGCAGCGTTTCGCCGAGTCCAAGCCTGCCGGCTGCGTCTTCGAATACGTCTACCTCGCCCGCCCCGACACCACCATCGCCGGTCGTGGCGTGCACGAGGCTCGCGTTGAGATGGGTCGCAAGCTCGCGGCCGAGCATCCGGTCGAGGCCGACCTTGTCATCCCGACTCCCGAGTCGGGAACCCCGGCGGCCATCGGTTACGCCCAGGCCTCCGGCATCCCGTTCGGCCAGGGTCTCGTCAAGAACTCCTACGTCGGCCGCACCTTCATTCAGCCGTCGGAAACCATCCGTCAGCGGGGCATCAAGCTCAAGCTCAACCCGCTCAAAGAGGTCATCAAGGGCAAACGTTTGATCGTCGTCGACGACTCGATCGTGCGCGGTAACACCCAGCGCGCCCTGGTCAACATGTTGCGCGAGGCCGGCGCCGCCGAGGTGCACGTGCGCATCTCAAGCCCGCCCATCACTTGGCCGTGCTTCTACGGCATCGACTTCGCGTCGCGGGCCGAACTCATCGCAACCGGCCTCGGTGTCGACGAGGTGCGTCAGGCGATTGGGGCCGACTCGCTCGGTTACCTCTCAGAAGACGGCATGATCGCCTCGACCGAGCAGCCGCGCGAGCGCCTCTGCACGGCGTGCTTCACGGGCGAATACCCGATTCCGCTGCCCGATTCGCAGCACCTCGGCAAGAACCTGCTCGAGCGTCAGCCGGCATCAAACGGATGCGACCCCGGCCCCGACGCGGAGTTCGAGTCGGTGCTCGAGGTGGCCCCCTCCCTCACCGTTTCAACCCCCGGCGCACCCGTGCGTTCCATCGGCGATCCAGGAAGACAAGAATGAGCAACGCTTCATACGCCGCAGCCGGCGTCGACACCACTGCAGGCGACCTCGCCGTCGAACTGATGAAGGCGGCCGTCAGCCGCACTCACGGCCCCGAGGTTCAGGGCGGCTTCGGTGGTTTCGCCGGCCTCTACGACGTCTCGTTCCTGACCAGCTTCCGCCGGCCGCTGCTCGCCACCTCCACCGACGGCGTCGGCACGAAGGTCGCGATCGCGCAGGCCATCGATAAGCACGACACCATCGGCCAGGACCTCGTGGGCATGGTCGTCGATGACATCATCGTGGTCGGTGCCCGCCCCCTCTTCATGACCGACTACATCGCGTGCGGCAAGGTCGTTCCTGAACGCATCGCCTCGATCGTGGCCGGAATCGCCACCGCCTGTGCCGCCACCGGCACCGCGCTCGTCGGCGGCGAGACGGCGGAGCACCCGGGCCTGCTCGGACCCGACGACTACGACGTGGCCGGCGCGGCCACCGGAGCCGTCGAGGCCGACGAGGTGCTCGGCGCCGACCGCGTCGAGCACGGTGACATCGTCATCGCCATGGCGTCGTCCGGCCTGCACTCCAATGGCTTCTCCCTCGTTCGCCACATCCTGGCCGAGCGCGGCGTTGCCTTCACCGACACCTCCGCCGAACTCGGCGGCCTCGTCGGTGAAGTGCTGCTCGAGCCCACCCGCCTCTACACCGCACCGTTGCTGCGCGTGCTGGCCGAGCCGAGCCTGGCCGGAGCCGTACACTCGCTCAGCCACGTCACCGGCGGCGGCATTGCAGCCAACCTCGCCCGCGTTCTGCCGCTTGGCTCCTGGGTCGAACTGGAGCGCTCCACCTGGTCGCCGTTGCCGGTCTTCCGGGTGCTCAGCGACATGGCGGGTTCGACGCTCGAAAGCTCTGAGGGCACCTGGAACCTCGGCATCGGCATGTTCGCCGTCGTCAGCGCGGATGCCGCACCCGCGGTCATCGCTCTGCTCGAGGCCGACGGCATCCCCTCCTGGGTTGCCGGCCGCGTCTCCACCGAAGCGCGCGACTTCACCGGATTCGAACAGGGCGCCAAGGGCGTCAACGGCGGCGCAGTGCGACTGACCGGTTCGTTCGCGGTCTAGCCCTCAGGCAAACGACGTCTGGGACAGACGCCGTCTCGGACAGACATAGTCTCAGGCGAGGCTCGGCGCATTCCGCGTCGGGCCTCGCGTCGGCTTCGGCTCATCGAAAAACGGGTCGCCGAAAGCCGAACGTCGCTGCGACGCTCGGCTGTGCGGCAATGAACCAGGTCGATATCTCGCCGAATCGGCGATCGTACCGACTACGCGCGCTTTTGCTCGTCTTCGGGGGCGTAGTGGTCGACGTAGTCGTCAGACTCGGCCGGCTCGTACTCCGGCCACTTGGCCAGGTCTTCGTCCAACCGATCCTCGCCGATTCGGCTTTCACCGATGCGAGGGTCGTCGGAAGGATGCCCCGTGAGCTCACGCTCAAGCGCGTTGTAGTTGGTGTCCGGGCTGAAATACTTCAGCTCACGGGCAACCTTGGTGTGCTTTGCTTTTTGACGGCCGCGCCCCATGCGTGACCCCCTTACGATGCCAGGCCAAGTGAGGCGATGCCACTTGGGATTTACCGAACCGAATGTATGAAAACTAACCGCTAGTTTAGCATGGTGGGCCCATTGCCCTGCGGCAGTGGTGCGAATCTCAATGTGAGCGATAGGGGAGTGGTGGCGAGCGAGCAAAGTGTGCCCGTCGTGATCATCGGCGCAGGCCAGGCCGGACTCTCCGTCGCCTACTATTTGCGGCGTTTTGAGCTGGTTGCCGGCCGGGATTTCGTGATCTTCGACCGCGGTCCAGACGCCGGCGGCGCCTGGCAGCACCGGTGGGATTCTCTGCGCCTCGGCACGGCACACCACGTCAATGACCTTCCCGGTATGGCCGAGTTGGGCATCAGCTTTGACACGGCCGACCGCTCCTTGCCGGCGAAGGATGTCGTTGCCGACTATTACCGTCGCTATGAGGAGCACTTCGAGCTGCGGGTGGAGCGCCCGGTCGCCGTGACGTCCGTTTTCAACCGCCGTGCTGACCTCGTGGTGGCGTCGACGTCGCCCTCTCCCGAATACGGTAAGCGCGAGACGACTGCTCGGCTGCTGGTGAACGCGACCGGCACCTGGGGTGCTCCGTTCGTTCCCTACTATCCCGGCGCGAACACGTTCGCCGGCCGCCATGTGCACACGGCGCAGTATCGATCGGCGGAGGAGTTCGCCGGTCAGCGGGTCGTCGTGGTGGGTGGCGGAACGTCGGCGATCGGCTTTCTCCTCGAACTCGAAAACGTCGCCGCCGAACTGACCTGGGCGGCCCGTCGCCCGATCGACTGGGTGCACACCGAAGAGCTCGACCTGGAGGGTGCGTCGGCGGCCGTCGCCGCCCAGGACGAGGCGGCCCGCAGCGGCCGCGCCCTGCCCAGCATCGTCAGCGGAACGGGGGTGCCCGTCAGTCGCCGCATCGCCGCCGGCATCGAACGCGGTCTCCTTGTCGCCCGCCCCATCTTCACCGCGATCGAACCGAACGGGGTGCGCTGGTCAGACGGCAGCTTCACCGAAGCGGATGCGATCATCTGGGCATCGGGATTCCGGCCGGAACTGCGCCACCTCGCGCCGCTCAAGCTGCGGGAGAAGGCGGGCGGGCTGACCGTCGGCGCGGGGGCATCCTGGACCGACCCGCGCATCTTCTTGGCCGGCTACGGCCCGCAGGCGAGCACCATCGGTGCGAACCGGGCCGGTCGCATGATCGCGCGGCAGATTGTGGCGCTGCTCTAGCAGACTCGTTGGTCGAGCCTGTCAGTGATGATGTGTGTGGGGTCGGATCGGTCTGACTCAGAGCCTGTCTGACGCGATGGCTGTCTTTGTCTCGATGCGTCGATCGGTCCGCCCTGACCATTTGTGTCGCGTTGAGGACGCCGATCATGACCTGATAGGAGCCTGGCTAAAGTCTCTTCACTGACCTGTCTGCCGGCGCCCTGAACGCTGACCCTTCCAAGAAAGGGCTGTATTCAGGATGACCGATTTGAGCCAGAAAATCATTCTCGGTGTCGATACTCATAAAGATTTCCATCACGCGGCCGTCATCAGCGCGCTCGGCGAGAGCCTCGCGGATCGACGCTTCGACGCGACTCCCGGCGGGTATGCGGAGCTGATCGGGTGGGTGGTCGGGTTCGGCAGTGTCGTGCGGGCTGGAGTTGAAGGCACCGGTTCGTATGGGGCCGCGCTGACCAAACGGTTGCGAAAGGCCGGGATCGACGTCATCGATGTCATCGCCCCGGACAAGCAAGAGCGGCGCCTGCGCGGCAAGACCGATCGGATCGATGCCTATTCGGCCGCTCGGGCGGTCCTCGCCCAACGGGCTCGGACCGTTCCGAAGACTCGTGACGGTGACGTGGAAGCATTGCGAGTGCTGCGCACGACCCGACGACTACTGGTCAAGCAGCGCACCGAGACGATGAACCAGATCAAGGGCTTACTCGTGAGCGCGCCCGAACAGTTGCGGACCCGACTTACCGGGCTGACGGGGAACAAACTCGCCCAGGCCTGCCACCAGCTCCGCACCCGGAAGACGGACGACACGGTGACCGCGGCGACCGTCGACGCATTACGTTCCCTCGGCGGCCGCCACCGCGATGCCACAGTGGAAGCCGACCGGCTCGGACAGCACATTGAACGCCTCGTCACCGGTTACGCGCCGGAACTGCTCGCCGTTCACGGCGTCGGACCCGATGTTGCCGCGACTCTGTTGGGCATCGCCGGCGAGAATGTTGACCGGATCACCAGCGAAGCCGCCTTGGCGCACCTGGCCGGCACCGCCCCGATTCCCGCGTCGTCCGGGAAAACCAACCGGCACCGGCTCAACCGCGGAGGAAACCGGCAAGGCAACGCAGCCTTCCACAGGATCGTGCTCGTCCGCATGAAAACCCACGCGCCGACCCGCGACTACGTCGAGAAAACCCTCGCCCGGGGGAAAACCAAGCGCGACGCAATGCGCCTTCTCAAACGCTACATCGCCCGCGAAATCTTCCCCATCCTCATCGCCATCCAACAACGCCACGCGAGCACCCACATCGCGGCTTGACATCAATAGGAGCATCGAGACCACGTCTGCCAACCTCCGATCTCGGGGTGCGTCTGAGGTTCGGCTCTCTGGATCTCGACAAGCTCGATCGCCGGAACGACTCAAGCTGCGAGTTGGTGATCCCTACTTGCGCTTGCGCCTGCGGGATGACGACGGGCGTGACTGCGGCGGCGGTCCGGCTACCACCGGTGCCGCCTTGTGTTCACTCGGCTTGTGCTCACCCGGCTTGTATTCGCCCGGTGTGACCGCGGCGGGCGCCAGGGGCTTCCGCGGGATCGGGCGGGGACGCACCGGCTCGCCGCGGCGATCCTGGCCGGGAATCGGCCGGGACCGGCGCCCGTAGATCAGCTCAGACGAGTCGAGCAGCCACGGCACGAGCGCAATCGTCACGCCGTGCACGAGCATCAGCTTCTGGCGGATGCGCCGGGCCTTGTGGTTGTGCAGCAGGTTCTCCCACCAGTGCCCGACGATGTAGATCGGGGTGTAGACGGTGACAACCTCTGAGCCGTGAGCGGAGCGGTGCTCCTTGACGTAGTTGATCAGCGGGTAGCTGATGTCGCGGTAGGGCGATTCGACGATGCGCAGCGGCACCTGGATATTCTGCTGCACCCAGTCGCGCTTGAGCTGCTTCGTCTCCTCTTCGTCGATCGACACGTGCACGGCTTCGAGGCTCTCGTGCCGCGCGGCGATGGCGTAGTCCAACGCTTTGAGAGTGGGCTTCTGCATCTTGCCGACGAGCACAATGGCGTGGTCGCCCTGCGCGCCGAAGGTGGTGACCGGGTCGACCTCGATCTCTTTGGCGACATCCCGGTAGTAACGGTTCACGCCGAGCATCAGAATGAACAGCACCGGCATCATCAGAAAGACGAGCCAGGCACCGTGGGTGAACTTGGTGATCGTGACGATGATCAACACCACGAAGGTGAGCGCAGCACCGAAACCGTTGATCGACAGGCTGCGGATGATGGAGCCGCGGTTCGGTGGATTCGTCTTCAGCAAGGCGAGCCAATGCCGCACCATGCCGGTCTGGCCGAGTGTGAACGAGACGAAGACGCCGATGATGTAGAGCTGGATCAGCACGGTCAGGTTCGCCTGGAAGACGATCAGGATGAGGCAGGCGGCGAGGGCGAGCAGCAGCACGCCGTTCGAGTAGATCAGGCGGTCGCCGCGGGTGCTCAGCGACTTGGGCGCGTAGGAGTCCTTCGCGAGCACGGAGCCGAGCAGCGGGAAGCCGTTGAACGCCGTGTTGGCGGCGAGCAGCAGCACGGCAGCGGTTGCCGCTTGCAGCACATAGAAGAGGATGGTGTTGTTGCCGAACGTCGCCGCCCCGATCTGGGCGATCAGGCTGCGCTGCGGTGACGTGGCACAGTCGGTCCAGCCGATCAGGTCGCACGGGTTCTCGGCGTAGTGAACGCCGGAGACCAGGGCGAGAGCGGTCAGGCCGATGAACAGGGCGACGGCGATGCCGCCCATCAAGACGAGGGTTGACTGTGCGTTCTTGATCTTCGGGCGACGGAATGCGGGAACGCCGTTGGCGATCGCCTCGACACCGGTCAGGGCGCTACATCCGCTCGCGAACGAACGCAGCAGCAACAGGATGAATGCGGCCTGACCGAGATTCTCGGCTTGCACGCCGTAGGCGGCCGATTCGGCGACCGGGGGATCGCCCAGGGCGGTCCGGGTCAGCCCGACGACCACGAGCAGTCCAGCGGTGGCGATGAACAAGTAGGTCGGGATGGCGAACGCCGTGCTCGACTCCCGAATTCCGCGCAGGTTCGCCGCGGCGAGGATGATGACAAAAACCACGGCCATTTCGACCCGGATCGGAGCCAGCACCGGGAAAGCCGAAATAATGTTGTCGACCCCACTGGCGATCGAGACGACGACGGTCATCACGTAGTCGACGAGCAGGGCGGATGCGACGACCAGGCCGGCCTTCTCACCGATGTTCTTCGAAGCGACCTCATAGTCGCCACCGCCGGACGGGTAGGCCTTGATCAGCTGTCGGTACGACGCGACGACGACGAGCATGAGCAGCACGACGAGCGCGGCAACCCAGGGTGTGAAGCTGAGCATCGCCAGGCCGCCGATGGTCAGGATCATCATCAGTTCCTGCGGCGCGTAGGCGACGCTCGACAGCGCGTCACTGGCGAAAATCGGTAGCGCTAGGCGCTTGCTCAGCAGTTGGCCCTCGAGGTGTTCGCTCGGGAGCGGGTCGCCGATGATCCACCGTTTGGGGGACCGGTTTTCAACTGGTGGAGATGTTCCCTCATTTGTCACGAGGGACGACACTACTCCACTCAAACTCGGAGAAAGTACGGAATTGATAACAACTCGGGTGTCGATTGTGACCACTGCGCACGGCGCGCCGATGGCGAAACGGCCGGGCGCGCCGGAGGGATTCCCCCGCTTGCTTTCGGCCGGGTGTTACTCGCCCGAAGCTTGAGCCGCGCCGATGACCCGCCAGAGGGCGCTCCGCAGAGTGGCGAGTTCGTCGATGCTCATGCCCAGCTGGTCGATGATGCGTGGCGGGATGCTCTCAGCTTCTGCTCGCAGTCTCAGCCCGAGGTCGGTCAGTGAGATGTCGAGCATCCGCTCGTCGATGCTGCTGCGTTCGCGGGAGACGAGGCCGGCGCTCTCCAGTCGCTTGAGCAGCGGGGAGAGGGTGGCCGGCTCGAGTTGCAGGGCGGAACCCAGGTCTTTGACCGAGCGGGGGCTGCGCTCCCAGAGGGCCAGCATCACGAGGTATTGCGGGTGGGTGAGGCCGTAGGGCTCGAGGATTGGGCGGTAGATCGCGTTGACGCTGCGCGAGGCGATGGCCAGGGCGAAGCAGACTTGCTCTTCGAGCTGGAGCAGGTTGGGTGCGTCAGTGGGCATTGCCCCTCCAGTTTCGTGATTCGCGACTCTCAGTATTACTTAGTACACTAATCATTATGGCACGAACGACAAATTCTTCGGGCGCCGGACGCAAAGCCGGCGGACTCACCGCGTGGGTCAACCGCACGCTCTTTCCCTGGATCGGGCCGCCGCCGCTCGGGCCGTACACCGACGAGCCGGAGGCCGAGGTGCGCGCCGCGAAGGCGCAGTCGGTCTGCCCGATGTGTGGCGAGCTGATGAGCGTGCATGAAATCGATCGCTCGGGGGAGCGCACGCAGATCTATCACCCGACGCCGGAGCAGGCAGCGGAACGCCGGAAGGCGCTCGAGGGCGAGTAAGCCCCCGCTGGTCGAGCTTGTCGAGACCCGGTGGAGCGATCTCGAGACTCGGTCACGAGATCTCGACAGGCTCGATCAACGAGGATTACGCGAGCGCGCGCAGACGCGGCGCGAGGTCGCGCTCGAACAGCTCGAGAAAGCGCTTCTGGTCGTGACCAGGGGAGTGGAAGACCAGGTGGTTGAGGCCCGCGTCGAGGTACGGCTTGATCAACGCCACCGCCTCGTCGGGGTCTGACGAGACGATCCAGCGCTTCGCGACCTGCTCGATCGGCAGCGCGTCGGCCGCGGCCTCCATCTCGATCGGGTCTTCGATCGAGTGCTTCTGCTCCGGGGTGAGTGAGAGCGGCGCCCAGAAACGAGTATTTTCGAGTGCCAGCTCGCGGTCGGTGTCGTAGGAGATCTTGATCTCGATCATCCGGTCAATGGCGGATGCGTCGCGTCCGGCCTTCTCGGCGCCCTCGGCGACGGCAGGAAGCAACTGCTCGGTGTAGAGCTCCATGCCCTTGCCGGAGGTGCAGATGAACCCGTCACCGGCGCGGCCGGCGTAGCGGGCGACGAGGGGGCCGCCGGCGGCGATGTAAACCGGGATCCCACCGTCCGGAACGTCGTAGATCGACGCGCCCTTCGTCGTGTAGTACTCGCCCTCGAAGTCGACCCGATCGCCGACCCAGAGCTGGCGCATCAGGTCGACCGACTCGCGCAGCCGGGCGAAGCGCTCCTTGAACTCGGGCCAGTCGCCGGTGTAGCCGGTGGCGATCTCGTTCAGTGCCTCGCCGGTGCCGACGCCGAGCATGATGCGCCCCGGGTAGAGGCAGCCCATGGTGGCGAAGGCCTGGGCGATCACCGCCGGGTTGTACCGGAAGGTCGGGGTGAGCACCGAGGTGCCGATCTGCACACGCTTCGTGCGCTCGCCGACGGCCGTCATCCAGGCCAGCGAGAACGGGGCGTGCCCGCCGACGTGCCGCCAGGGCTGGAAATGGTCGCTCACGGTCACGCTGTCGAGCCCGTGTTCCTCGGCCATGACGCCCAGTTCTACGAGATCGCGCGGCCCAAACTGTTCAGCCGATGCCTTCAAGCCCAATTTCAACACGGTGCCTCCACTTGTCACTGCGATCCTATTCGCAGCCGACGCCGGCCCGCCTTCTCACCAGGCATTCCGCCTCGAAATTTGCTCAGTTGAGCAGCGGGCCGGGGTTGTCGTTCAGCGTGTGATCGAGGCCAGGATGCTGGCGCGAACCGCATCGAGCTGGCGTCGCAGCTCAGTGACGGTGTCGGCGGGAACCCGCGAACGGTAGGCGGCGGTGCGCAGGTCGGCGCGCAACTGCTGTCGGAACTCGTTCAGCACCATGTCGGCTTCGTGGAGGGCGCGGTTTGACTCGGTGTGCAGGTTGCTCTCGTTGGCCGAGTTTTTCGACTCGGACTTGGCCTCGCGGGCCGCAGAGGCGAGATCGGCCCGCAGGCTCTTCATCGCCGCATTGACGCCGGAGCGCACCTCATCGGCCAGGCGACGCACCGAATCGGTCATCTCGTTCTCGATCGCGAACAGGTCGCCCTCCCGGGCGGCCAGCTCGGCTCGGCCCGCCTCGGTGATCTCATAGACGGTCTTGCGGCCGTCGGAGACCTTCGTGACAAGACCCTCTTCCTCGAGCTTGGCAAGGCGGGGGTAGATGGTTCCGGCGCTCGGGCTGTAGGTTCCGCCGAAGCGGTCGCTCAGGGCCTGGATCAGTTCGTAGCCGTGGCGCGGCTGCTCGGCCAACAGGCTGAGCAGATAGAGCCGGAGACTGCCATGGGAAAAGACCGGGGGAGTCATTCCGACGCTCCTTCCTCGCCGAAAGTCGACGCGTCGTGCGAGGCATCCGTCGGGAAGTTCTGCCCGCTGCTGCCGGCGCGGCGCACCACCGAAACGTCGCCGGAGACCGACTTCGCGTTGAGTTCGAGCCAGCTGCCCGAGAGGTCGCCGATGCTGCTGTCGAAGCCCTTGCCGAGCGTGCCGCGCACGGTGCGGTCGTCGAGCTGCAGCGTGCCGGAGACGGTGTTGATGCGGTAGCGGGCCGGAACGTCGGCACCGAGGCGCACGGTCAGATTTCCGCTGACCGAGTTGGTGTTGATGCGGTCGGGCACGCCGTCGATGTCGACGAAGACGTTGCCCGAGACGCCGTCGACGCTGAAGCGACGGATGTTTCCGCTCACCGTCACGTCGCCGGAGACCGTGTGCGCTGAAATGTCGCCCGTGTGGCTGCGCACCGAAAGCTCGCCGCTCACGCTGTTCAGTTCGAGAGCGCCGGTGCTGCCGTCGATCACCACGTCACCGGTGACCGTGCTGATGCGGGCGTCGTTGGCGAGCCCGGAGACGAGGGCGTCGGCGGAGATGACGCCGAACTTCAGTGCGATATCGCGCGGCACCATGATGCTCACGTCGGCGCGCGCCGAGCCGCGGAACGAGCTGAAGACCTCAATGAAGTTGTCCCAGCGCAGTTGCGGGTGATCGATTTCGAGCAGATCGCCGTCCATCGAGATCTTGAGGTCTTTGCCGCTGACGCTGTGCACGGTCACGCGGGCTCCGGGCTCGTCGTGCCCGATCACATCCACTCGGCCGGCGATCAGGCTGACCTTCAGGTGGCGTACCAGTTCGATGTCGATGATTTTTGTCTGGCCGGGCGTCACCAGCCACTTTTCGAGTGTCATTGTCTGCTCCTTCGGGGCACCCGCACGGATGCCGAAATCTCGGTTCTGAATTGTCGATGACGCGATATATCGCGTTCCGTAAATCTCACGATATATCGCGTCTTGCCCGAGCGCAAGGTGTTCGCAGAATTCGTCGTCGCCCGGCCGGGTGGGGTACCGAATTCAGGAGTGGAGGTGTGTCGCGGTGCCAAAAACCCGTCATCCGGGGTGAATTTCGGCGCGACACGCACTCCGTTCCTGATTTCGGGCCGGGGCGCAAGGCGAAAGCGCGAGGGGAAGATCGGGGGCCGGCTGGATGCTGCGGGGACATCTGATTGAAACCGGACACGGTTTCGGCGATCGCTGTGGTTAGATTGCATGATGATCGACATAAGTCGCGGAAATGCCCTGGGATCGTCCGGGGCGAGTGACATTTTCCAGATTCTGCGCGACGGAAAACCCCGCACCCGCACCGAACTTGCGAACCTCACCGGGCTCGCACGCTCGACCGTTGCCCTGCGGATGGACTCGTTGGCGCAACTGGGACTGATCGGTCCTGCCGCCGATGCCCCGTCGACCGGCGGACGTCCTTCGTCTCAAATCGCCCTGGCGACCGGGATCAAGGTCGTGCTCGGCGTCGATATCGGCGCCTCCCACGTGCGCATCGCAGTGAGCGACCTGACCGGGCATCCGCTGGCCGAAGCCGGCACAGACCTCGAAGTCGCGAGCGGCCCCGAAACCGTGCTCAATTGGGTGATTGAAGCCGGTAGCGCGCTGATTCTCAGCACTGGCCGCACACAGGCCGACCTGCTCGCCATCGGCGTCGGACTTCCCGGCCCAGTCGAGCACAGCAGCGGTCGCCCGATCAACCCGCCGATCATGCCAGGCTGGGACCGCTTCGACGTGCCCGGCTGGCTGCAAGCCCAATTCGACGTGCCCGTGCTCGTCGACAACGACGTGAACATCATGGCGCTCGGCGAGCGTGAGGCGGCCTGGCCCGAGATCGACCACCTCATCTTCGTCAAGGTCGCCACCGGAATCGGCGCCGGCGTGATCTCCGGCGGGATGCTGCAGCGCGGCGCGCAGGGGATCGCCGGCGATATCGGGCATGTCCAGGTCGCGCGCGGCGGCGACGTGCCCTGCCACTGCGGAAACCGCGGCTGCTTGGAGGCACTCGCCTCCGGTCCCGCGATCGCCGCTGCACTGCGGGCGCGTGGTTTGGAGACCACCACCAGTCACGACGTCGTGGAACTCGTCAAGCTCGGCAATCTCGACGCGATTCAGGCCGTGCGGCAGGCCGGCCGGGACATGGGTGAAGTGCTGACCGCCTGCGTCAGCCTGATCAACCCGTCGGTCATCGTGATCGGTGGGTCGATGGCCAGAGCCGGCGAGCAGTTGATCGCCGGAATGCGCGAGGTCGTCTATACCCGCTCGATGCCCCTGGCCACCCAGCATTTGCAGATCGTTCCGTCGACCGCCGGCGCGAACGCCGCCGTGCTCGGTGCCAGCATGCTCGCGATCCACCACGCGCTGTCGCCGGCCCGCGTCGACGCGATGGTGCTCGAGCTGCTGGAGTCTGGCCCCGAGAAGAAGTAGCTGCTGAGGGCTGCGCGGCGCTCCTCTGCGCTGGGCAGACGACACAGTCGATACAGACGACAACGACGGATGCCGGTGCCCAGGTGGGCACCGGCAACCGTCGTTGAGGCCAGCGGCTTCGCCGCGTCGCTATTTCGTGCTGAACGCTGAGTCGAAGGCGGCGTCCGGCTGGTCGAACGCCAGGCGGCGCACGAACTCAAGCGCCTCTGGCGCCCCGATCAAGCGGTCCATTCCCGCGTCTTCCCACTCGACCGAGAGCGGTCCGTCGTAGCCGATCGAGTTGAGCATCCTGAAGCTGTCTTCCCACGGAACATCGCCGTGCCCGGTCGAGACGAAGTCCCAGCCGCGCCGCGGGTCGGCCCACGCCAGGTGGGAGCCCATCCGGCCGTTGCGCCCGTTGACCATGCGCTTCTTGGTGTCTTTGCAATCGACGTGGTAGATCCGGTCCTTGAAGTCCCAGAGAAACCCGACCGGGTCGAGGTCTTGCCAGACGAAGTGGCTCGGATCCCAGTTCAGGCCGAACGCCTCGCGGTGGCCGATCGCCTCAAGGGTACGGACCGTCGTCCAATAGTCGTAGGCGATCTCGCTCGGGTGCACCTCGTGGGCGAAACGCACGCCGACCTCGTCGAACACGTCGAGAATGGGGTTCCAGCGGTCGGCGAAGTCCTGGTAGCCCGCATCGATCGCCTCCTGGGAGACGGGCGGGAACATCGCCACATACTTCCAGATCGAGGAACCGGTGAAGCCGACGACGGTCTTGACGCCGAGCTTGGCGGCAAGCCGGGCGGTGTGTTTCATCTCTTCGGCGGCGCGCTGACGCACCCCCTCCGGGTCGCCGTCGCCCCAGACGACATCGGGAAGGATGTCCCGGTGCCGCTGATCGATCGGATCGTCGCAGACCGCCTGCCCTTTGAGGTGGTTGGAGATCGCGTAGACCGACAAGTTGTACTTGGCGAGAATGGCCAGTTTCCCGGCGACGTATTCGTCGTCATCCCAGCGCCACGGATCGAGGTGATCGCCCCAGCAGGCGATTTCCAAACCGTCGTAGCCCCAGCCGGAGGCGAGGCGGGCAACCTCTTCAAACGGAAGGTCGGCCCATTGGCCGGTGAACAGTGTGACAGGGCGACTCATGCGGTGACTCCTTCGTCCGGGTGAGAATGTTCAGAAAGCGGAGGTTGATGTCCAGATGCTCTCGGCGTTGGCACTGCGTTCCACGGCATCCAGCACGCGCTGCACCTGCAGACCGGCGGCGAATGACGGTTCGGGCTGCGTGTTGCCGACGATGGCCTCGACGAAGTCTTTCGCCTGGTGTGAGAATCCGTGCTCGTATCCGAGAGTGTGTCCGGCGGGCCACCACGCCGAGATGTACGGATGCGTCGGTTCGGTCACCAAGATCTTGGTGAATCCGCGGAGGGTTTCCGGCGCGTTCGAATCGTAGTAACCGAGCGAATTGAGATCCTCGAGGTCGAAGGAGATCGCGCCGGTCGAGCCGGAGACTTCGATGCGCAGGGCGTTCTTGCGGCCCGTCGACATCCGTGTGGCTTCGAAGGAACCGAGAGCCCCGCCGTCGAAACGGCCGGTGAAGAGCGCGATGTCGTCGACTGTCACGTCGCCGTAGTCGGTGCCGGCTGTTCCGGCGAGGCCTGATGTTTCGGCGAGGATCGGGCGGCGAGGCACGATTGTCTCCATCGTGCCGCTGACGCCGGTGAGCTTCTGGCCGGTGATGAACTGGGCAAGGTCAATGGCGTGGGCGCCGATGTCGCCGAGTGCGCCCGAGCCGGCCAGGTGCTTCTGCAGCCGCCAGGCCAGCGGGGTTTGCGGGTCGGTGAGCCAGTCCTGCAGGTAGGCGGCGCGCACCTGGCGCACGTCGCCGATCGCTCCGGATGCAACCAGGTCGCGAGCAAACGTGGCGGCCGGTACCCGCCGGTAGGTGAAACCAACCATGGCGTAGACGCCGCGTTCGGCGGCCCGGGCCGCGGCATCCGCCATCGCCGACGCCTCTTCGGCGCTGTTCGCGAGTGGCTTCTCGCAGAGCACGTGCTTGCCGGCCTCGAGCGCGGCAATGGCGATTTCAACGTGGGTGTGGCCGGGTGTGACGATGTCGATCACGTCGATGTCGTCACGGGCGATGGCCTCGCGCCAGTCGATGCCGGATTCAGCCCAGCCCCACGATGCGGCGGCGGCCGCGGTGCGGTCGGCGTCCCGCCCGATCAGTAGGGCCATTTCGGGGCGGGCCGGCAAGTCGAAGAAGTGCGGAGCGACCCGCCAGCCTTGGGAATGTGCAGCTCCCATGAAACCGTGTCCCACCATGGCGATTCTGAAGCGGGGGGTGTGGTTCGACAACGTTTCCTCTTTCATGGTGCTCAAAAAACTGGGGTGAAACGGGGGCCCGCGATCGCTCGGGGGCCCCCGACTCGGGTTAGGACTCGAACGCGGTCGGCAGGAACTTGTCGACGTTGTCGATGGTGACGACCGGAGCGTTGAGCACGATGCGGCTCGGGATCTCCACCTCGACCAGGTCGCTCATCGCCTTGCCCTGCACGAGCAAGCGGGCGAGACGGATGCCGTCGGCTGCCTGCGTCGACGGGTAGATGACCGTCGCCTTGACGACGCTCTCCGGGTCCTGGATCTCGCGCATGGCGTTGGCCGAACCGGCGCCGCCAACCATGATGAATTCGTCGCGGCCGGCGGCCTCGATGGCGGCGAGAACGCCGATTCCCTGGTCGTCATCGTGGTTCCAGAGTGCGTCGATCTTCGGTGCGGCGGCGAGCAACTGCGAGGTCGTTGCCTCACCGCCCTGCACGGTGAAGTCGGCGGCGACTCGGTTTGTCACCGACAGCCCGCAGTCCTTGAGCGCGTCGGAGAAGCCCTTGCTGCGGTCCTGAGTCAGCGGAAGGGAGTCGATGCCGGCGATCTCGGCGATCACGGCGTCGGGGTTGTCGCCAACCTGGTCGCAGATGAACGCACCGGCGCTGACGCCCATGCCGTAGTTGTCACCGAGGATGGTGACGCGTGCGGCGAAGGTGCTCGAGAACTCGCGGTCGACGTTGATCACGGGAATGCCGGCGGCCATGGCCTGGAGCGCAACCTCGGTGAGTGCTGCACCATCGGTCGGGAGCAGCACAATGGCGTCGACCTTGTCGTTGATGAAGCCTTCGACCTGGCTGATCTGCAGGTTGGCGTCGTTGGTGCCTTCGGCGACCTTGAGGTCGACGTCGGGGTACTTCTTCGCCTCGGCCAGGGCGGCGGAGTTGATGGCGCCGAGCCAGCCGTGGTCGGCGGCGGGGCCGGAGAAGCCGATGGTGATGGTGTCGCCGGTCGCGGCGTTGCCGTCAACCGATGCGTTGGTGGGCTCGGTGCTTGACACGCCGGTTTCGGCAGTACAACCGGCCATGAGGCCGACGGCGGCCAGTGACGCGCCGGCAGCGATGAGCAGCCTCTGACGCTTGGTGCGTGAAACGAGCATGTTGTTCCTCCTGGTAGATGATTCGCGGTGTAGTGCCAACGAAACGGAAGTGCGCAACTGCTCGAGGATCTGCTCCTCAACGGCCTGTCCACGCTGACGGAACAAACCATAGCAGAAGTCATCACAGATTCGACGACTTAATATCGTTCATCGACATATGTGTGTTATCTTCGATTCATGATCAACGATGACCATCCGGTGCCACTGCTCTCCGTACGGGGGATCACAAAGAGCTTCGCCGGAGTCCAGGCGCTCAGGGGGGTGGACCTGGACGTACGCGCTGGTGAAGTTCACTGCGTGCTTGGTCAAAACGGGGCAGGCAAGTCCACTCTCATCAAGACGCTGTCGGGAGTGCATCAGCCCGATTCCGGAGAGATCCGCTGGGAGGGGGAGCCGACCAGCATCGCCGATCCCGTCGCGGCCCTCACTCTCGGCATCGCCACGATGTATCAGGAACTCGACGTCGTTGACGGCCTGACGATCGCAGAGAACATCTTCCTCGGCCATGAGAAGGCAACCGGCGGCGTGCTACACGTCAAGGAGTCGAACCGTGTCGCCCGCGAGCTGCTCACGCGCCTCGGGCACGGCTCGATCTCGCCGAACACCGAGGTGGGCCGGTTGTCGGCGGCCAACAAACAGATCGTGAGCATGGCCCGCGCGCTCTCTCACGACATCCGCCTCATCATCATGGACGAGCCGAGCGCCGTGCTCGACTCTGAAGAGGTCAAGAACCTGTTCCGGGTGGTGCGCGAGCTGACGGCGCAGGGGATTGCCGTCGTTTACATCTCGCACCGGTTGGAAGAGATCCGGCAGATCGGCGACCGGATCACCGTCATCAAAGACGGCCGCAGCATGGCCGGAGGGCTCAACGTCTCCGAGACGTCGACGCCTGAACTGATCAAGCTGATGACCGGTCGTGACGTCGCCAATGAGTTCCCGGCCGCGGTTGCCGTGCCAACGGATGCCGCAGTCGTGATCGATGTTGCCGGCCTCGGCCTGCGCGGCTATTTCGACGACGTGAACTTCACCGTGCGGGCGGGAGAGGTCGTCGGGCTCGCCGGGCTCGTCGGTTCGGGGCGTTCCGAAATCCTGGAGACCATCTACGGCGCGCGCAAGGCGACCTCCGGACGAGTGAGCGTTGCCGGCCAAGCGCTGCGGCCCGGTTCGGTCAGTGCGGCCGTCGACGCAGGGATCGGGTTCTCGCCGGAGGAGCGCAAAAGCCAGGGCCTGATTCTTGACGAGCCGATCTTCAAAAACGTCACGCTGTCGTCGTTCGCGCGCTTCGCCCGGTTAGGCATTCTCAATGAGAATCGCGAGCGCGCGGTGGCCGCCGAACAGATCGAGGCCCTCGAACTGCGCCCCGCCGACCCCGACCGGTCGACCCGCACGCTCTCCGGCGGCAACCAGCAGAAGATCCTGTTGGCGCGCTGGCTCGTGCATGGCACCCGAGTGCTTCTGCTCGACGAACCCACCCGCGGCGTCGACGTCGGGGCGCGAGCCGAAATTTACGCGTTGATCCGCCAACTTTCCGCAGACGGCACCGCGATCATCGTGGTCTCGAGTGAAATTGAAGAAGTGCTCGGTCTCGCCGACCGCGTTCTCGTCATCGGAGATGGTGCTGTTCTGGCCACCTCCCCCTCCACCGACATTGACGAGCACGCCGTGCTCGATCTGGTCATGAAAGGAACCGCCGCGTGAGCGAGCAGAACAGCACGATCGCCGTCCAGCCCCACGCGAGCCATGGCGCAGAAGGTCCCGGCGCCGGTGGTCCGGGTTCAGAAGCGTCGGCCAGTGTCGTCAAACGGATGCTCAGTGGCTCGGTCGGGCGCAACCTCGGCCTGGTCATCGCCCTCGTTCTCTTGATCGTGATCGGAACCGTCACCGCCGGCGACCGGTTCGCCTCGATCGACAACTTCGTGACGATCATCCGTTTCGCCTCGATCATCGGCGTGATCTGCATCGGAATGACGTTCGTCATCACCACGGGCGGCATCGACCTGTCGGTGGGGTCGGTGATGGGTCTGGCCACCGTCGTGGCCAGCCTGTCGGCGGTGCAGCTCGCCGCGACGAACAGCTCCTGGCTACTGATGGTCGTGATCGCTCTCGCCGTCGGTGTGGTTGCCGGCCTCGTCAACGGGGTCGTGATCGCCTACGGCAAAGTCGTGGCCTTCATCGCGACACTCGCGATGCTGGTTGCCGCCCGAGGGCTCGCCGAGCTGATCTCCGGTCGAAAGACACAGATTGTGAACAACAAGGAGTTTCTCGACTTCATGCGGTCCGACCTGTTTGGAATCCCGATCCTGATCTGGATCTTCGTGGTCGTGGCCGCCGCCGGCTGGTTTCTGCTCAACCGCACCACCTTCGGTCGGCGCACCGTGGCGATCGGCGGAAACCTGGAGGCGTCACGGTTGGCCGGCATCCGCGTCAAGCGCCACCTCGTCTACATTTACGCCCTCTCGGGCCTGACCGCCGGCATCGCCGCCGTCATGATGCTGGGACGCACCACCGCCGGCACCTCGACGCACGGTGGGCTCTACGAGCTCGATGCCATCGCAATGGTGGTGGTGGGCGGCACGTTGCTGGTCGGCGGCCGTGGCACCATCGTCGGAACGGTGCTCGGCGTGCTGATCTTCAGCACCCTGACCAATGTGTTCACTCAGAACAACCTCGACACGTCAGTGCAGGCGATTGCGAAGGGTCTGATCATCGTGGTGGCCGTGATACTGCAGCAGCGCTTCGCTGTGCGAGGTGCGCGCCGGGCCTGACCGGGCGGGTTCTTCCCGCCCGGCCACCGCGACTCAGCTAGCGCGCCAGGTGCCGCTCGTCGACACCGTTGTAGGCGCTCAGCGGGCGAATCAGGGCGTTCGACTCCAGCTGCTCCATGATGTGCGCGGTCCAGCCGGTGATCCGGGCCGCCACGAACAGCGGCGTGAACGCCGCGGTGTCGAAACCCATCAGGTGATAGGCCGGCCCCGACGGGTAGTCGAGGTTCGGCAGGATGCCCTTGCGTTCGGTCATCGCCAGTTCGAGCGTTGTGTAGAGCGAGAGCAGCGCCGGCCGGTCGTAGTGCTCGATCAGGGTGTCGAGCGCGGTCTTCATGGTCGGCACGCGGGAATCGCCGTCTTTGTAGACCCGGTGCCCGAATCCCATGATCTTGCGCTTCTCGGTGAGCGCGCCTTCCAGCCAGCCGGTCGCCGACGCCGCATCGCCGATCTCATCGAAGATGTGCATGACGGCCTCGTTGGCGCCGCCGTGCAGCGGACCCTTGAGCGCGCCGATCGCACCGGTCACCGCGGAGTACAGATCGGACAGGGTCGAGGTGATCACTCGCGCGGTGAAGGTTGAGGCGTTGAAGGAGTGCTCGGCGTAGAGCACCATCGACACGCGGAATGCGTCGACGACGGCCGGCGCGGGCACCTCCCCGAACGTCATGAACAAGAAGTTCGCCGAGTAGTCGAGGTCGTCCCGGGGCGCGACCAGCTCCTGGCCACGGCGGCGGCGCTGGTCGTAGGCGACGATCGCCGGAAGCTGCGCGAACAGGCGCAGAGACTTGGCGAGGTTCGACACCCGGCTGTCGTTCTCGGCATCCGGGTCGCTCGCGCCGATCAGGCTGACCGCCGTGCGCACGACATCCATCGGATGCGCCGTCAGCGGGGTCAGGTCGATCACGGCCTTGACCGCGGGGCTGAGCGCACGGAGCGAACGCTCCTCGGCCACGAACGCGGCAAGCTCTTCGGCGCTCGGCAGCTCGCCGTGCCAAAGCAGGTAGGCGACCTCCTCGAACGAGCACTCTGCGGCAAGCTCCTGCACCGGATAGCCGCGGTAGAGCAGCGAGTTCGTCTCCGGGTTGACCTTGGAGATCGCGGTGTAGTCGACGACCACACCGTTCAGTCCCTTGCGAATGTCTGACGTCACTGTCATTTCTAGATCCGATCGGTGGGGCAGGCTCAGCGCGAGACCTGAAAGTTGAACACGGAGGTGTCGAAGCGGTTGTACGCCTCGTAGTCGAGCAGCTCGTAGAGGTCGGCGCGGTGCTGCATCTCGCCGAGCACCGGCTCAAGAGTGCCGTGCTCGTTGAGGGTGTCGAGGCCGCGTACCGCGGACCCCATCGCCAAGCGCAGCAATGAAACCGGCCAGATCACCATGTTGATGCCGATGTCCTGCAACTGGTCCACCGTGAAGAGGGCGCTCTTGCCGAATTCGGTCATGTTGGCCAGCAGCGGCACGTCGACGGCGGCGCGCACGGCCTCGAACTCGGCCAGCGTGCCCATCGCCTCGGGGAAGATCGCGTCGGCGCCGGCATCCACCAGCTTCTTGGCCCGGTCGGTCGCCGCGGCCAGGCCGCCGTCGCCCGGCACGGTGGCACGGATGTCGGTGCGCGCCATGATCAAGAAGTTCGGGTCGCGCCGTGCGTCGACGGCTGCCCGGATGCGCTTGAGCGCCGTGTCCTCGTCGACGACCTGCTTGCCGTCGAGGTGCCCGCACCGTTTCGGGTTGACCTGATCCTCGATGTGCGTGCCGGCGAGGCCCGCATCCTCGAGAGTCTGGATCGTGCGAGCCACGTTCATCGGCTCGCCGAAACCGGTGTCTGCGTCGACGATCGCCGGCAGATTCGTCATCCGGGCGATCTGCTGGGCGCGGGTGGCGACCTCGGTCAGCGTGGTCAGGCCGATGTCGGGCAGACCGAGGTCGGCGGCGAGCACGGCTCCCGAAATGTAGACGCCGTCGAAACCCTTGGCCTCGATCAGCTTGGCCGAGAGCGGGTTGAATGCGCCCGGAAAACGCTGGATCGTGCCACTCGCCAGGCCCGCACGCAATGCCTCGCGCTTGGCGGCCGGCGTTTCGGTCGAGTACAGCATTAGAAGAGCCCCTTCGGCAGAGCGGATGCCTGCAGCAAGCCCGGCTTCGCCACGATGGTGAGCTGGCCGATCTCGGCCGCGGTCAGCTCGGGCAGACGCTCGGCCAGGCCGAGGAAGCGCTCGATCTCGTCGGCTTCCAGTACGTCGGCGGCGAGCGTGCGGAACTTGTTCAGGTACTGCTCGCGACCGAACGGACGCGCACCCAGCGGGTGGGCATCCGCGACCGCGATCTCGTCGACGATGGTCGAGCCATCCGTCAGCGTGATCACCACGCGGCCGCCGAACGCCTTCTCGTTGATGTCGAGCGAGTGGTAGCGGCGCGTCCACTCGGCGTCCTCGACCGTCGTCGTCTTGTGCCAGAGGGCAACGGTGTCGGGGCGGCCGGCGCGCTCGGGAGCGTAGGAATCGACGTGGTGCCAGCTGCCGTCCTGCAGCGCCACGGTGAAGATGTAGGGGATCGAGTGGTCGAGCGTCTCGCGCGAGGCGGTCGGGTCGTACTTCTGCGGGTCGTTGGCGCCCGAGCCGATGACATAGTGCGTGTGGTGGCTGGAGTGGATGACGACGGATGCGACGTTGTCGGGGTTCGTGACCTCGGGGTGCTCCTGGTTGAGCTTGCGGGCCAGGTCGATCCAGGCCTGCGCCTGGTACTCGGCCGAGTGCTCCTTGGTATAGGTGTCGAGAATGGCACGCTTGGCTTCGCCGGCGGCGGGCAGCGGCACCGTGTAGGCGGCGGTCGGGCCGTCGAGCAGCCAGGCGATCACGCCGTCTTCGCCCTCGTAGATCGGGGTCGGGCTGCTCTCGCCGCGCATCGCCCGGTCGACGGCCTCGACGGCCATCTTGCCGGCGAAGGCGGGGGCGTGAGCCTTCCAGGACGAGATTTCACCCTTCCGCGACTGCCGGGTGGCGGTGGTGGTGTGCAGCGCCTGGCCGACGGCCTGGAAGATGGTTTCGGCCGGCAGACCGAGCAGGGTTCCGATGCCGGCGGCCGCGCTCGGGCCGAGGTGCGCGACGTGGTCGATCTTGTGCTTGTGCAGGCTGATCCCCTTCACCAGATCCACCTGGATCTCGTAACCGGTGGCGATGCCGCGCACGAGGTCGCGCCCGGTCAGTCCGCGCTGGGCGGCGACATGCTGGGCCACCGCGACGATCGGCGGGATGTTGTCGCCCGGGTGGGAGTACTCGGCGGCCAGGAAGGTGTCGTGATAGTCGAGCTCCCGCACGGCGACGCCGTTGGCCCAGGCTGCCCACTCCGGGGAGACCCGCACCGCAGCATCCTCACCGAACACGTTGGCGCCGTCGCCACCCGTCGAACGCGGGTGCGAGAGTGCCTGCGAGCGGGCTGAGACGACCGGGCGACGGGTCAAGGATGCGGCGGCGACCGACGCGTTGTCGATCACACGGTTGATCACCATGTCGGTGACCTCCGCCGAGACCTCGACGGGGTCGACGGCGACCTGGGCGATCTTCCAGGCGAGCTGGTCTTCACGGGCCAGGTTCTCGTCGCTGCGGTAGACGCGCACGGGGTGCTGCAGGGTCATCGGATGTCCTTTCGTGGGGAGGCGCGCGCCACGGCGGTCGTCTCAGGGGTCGTCTGGGGGTTCGTCTGGGGGTTCGCTTCGATGTTGATGTTCGAGCTTGTTTTCGCGCTGTTGCCGGTCGGCAGGGGCGGAATCGTCGCCAGGATGTTGTCGAGACTGTTGCGCAGGTGCACGGCGGTCGCCTGGGCGGCGAGCACCTCATCGTGGCGCAGAATCGCATCGATGATCAGAAGGTGTTCGGTGCGTGCCTGTTCCAAACGGCGCGGGTTGGCGTGCGCGTGGCGGCGGGCCCGGGCCAAGTGGCCACGGATGTCGCCCAGCGCGCCCCGCAGATAGCTGTTGTCCATTGCGGAGTCGATCGCCCCGTCGAGGCGATCGGCCAGGATGTAGGTCGCGTCGGAGTTGCCGCTCGCGTCGATACTGGTTTCGGTGTCGAGCGACGCGCTCAGAAAGGCTTCCTTCAACGCTTCGAACGCGGCGGTGTCGCGGCGCCGGGCGGCGAGGCGCGCAGCCTGGGTCTCGAGAGCCTCACGCAACTCGAAAAGCTGTTCGATCTGTGCCCGGGACACCGGGGTGACGATGGCCGTGCGCCCCGAGGCGTTCGAGACGAGGCCCTCGTTGATGAGGCGCGAGAGCGCTTCTCTGACCGGGGTGCGCGAGACGCCGATGCGGGCCGAAACCTCGATCTCAGCCAGCGGAGTACCGGGCTCGAGGCGCCAATGGATGATGTCGTCTCGCAGACGTTCGTAGGCGATATCACTGGCGCGCATGGCTTTATCGTAACAAGCACTGATCGCCTTGTGTATACATAAACAGGAAACCTGCAGCCTGAGCGCGCGGGAAGCCGCCTAATTTCCGGTGTTCCGGGGCTGCAAGCGCGATCTCTGTATGCAGAATGTCGCCGAGGCGAGCTTGCAGCCAACATCCGTCACACAGGGCGTGAAGGTATTGACATTGACGTAGCGTCAAGATCTACCGTGGAACTCAGCAGCTGGACAGCGCTGCCGAAACTCGCTCACCCACAGTCAGGAGGCCCGATGGACTGGTCGATTCAAGAAATCGCTCGCCTGGCCGGCACCACGAGCCGCACGCTGCGCCACTACGGCGAACTCGGCTTGCTGCCGCCCAGCCGCATCGGCGGCAACGGCTACCGCTACTACGACGAGAAAGCCCTCGTGCGCCTGCAGCGCATCCTGCTGCTGCGCGACCTGGGGCTTGGATTGACTGCCATCGGCGAGGTGCTGGCCCGTGAATCGGAGGCGGTACCCGCGCTCCGCGGTCACCTGGCCTGGTTGCAGAAGGAGCAGGAACGACTGAACGCACAAATTCGCTCGGTCGAACGCACACTCACCGATCTTGAAGGAGGAACGCAACTCATGGCTGAGAACATGTTCAACGGTTTCGACCACACCCAGTACAAAGAGGAGGTCGAACAGCGCTGGGGCGCAGAGGCCTATCGGTCGAGCAACGACTGGTGGAGCAGCATGACGGATGCCGAGAAGTCGGCCTGGCAACAGCGTCAGAAGCAACTCGCTCGTGACTGGCAGACAGCCGCCGAAGGCGGAATCGCCGCCGACAGTGACGAGGCTCAGGTGCTCGCCCAGCGGCAGTTCGACTGGCTGGCCGGCATCCCTGGCACGCCCCGCCGGGCGGAAGGCGGGCCGACGAAGGAGTACTTTGTCGGACTCGGAGAGATGTACGTCGCCGACGAGCGTTTTGCGGCGAACTATGGAGGAGTCGTGGGGGCCGAGTTCGTGCGCGATGCGCTGGCCATCTTCGCGGAGCGCAACCTGTAGCCCACTCGGTGACGCGCTCTCGAAACTGGTCGATGACGCAAAGGAGGAGATTCTGCAACACACCGCGCCAACTTGGCGGGCCAGACCGGCGGGTCGCAGAATCTCCTCCTTTGCGTGCGGCGTGCGGCGTGCGGCGTGCGGCGTGCGGCGTGCGGCGTGCGGCGTCGGCGAGGAAAGAAAGAGGCGGATGCGGCGGCATCCGTCTAGTGAATGACCGCCAACACGATGCCGACCGCGACGAATAGAGACCCGAACACCCGGTTCAGCACGCGCTGGCCCCGCTCATCCCGCGTGAACCGCTGGAACGACCGCGCGGCAGCGGCGAAGAAGAACCACATCACGATCACATCGACGACCACCACGGTCACGGCGATCACCAGGTACTGCGCCAGCAGATCCTCGCCCGGCCGCACGAACTGCGGCAGAAAGGCGAGAAAGAAGACGATCGCCTTCGGGTTGAGCAGGTTCACCCAGAGTCCGCGCCGGAACAACGAGAACGCGGGCTCGTCGCGGATGGCCGCCACGTCATCCGGGTTCGCGCTCGGCTTCGCGAGAAACTGCCGCACACCGAGATAGACGAGATAGGCGGCGCCCGAGTAGCGGATCACGTTGAACGCGATCGGCGAGCTCGACACCAGCACGCCGACGCCGAGAGCCACGATCAGAATCTGAATGACAAGGGCCGTCTGCTGCCCGAGCACGCCCCAGAAGGCACGTCGGAAGCCGACGTTGAGCGAGTTGCTCATGGTGTTGATCGCTCCGGCCCCGGGCGTGAAGCTGATCAGCACACTGGCGCCGAGGAGGGGGAGCCAGAGTGCGAGTTGCATCAACCCAGCCTACGGGCACCTCACGGTGGGGGACTTGACGGTCACGCCGCGCTCAGTCGACAGGGGGGAGCGTTCCGACATCGCCGGGGGGCTCCCGGGTCGAGGCGTCCGTCGCATCCGTCGACGTCGCATCCGCCACACTCGCCCCCGTCTCGACCACATCGCTATCCGACGCTGCATCGGCCTTCTCACGCTGCCGCCGGCTCGCCAGGATGAAGGGCACGCCGAGCAACTCGATGATCGCAGCAAATCCGAGCGATGCGGCGTAGCCCGAGACGTCAGCGGAGCGCCCGAGGATCGGTTGCACGACCACGCCGCCCACGCTCCCCATCAATGACTCGAACGACAACACCGTCGCACGTTGCTTCGACGGGATCATGTCGTTCATATACGACTGCTGGATCGGCTGGCCGATCGCCGAGACAAGTCCCCACAAGACCAGCAAGACGATCGCCACCCAGAACGACGGCGTGAGCCAGAGCCCGACGAGTACGACGACACTGCCGAGTGTCGCGCCGACGATCACGGTGGTGCGGAGTCGGAACAGGCGACGGACGCGCGGCGCCGCCCAGCCACCGAGGATTTGCGCGCCGGCGAGAATGGCCGCGGCCAGCCCGGCGATCGAGTACGCCGTCGGGTCACCGTAGAGCTCGAGCAGGTAGGGCTGTAGCGCATAGAAGACGTAGAACCCCACGCCGGTGGCGAAGGGCGCGGCGAACATCATGTAGCGCACGGCCCGGCGCTTGAGACCGAACTCGATCGAGGCGGAGAGCACCGCCTGGGTGGCTTTGAGCGGCCCCTTCGAGCGATCCGGTGTGAACCCGATGTCCTTCATCAGCAGCGCGGCGACGACGAACATCGCCATGAGCACGCCCGCCCTGATAAGAAACGGAACGCCGAGATTCGTCGCCTGCGCGATCACACCGCCGGCCACCGAACCGCCGAGGATGGCGATGCCGGCCACGATTTGAGCGCGTCCGAACACTTTCTCCAGGCCGCCGGCGTAGCCCACGAAGCGCAACGCATCGACGAGCCAGGCGTCGACGGCGCCCGAGAAGAAGGTGAAGCCGAGCCCGAGCAGCATCGAGACGACGGCCCAGGCCCAGAACGGCGCGTGCACCTGCCACATCAGAAAGTAGAGCAGGGTCGAGGCGGCCAGGGTGACGGTGCCGAGCAGGTAGGAGAGTTTGCGGCCCCAGGTATCGGCGACGACGCCCGTCGGCACCTCGAAGATCACCATCCCGGCGGTGAAGAAGGCGTTGGCGGCGAACGCCTCCAAGTTGTTCAACCCGGCGTCGAGCAGAAATAGGGTGTTGATGCCCCAGATGAAGGATGCCGCGAGCGTGTTTCCGAGGGTCAGCGTCAGATAGACGCGCTGAATGCGGCGGGCATCGGCATTCATCACCGGTGCCGCCGGTTCGGGGCGGTCGCGGGGCGTCACGCAACCATCATGGTCCTGCCTGGCTCACCCGGCCAGTGTGTCCCTGGAGATCGGCCTACGAGGTTTCGAGCGGTGGGTTGAGGAGGCCGTCCGCGGCCGTCTCGAAGTCACGGCCCTGGCGGGCCTCCTCAACCACCGGGGTGGAGACATCCGCTGTCGCCACCGAGGCCGGCGCATCCGCCGACACGACCACGGGCCGCCTCACCGCGAAAAGCGGGATCGTGTAGTTGCAGATCGGACCGATGAGCAGCGCAAAGAGCACAGTACCGATTCCGACGTTGCCGCCGAGCGCCCAGCCGATGCCGAGCACGGTCACTTCGATCGCGGTGCGCACGATCCAGATCTTCAGGCCGGTGCGCCGGTGCAGTCCGGTCATCAGGCCATCGCGCGGGCCGGGGCCGAAATGCGCGCCGATGTAGAGGCCGGTTGCGATGCCGACCACGAGCAGGCCAACCGCGAAGAAGATGATGCGCAGCCAGAGGTCTTGGCCCGCGGGGATCAGCGCGAGGCCGACAGCAGCACTCGGGCCGACCAGCAGCGCATTCAGCACGGTGCCAACCCCGAGCCGCTGGCGAATCGGGATCCAGAGCAGCAGCACGACGCCACTCAGCAGCACGGTGATGAGGCCAAACCCGAGGTGGGTGTGCTTGTCGATACCGAGAGAGAGCACGTCCCAGGGGGCTACGCCGATCTCGCCGCGCACCATCAGGGCAATGCCGATGCCATACAGAAAGAGGCCAATGAGCAGTTGAGGGATGCGGCGGGTCATAGTCACCAATCCAATGTGAAATTGGCACTGTTATCAAGTAGCCAATTTGTTTAGAGTGGCCTTATGGTCGAAAACCAGATGAGTGCCCGCAGCCTCGAGTCACTGCTCGGCGAATGGCAGAGCGGGGCCAGCGCCTACGTGGCATTGGCCGATCGCATCCGTTTGCTGACCCTCGACGGGCGCATTCCGATCGACAGCCGGCTGCCGGCCGAACGAGATTTGAGCGCACGACTCGGCCTGAGTCGCACCACGATCGCCGCGGCCTACCGCCGCCTGCGCGAGAGCGGCTTCCTGGTCAGTGTGCGCGGTTCGGGCAGCATCGCCCGGTTGCCGGGCAGCGCGCCCGCCCTCACGGTGGTCGACGGCGGCGGCATCCTCGATTTCAGCAAGGCCACTATGCCGGCACTGCCCGCGCTAGCGGATGCGGCGCTCGCCGCGGCCGGCGATCTGCCGCGGCATCTCGGTGATTCGGGCTTCGACCCGATCGGCATTCCCGAACTGCGCCAGGCGATTGCCGACCGGTACACGGAACGCGGCCTCCCGACCGTGCCCGACCAGATCATGGTGACAATCGGTGCCCAGCACGCGATCGCGCTGCTCTCCCGGGTGCTGATCGGGCGGGGAGACCGGGCCCTGATCGAGACCCCGACCTACCCGCATGCCTATGAGGCGCTGCGTGCTGCGGGGGCCCGGTTGGTGCCGGTCAGCGTTTCGGCCGGTGCGCCCGGCGACGACGAATCGACGCTCGGTTGGGACGAGACGGCGCTGATCCAGACCCTGCAGCGCAGCAATCCCGTGCTCGGTTATCTCATGCCCGACTTTCACAACCCGACCGGGCAGAGCATGCCGGTCGACCAGCGTGAGCGGGTGCTCGCGGCCGCCGCGCGACAGGGCACGGTGCTGATCGCCGATGAAACGATCGCGGAGTTCAACATCGACCGGCCGGGGGAGTACCGGCCGTTCGCGGCGTATGCCGACAGCGCGATGCCCGCCACCGCGGTGTCGATCGGGTCGGTCGGCAAGAGCGTCTGGGGCGGCATCCGGGTGGGCTGGATCCGGGCCGAGCGACCGTTGATTCGCAAGCTCGTCGCGTCGCGCTCGGCGAACGATCTCGGCACCCCGATTCTCGAGCAGCTCATCGTGACGCGCCTGCTGGCCGACATGCCGGCCATCCTCGAGCAGCGCCGCGGCGTGCTCCGCACCTCGCGCGATCACCTCGAGGCGCGGCTGGCCGACCGCTTCCCCGAATGGCAGGTGCCGCACGTCAACGGCGGCATCACCGCCTGGGTGAACCTCGGGAGCCCGGTCAGTTCGCAGCTCGCCTTGTCGGCCCGCAACCACGGGCTGATCGTGCCGGCCGGTCCCCGGTTCGGAATCGACGGGGCGTTCGAACGGTTCATGCGCATCCCGTTCTGCTACAGCTCCGACGAGATCGATCGTGCCGTCGACGCTCTGGGCCGGGCCTGGGATGCGCTGGGTCAGCATCCGGTGCCCGACACGGGCTATCTCGCCGACGTCGTCTAGCCCGTTCCTCCCGCGAGACTGCACTTGTCGGAGCCTGGCGCGCGCTGAGGTTCCGACAACGGCAGTTTCGCGGGTAGGGCCTGAGAACACGGGCGGATGCCGAGGCCCAAAATCTCGGAGACTCCGGCATCCGTCCACGCGACTAGGCGATGCCGACGACTTCCTTGCCGGCGCGCTCGCCCGACTCCACTGCACCGTTCAGGAAGCCGAAGAAGTCGACCGAGGTGTGTTCTCCGGCGAAGTGCACATTGCCCGACCTCACGGTTGCCACGCCGAACAGCGAGGTGTACTGCCCAGGCTTCGGGCAGGTGTAGGAGCCTTTCGACCACGGGTTCAGGTGCCAGACATCCCGGTAAGACTTCCCGGTGTAGGCCGCGGTCATCCCGGGGAACACCGGTTCGACCTGGGCGAGATACGCGGCCACCTGCGTTGCGGAGCCGGGGCCGAAGGGCTGCCCGGTCCAACCGCTGGTGACCTGCCGCCCACCGGGGAAGAAGTTGAAGACTCCCTTCGTCGTCGAGGTGGCCGCGGTGTCGTCCCAACCGCACTGGTAGCCGGAGATATTCGTGTACGACGAGCCGCCATAGCCCTGCGCGACCCACGGGCGCGAACTGACCTGCACGTGCAGCTTGGCGTTAGCCCCGAGGTCCATCTCGGTGATCGCGCGCTTCTTGAGCGCCGAGAAGCCGGACTGCGACAGGTCGCAGTCGCGCAGCGTCGTGAACGGCAAAGCCAGGATCACCTTGCCGGCGTTCACGTCGCTGATCGTGTTGCCGGACTGGAACGAACAGGTCACGGAGCCGTTGCTGAGCGTCTTCACGGCGACGAGCTTCTTGCCGTACTGGATGGTCCCCGCCGGCAGTTCGGCGATCATCCGGGTCACGATTTGATCGTTACCACCCTCGACAATGAAGCGTTCGTCGGCTCCGTTGATCGGTTCCAGCGCTTTCTGCGTGTTCCAGCCGAGCAGATAGATCAGGTTCAGGGCCGACTGCTGATCTGGATCGAGTCCGTACTCGGCGATCACATTGGACTGCATGAGCTTGCCGAATTTGCTCGACAAGCCTCCGGGGATGTTGCCGGCGATCCATTCGTTGACGGTCATATTGTCGATTGCGACGCCCGCCGCCGTGTGGTTGTCGAAGGTCTGGGTGGCCGGTGCACTCTGCAGCGCGCTCTTGAAGGTCTGCCAGACCGACGCCCAATCGTCTTTCGCGGTCGAGTAGAGGTAGTTGGCGCCATCGATGTAGTACTTGTCGCCGAAGCTGCCGTAGCTCCCGCCGTTCGCCTCTTTCAGGGTGAGCCCCAACGAATTGGCGAGGTTGCGGGTGGCGTTGTGATCGGTGTTGATGAAGGCCCCGCCGTGCTCGACGACAGCACCGTCGTCGAAATAATTGGTCAGGCTGTAGCAGCGTCCACCCGCCCGGGTGTTTCCTTCGTAAATGGTGGAGCGCACGCCCTTGACGGTATAGAGCCAGTGTGCGGCGCGAACTCCCGCGAGACCGGCTCCGACGATGACGACGGATGGAACGTTGTTACCGCTGCCGGCGGTGGTTGCCGCGGAGGCCGAAAGTCGATCGCCGGTGACGCTGACGAGTCCTGCGGCGCCCAGGATGGTCGCTCCCTTCAGCACACTGCGCCGGGTCAGCTCGCCGCGCTCCGGCTCCCGTTCAAGTACTTCGTCGACTGGAATTCCGGTGTTCTCAGATATTCGGTGGGCGGCGAATATTCGTTGAACGCTACCGGTGAGGGGGGTATTTCCGTTTCTTGCTGGCATGAAGATCTCCTCGAGTTGTTGCGGAACACGATGGGTACACTTGCATTGAGCAGCTCGCTACTGAACAGAATGTTCAGTGCTAATTAGCTTCCGTTTGATACTGGCTGTCAAGTGTTCAGCTGGATTCGCCCGTAGAAGTGAGCCCGTAGAACTGAGGAGCAGTGATAGTCGACGACGACATCGGGGCCCGTGTGCGGTCCTTTCGGAAGCTCAGAAGGATGCCGCTTCGAGCGTTGGCCGAGGCGGCCGGGTTGAGCCCGAGCTTTGTGAGCCAGTTCGAGAACGGCTTGACGAACGCGAGCATCGGAAGCCTCCGCCGGCTTGCGGACTCCCTCGGTGTTTCACTGGCCGATCTCGTCGACAGTGACACCCGGCCCGCGAACACGGTGTTGCGTAGGGAGGACCGCCCGACTCTGCCGAGCAGCGATGGCGCCCGAAAGTTCGTCATCACTCAGCCGCCGCTGCGGCACGTCGAAGTCTATGTCTCTGAGTTCGCGCCGGGTGGATCGACGGGAAGCGAACAATATGCGCATGGAGAGGCGCAGGAGGTGCTGCTCGTCCTGCGTGGCGAGGTCACTCTCCATCTCGATGACCAGGAGCTGCGCCTTCATCCCGGCGACAGCATCGAATACCTCAGCAGCACGCCGCACCGCGTGGTGAACCTCGGCGACACCGAGGCCGAAGTGCTCTGGGTGACGAGCCCGCCGACGCCGGAACACGCACCAGTGACCACACCCGTCGCGCCGACGAGGTGAGCATTGTGGCGAGGTTGTAAACGGTGCCGGCGGGGCTACTCGTCGAGTACGAACGTCACCTCGATCACGACCTCCCAGGCCGTGATGGCTCCGTCTGAAACCTCAACCTTCTGTTCCTTCACCCACGCTCCTGAAACACCGCGCAGGGTTTTGTTCGCCCGGGCGATCCCGGCCGCGACGGCATCCTCGAATGATGTCTCGGACCGGACGCTGAGCGTTGTGACACGTGCAACAGACATGGTTCCTCCTCATTGATCGAACTCGCCCAGAGCATACGCTCGGCGCCCAGGCCCTGACACCCCTCGCATCGGTCGCGTCGGCCGGGTGCGCGATCGCGCCACGCCGCGCTGACATACTGATCTGGTGCATTTTCTCGCTGTCTTGAGCATGAAGAACCGGGCGCTCATCGCGCTCATCACGATCGTCGCGGCCGTCTTCGGCAGCTTGGCGCTGACCAGCCTCAAGCAGGAGTTGATCCCGTCACTCCAGCTGCCGCAGCTGCTCGTGTCGACGAGCTACCCCGGCGCGTCACCCGAGGTCGTCAATGACGACGTCTCGACGCCGATCGAAACGGCGATTCAGGGCGTTCCCGGCCTGGAATCCACGTCGACGACGAGTAGCACCAACGTCTCGATGGTGAGCGCGACATTCACCTACGGCACCGACCTCGCCAAGGCCGAGTCGAAGATCGGTCAGGCGATCAACCGCATCAAGTCGACCCTGCCCGACGATGTCGACCCGCAGGTGCTCAGCGGTAGCATCGACGACTTCCCGGTGCTGTCGATCGCCGTCTCCGGCGGAGACCCGGCCACGCTCTCCGACGATCTCAAGCGCAGCGTGCTCGGCGACATCCGCGATGTCTCCGGCGTGCGCGATGCCGCCCTCGTCGGCGACGTCGGTCAGCGGGTGACGATCACTCCGGATGACGCGCAGCTGGCCGAACGCGGGCTCAGCACGCAGGCGATCCGTTCCGCAATTCAGCAGAACGGTGCGTTCATCCCGGCCGGTTCGCTGACCGAGGGGGACAAGACCCTGTCGGTGCAGCTCGGCTCGAAGCTCACATCTGTCGAGGACATCAGCGCCCTGCCCCTGATTTCGGCCGTTCCCGGCAAGCCGGTGACGACCGTGACGACGATCGGCGACGTGGCAACGGTCGCGCTCGAAGCGAACCCGGCCACCAGCATCTCGCGCGTCAACGGGGAACCGGCACTCACGATCTCGGTCACCAAGGTGCCCGCGGCCAACACCGTCGAGGTCTCGACGCAGGTGCGCGAGATCCTTCCCGAACTCGAAGCCGCCGTTCCGGGCGCGACCTTCACCATCGTCTTCGACCAGGCTCCCTTCATCCAGCAGTCGATCGACTCGCTCACCCAGGAGGGCATGCTCGGCCTGTTCTTCGCGGTGCTCGTGATCCTGGTGTTCCTCCTCTCGGTGCGCGCCACCCTAGTCACCGCGATCTCCATCCCGACGTCGGTGCTGATCACCTTCATCGGATTGCAGACCGTCGGCTACTCGCTGAACATCCTCACCCTGGGAGCCCTGACGATCGCGATCGGCCGGGTCGTCGACGACTCGATCGTCGTGATTGAGAACATCAAACGGCACCTCGTGCCCGGTGTGGACAAGGCGGAGACCATTGTCGGCGCCGTGCGTGAGGTGGCCGGTGCGATCACAGCCTCGACCATCACGACCGTGGCCGTGTTCTTGCCGATCTCATTCGTGAGCGGCTCGACCGGTGAACTGTTCCGCCCGTTCGCGCTGACGATCACCATTGCGTTGGCGGCGTCGCTGCTCGTCTCGCTGACGATCGTGCCCGTGCTCGCGTACTGGTTCTTGAAGGTTCCGAAGGCGAAACCGGCGGAGATCTTGGCCACCACGACCGGCGAAGCGGATGCCCCGGCGCTGGTCTCGGTTTCGACCGGGTCGGTCTCGACAAGCTCGACCACTGGAGTTTCGACAGGCTCAACCACCGGATCGCGCCGCTCGCGCCGCGCCGAGGCAGCAGCGGAACCCGACGAGCTCGAGCACCCGAGCCGCCTGCAGAAGGGCTATCTGCCGGTCATCCGGTGGACGCTCAAGCACGCGGTCGCGACCATGCTTCTCGCCGCGCTCGTGCTCGTGGGCACGGTCGCCATGATTCCGCTGATGAAGGTCAACTTCCTCGGCTCCACCGGCCAAAACACATTCAGCGTGACGCAGACACTACCGGTCGGCACGAGCCTGGCCGCCCTCGACTCCGCCTCCGAGCAGGTCGAAACGACCCTCCGCGGCATCGACGGCGTCGACGTGGTGCAGGTTTCGATCGGTGGCAGCAGCATGGCCGCGGCGTTCGGCGGCGGCTCCTCGTCCAGCAGCGTCACCTACTCGATCACGACCGCCGACTCGGCCGACGCCGATGAGGTGCAGCAGCAAGCGCGCACCGAACTCAACAACCTGTCGGACGCCGGCGAGGTCTCGATCGGTGCCTCCAGCGGTTTCGGCGGATCCTCGACGATCGACGTCGATGTGACGGCGGCGAACCCCGCTGACCTGCAGACCGCGACCGACGCCATCCTGACCCAGGTTTCAAAGCTCGATTCGATCAGTGAGAGCTCCAGCAACCTGTCTGCCTCGCGCCCGTATCTCGCGATTGATGTCGACGCGGATGCCGCAGCGAAGGCCGGGCTCAGCGAACTCGCCCTCGGCACCCTCGTGTCACAGGCGATGCAGCCGAGCGTGCTCGGCTCGATCGTGATCAACGACACGTCGCTGTCGATGTATCTGCAGTCGGATGCCCCGCCCACGACCACCGCGGAGCTCTCGGCACTGCAGATCCCCACGGCCACCGGTCCCGTCGCACTTGACACTTTGGCGACGGTCAGCCAGGTCGACGGGCCGTCGTCCATCACGACCGCCAAGGGAATCCGCACGGCAACGGTTTCGGCCATGCCGAGCGGCGATGATCTCGGCACAGCCAGTGCGGCGATCACCACCGTGATCGACGAGACCAACCTGCCCGCCGGCGCAACGGCGACGCTCGGCGGAGTCTCGGCCGACCAGACTGAAGCGTTCAGCCAGTTGGGCATCGCGATGCTCGTGGCCATCCTGATCGTCTACATCGTGATGGTGGCGACCTTCCGTTCGCTGCGGCAGCCGCTGCTGCTGCTTGTCTCGGTGCCGTTCGCGGCGACGGGGGCCATCGCGCTGCAGGTCATCACCGGCGTTCCGCTCGGTGTCGCGTCGATGATCGGCGTGCTGATGCTGATCGGCATCGTCGTGACCAACGCCATCGTGCTCGTCGACTTGGTCAACCAGTATCGGCGCAAGGGAATGAGTGTGCCCGACGCGCTCATCCACGGTGCTTCTCGCCGTCTCCGGCCGATCCTGATGACTGCCCTGGCGACGATCTTCGCGCTGCTGCCAATGGCGGTCGGACTCACCGGGCACGGCGGCTTCATCTCGCAGCCGCTCGCACTCGTGGTCATCGGCGGGCTCGTGTCGTCGACGGTGCTGACCCTCGTTGTTCTGCCCGTTCTCTACTACCTCGTCGAAGGTCGGGCCGAGCGTCGGGCGGCCCGTCGTTTCGCGGTTGCCGCGGCCGCGGCGACGGATGCCGTGGTTGTCACTGAGGTTGCGGAGGTTGCGCCCGTGGTGGAAGCTGCACCGGTGGTGGAGCCCGTGCCGGTGGCAGTCGCCGAGGCTGCGCCTGTGGCCGAGGTTGCGCCGGTCGCCGAACCCTCGGTGTCCGAAGCCGCACCTGCAGCGGAAGCTGTACCTGTCGCCGAAGCCGAAGCCGAAGCCGAAGCCGAAGCCGATGCCGATGCCGATGCCGAACCGGTAGCCGAACCCGAAGCTGTAGTCGAAGTCGAAGCTGTAGATCCCGAACCTGCGGAGGATCCCGCGCCGGTAGTCGCCGAAGCAGTGGCGATGTCGGATGACGCGTCGCCCGAGCTCGCGACGGAAGCTGTGGAGTCGGAAGCGGTGCAGATCGAATCGGCGCAGCCTGATCTCGTCCAGCCGGAGTTCGCTCAGCCGGAAGCCGCCGAGGCCACGCGTGCCGAAGCGACTTCGGAAGCTGCCCAGCCGGATGCCGTGCCTGCGGATGCCGTGCCTGCGGATGCCGTTGCCACGGACACTCCGTATGCGGAACTCGACCAGCTTGACGACGAGCTCGACGACCAGCCTTTCGACGAGCCTGACGATGGCTTCGTCGAACCCGGCGACGTCGGCTCCGCACCGATTCCGGCCGGCACGCGCTAACCCCTCTCGCTGGTTGAGGAGCGAGCGCCAGCGAGCGTCTCGAAACCTCGCAGGCCGATCTTCAGACGCAACCAGGGTTTACGGAGCTCAACCGTCGGCCGGATAGGTGCCATTTTCGCTAATGAACTTCAGGGTCATATGACTCTGAAGTTCATTAGCGAAAAAGGGTACCCCGGAGCCTCATCGCGGGTCATCAGCAGCGATTCGTTAGGCGAGCGTCGACGCGAGAAAACTGAGCGCAGCGGTGGCGAGATCGGTCATCGTGTCCGGCGTGGGCGCACTCTCGCCGAAGGGGATGGCGACCCAATCCTTGAAAGGGCGGTGCTGCCCCGAAGGATCCCAAAGCTCAGCGCCAGGCAACGCCAACGCCGTCGCATGTGCGGAACTTCCGTCGCCGAGTTTAAGCGCGATTCGATCACCCTGGAGACAGGCGAATGCCTTCTTCTGCAGGGTGATGGCGCGGGCACCGAACATCTTGCCGCCGACGGCGCCCGCTGGTGCGAGTTCGAGAATCAAGTCGTCGAAAATCGCTTCTGCGCTCATGTTGCGATGGTAGCCGCATCCACCGGCTCGGAATCGACTCAGCACGACGAAGCGACCGCACACGTGAGCAGGGCGCAGATCACGTGGAGCCGTCCGGTATCCAAGACACGCACGCAGTCAACCGCCTGTCTCGACCGAAGCGCGGTTGCTAGGGTCGAAATCGTGACCGATGCAGCGCTGCCTCATGACCCCCTCTGGCCCCGAACCGGCAGCTGGCCGTCGCCGGACGACCTGGCTCCCGAGACTCCGATCGACCTCGGGTTGATCGGCATTCCGGCCTGGCGCACCTCGCTGTCGCCCACCAACGCCTGGCAGACGCCGCGGGCGATTCGCCACGCACTCAAGAAGTACAGCGGTGCGCTCATGCCGGACCGGGTCGGTCGGCCCAACCCGCGCAGTCTTGACGAACTCACCATTGCGGACTTCGGTGACGCCTTCGAGCCCGACGGTGAGGCCGGCGAGGCCAATGCGATCAGCGCCGTCGCCGCAGCGGCAACTCGCTCACGGGTAGTCGTGGCGCTCGGCGGCGACAACTCGCTCACCGTTCCCGTCGCCCGCGGCGCCTGGGGAGACAACGCGTCGACCGCTGGACTGATCACCCTCGACGCCCACTACGACCTGCGTGACGGCGTCTCGAACGGCTCGCCCGTGCGCCGTCTCATCGAAGAAGCCGGGCTCGACGGTCGCCGCATTGTGCAGATCGGCATCGCCGACTTCGTGAACTCCCGCGAGTATGCCCAGCGCGCTCTCGACTACGGCATCACGGTCGTGCACCGCGACGAGCTGCACCGGCGTCCGATGAGTGATGTGTTCGCCGAAGCGCTCGACATCGCCGGATCCGCCGGCGGCCCGATCCATGTCGACCTCGACGTCGATGTGTGCGATAGGTCAGTGGCGCCGGGATGCCCCGCGTCAGTCCCCGGCGGAATCTCTGCTTGGGAACTCCGCACCGCGGCCCGTGCGGCAGGTGCGGACTCCCGTGTGGTCTCGGTCGACCTCGCTGAGATCGACGCCTCGGCCGACACCGCCGACGCCCGCACCGTGCGCCTCGCCGCGCTCTGTGTGCTGGAGGTCGCAGCGGGTGTGCTCGACCGTCAATCGACGAGAGCCTGAAACGCGCTGAAAAGCCCAATCACTACGAGGATCACGACGACGAATCCCCAGCCGCCCCATCCAGTCGTTTTCCCTGTGCTCATTCCAACACCATCTGTCCGTTGAATGCTCTGGCGCCGGCCGCGCCCGCGGAACGAGCAAGCCACCGTGATGGCGCCATGCTTCCACACTCGACGCGGGAATGACACTGCGGGCCGACGCACAGTGCCCAACTCGCCCTGACCCGATCCGCCCTGACCGGACCCGCATCGATCCGGCAACCGAGGCCATCTCACCGGCTCCCGGGGGCTAATTCCTGCAATCGGCGGCGACATCCGTTTGCCGCCGCACTGGTCCGGTGCCGCCACCGCCGACGCGCGCGGATTGCAGGAGTTAGCCACACACGGCCAGCCTGAAAGCCCTGACTGCATGGGAATCGCCGAACTGGAGACCGCACGTCATCCTCACGCCAATAGTGAGGTTCCCGAGATCCGAACGGTGTCGATCGCCCTGCGGCCTAGCGCGCGACCGCGGTGGCGATTCCGTCTTTCCAGACCGTGTCGACGAGCGGAACCCCCGGGCGATACGCCAGGTGCACATAGGAATCGGCGCTGAGCAGCGTCAGGTCGGCGCGATTGCCGACCGCGATCGCGCCTACATCCGTGCGGCGGAGGGCAGCCGCACCGCCGGCGGTCGCGGCCCAGAGGGCCTCGGCCGGAGTCATACCCATGTCGCGCACCGCGACGGCCACGCAGAACGGCATCGACGAAGTGAATGACGATCCCGGGTTGCAGTCGCTCGCCAGAGCAACCGTGGCGCCGGCGTCCAGAAGTCGACGGGCATCCGGGTAGGGCTGCCGGGTCGAGAACTCCACGCCGGGCAGCAGCGTCGCGACGGTGTTCGAGCCGGCAAGCGCCGCCACGTCGTCGTCGGTCAGGAAAGTGCAGTGGTCGACGCTCGCCGCGTCGAGCTCGACGGCCAGCGCGACGCCGTCACCCGGGCCGAGCTGGCTGGCATGCACCCGCACGCCGAGACCGAGCGCGGCACCCGCGGTCAGGATGCGCCGGCTCTGCTCAACCGTGAAAGCCCCGGTTTCGCAGAACACGTCGATCCACCGCGCGTGCGGCGCGCACGCCGCGAGCATCTCGCCGACGACCAGGTCGACGTACTCGTCGGCGCGGCCGGCAAACTCGGTCGGAACTACATGCGCTCCGAGGAATGTAACCTCGGGAGTCACCTCGGCGGCCAACCGCACAAGCCGCGTCTCGGCCTCGAGCGAGAGCCCGTAGCCGCTCTTGATCTCGACGGTCGTCGTGCCCTGCGCGAGCATTTCGCCCAGGAATCCGCGGGTGCGCTCTCGCAACTCTTCGTCGGAGGCGTCCCGCGTCGCAGCGACCGTCGAACGAATGCCGCCAGCGGAATACTTCTGTCCCGACATGCGCGCTTCGAACTCGGCCGACCGGTCGCCACCGAAAATGATGTGGCTGTGGCTGTCGACGAAGCCCGGGATCACGCTGGATCCCTGTGCGTCGGTCACCAGGTCGGCGCTCGGGGCATCGCCCGCAGCGCCGACCCAGGCGATGAGCCCATCCTCAATCAGCACCGCCGCGTCGTGCAGGATGCCCAGACGGGCGACATCCTGACGTGTGTCGGTTTCCGAGACGTGCGCCGAAGCATCCGCCGGAACACCCGCCGCAGGAGTCGCCACGTTCGTGACGAGCTGCCCGATATTGGTGATGAGCTCAGTTGTCATGTGTCTACTTTTCCCACATCGGGACGCGCAGTCCACGCTCGCGCGCAACTTCGGCGGCACGCTCGTAGCCGGCGTCGACGTGACGCATTACTCCGGTGCCGGGGTCGTTGGTGAGAACGCGCTCGATTTTCTCGGCGGCCAGCGGGGTGCCGTCGGCGACGATGACCTGTCCGGCGTGGATGGAGCGGCCGATTCCGACGCCGCCACCGTGGTGGATCGACACCCAGGTCGCGCCCGAAGCGGTGTTCAGCAGCGCGTTGAGCAGGGGCCAGTCGGCGATGGCGTCTGAGCCGTCGGCCATGGCTTCGGTCTCACGGTACGGCGAGGCGACGGAGCCGGAGTCCAGGTGGTCGCGGCCGATCGCGAGGGGAGCGCTGAGCTCACCCGAGGCGACCATCTCGTTGAACTTGAGTCCGGCGAGGTGGCGTTCCTTGTAGCCGAGCCAGCAGATGCGCGCCGGCAGGCCTTCGAACTGCACCTTTTCGCCGGCTGCGGTGATCCAGCGGCGCAGGTGGGCGTCTTCGGGGAAGAGCTCGAGAATCGCCTTGTCGGTGGCGGCGATGTCGGCCGGGTCTCCCGAGAGCGCGGCCCAGCGGAACGGGCCCTTGCCCTCGGCGAAGAGCGGGCGGATGTAGGCAGGCACGAAACCGGGGAAGTCGAAGGCACGGTCGTAGCCGCCCAGTTCCGCCTCCGCGCGAATCGAGTTGCCGTAGTCGAAGACCTCGGCGCCGGCATCCTGGAACTCCACCATGGCCTGCACCTGCTTGGCCATCGAGGCGCGGGCGCGCTCGGTGAAGGCCACCGGGTCAGCGGCGGCGAGCTCGTGCCATTCGGCCACGGTGACGCCCTCGGGCAGGTACGCCAGCGGGTCGTGGGCCGAGGTCTGGTCGGTGACGATGTCGATCGGCACCTTGCGGGCCAGCAGCTCGGGGAAGACCGTCGCGGCGTTGCCGACGAGGCCGACCGAGAGCGGGCGGCGCTCGTTCTTGGCGGCGACGACGCGGGCGATCGCGTCGTCGATGTCGGTGGCCAGCTCGTCGAGGTAGCCCTTGTCGATGCGGCGCTGCAGGCGCGTCTCGTCGACGTCGACGATGAGCACGACACCTTCGTTGAGGGTGACGGCGAGCGGCTGCGCGCCGCCCATGCCGCCGGCCCCGCCGGTGAGGGTGATGGTGCCGGCCAGGCTGGATTCGCCCGACGCGTCGAGATCTCCGCGGCGCTCGGCCAGCTTGACCGCGACGGCGGCGAAGGTCTCGTAGGTGCCCTGCAGGATGCCCTGGGTGCCGATGTAGATCCACGACCCGGCGGTCATCTGGCCGTACATGGTCAGGCCGAGCGCCTCGAGGCGGCGGAACTCGGGCCAGTTGGCCCAGTCGCCGACGAGGTTGGAGTTGGCGATGAGCACGCGCGGCGCCCACTCGTGGGTGCGGAACACGCCGACGGGCTTGCCCGACTGAACGAGCAGGGTCTCGTCTTTTTCAAGAGTCGTCAGGGTGCGCACGATGGCGTCGTAGGCCTCCCAGCTGCGGGCGGCTTTGCCCGTTCCGCCGTAGACGACGAGCTCTTCGGGGTGCTCGGCGACCTCGGGGTCAAGGTTGTTCATGAGCATGCGCAGCGGGCCTTCGGTCTGCCAGCTCTTCGCTGTCAGCGTTGATCCTCGAGCTGCACGAACGGTGCGAGAAGTAGTCATACTGCGATTGCACACCACCGGGAGCCCCCGAACAACGCGGATGCCGCCACTTCTGTCCGGCATCCCAGACCGGCCACCCGTGAAGGTGGCGTTCCCCCCTGTATGAGCCGTTTTCGCTCCGGCGAGAAGGTTGGCAGGCGGCCGCGAGCCAATGTCAGCAGCGTTGACATTGATGTTGTCAGCGTCCTAGGGTAGAGCTTTCATGCCACCTCAGGTGGGTCAACGATGACGGACGGAACTTTATGACGCAGGGCACTCCCTCGGAACCCACCAC
This sequence comes from Leifsonia sp. 10L418, assembly GCF_056395445.1. Classification (NCBI taxonomy): domain Bacteria; kingdom Bacillati; phylum Actinomycetota; class Actinomycetes; order Micrococcales; family Microbacteriaceae; genus Leifsonia; species Leifsonia sp. 10L418. Next base: position 65,164 of record NZ_JBFTJN010000011.1, on the reverse strand, counting down.
GCAGCCGGCAGGTGGCGGAAAGATCTCTCGCCGAACTGCGCTCGGCCTCGGCGCATTGGGAGCGGTAGTGGTCGCCGGTGGAGTAACCCTGGCAGTGAACATGAACGGCGCGGGGGCGCGGAATACGGACAAGGCAAAGACCTTGATCACCGGCGGCACGGTGTGGACCGGAGACCCTAAGCGAACTGCACAGGCGGTGGCCATCGCAGCAGACGGCACGATCCTTGCGGTCGGAAGCCTTGCAGACGTGAAGAAGTTCAGCGACCACAACACCGAGGTGATTGACGCCAAGGGCGGCTTCGTCATGCCGGGCATCCACGACGGGCATCTTCACTCGTTGGGCGGCGCGGAGAGCGCGCTCTCCCCCAGTCTCGACAATGCCACGGGCACCGTCGACGAACTGCTCGCCTACCTCACCCAGGTCATCGAGAATGATGCCGAAGACCCCGCAGACCCGAACTCCTGGCTCAGGGTCGCCGACTGGAACCCGACCGGACTCGTCGGTGCGGTCGCGCACCGCAAATTCCTGGACACCCTGCCCACGAAGCGGCCGATCTTTTTGCAGGGATCTGACTTTCACAACGGCTGGGCGAACAGTCGCGCCCTTGAACTGGCGGGAGTGGACGCCAACACTCCGAACCCGACGGGCGGAGAAATCGTCATGGACGCCGACGGGCCGACCGGGCTGTTCAAGGACAACGCGCAGGTACTCGTGCAGAGCGCCATGCCGAAGCACACCGAGGAACAGCTCGCCCGCGCCTACACCGCGAGCTATGCAAAACTCGCGGCGAACGGGATCACCAGCTTCATGGAAGCCAGCGGCGACGACAAGGCGGCCAAGCGTCTCACCGGCCTCATCAACGATGGCACGGTGAATCAACGCGTGAGCTTCGCCTACCGGATTCCTGCCGAGCTCGCCGAGGTGCCCGCTGAGGCCGTGGAGACCATCCAGGCTTCGCAGAAGCGCTATGCCGACGTCGATCGCTTCACCATGCGCACGATCAAAGTGATGATGGATGGGGTCGCCGAGTACCCGGCATTGACCGCGGCCATGGTCGAGCCGTATCAGAATCCTGACGGGACCCCCATGGACCAGAACGGGGCGCTTTACTTCGCCCCCGAGCTCTTCAACGACCTTGCGGTCGCCGTCGACGCCGCGGGTTGGCAGATCCACACCCACGCGATCGGCGACCTCGCCGTTCGCGCAACCCTCGACGGATTTGAGCAGGCTCGCACCAAGAACGGGAAGCGCGACAGCCGTCACACCATCGCGCACATTCAGTTCGTGGCGCCGGAGGACCGCCCGCGTTTCGCCGAGCTCGGAGCGCTGGCCAGCATGCAGCTGCAGTGGGCCGTCCAAGACACGTTCACCATCGACGCCCTGGCTCCCTACGTCGGCCCCGAGCGACACCTCGGCACCTACCCCGCCGGCTCACTGCAAGACGCGGGCGCTCACCTGGTCGGCGGATCGGACTGGCCGATCGACCCGCTCAGCCCCTGGAACCAGATTCAGACCGCGGTCGACCGGGTCGGCCTCGGCTCGGAGACCGGCGAGCCGCTCTACGCCGAGCAAGGCCTCTCGCTCACTGAGTCCTTGGAAATGCACACCCGCGGGGGAGCTTTCCAGCTCTTTCAGGAGAAGGAAACCGGCCGGATTGCGCCGGGCATGCGCGCCGACCTCGTCATCCTCGACCGAGACCTCCTGGGTGTCCCCCTCGCCGAGGTGAGTGGGGCGACCGTGAAGTACACGATGGTCGACGGCGAAGTCATTCATGAGGCGGGAGCCGGTGATGCGCCGAGCGCCAATGGCGCCGGTGCGGCGGCGGGCGCGGTCTCGCTCGCTGCGCTGACACGCAACCACCAGGCCTGCGGACACCCGACGCACCCGACACTTGCCTGAGTAGTGAGGCGGGACTCGGCCGACAGAGCCGAGTCCCGGGAGGCGGGTCGTGCGAAATCATTGACCGGGTAGCTCCCGCACGGTACCTTCGCGGCAGCATCGACGCGCCAACGCCGCCCGACTCAGCGGCGTCTTCGCGCAGACCGTCGCTGCTCAAAAGGAGAAAAGCAATGCGCAACCGCGACGTCGATGATTTCGCTCAGACCAAGCTCACCCCCGAGTATCGCGAGATTCTCGAGAAGCTCAGGCAGATCGTCGAAGAGACCGTTCCCGACGCCATCGAAGTTCTCAGCAGCGGCAACCCGGCCTGGCACGTCAAGCGCACACTCGCCACGGTGACCACCAATGACAAGAACCTCACCCTCACGTTTGAGCGGGGTGCGAGCCTGACGGATGATCACGGATGGCTGGAAGGAACCGGTTTCAACACCCGGCACCTCAAGATGAAGAATATCGACGAGCTACCCGAAGACGCCCTCCGCGACTACCTGACGCAGGCCGCGGCCCTCGACGGCGGCGCCTGAGCTCGTCGCCCGACGTCAGCGCAGGTGCGCCGCCGCCGCCGCCGCGATCGCCTCGGCGACCGCGGCGAGGGTGCGGGAGTGCAGCTTCCACTGCTGCCAATAGAGCGCCACATCGATGAACGCGCCCGGGTCGAACTCCACCAACTCACCGGCCGCTTCCGCTGCCGCGCTCTGCGCGTCGGGCAGCATTCCCCAGCCCAGGCCGAGCCGCACCGCACTGGCGTATTCCGACGAGGCCGGGATGAAATGCTGCGGCGGATGCAAGGTCTGCCGGGTGCGCTGGCGCAGGTACCGGTCTTGCAGATCGTCGGTGCGGTCGTAGATCACGACCGGTGCGAGCGCGAGGTTGGCCACCGTCGGTCCGCCCGGCAGCCAGGTCGCGACGAACTCCGGGCTCGCCATCGGCCGGTAGCGCATCCGGCCGAGCGGGCTCACGATGCAGCCCTGCACCGGGTCGGCGACGGAGGTGATCGCGGCCATCACCGTGCCGTCGCGCAGGCGCGCGGTCGAGTAGTCCTGGTCTTCCCGATAGACGTCGAAGCTGACTCGGTGCTCGGCCGGCACCTGCGCGAGAGCCGGCAGCGCCCAAGTCGCAAGCGAATCCGAATTGATCACGATCGGGATGCGCAAAAACGGGCCGCCCACATCCGTCGCCCGGTCATTGGGCGGGTCGAGCGTCGCGAGCGCATCATTCTCGAGCAGCGCGAACTGACGGGCGAGGCGCAGCACGACCTCCCCGGATGCCGTCGGCTTGACCGGTTTGACGCGCTGCAGCAGCACACGTCCCACGGCGAGTTCGAGTGCCTTGATGCGCTGGCTGATCGCCGACGGGGTGACGCGCAGCGCGCTCGCCGCCGCATCGAAGGTGCCACTGTCGACGACCGCGACGAGGGCCCGGAGCTGTTCCAGCTGAAGATCCATGCTCAGTCGTCCTCCGCATCGTGTCGCTCGGAGGGAGAGAGGACCCGGTCGAATGCGAACCGCAGCCCGTCGACCGGAAACGGCCAGTCCGTGTAACTGGCGAGCGCCTCAACGGAGCTCAAGCCGAGGGTCCGCGCCTCGACGATTCGTTCGGCGATCAGGGCCAGGTCGGCCGCTTGGCGGCCGACGTAGCCGCGGTCGATGACGCGTCCGTGCCCCGGAACGACGAGGTCGCCCTCCTCCATCTGCTCGTGCACTGACGCGAGCACGCCCGGCCAGTCGAGCGGAAAACTGCCGGAACCGAACATCGGCGGCCCCGATTCTTCGACAAGGTCGCCAAGTATCCAGACGCGTTGATCGGGGACGAACAACACCAGGTCGGTGTCGGTGTGGGCCGGAGGGAGCGGGACGAGATGCACCTCGCGGCCGCCGAGATCGACGCGGAGGAGATCGGCGACGGGGTGCGTCGGCGGCGTGAGTACGACGCCGTGCCACTCCCGATTCGGCTCTCGGCCGGGGTCGACGAGATAGGCGTCAAGACGGGGCGCCTCATACTCCGCGAAATGGCGTTCGATCTGCGCGTGCCCGAAAATCTCGGCGTTCAGCGCCGACTGCGGCCCCAGCCGCTGGTTGCCAAAGGTGTGGTCGTAGTGCGCGTGGGTGTTGACCACCCAACGGATGGGCGTATCGAAACGTTCGGCCACATCGGCGAGCAGTGCGTCAGCCTCGCCCGGACTGCTGAGCGTGTCGACCAGCATCAGGCCATGTGTGCCCTCGATCACCACCACCGAGACATCAAGCGCTCCGTAGCGCCGCTGGAACACCCCGGTGGCGACCGGAATCCATTGGTTTTCGCTCATGTCTCGAACGCTACCCTCCCATCTCACATTAGTGAAGCTAATGATCCATCAGAAAGATGAGCTGGAACAGCGCGCGCGGGTGGCATACCGTGGTCGATTGTGGATGCCTTGACTCTCTCTTTTCCCGTGCTCGCGGCCGGTTTCGGCCTGGGCCTGTCGCTGATCGTCGCGATCGGCGCGCAGAACGCGTTTGTGCTGCGCCAGGGGATCCGCCGGGAGCACGTCCTGCCGATCGTGCTGATTTGCGCACTCTCCGACGCGGTGCTGATCGTGCTCGGCATCTCGGGAATCGGATTCGTGATCGAGCGGTTCCCGGTGGCGCTGATCGTGATCAGATTCGCCGGTGCCGCATTCTTGATCGGCTACGGACTGCTCGCGGCACGCCGCGCCTTCACCGCCGGTTCGCTGGAAGTCAGTCCGGGCGGGGAGCGACTGTCGTTGCGTACGGCGATCCTGACGGTGCTCGCCCTCACCTGGCTGAACCCGCACGTCTACCTGGACACGGTGTTGCTGCTCGGCTCGATCGCGAACTCGCACGGCGACGAGGGGCGCTGGCTGTTCGGCCTGGGCGCCGTGCTGGCCAGCTTCGTCTGGTTCGCCGTGCTCGGATTCGGCGCCCGCCTGCTCGGCCCCCTGTTCTCCAAGCGGGTGTCGTGGCGCATTCTCGACGGCGCGATCGCCGTCACGATGCTCGCCCTCGGCATCCGTCTGCTGGTGATGCCCTGACACCTCATCTCGGCGTCGGCGGTTAGGATCGGCGGATGGCCACCCCAGATTTCGTACTCGACCTCCGGCAGTCGATCGGCTCAGCTCCGCTCTGGTTGAGCGGGGTGACAGCGGTGGTGTTGAGAGACGACGAGGTGCTGCTCGTGCGTCGAGCCGACAACGGCGCCTGGACGCCCGTCACCGGGATCATCGACCCGGGCGAGGAGCCGGCGGATGCGGCGGCGCGCGAGACTCTCGAAGAAGCCGACGTGGTGGCAACCGTCGAACGTCTGGTTTGGGTGCACGTGCTCGAACCGCTGACCTACGACAACGGCGATCGAGCTCAGTATCTCGACCTCGTCTTCCGCTGCCGATGGGAGAGCGGGGTGCCGTTCCCCGCCGATGGGGAGAATTCCGAGGCGGCCTGGTTTCGGCTCGACGCGCTCCCGGAGTTGCCCGGAAACCATGCCGAGCGCATCCGTCGTGCCGTCGCGGCGGATGTTGCCACGGATGCCCACTTCGAAGGCGGGCGATCGGTCTGATCAGCCGCTCGGTTTGATCAGTCGCTCGGTTTGATCAGTCCTGGCCGAGGATCACGCCGCGCTGCGCCAGGAACGGCTGCGGATCCACTCTGACCCCGTTGAGGTGCACCTCGAAGTGCAGGTGGCATCCGGTGGACGCTCCGGTGCTGCCCACCCCGGCGATGACCTGTCCGGCCGCGACCGGATCGCCGACCGCGACGAGCGTCAGACCGTCGGCAATGTGGCCGTAACCGGTCTCGACGCCGTCGCCATTGCTGATCAATACCCAGTTGCCGAGGGTGCCGTTCGGGCCGACGGATGCGACGGTTCCTGCCGTCGCGGCACGAATCGGCGAGCCGCAGCCGGCGGCGACGTCGGTTCCGTAGTGAAATTCACCGACCCCCGCGGTGGGGAGCACCGGCCGGGGGCCGAACCCGTCGGAGATCGTTCCGATGACGGGGGAGATCCAGCCTTGGTTGCTGAGCTGGCCGGTGTCGGCGGCATCCGGGAGGCTGAACAGGGAGAAAGCCGACGACATTGAGAAGGGCGAACGCGGAGAGCCGGTACTGATTCCGCTCGTCAGCAAGGCGGTCAACTGGGCCCGCGCTGCGGCCAGAGCGGTTTGCGCAGCGGTCAGCGCGTCCCGCGCTTGCTGCACCGGGATGCCGCGGGCCAACTCATCGGCGGCCTGCGCCTGGGTGAAGAGGTCGGTAGCGCGCTTGTCGGCCGCTTGGGTGCGCTCTCTCACCGTGTCGAGGTTGCCCGACAGCTGAGCCAGCTGGTCGAGGCTGCCGAGCTGGTCGAGCAGATCCTCCGCTGAGCTGCCTCCAACCAACACCTCGGCTGTCGCGGCGCCCGACTGTCGCTGCGCGAGGCTGCGCACCAATGCTCCGACCGCACGCTTCGACGCTTCGCTGGCCGTCGCTGCGTCGGCGGCGAGGGCGTGAAGTCGGGCGGACATCACCGTCGCCGAGTTGAAGTCTGCTGTCGCCTTGTCGAGTGCCGATTGGGCGGCGTTAACGGCGGATTGCGCCGTGGTCACGGCGAGCCGAGCCGATGCGATGGCCGCCGACCGGGTGAGTGCTGCCTGGCGAAGGGCGGTTTGGTTGCGCGCCGCCGTTGCCGCCGCGGCCGAGCGCACTGCGGCAGCGCGCAGCACGGCCTCGCGGGCAGATGCGGCTGCGGCTGCTGCGTTTGCTGCCGCGGGGTCGCCCGGCGCAACGCTTGATGGTGGGGCGGACGTCGGGGTGCTGCTCGGCGTCGGCGTGGGCGTCGGCGTGGGTGTCGGTGTCGGTGTGGGCGTTGGAATTGTGGTCGGTTCAGGGGTCGGTGTAACAGGTGGCGTTGGTGTTGGCACGGGAGTGACTGAAGGCGTCGGCGCAGGTGTGGGCGTTGGCGTCGGGTCCGGAGTCGGGACGAGCGTCGGCACGGGGTCTGGAGTGGCGGGCGGCGCCGTGTCGGCGGGAGCCGGCTGGTCCGCCGGCTGGTCGCTCGGTGACCCCGTCGGAGTCGCGGCCGGAGCGGATGTCTCCGCAGCCGGGGGCACGGATGTCGCCGAGTCAGGCGCCGGCGTGGGACTGGTTGTCGCTGCGGAAGTCGCCAGATGTGTCGCATCCGGAGCATCCGTCGCATCCGCTTGTGCGAGCGACGGGGACCCGAGCGTGAGCGCTGTGATCACGACAGCGGTGAGCGAGACGGAGGCAGCGCGACGCCCGAGACCGGCGTCGAACCGTCGGATAACTCGAGCGATAATCTTCATCGAGGTCCTGCTCCGCAAATCCACATTCGGGTGATGGATGGTCAACCCGTTCGGGCCGGCGTTGCGCCAGTATGCCACGGTCGATCTGCACCACACAAGCGATCGCGCGCGCCCTTCCGCGCCCGCTTCCATGTACCTTTCCGCAGGGCGCCGGCGGGCTCAGGCGCTGCGCTCGCCGCGTTGCGGCCATAGACTCTTACTATCTGTGATCCCAGACGGGCCAGGCGTGTTGAGGAGTGATCATGGCTGATTCGAAGGTTCCGGCGGCCGACAATGCGCTGCGCATCCTGTCGCATCTGGCGGCCCAGCGTGGTCCGGTGCCGGCATCCTCCATTGCGACGGCGCTCGATCTGCCGCGGTCGAGCGTCTATCACTTGCTGACGGTGCTCACCGAGCGGGGGTTCGCCCTGCATCTGCCCGAGGAGAAACGCTACGGTCTCGGCATCGCGGCATTTGAACTCAGCACGGGATTCTCGCGCCAGGAGCCGCTCAGCCGGGTCGGCCAGCCGCTGCTGGCCGGTCTGGTCGACCGGTTGGGCGAGTCCGGGCACCTCGCCGTGCTGCACGGCCGGGACGTGCTGTACATCGCCGAAGAGCGGGCGCCGCGCCGGCCCCGGTTGGTGACGGATGTCGGCATCCGTCTTCCCGGACACCTGACGGCAAGCGGTCGCGCACTTCTGGCCACCCTGCCGCCGGCGCAGTTGCGCGCTCTCTACCCGGATTCCTCGGCTTTCGTCGAGCGCAATGGGCACGCTCCGCACAGCTATTCAGAGCTCAAACGCATCCTCAATCAGGTGCGTGAGGACGGCTATGCGACCGAAGACGGCGAGGTGACGTCGGACTTCGCGTCGATCGCCGTCTCCGTGCGTGATCACGTCGGCTGGCCGGCCGCCGGAATCGCGATCACCTTTCCGCGCGGCAATGTGCCGCCCGAGAAGTGGCCGCAACTGGCGGCGCAGATTGCGGAGGTGGCGGCGGAACTGTCGCGGCGCATCCGCGGTCGCGTCGCCTAGTCCCTATCCACCTCCCCGTTGGTGCTAGTCCCCGTCGGTGTGTGTTTCGGTGGCTAACTCCGGTAATCCTGGAGGCCGAGCGGCATCCGCCGCATTGCTCCGCGGGGGAAGAAGGCCAGCGGGAGCGGATTACCGGAGTTAGCCACGGGCGCCGAGGCTGAACCTCGCAGTTCGGCCCCGGTGGACAGCGGCAGGGTTGGTGGCTAACTCCGGTAATCCGACCGGCGGCTGCCGAAGGAGTCCGGTGCCGGCGGGTAATAGCGCCGGATTACCGGAGTTACCAACGCGGATGCGGAAGAGCTAGCGCAGAGTGCCGACGGCCCCCGCCGCGGCATCCCGCACCGCACCCGACTGCACGAGACCGACGATCGCCTCGATCTCCGGCGAGAGAAAACGGTCGCTGCCGGGGCCCTCGGCGACGGTGCGCACGAGATCGCGCACAGCGCCGGTCGCCGGGCCAGGCAACAGCGGGGCGCGCAGGTCGAGCGACCGCGCGGCGGTCATCACTTCGATGGCGAGCACCCGGCCGAGGCCGTCGATCGACTTGCGCAGCTTACGCGCGCCGGCCCAACCCATCGACACGTGGTCTTCCTGCATCGCCGACGACGGAATCGAGTCGACGGATGCCGGCACGGCCAGTCGCTTGAGCTCCGAGACGATCCCGGCAGCCGTGTACTGCGCAATCATCAGCCCGGAGTCGACGCCGACCTCGTGCGCGAGGAACGGCGGGAGCCCCTTGTTGCGCGAGACGTCGAGGTGGCGGTCGGTGCGGCGCTCGCTCATGCTCGCGACATCCGCCGCGGCGATGGCCAGAAAGTCGAGCACGTAGGCGACGGGGGCGCCGTGGAAGTTGCCGTTCGACTCGACCCGGCCGTCGAGCGTGACGACGGGGTTGTCGACCGCGCTGGAAAGCTCGCGACCGGCAATCAGGGCGGCGTGGCTCGCGGTGTCGCGGGCGGCGCCGTGCACCTGCGGCGAGCAGCGCAGCGAGTAGGCATCCTGAACCGTGGTGTCCCACGGGCCGGCGTGGCTCGCCACCATGGGGGAGTCGCCGAGAAGGGCGCGCAGGTTGGCCGCGCTCTCACCTTGGCCAAGCTGCGGGCGAAGAGCCTGCAGGTCGGCGGCGAAAACGGCGTCGGTACCGAGCAGCGCCTCGACGCTCATCGCGGCGGCGATGTCGGCGGTCGAGAGCAGCATGGCGAGGTCAGCGAGCGCGAGCACGAGCATCCCGAGCATGCCGTCGGTGCCGTTGATGAGGGCAAGGCCCTCCTTCTCAGCGAGTACGACGGGGGTGATGCCGGCCGCGGCGAGGGCCTGTCCGGCATCCATGAATGTGCCCTCGGCATCCCGGACTTCGCCCTCACCCATGATCGCGAGCGCGCAGTGCGCGAGCGGCGCGAGGTCACCCGAACAGCCGAGCGAACCATATTCGCGCACGACCGGCGTGATCCCGGCGTTGAGCACGGCGGCGTAGGTCTCGGCGGTGGCCGGGCGCACGCCGGTGCGACCGGTCATCAGGGTCGAGAGGCGCAGAAGCATGAGCGCGCGCACGACCTCGCGCTCGATCTCCGGGCCGCTGCCGGCCGCGTGCGAGCGCACGAGACTGGCCTGCAGCTGGGCGCGGCGGTCGGAGGTGATGAAGGTGGTGGCGAGGGCGCCGAAGCCGGTGGAGATTCCGTAGTGCGGGTCAACGTCGCTGGCCAGATCGTCGATGATGCGCCGGGTCGCGGCGACGCCGGCGAGAGCCGTCGGGTCAAGAGTAAGAGGGGCGTTGTGGCGGGCGACGGCCACGACGTCGGCGAAGCTGACGGGGCCAGTGCCCACGGTGACGGATGCTGCGGAGAAGGTCATACTCTGATTCGACACTACGCAGACGGCTCAGGCAATCAATCCGAACCGGGTGCTGTCTGCGATTCCAGACGCACGGCTGCGTCCCCTGTCAGGTGCTGTCGCGAAAACCGCAAGATCTGGCCCGGTGTGAGCGAAAGCCGCACAGATCGTGCGTGATTCGGTGACAGTTGCGGTTTTCGCTGACAGCGCTCGGAGCGAACCCGCTCCCTGCTACCGGCCGAGCGTGCTGTGCAGAAAAGCGGCGACGGTGGCCCGCATCGGCTCGTCGAGAATCCCGATCGAATGCGCGGCGCCTGGCACCTCGACCAGGGTATGCACGACGCCAATCTTCTCGAGATGGGCGGCATAGTCGGTCGCCTGAGTCAGCGGCATGAATTCCTCGGAGGCGGTGCCGATGAAGACCGGCGGATCGTCGGCATCCGCTGCACCTAGTGCCGATGCGGCCCGCGCGGCCTCGCAGTCGGTCAGCGTGCTGCAGCCGAGGTAGCGCAGCGTGATTCGCCGCAGATCGCCGGTCAGCGCCGCTGCGGCCGCGGCCGGCGCAGCAGGAACCGCCGCGCCGGGCGGGGTGCTCGCCGCCGTCGTCCAGGTGTTCCGCCGTGTTGCCTCGCCAGCGGCGACTGCTGCCTCGCGCAGGTCGAATGGTGCCGACAAGACGGCGACGGATGCGACGCGCGATCCCGTCGTCCAACTCCCCGTTCCGCGGGCGCCGAGCAGCGCGGCCAAGTTGCCTCCGGCTGAGCCGCCGAACACGCCGATTCGATCGGGGTCGATGCCGTAGGTCGTGGCGTTCTCCGGCGCTCTGATCCACTCGACCGCGCGCGAGACATCCTCGATGGCTGCGGGGAACGGGGCGGCAGGAGCCAAACGATAGTTCACCGAATAGGCGACGAAACCGGTCGAGGCCAACCAGAGGCAGACCGCCCGCCAGTCGCTGCTCGCCTTGTCACCGCGCGCCCAGCTGCCGCCGTGAATCGAGACGACAGCCGGCCGTAGGGCGCCAGCGGCGGGTGAGCACACGTCGAGGGTGAGCATCGTTCCGTCGGCGAGGATGTCGTAGACGACATCGGCCGCCACGTCGATGTCGGCCGGCGGGGTGAACGTGCGGATGCCGATGATCTCGTCGGTCATCAGTTCGCTGCCGGTCGTGGTCGGATCCGTCTGCACCACGGGGTGAGTCGGCACATGAAAACCAGTGAGCATGCCGGTGCCCACGAGCATCAGAGTGACGGCGCCCACGATCGCCAGAGCCCGGACGCGGCGGCTGCCAGATCCCAGACTGGGACGAACACTATTCACGCGGACTCCGGGTTCCCTCTTGATATGAATGAGTCGAGACTAGAGGGCCGCCGGGCACGCCAGCGAATCAGCGGGAGTCTGGCCCTGCTCAGAGCGACTTCGCGAAGCACAGACTCTGAGTGGCGCCGATGTACTCACCGAAGAGCGGTATCTCCTGATAGCCGCGCTTTCGGTAGAGGCGCAGGGCTGCGCTGTGCAGCGGACCGGTTTCGAGCATGAGTTCGACGGCGCCTGCGTCCTGGGCATCGGATTCGATCCGGTCGAGCAATGTCGCAGCGACGCCCTGGCTGCGTCCGTCGGGATGAACGAAAAGGCTCTTGAGCTCGGCGGTGACTCTGGCTGCGCCGTGAGCTGCGCCATTCGCCGTCTCCTCAGTCGAAATCGACAGCACGAGAGCGGCCATGCCGAGGGCGCGGGCGTCGTCATCCCTCGCCAGATACACCGAGACATCCGGGTGGTCGAGTTTCTCGACACCCAGGAGAAAGTTGGTCTCTGGGGGATAGAGGGCGTGAGCAAAGTCGGCGCTCAACCGCACCAGGGTCTCGACCTCGGGTTGACGGGGTGACTCGATGCTGATCGTCAGTGCCATGCGCCCAGACTAGGTGGCGGAGATTTCGTGGAGGTTTCGGTCAAGCGTGGCGCGGCGTCATGACGAGGTGACGGGCGAAGATGCGGAAGGATGGCGGATATGGTCGACCAGTCAACAGCCCTTCCTGCTCTCTCGCTCTGGTGCGGCGGCTACACCAGCCCGACGGGAACGGCACCAGGGATCTCGGCGCTCGGCAGGGCGCCCGGTGCGGCAGAGCCTGCGTCGGTGACTGCGGTGGTGGCCGGCTCTCCCTCTTTCATGGCCGCGCATCCCACTCTTTCCCTGATCTATGCCGTCCTCGAGGTCGACGGGACCGTGCAGGCCTTTCGTCGGGTCGCAGAAACCGGGCTTGAACCCATCGGCGCGGAATGGCCGGCCGGCCCCGCGGCGTGCCATGTCTTCGTCGACCCCGAGGGCCGCTTTCTCGTCGTCACCTGCTGGGGCGACGGGGCTGTGCTGTTCTACGAGCTCGATGCCGACGGGGCGATCGTCTCGCGACACAGTGCGGCAGCGGCCACCGACCCCTACCCGGGCGCTGACCGGCAGTCGAGGGCGCACGCCACGGCGCTGCTTCCCGATGGACGCATCCTCACGACCGACCTGGGTTTTGATGTTCTGCGCGTCTGGCGGGTCGAACCGACTGGCTCTGCCACCGCCGGAACCGGCCTGATTCTCACCCAGGAGCTGCCACTCGGCGCCGGAACCGGCCCGCGTCACCTCACCGTTCACTCGAGCGGCCACGTATACGTCGTCACCGAATACTCGATCGAAGCCGTCGTGATCGGTCAAGACTCCGATGGAATCCTCGACGTGCGCGGCCGCATCCCGGCCACCATCGCCGGCGCCCAGTCGACGGATTCGGCGGCGGAGATCTCGCTCAACGAGGCGGGCACCCGGGTCTACGTCACGGTGCGCGGCTCCAACCGGCTTTCGACGCTCGAGGTGCAGAACGAGGGTGCGCGGCTCGAGCTCATCGGCGACGTCGACTGCGGCGGAAACTGGCCGCGTCACCATCTGCAGCTTGGAGAATGGCTTTTCGTGGCGAATCAGCTCTCGAACGAGGTGAGCGTTTTCTCGCTCGATCCCAGTTCAGGGCTGCCCGCGACGCCCGTCGGTAGCATCCCCGTCGGCTCGCCGAGCTGTCTGATTCCTCGTCGCCCGCAGTAACCGACGAGCGGTGCGGGCGGATGTTGCCAGTGACTTTTCAGCTTCCATCCGGTAACGTAGACAAGTCGGCTCTTGACACCGTGCGGTTTTTGTTTGCGCGGATGGGTTTGTAAGTCAGGTGGGCCGGTTCATCAGTAATCCGCTGGTGGAAATCACTGTATGTGAACGGTCCCGGCCATTGACTGCCCGGGTTCTCAGGTTGCGTCGCAGAAGCGGCGCCGTTTGCCATGTACTCAACACAACCCAGAAATACCTCTATGCCTAAGAGCAAGAAGCCTGCCGTCGGTCGCGCGGCCAAGAATTTCGATCCTAACCACTCCGGTGGTTCACGGGGCGGAGCCCCCAAGACAGGCAGCAAGAGCCCGAGCCACCGCGGTTTCCGCGCTGACGAAGGCGCCCCCAAGAAGCAGCGCTGGAACGCCGACGAGCGTGCAACCCGCTCCGCGTCCCGCCCCGCCGGCGACCGTCCGGCTTATGGCAACGACCGCTCAGAGCGTCCCGCCTATGGTGGAGCCCGCACCGAGCGCCCGGCCTACAACAACGACCGTGGCGACCGTGCTCCGCGCACCGACCGCCCCGCATACATCAACGACCGCCCGGCCCGTGGTGAGCGTCCGTCCTACGGTGACCGTGCCCCGCGCACTGACCGTCCGGCGTACAACAACGACCGTCCGTCGTACGGTGACCGTCCGGCCCGTACCGAGCGTCCCTCGTACGGTGACCGTGCCCCGCGGACTGACCGTCCGGCCTACAACAACGACCGTCCGGCTCGTACCGAGCGTCCGTCGTACGGCGACCGTGCTCCGCGCACTGACCGTCCGGCCTACAACAACGACCGTCCGTCGTACGGTGACCGTCCGGCCCGTACCGAGCGTCCGTCGTACGGCGACCGTGCTCCGCGCACCGATCGTCCGGCCTACAACAACGACCGTCCGGCCCGTACCGAGCGTCCGTCCTACGGCGACCGTGCTCCGCGCACTGACCGTCCGGCGTACAACAACGACCGTCCGTCGTACGGTGACCGTCCGGCGCGCACCGAGCGTCCCTCGTACGGCGACCGTGCCCCGCGCACTGACCGTCCGGCCTACAACAACGACCGTCCGGCTCGTACCGAGCGTCCGTCGTACGGCGACCGTCCGGCTCGTGCCGAGCGTCCTTCCTACGGCGACCGTGCCCCGCGCACTGCCCGTCCGGCCTACAACAACGACCGCCCGGCTCGCACCGAGCGCCCGTCGTACGGTGACCGTCCGGCCCGCACGGAGCGTCCGTCCTACGGCAGCGACCGCGCCCCGCGTCGCGACTTCAACAGCGACCGCCCGAGCATGAGCAGCAGCGGCGACAGCAAGTTCTACCCGAGCCGCGAAGACAAGCCTCGCTTCACCGCCGAAGAAGACGTGGTTCTGGAGCGTCTCGAAGCGCAGGCCACGACGGCATCCGATGTCGTCGGCGTCAGCTTTGCCGACCTCGGCCTCGGTGGCAACATCGTGCGTGAGCTCGGACTGCTCGGTGCGGCCAGCCCGTTCCCGATCCAGGCTGCCACCATCCCCGACGTGCTCGCCGGCCGCGACGTGCTCGGCCGCGGCCGCACCGGCTCCGGCAAGACCATCGCCTTCGGCGCTCCCCTCGTGGAGAAGCTGATGGAGAACGAGGGAAGCAAGAACCGCCAGCAGGGCCGCAAGCCCCGCGCGCTGATCCTTGCCCCGACCCGCGAGCTCGCGCTGCAGATCGACCGCACCGTGCAGCCCATCGCACGCAGCGTCGGCCTCTTCACCACGCAGGTCTACGGCGGAGTTCCGCAGTACCGTCAGGTCAGCGCTCTGCAGCGCGGCGTCGACATCATCATTGGTACCCCTGGCCGCATCGAAGACCTCATCGACCAGGGCAAGCTCGACCTCAGCCAGGTCAGCATCACCGTGCTCGACGAGGCAGACCACATGTGCGACCTGGGCTTCCTCGAGCCGGTGCAGCGCATCCTCAACCAGACCAAGAAGGGCGGCCAGAAGCTCCTCTTCTCGGCCACGCTCGACAAGGGTGTTGCCACCCTGGTCAAGCAGTTCCTGACCAACCCGTCCGTGCACGAGGTCGCCGGTGAAGACCAGGCCTCCTCGACCATCGACCACAAGGTTCTGGTTGTCGAGCACCGCGACAAGAGCGCCATCATCGAGCAGCTCTCCAACCGCGACGGCAAGACGCTGATCTTCAGCCGCACCCGTGCCTACGCTGAGCAGCTTGCTGACCAGCTCGAAGATGCAGGAATCAAGGCCACCAGCCTGCACGGCGACCTGAACCAGGCCCGCCGTACCCGCAACCTCGCGTTGCTGACCAGCGGCCGCGTGAACGTGCTTGTCGCAACGGATGTCGCTGCCCGCGGCATCCACGTCGACGACATCGACCTGGTCATCCAGGCCGACGCCCCCGACGAGTACAAGACCTACCTGCACCGCGCCGGCCGCACCGGCCGTGCGGGCAAGACCGGTACCGTTGTCACGCTCATCCCGAAGCAGCGTCAGCGTCGCATGGACGAGCTTCTCGGCCGCGCCGAGATCGATGCCAGCTACGCCAACGCCGTTCCCGGCGACTCGTCAGTCAGGGCCCTCGCGAACCTCTAGGTTCTGAGAGACAAGGGGCATCCACCGTCACGGTGGGTGCCCTTTTTCATGCCTGGGCGAGAGAAACCCGTGACCAGGTGCGCAAAAGAGCGCCTCGATTCGCGCGACGCGCCGAGGCGTTGCTTTCGCAATAGTGCCGCTCACCCCTACGCTTCAGATGTTGCCCGTGTGCCGTTAGCGGTACGCATCCGTGCTCGGCTGCAATTCGGGTTTGCAGCCGGGAACGTGCGACACGTAGTCTGCGGGGCGTCCATTGGACGCCCCGCAGTCTGCGTCGGGCGCCATTACGTCAGCCGGTAGACCAGCTCGATCGCACCATTCTCAAACGATGTCGTGTGTGCGAGTTCGAGGGGCGCCGTCGGGGTCCCGAGCGGCAACAACCGTTTGCCAGACCCCAACACGACCGGAACGATCGTGAGTTTCAGCTCATCGAGCAGGCCGGCATCGGCGAACTGGGCGGCGACGACTCCGCCACCCATCACCCAGACGTTCTTGCCGGCAGCCGCGCTGAGCGCCTCGGCGTGAGCAGCCGCGACGTCGCCGTGAAAGAAACGGATGTCCGCGCCCGGCACGGCCGTGAGCTCGCGGGAGGTCAGCACCCAGACGGGGAAAGCTCCGTAGGCCCATTCGTTGGTGCCGTCGCCGACGATGTAGTCGTAGGTGGTGGAGCCCATGATGATGGCTCCGATGCCGCTGAGAAACTCGTCATAGAGGGCCTGAAAGGTCTCGAAATCGAATTGAAGCAGCCATTCCAGGCGATCGTTGTCGTCGGCGATGAAACCGTCGATCGAGGACGCGACGTAGTACTGGGTGAGTGCCATATGGTGAACTCTACGCAGCACTCCTGACCTTCGCAGGGTGAGCGCCACCAACAACACGGAGTGATACGCCGACTGCCACCCCGGGAATCCCGGGGTGGCAGTCAGTGTGTGAAGGCGCGCGTCGTGACACGACGCGCGCCTTTCAGGTTTGGTCTAAGCCGTTTCGGTGAGCACCGGCTCGGTGATCGCGCCGTTGAGCACGTCGTCGAGCGCAATGACGGTGTCTTCAGACGACGTGCCGAGCGCCAACGCCAGCTCGGACTCGAGCAGCTGTCGCGACTTGGCGAGCATCCGCTTCTCGCCGGCCGAAACGCCGCCGTCCTGCTCGCGGCGCCACAGGTCGCGAACAACCTCGGCGACGCGGGTGACGCTGTCACTGGCCATCTTCTCCTGGTTCGCCTTGAAACGGCGGCTCCAGTTCGTGGCTTCCTCGGTGAACGGATCGCGCAGCACCTTGTAGACCTCTTCGAGCCCTGCGGCGTCGATGACGTCGCGCACTCCGACAAGCTCAGCGTTCGCGATCGGAAGCTGGATGACGAGCTGCGACGAGTGCACCCTCAAAGTCATCGCCGGCTGGGCGACGCCTTTCAGCGTGATCGTGGAGAGTTCAGTGATGGTGACCGCACCGTGGTGCGGATAGACGAGGGTTTCCCCAACGATGAACTTCAAACTTCCTCGATTCAGATCGCGATGCGCGCGGCTACGTGTGGCACCGACATGTCGAACAGCTGCCCGTAAAACGTCAAACGGGAGTTGTGGTCGTGGAGGCGCCCGGCATCATACCAAGCGACCAACCTTTCAATTGTGCCACAGTCGCCTGGGAGTCCCCCTTGCGACGCTCGGATGAGGCGAACACAGCACGAGAAGCGGGATCAGATGATCGCCGCAACCCTCACTGAGCCGCCGACGTCGGCGACGCATCCGTGCCCCGTGTGCTGGCCGCCAACTTAAGAGCAGGCAAACAGTCCAGTGATTGTCTAGCCCCGGTTGCGGGTCATCCCTAGACTCTGGCTACCCCTGAACGGGTGCGACCCATGCATGGGTCGCTCGGTTCAGGGATTGGTAACTCGAAACACGCAACTCAACCCGTTCGATACACGCGTTCCACAAGGACGTTCGATTAGCGAGGAGTACACGGTCTTGAAACACTCCACCCACGGTTCGCCCGACATGCCGGGCCAGAGAACCAGCAGCGCAGAACACTCACGATTCCTAGCGAGGGGCGGGCGCACAACGGCCATTGCCCTGGCCACCGCCGCCACCCTCGGCCTCACTGCCCTCGTCGCCGCTCCGGCGCACGCCGCAGAGGTCACTCACACCATCGCCGACGTTCAAGGCTCGGGCTCGTCAAGCCCCCTCGTCGGCAACGTCGTCACCGTCGAGGGCGTGGTCACCGCCGACCACCGGGTCGGCGGCTACAACGGCGTCTACATCCAAACTGCGGGTTCCGGGGGAGAAACGGATGCGACTCCCGGCGTCTCGGACGGCGTCTTTGTCGCCGTCGGCGCGGTCACACCCACCTTCGCTATCGGCGATCTGGTGAGAGTGACGGGTCCCGTCGTTGAAAACTTTGGCCTCACGCAGGTCACCGGTTCCGCCGCCGGAGCCGTCGAAGTCGTGACGGCCGGGGTCGGCGTGCCGGCAGCGACAGCCCTGCCCGACACCGTCGTCGGCGCAGACCGTGAGCAGTTCGAAAGCATGCTCGTCGCGCCGACCGGAACCTACCGGCTCAGCTCAAGCCACCAGCTCTTCAATTTCGGCACGCTCTGGCTCTCGGCCGGCAGCGACCCGCTCGTCAAGAGCACCGAACAGGTGCGTCCGGGCGCAGAAGCCACGGCGATTGCCGCGGCGAACCGGGCCAACCGGTTGTTCCTCGACGACGGCTACAGCATCCAGGTCGGCAACAAGGCGCACCTGGGCGAGCAGCCCTACTTCACGACCGATACCGTCGTGCGCGTCGGTGACATGGTCGACTTCCCCGAGCAGCTTGTGCTGTCGTACGGGTTCGACGACTGGCGCCTCCAGCCGGTGGTTCCCATCGACGACGCCAGCGACGCGGCCTACAAGCCGACGTTCGAGCCGACCAACCCGCGCCCCGGCGCCCCGCCCGCTGTCGGAGGTGACATCCAGGCCGCCTCATTCAACGTGTTCAACTACTTCACCACGTTGAAGAGTGTCAATTCGGCAGCGCGCGGCGCCACCACCCAGGCGCAGTTCGACATCCAAAAATCGAAGATCGTCGCGGCCATCAACGGCCTCGACGCCGAAGTCGTCAGCCTGATGGAGATCGAGAACTCGATCAAGTTCGGCCAGCCGATCGATACGGCACTCGCCGACCTCGTGAGCGGTTTGAACGCCGCCGCCGGCAGCGACGTCTGGGCCTATGTGCCCACCCCGGCAGCGCTGAACGATGCGGCGATCACCGACTTCATCACGACGGCCATCATCTATAAGAAGGCCGCCCTCACTCCGGTCGGAGCCAGCCAAGCGCAGATCGACGAAGCGGTCTGGAATACCGCTCGGGAGCCGATCGCCCAGACGTTCACGGCCGGGCAGAAGACCCTCACCGTCGTGGCCAACCACTTCAAGTCGAAGAGCGGAACCGGAACCGAGCCGGCCGACGGCCAGGGGCAGTTCAACACCGAGCGCACCGCCCAAGCCCACGCCCTCGTGAGTTTCGTCGACACGCTGAAGGCGTCATCCGGCAGTGAGAACGTGTTGCTGCTCGGCGACTTCAACGCCTACGCGCAGGAAGACCCACTGCAGGTGTTCGCCGATGCAGGTTACGTCGACTTGGTTCCGGCGAAAGCCGCCGACCAGTACACCTACACGTTCGACGGCGAGCTCGGCTCGCTCGATCACGCGATTGCGACGCCGGCGCTGGCCGCCTCGATCACCGGGACCGGTGTCTGGGGGATCAACGCGTCGGAGTGGGGCGATCGCGGCTTCGCGTTCAAGGCCACTGAGTCCGCAACCCCGTATCGCTCAAGCGATCACGACCCGATCGTTGTCGGCATCTCGCAGGAAGTGGTGCCGGTCGACATCAATGTCGTCACCACCAACGACTTCCACGGTCGCATCGAACAGGCTTCGCCCTCTGGCGGTGGCGCGGTGCTCTCCGGAGCGGTCAAGCAGATCAGAGCGCAGAACCCGAACACCGTCTTCGCGGCGGCCGGCGACCTGATCGGGGCATCCACGTTCACGTCGTTCATCCAACAGGACAACCCGACGATCGACGTACTGAACGCGGCGGGACTCGACGTCAGCTCTGTGGGCAACCACGAGTTCGACCAGGGCTTTGCCGACCTCACCGACCGGGTGATTCCGCGGGCGAACTGGGAGTATCTCGGCGCCAACGTCTACGACAAGACGACCGGCAAGCCGGCCCTTCCTGAGTACTTCGTTGAGACCTTCAACGGCGTCTCGGTGGGCTTCATCGGGGCGGTGACGAACGAGCTTCCCTCCCTGGTGAGCCCGGCCGGCATCGCGAACCTGGAGATCCGTGACGTCACCACCGAGACCAACCGAGTGGCCGACGCCCTGCGTGACGGCAACCCGGCCAACGGTGAAGCGGATGTCGTCATTCTGCTCGTGCACGAAGGTGCGGCGACGACGGCGCTCAGCTCGGCCACCGATGATTCGGCGTTCGGCCGGATTGTGAACGGGGTCGATGGCGACGTCAACGCGATCGTCTCCGGACACACGCACCTCGCCTACAACCACGTGATCAATGGGCGTCCCGTCATCTCGGCCGGTCAGTACGGCGAGAAGATCGGCCTGATGAACCTGTCGGTGAACCCCGAGACGAAGGAGCTGCTGGCGATCAGCAACCAGATTCTGCCGCTGATGAATACAGCCGCCGTGCCTCCGGTCGCGCTGTTCCCGGCCGACCCGGCGGTGACGCCGATCGTGGCGGCAGCGACGGCGGCAGCCAACCAGCTCGGTTCGGTGAAGGTCGGAGACATCACGGCCGACTTCAACCGGGCCCGGCAAACAGCGGGAACCGAGAATCGGGGTGGTGAGTCGACGCTCGGAAACTTCGTCGCCGACGCGCAGCTGCTGGCCACTCAGACGGCCGGCGCCGAGATCGCGTTCATGAACCCGGGCGGTCTCCGCACCGACATGAAGTTCGCGTCGAGTGGGGCGACCGATCCCGACGGAAATCTGACCTACAAGGAGGCGGCGAGCGTTCAGCCGTTCGCCAACACGTTGGTCACAATGAAACTGACCGGCGCCCAGCTGAAGCAGGTGCTCGAAGAGCAGTGGCAGCCGAGCGGCGCAAGCCGACCGTTCCTGCGGCTCGGTGTCTCGAAGGGTCTGAACTACACCTACGACCCGACGGCCGCCGCCGGTTCCCGCATCACCCACATGTTCTTGAACGGCGTGGAGATCACGTCGGGTGAGAGCCACACGGTGACCGTGAACTCGTTCCTCGCATCCGGTGGTGACAACTTCCTCACCTTCGCTGCGGGAACAGCCAAGGCCGACTCCGGCAAGGTCGACCTGCAATCGATGGTCGACTACTTCAAGGCGGTGGGCACGGCGTCTCCGGACTACGCGCAACGCGCCGTCGGGGTCACCCTCAGTGCGCCTGACGCCGACGGCTACAGCGCCGGCGACGTGGTGACTCTCGGACTGTCATCGCTGCTCTTCAGCGCGGGCGAGCCGGTCGGCACCACAGCCACCGTGTCGCTCGGCGGGGTTGCGCTCGGTTCGGCGCCGATCGACCCGGCCATCGTCGACACAACGGATGAGGTGGGCCGGGCAACCGTCAGTGTCACCATTCCCGCCGGTGCGTCGGGTGCCTCGGCACTGACCGTTACCGTCGACACGACCGGCACCACCGTACGGGTGCCGATCACGTTCAGTGTTCCGGAGCCGCCCAAGGCGGCAAGCAGCACCTCGGGTTCGCTGAGCAAGCTGTTGGCCAAGTACCAGTCAACGGTGCAGTACACGCTCACGGTCACGGCCGACGGCGTGGTTCCGACCGGGAAGGTCACGATTAAGGATGGCGACACCACGATCGCCACGGTGACCTTGACGGCCTCCGACAAGGGAAAGGTGAAGCTCAACCTGCCCAAGCTGAACGCGGGGATTCACTCGATCACCGCGCACTACGCCGGATCTGACACCGTCAAGGCGTCAACCTCCGGGCCGAGCGTGCTCGTGCTCTGGTAGTTCAGTAGCGACGGATGATGGGGTCTCGCGGTGCGGGGCCCCATCACTCGTTCGTGAGACTCGCCTTCTCGTGCCCGATAGGCTGGAGAAACCACTGCACGAGGAGACGACGATGGGCACACGCTGGGCGCGATTCGCCCGCGGCTGGATTGTCGCCCTGTTCTCCACTTTTGTGGCCGGCCTCTCGCACGCACTGGCGGGCGGCGCTGTTCCGAGCATCGTGGCCGTAGTTCTTTCACTCGCGTTCGCCGGAATCGTCTGCATCGGCTTGGCCGGGCGCACCCTGTCGCTCGCGCGGCTGGCCGTGTCTGTGCTGATCAGCCAGTTGATCTTTCACGGGCTCTTCTCCTTCGGTGCGCCCGGCGGCGCACTGACCGTGTCGCCCGCCTCCGCGTCGGCCGGCACTGCCGGAAACGGGGCACACGAGCACGGGCCGATCGGCGTCCTGGTTGACCTCGGCTCCGCCCCGGTCGGTCACGCTGCCGGCCATGACGCGGTTTGGATGTGGGTGGCCCACACCGTCGCCGCCCTGATCACCATCGTGGCGCTGCGTCACGGTGAGGCTGCGTTCTGGGGCCTGTTCGACACCGTGCGTCTCGGCATCCGTTCGCTGTTCACGGCGCTCGCCGGGGTGCTGGTCGGGGCGACGCTGCCGGGTATTCCACATTCTGCGGCGACGACCGCACGCGTGTTCACGCCGCGTGATCTTGCTCTTGTCTTCTCCCGAATGCGGCATCGCGGGCCGCCTGCTCTGAGCTTCGCCTGACTGCGGTCGGGCAAAACAGATCAGACCCATTCCCGCACGCACCGAACCGACTGCAGGCACAGCCCTGACCCTCCCCACGATTCGTGGGGCCTCGGTGCGCTCATTCGCACAAGGACAACTCAATGAAGCTCAAGAACACCCTCATCGCCGGCTCCACCCTCGCGGCCGGCGCCCTGCTCGCCGTCGCCGTTCCGCTCTCGGCCAGTGCTCACATCTCGGTTGATTCGCCGTCGACGGCGGCCGGTTCATACACCGTGCTGACCTTCGCCCTTCCGCACGGCTGCGACGGGTCGGCCACCACCGCCCTGGCGATTTCGATCCCGGAACAGATCGCGAGCGTCACCCCGACGGTCAACCCGGGCTGGGATGTCTCGAAGGTTGACGTCGATCTGGCGAAGCCGATCACCGACGGTGCCGGCAACACCATCAGCACGCGCCTCGGTCAGGTCGTCTACACCGCGAAGACTCCGTTCCCCGACGGTCTGCGCGACACCTTCGCGCTCAGTATGCAGCTCCCCGCCGATGCCGCGGGCAGCACGCTCGAGTTCCCGATTCTGCAGACCTGCGAGGTCGGCGAGACGAACTGGAACCAGGCACCGAAGGCCGACGGTTCTGAGCCGGATCACCCCGCACCTGCGATCGCGGTCACCGCGGCGGTCGCGGAGGGCGAGGGGCACGGCGGCCACGGAGGAGCGGAGTCCGAGGATTCGGCAGCAAGCGAAACCCATGCTGACGCGGCATCCGATGATGTGATCGCCCGCGTGCTCGGCATCAGCGGACTGATCGTCGGTGCCGTCGGTGTTGTGCTCGCGGTCACCGCGCGCCGCAAGACCTCGGCCTAGGCTGTCGGCATGCGATCAAACGCACAGCGACACGCTCGTGCCCGGATTGTCGGCACCCGCATTGTCAGCACCTGGGTCGTCGGCGTGGCGGTGGCCGGTGCGGTGCTCGTCGGATCGGTGCTGGCCGGTCCGGCGAGCCCGGCATCGGCCCACAACTCGGTGATCAGCACGACACCGGCTGCCGGCTCGGTCGTGACAGAGCAGCCGCCTGTCTTCCAGGTGACCACGAACGACAATCTGCTGAACCTCGACGGAATGGGATCCGGCATGGCGATGCAGATTTCGGGGCCGGCGGATGCCGCCTCGCCGCTCTATTACGGTGACGGCTGTGTGACGGTCTTCGGGCCGACGCTGGAGATGAAGGCTCAACTCGGCGAGCCGGGGGAGTACACGGTCGTCTGGCAGGTCGTGTCGACGGATGGTCACTCGATCTCGGGGGACTTCAGCTTCACCTGGCAGCCGAACGCCGACCAGCAGCTCGCCGAGGGCGCCTCGACGCCGCCGGATTGCGGCGGAACCGCATCGGGCGGATCTGCCGCCAAACCCACGCAGACGGATGCCGCGACACCGGCGCCGGCTCCCGAGAACGCCGCCCTCGGCGACGTGCTCTGGATCGGGGCTGCGGTGGCTGCGGTGCTGGCGGCAACTCTGGTCACTCTGCTGGTGGTCGGTCGCAGGAAGCCGCCGGCCGGCACTCCTCCCGCGGAATCTCCGCCTACCGAGTAACCCATCTTTAACCTGAGGAGGGGGCGGATTCGCCCCCTCCTCCCCATCCCATGAATCGCTGTAGTTGCCTTTGTTCTTCGTATTCGGGCGGCGAAGCTCGCACCTGCTCGCTACTGCGCCGACGGTTGGCTGCAGGGGCTGGGGTGTGGCGAACGGGCCTCCATGGGCGCAGCCCATGGAGCCATCCGGCGGCGCCCCCGAGTTCTTCTTCTTGTTCTTCTTCTTGTTTTGACTTCTTGTTTGTCTAAACGTCTGTCTCATGTCTTTCGTCTTCACTGTGATCAAAATCCAGGAACGATACGATTACAAGGTGACTTCGACGATCCCCACCCCCTACGAAGACCTCCTGCGCGACACCCTCGCCAACGGAGCTCAGAAGACCGATCGCACCGGAACCGGCACGCGCAGCGTCTTCGGCCGCCAACTGCGCTTCGACCTTGCCGAGGGATTCCCGCTGATCACCACCAAGCGGGTGCACTTCAAGTCGATCGCCTACGAACTGCTCTGGTTCCTGCGTGGCGAAAGCAACGTGGAGTGGCTCCGCGACAAGGGTGTGACGATCTGGGACGAGTGGGCGGATGCCGACGGCGACCTGGGCCCGGTCTACGGCGTGCAGTGGCGTTCCTGGCCCACGCCGGATGGCGGTCACATCGACCAGATCTCCGAGGTCATCGAGGCGATCAAGACCACGCCGGATTCCCGTCGACTGATCGTGTCGGCCTGGAATGTGGCGGACATCCCCGACATGGCGTTGGCCCCCTGCCACGCCCTGTTCCAGTTCTATGTCGCCGACGGCAAGCTCTCCTGCCAGCTCTACCAGCGCAGCGCTGACCTCTTCCTCGGTGTGCCATTCAACATCGCGAGCTACGCGCTGCTCACCCAGCTCGTTGCCGAGCAGGTCGGCCTCGAACTCGGCGAATTCGTCTGGACCGGCGGCGACTGCCACATCTACGACAACCACGTCGAGCAGGTGACCGAGCAGCTCAGCCGGGAGCCGTTCCCGGCCCCGCAGCTGCGCATCGCGACGAAGCGCGACAGCATCTTCGACTACGAATACGACGATCTCGTGATTGAGAACTACCAGCACCACCCCGCCATCCGCGGTGCGGTCGCAGTATGACGATCGGGCTGATCTGGGCCGAGTCGGCCGGTGGCGTGATTGGCAAAGACGGGGTCATGCCCTGGCATGTGCCCGAAGACCTCGCGCATTTCAAAGAGGTGACGAGGGATGGCGCGGTGATCATGGGTCGCAAGACCTGGGACTCGCTGCCGCCACGGTTTCGTCCGCTGCCGGGCCGGCGCAACATCGTGATCACCCGACAGACCGACTGGGCTGCAGACGGTGCCGACACCGTGCACTCGCTGGACGACGCGCTCGCGCTCACCCGTGCCTCGGATGAGTCGGTCTGGGTGATCGGCGGCGCCGAGATCTTCGCCCTCGCCCTGCCTCTGGCCGATCGCCTCGAGGTGACCGAGCTGCGCGCGACGTTCGACGGCGACACTGTGGCGCCCACGATCGATGCGTCCTGGACCGTGACGGCGTCCGACCCGTCCGCGTCGGATCTCGCTGAGTCTGATGCAGGCCTCGGATGGCATACCTCGCGTTCCGGTCTCGACTACCGTTTCCTGACCTACCACCGGGCCTGATCGCATCCGTTTCGGTGGTCGAGCCTGTCGAGACCTCGTGGCCGGGCCTCCAAACGCTGGTTGCGTCTGAGGAGCGGCTAGCGTGATCTCGACAGGCTCGATCACCGTTCGCGTGACATCCTCACGATCAAGGGCGACGACGACGGCCCGCCGCCCTCAAGGGGCCGCGGGCCGTTCATTTGCTTCAGCGACTAGTTCGTCGGCATCAGAACCGAATCGATCAGGTAGACCGTGGCGTTGGCCGTGTGCACGCCACCGCAGATCACTTTGGCGTCGTTGACCATGATGTTGTCTCCGCTGCCGGTGACGGTGACCGTTCCACCTTCGACAGTGGTCTGGGTGCCTTCGATGGCGTCAGGGGCGATCTGGCCGGCAACCACGTGGTAGGTCAGGATCTTGCTCAGCGTCGCGGCGCCTTCTGGCGTCTTCAGCGAGTCGACGGTGGCCGCATCGATCTTGGCGAATGCCGAGTCGACCGGTGCGAACACCGTGAACTCGCTGCCGTTGAGGGTGTCGACCAGGTTGACATCCGGGTTGAGCTGGCCGGAGACCGCGGCGACCAGTGTGGTCAACAGCGGGTTGTTCGACGCGGCGACGGCGACCGGGTCTGATGACATCCCGGTGATCGAACCGGCCCCGCTCGGAACCTGGTCTGCGTAGGCGGCGCATCCCGGGCCCACCAGATCGGCGGCCGGGTCGGCGGTCATCGCCGGTGCGCTCGCTGCCGCTGAGGGCTTTGCCGACGCGCCTTCATTGGTGGTGCTGCTGGCGCCCATCGAACAGGCGGAGAGACCGACGACGGCGATCGCGGCGACGGAGAGGGTGGTCAGTGCCTTGCGGGTGAAGAGTTGCATGGGAGTTCTCCTTCAATGAAGTGGCCGGATGGCCGCCAGGCCCACGTGCTGTGCGGCCTTCACTGCATCATTCGGAGCCCCGTCCGGGATGGTTTGGACAATTCTCAAAACTTCTTGCGGGACTCGAGTGGTACCGAAATCAGGAACGGAGGTGTGTCGCGGCCGTCGAGGCCGCACTGCTCCGGGCACGGGTCCCGGCCGACACACCTCCACTCCTGATTTTGGTCTCGTACGGCGCCGGCAACCCCACGCCCAGACCGCCAGGGCGAGACGGCGGCCCAGCCGGGCCAATCCCAAACCTCAGTTCCTCCGAACCCCACTGGACAGACTTTGGAGGAGACCGTGCTCTCACTTGCCCTCATCGGATTCTTCGGTGGCCTCATCACCGGAATCTCACCGTGCATCCTGCCCGTACTTCCCGTCATCTTCTTCTCCGGGGGAGTGCAGGGGGCTCGCAACAGCGACGGAACAACGGATGCGCCCCCGCCGCCATCACGCTGGCGGCCCTACCTCGTCATCCTGGGCCTGGTCGTGAGTTTCAGTGTCTTCACCCTCATCGGCTCGCTGCTTCTCACCCTGCTGCACCTGCCGCAGGATGTGCTGCGCTGGGCCGGCCTGATCGTGCTGGTGCTCATCGGAATCGGGCTGATCGTTCCGCAGTTCGAGCGCATCCTCGAAAAGCCGTTCTCCTGGATCCCGCAGCGCAACGTCGGCACCGAACGCGGCGGTTTCGTGCTCGGTCTTGCCCTTGGCGCCGTCTACGTGCCCTGCGCCGGACCGGTGCTGGCCGCGATCACCGTCGCCGGATCCACCGGCCGCATCGGTCCGGAGACGGTCGTACTCACCGTCACCTTTGCGGTCGGTGCGGCCATCCCGCTGCTCGTTTTCGCCCTGGCCGGTCGCCGGGTCGCCGAACGTGTGAAGTCGTTTCGCAAGCACCAGCGCGGCATCCGTATCGGTGGCGGCGTCGTGATGATCGCCCTTGCGGTCGGGCTCGTTCTCAACGTGCCGCAGGCGTTGCAGCGTCTCGTGCCCGACTATACGAGCGTGCTCCAAGATCAGTTCAGCAACTCGAAGCAGATCAGCGCCTCCCTCGATCTCGGCGGGATCGTCACCGCCGAGAACAAGGACCTCTCCAAATGCACGAATGGCGCCCCCGAGCTGGAGAGCTGCGGCACCGCACCGGCGATCACCGGCATCCAGCAGTGGTTCAACACTCCCGGCGATCGGCCGATCAGTCTGGCCGATGAGACGGGCAAGGTCGTTCTGATCGACTTCTGGGCCTACTCCTGCATCAATTGCCAGCGCTCGATCCCGCACGTCGTCGCCTGGGACAAGGCCTACAAAGACCTGGGCCTGCAGGTCATCGGAATCCATTCCCCGGAGTACGCCTTCGAGAAGGTGCCGGCGAATGTGATGAACGGCGCCGAAGGGTTCGGCCTCACCTACCCGGTCGCCCTCGACAACTCCCTGTCGACCTGGACCAACTACCGCAACCGCTACTGGCCGGCCCATTACCTGATCGACGCATCCGGCACCGTGCGCAATATCAAATTCGGCGAGGGCGACTACGCCACGACCGAGAAACTGATCCGCGAGCTGCTGGTGCAGGCGAACCCGGATGTGGCCCTGCCACCGGCCACCGAGGTTGCCGATGCCACACCGACGGATGCGACCACGCCAGAGACTTACCTCGGCACCACCAAGCAGGTCAACTATGCGGGCACCGAGAAGTACTCGGGCGCGACCGGCTCGTTCACCGTGCCGAAGAAGTTGGCCCAGAACTCCTTCGCGCTCGACGGCGACTGGAAGCTCGGCACCCAGTCGATCACCCCGACGGGCAGCACAGCCGAGATCGCGCTCAACTACACCGGGCGCGAAGTGCAGATCGTGCTGGCGGGAAGCGGAACCGTGACTTACACGGTCGATGGAGTCACGAAGACGATCGACGTGTCGGGCACACCGAATGCGCACACGCTACTAACAACGAAGAAGTCGGGGTCCGGAACCCTCACCGCCACGCTCTCGGCCGGCGTCGAAGCGTTCTCCTTCACCTTCGGATAGAACGTCAACCTCGGTTGACCGCGAGACTCCAGACGACGAGAGTCCAGGCCGCGGGACCCCAGACAACTCGTGAAGAACGGATGCCCCCGGCAGACCTGCACAGGTCGGCCGGGGGCATCCGTGTCGGTGCGTCGTTCGCTACATGACCTGGGGCAGCGCGACGGGTGCCTCCGCGAGAAACTCACTGCGGTTCAGGCGTCGCCGGGTGACGAAGGCCGCGATGCCAATCGCGACGAGTGCACCGATCGCCCAGAAGACGAGACTCCACACCCAGGGGCCGACTCCGAGCGTGCCGCCGGCAATCAACGTGCGGAATGACTGCACGGCGTCGGTGAGGGGCAGATAGTTGTGCAACGCCTGGAAGAAAGGGGCCGCGGTCTGGATGGGATAGGTTCCCCCGGCGGCGCTGAGCTGCAGAACGACGAACAGCAAGCCGACGAATCTGCCGGGCGCACCGAGGAGCGCGATGAGTGCTTGATTGATGGCCATGAAGGTGAGCGATGCAAGGATCGCAATTCCGAACGTTGCGGGGAGGTTCACGATGTCGATGCCGACGGCGAACTTCACTGCGAGCACAGCAAGCGTCGCTTGCACGACGGCGATGAGCGCGTTCGGAAGATAAGAGCGCAACGCAACCAACCACAACGGCAAGCGTGAACCGACGAGGCGCGTGTTGAGCGCCGGGCGCATGAAGAACACCGCAAGGCTGCCGATCCACAGTCCCAACGACAGAAAGTACGGAGCGAGACCGGCGCCATAGAGCGCGACAGCATTCTCCCGCTCGGCATCGAGCGCGATGGGGGCGGCGGCAACGTTGCCAAGCTGGTTTGCTTGCGTGTTCGTGTAGGTCGGAATCTTCAGTACACCGTCGGCGAGCCCGGTCGAGAGGGTGTGTGCGCCGTCGTCGACCCGGTGTGCGCCGTCGGCTGCAGAGGAGGCACCGGACTTGAGGGTGTCCGCCCCCGTGGCGAGGCTGCTGCTGCTGCTCGCCGCGGTCGTGATCGACGAGACCAACGTCGTGAGTTTCACGGTCAAGCCATCGAATCCCGTGTTGAGGCTGCCGAGTCCGGCGGCGAGAGTTGTCGCACCTTCGCTCGCGGCGAGGGTTCCGTCCCGAACATCTGCGGCGCCGGAGGCCAGGGCGCTCAGCCCGGTGCCTTCACTCGCCGATCCGACCAAGGCTTCCGCCCCGGCATCCAGGGCGGAGACGCTGCTGCTCACGGTTCCGGCTCCATCGGAGACCTGGTGGGCGGCGGTGTCGAGCTGCTGAAGCGCGGCGGCACGCTGCGGATCGGTCATGGTGTTGTAGCCGGCGACGAGTTGGTCGAGGGAGCCGGCGACCTGCGCGGCGCCCGCAGCGAGCGTCGGTGTCGCGGTATCGAGGGTGTCGAGCCCGTCCGAGAGCTGGGTTCCGCCGGTCAGCGCGCGATCGGCGCCGGCGGCCAGGGACGACGTTCCACCCTGCAGGGTCGCCAGGCCGGTGCTGAGATCGGTTGCGCCGGTGGTGGCTTGGCCGATGCCGGCGTTCAATGCGGAGAGCCCGGCGGGTAGCGCATCCGTTGCCGAGGAGATCTGGCCCAGCCCGCTGCTGAGTTTCCCCGCTCCGATGGCGAGCGTCGATGCGCCATCGGCGAGGGCGGATGCACCGGTCGAAAGTTCGCTCGTGCCGTCGGCGAGGGTGGCCGCACCCTCTGCGGCGTCGGCAATGCTGTCGTGCACAGTGGTGAAACCGAGGTAGACGTTTTCGAGGTATGTCGACGAGACCGTGTCTGCGAGATTCCGCACCAGAGTGTTGCCCAGAGACTGGGCCATGCTTCCGGTGATGTAGTTGGTCGCGTCGTTGGTCGTGATCGAGAGCATGCCCTGTTTGGCCGCGTTCGCGTCGGTCGGCTCAACCGTCGCCGGCGAGGTTGCGTTTGCTGAGAAATCGGTCGGGATCGTGAGCACGGCCAGATAGTCACCGCGCGCCAGTCCCGCTTTGGCCTTGTCGGCGTCGGTGACAGTCCACCCGAAACCTTCTTTGCTGTCACCGTTCGCGTCGACGAGCGCCGAGACGACGTCGTCACCGAGCTGGATCGAGCTCGAGCTTCCGGCGCTGTCCTCGACAGTCGCTCCGGCGTCGAGGTTCACGATCGCCGCGGGCACATTGCCGATATTGCCGGCGGGGTCGTTGTTCGACCAGATCAAGGCAGCAGCGTAGATCAGCGGGATGATGCTCAGGGCGATCAAGACGACAATCGCGAAGGGTTTCGGCAGCGTGAGCCGGCGGCGCGCGCGGGCAGCTGAACGGAGAAGGGCCATAACTTTACTTTCGAATGCGTGTGTGGGGAGGTGTGAGAAAACGGATGTCGCTGCTCGGTCAGCTGCGGAGGGTGTCGGGAACCCCGGCGAGGGTGAGCATCAGGTCGGACAGGCGTTCCGCGAAAGCCTCGGGGGTGTCGCGCCCGGGGAAGTCCGTCTCGAGCCATTGCAGCACCAGCCAGGTCGACCCCGCTGCGATTGAAGTGATCCGATCGTCGTCAGCTCGACTTCCTGGGGCGAGATGAGCGCCGAGCACGTGCTCGCTCATGCGGGTGGAGATATATCCGACCGCCGCAGACAGCACGACATAGCTACTCGAGCCCCGAAGCACACGCCGGTACACCTCGCGCCGGAGGGAGACGTGCTCAAGGAGCATTCGAATTGTGCCGCGCAAGAACTCGACACCGGCTCGGTCCGTGAGCTGTGCGTCGCTCCGGGCGAAGGATGCCTCGAGGTCCGCGACAACTGCGGCCGCGATGAGGGCGGGCACATCTGCAAAATGCTGGTAAAACGTGGGCCGGCTCACTCCGGCTCGCGAGGCGACCTCGGTGACGGTCAACGCGTCAGCGTGCGCTTCACCGAGAAGCTGCTCAGCTATGGCCAGGAGCGCGGCGCGCGACCGGATCGCCCGCGGATCGGTAGGTTCCGGCACGATCGCCCTCTCGTAAATCTATTTTACAATCGTAAGAGACTACGTCCGATGTTGATTTGCTGTCAAATGGCGTATCGCCGGGTGCGCGGTCGTTGGCGTGCCGGGCGCGTGCACAGGCTCCGGAGTTCGTGACGCGTGCACAGCCTCACGCCGAGCAGCAGTCGTTCAGGGGCGCGCCGGTAGGCTTGCCCGGTGAGTTGGAACGACGAAATTCCGTGGGATCCGAACGAGGTTCCGCCGCCCATCGACGACGGGTATGCCGAGTACTACGGGGCCCCGCCGCCCCCGGATGACGCCTATCAGGCGCCGGACTTCGCCGACTCCCCGGTCAGCCGGGCCGGGGGCTTGGGTGCTCCCAGCGGTCCCAACGGCACCGCATCACACGCCGCGTCCGCCGACATCCGTCGCAACCCGGCCACCGCCAAGTTCACCACCGCCGCCGAAGCGCTGCACACGGTCTTCGGCTACGACTCGTTCCGCGGTGAGCAGGCCGCGATCATCGACCAGCTCATCAATGGTGGCGACGCCGTCGTGCTGATGCCGACCGGTGGCGGTAAGAGCCTCTGCTACCAGATCCCGTCGCTCGTGCGCCCGGGCACCGGCATTGTCGTGTCCCCGCTGATCGCCCTCATGCAAGATCAGGTCGACGCGCTCACCGCTGTCGGCGTGCGCGCTGCATTCCTGAACTCCAGCCAGGACGCCGAGTCCCGCAATCAGGTGGAACGCGACTACATCGCCGGCAACCTCGACCTTCTGTACGTCGCACCCGAGCGTCTCTCGCTCGAGTCGACCAAGCGGTTTCTCGACCGCGGTGAGATCGCACTCTTCGCCATCGACGAAGCCCACTGTGTGTCGCAGTGGGGCCACGACTTTCGGCCCGACTACCTCGCGCTGTCCGAGCTGGCCGACCGCTGGCCCGATGTGCCGCGCATCGCGCTCACCGCCACGGCGACGGATGCGACGCACCAGGAGATCACCTCCCGGCTGCAGCTGGAGCAGGCGAAGCACTTCGTCGCCAGCTTCGACCGGCCGAACATCCAGTACCGCATCGTCAACAAGGCCGAGCCGCGCAAGCAGCTGCTCAGCTTCATCAAGACCGAGCACCCGGACGACGCGGGAATCGTCTACGCGCTCAGCCGCAAGAGCGTCGAGGCGACCGCCGAGTTCTTGCAGGCCAGCGGCCTCAACGCCCTGCCGTACCACGCGGGTCTCGACGCCCGGGTGCGCGCCCGCAACCAGGCCCGATTCCTGCGCGAAGACGGCGTGATCATCGTCGCCACCATCGCGTTCGGCATGGGCATCGACAAGCCCGATGTGCGCTTCGTCGCCCACATCGACCTGCCGAAGAGCGTCGAGGGCTACTACCAGGAGACCGGTCGCGCCGGCCGTGACGGCCTGCCGTCGACCGGATGGCTCACCTACGGGCTGCAGGACGTCGTGCAGCAGCGGCGCATGATCGACGAGTCGCCGGGCGACCTCGCGCACCGCCGCAAGCTGTCCGCGCACCTCGACGCCATGCTCGCGCTCTGCGAAACCGTTGACTGCCGCCGCGTCAATCTGCTGCGTTACTTCGGCCAGCAGAGCGAGCCCTGCGGCAACTGCGATACGTGTATCACTCCGCCGGCCGCCTGGGACGGCACGATTCCCGCCCAGAAGCTGCTCTCCACGATTGTGCGTCTGCTGCGCGAGCGCAATCAGCGCTTCGGAGCCGGGCACCTGGTCGACATCCTGCGCGGAAAAGTCACCCCGCGCGTCACCCAGCACGGGCACGACCAGCTCGCCACGTGGAACATCGGCTCCGACCTCAGCGACCAGCAGTGGCGCGGCGTCGTGCGACAGCTTCTCGCGCAGGGGCTTATCGCGACCCAGGGTGAGTACGGTGTGCTGGCGGTGACGGATGCCGCGGCCGAGGTGCTTGCCGGCAACCACGCCGTGCAGCTGCGGCACGAGCCGGAGCGTGCCGAACGTGCGGAACGCGGCGCTCGCTCGTCCCGCAGTTCGAGCAAGGCGAAAGCCGCCGACCTGTCGCCCGCCGACGAGGAGCTCTTCGAAGCGCTGCGCGCCTGGCGCTCGGCCGAGTCGCGCGAACAGGGTGTTCCCGCCTACATCGTCTTCGGCGATGCCACCCTGATTGCGATCGCCGCCGCGAAGCCGGCGTCGCTTGGCGACCTCGACGGCATCACCGGAATCGGGGCGAAGAAGCTGGAGTCCTACGGCCAGAAGGTCATCGACGTGGTGGCGGCGGGGGCGTTCGTCCCGGCGCTGTAGCGCGGTCTCCTCGTCCCGCTATCTCGGGATCGGCGCGTCGGGCCTCACGCCTTCCGCGGATAGATCGTCTCGCCGCGCGCAAGCATCTCGACATACGTCACGATCTTGCGCTCACGCGTCTCGGCACGCTTGACGTTCGCAATCCGAAACAGGATCGCGAACCGATTCGCGCTGTCCAACTGCTCGAACAGTGCCAACGCCGCCGGCGAGGCGGCGAGAGCGGCAGCCAGGTCGTCGGGAACGACGGCGGTGCTCGCGGGCGCATAGGCGGCATCCCACCGGCCATCGGACTTCGCCCGGTCGATCTCGGCCAAGCCGGCCGGGGTCATCCGTCCCGCGTCGATGAGGGCTTGCACCCGGTCCCGGTTGATCTGCGACCAGATGCTGCGTGGGCCGCGCGGAGTGTAGAGCTGCCGAAAATGCGTCTCATCGAGTCGGTTGCGCTGCCCGTCAATCCAGCCGAAACAGAGGGCTTCCTCGAGCGCCTCCAGATAGCTGACGCTCGGTATCCCCGACCCCTTCTTGCCGATCGCGAGTTGCACCCCGGGCGATTTGGCGGCATGAGCCTCGAGCCAGGCGCGCCATTCGGCGGCACTTCCGAACACGAGCAGCTCCCGTTCCACCGCCATCAGAGCACCAGTTTCTGCAGTGTGCGCAGATTGCGCGTCGTCGTGGTCGCCTTGTGCTTGGCGCGCGCCGTCTCCTTCGAAAACGTGCTGCCGAGGGTATTGCCGCGTTCAACGGTCCAGTAGATGACCCCGTCGCCGGGCCGGATGCTCTCGAACTCCGCATCCAGCTTGTCTTGCCAGGTGAGCAGTTCGGCGGCCAAGGCCGGGTCGAGGGTGAAGATGACATATGGATGCCACCCCTCGCGTTCGGCCTCGAACGGAAAGTCCTCGATGATGCGCCCGATCGTCTTCACGTCGAGCACGTGCACCCACGCTTCGTAGCCGAATCGCTCGCCGAGGGCTGCCTCGATCTGGGGCTTGAGCTCAGCGGCTGAAATGGGAGAGTCGAACAACACATTCCCGCTCGCCAACACGGTCTTCACGTTGTCGAATCCGAGGCCCGAAAATAGCGCGGCAACGTCGGCCATCTTCAGGTTGATTCCGCCGACATTCACACCACGGAGCAGGGCTGCATAACGAGTCATGAGGCGAGAATATCGGCTGGCGCCGACATCCGCGCGACCTCGCATACCCGCAAATGGATGCTCTTGACAGAGCACTCGGTGCGGAATACTCTGAGTGAAGTATTTGGAGGTGAGTATGTCGAAGCGAGTGATTTCGAACCCACTGGCCCTGGCCGTGCTGTCGTGCTTGTGGGAGCGCCCGATGTACCCGTACGAGATGACCACCAACCTGCGAGAGCGCGGAAAAGAAGACAGCATCAAGCTGAACTTCGGTTCGCTCTACGCGGTGATCAAGTCGCTCGAGAAGCACCAGTTCATCGAGGCGAGTCATACGGAGCGTGAGGGCAATCGTCCGGAGCGCATCGTTTATGCGATCACGGATGCCGGCCGCGTCGAGTCGAGAGAATGGCTCAGCGAGCTGCTGGCCGAGCCGGTCAAAGAGTACCCGGCGTTCGAGACCGGACTCTCGCTGATGCCCATGCTCCCGCCCGCCGACGCCATTGTCTTGTTGCAGGAACGACTCGACCGGCTGGGCGTCGAGCTCGCTGCCCGAGCCGACGAACGTGCGTCGGCCCTCATGCAGAGCCTTCCCGAACTGTTCCTGATCGAGTTCGACTACCGCGTCGCGATCATGACCGCGGAACGCAATTTCGTCGCATCGTCGGTCGAGCGGTTTGCGAACGGCAGTTTCGGCGGGATGCAGTTCTGGACGCGCCTGCACGAGCTTCTCGGGGAAGGCCGCACTGCGGCGGATATTCAGGCCGAGTTCGGCGCCGAGATTTTCGGCGATCCCGAATTCGGCAGCCCCGGCCTCCGCGCGAACAAGGAGGACGCCGACCCCGCGCCCTGACCCGCACACAACTCAACAGCCACCCATAAAAACGGTGGCCCGGATGCGCCAACATCCGAGCCACCTCACATCCGAGTCGTTCCAGCGTGAGCTGAATTCTGCGTCAACAGTCGCCTCAGAGCGTGCTGTCAGTTTAGAGCTGACCGCACGCTCATGCACCGCACCCAACCGCATCTCACACCGGAGCGCTCCCACCCCCAAGGAGGAGCCTCATGGCTACATCACAGACAGATCTGGCGCTTCACGCGACCGATCTGGTCAAAACCTATTCAGGCGGACGCGGCAAGCCGCCGATCCGTGCCCTCGACGGACTGAGTTTCCAGGCCGAAGCCGGAACCATTTTCGGCCTGCTCGGTCCGAACGGAGCCGGCAAATCCACCACCGTGAAGATTCTGTCGACGTTGTCACGCGCCGACTCGGGAACTGCGACGGTCGCCGGAATCGATGTGGGCAAGCATCCGGAGCAGGTGCGCCACGCCATCGGATTCGTCGCCCAGAAACAAGTCTCAGACCCCATGGACACGGGCTGGGAGAACCTCGTGCTCGCCGGGCGCCTGCACGGCATGAGTGCGAAGGCCGCCCACGCGCGGGCCGACGACCTGCTTGGCCGGTTCGCTCTCGAAAGCGCGGCCAAGCGCCAGGTGAAGACCTATTCGGGCGGCATGGCCCGCAAACTCGACGTGGCGCTCGGGCTGATGCACCGGCCGGCCGTGTTGTTTCTCGATGAGCCGACCACCGGACTCGACCCCGAAGCCCGCGCCGAGATGTGGGCAGAGATCGAGCGGATGGCCCGGCAGGAGCAGATGACGGTTCTGCTCACCACTCACTACCTCGAGGAGGCCGACCACCTGGCCAACCGGCTCGCGATCGTCGACCGCGGCCGCATCGTCGCCGAAGGCACGCCCGATGAGCTGAAGAGCGGCCTGCGTGGCGATGCCGTCGTGGTGGATCTGCGGGAAACCGCTGACCTGCCCGCCGCCCGCGCCGCACTCGAACGGGTGCCGGCCTTTCTCGAGCTGACGCTCGAGGGGCGCACGCTCCGCGCCCGGGCGGACGACGGCGCGACGGCTTTGCCGCTCGCCCTCGCCACCCTCGACGCGGCAAACCTGCGCGTGGCATCCGCCACCGTCGCCCGTCCCAGCCTGGACGACGTGTACCTGCGTCACACCGGGCACAGTTTCGCCCGTGCCCACGCGAACAGCGGGGCCGTTCCCGCTGTAGAACTCGCCGAGGAGAGTGCATCATGAGCATCGCAACCGCCGTCACCCACACCGGAATTCTCACTGCCCGCCAATTGCGCGCGGCCTGGCGCATCCCGGCCTTCCTGGTCCTGAACCTGGTGCAGCCCATGATCTGGCTGCTCCTGTTCGGCCAGCTCTTCAAATCAGTCGTCGACATCCCCGGCTTCACCGGGGAAGAGAGCTATCTCGAGTTCCTCACGCCCGGAATCGTGATGATGATGGCGTTGTTCGGCAGCGCCTGGGCCGGCACCACCTACATCCAGGACATGGATCGTGGCGTGATGGACCGCCTGCTCACCTCCCCGACGAATCGGGGTGCCCTGATGGTGTCGACGCTGGCCTATCAGGCGATCCTGACCCTGATCCAAACCCTGATCGTCGTCGGCGTCGCCTGGCTGTTCGGGGCGCGATTCGAGGGGGGAGCAGCGGGCATCCTGCTCATGGTCGTCGCCGCGATGCTGCTGACGGCCATCTTCTCGGCGCTGTCGAACGCGGCGGCTCTGCTCGCCCGCAATCAGAACGTGCTCATCGGGATCTCGCAAATGATCTCAATTCCGCTGATCTTCCTCAGCAGCGCGCTGATGCAGACGAGCCTGTCGGCCTCCTGGGTGGCGACCGCCGCGGCCTACAACCCGGTCGAATGGGCGGTCATCGTGGCTAGGCAGGCGTTGCAAGCCACACCGGACTGGGCAACGATCTGGGCGCACCTCGGGATGCTGGCGGCGCTGGCCGTCGTCATGGCGTGGCTGTCGACGCGGGCTTTCCGCGCCTATCAGCGCTCGGCCTAGGCCGCACGTAACGGAGGAGATTCTGCGACTCGCCGCCACCGACCGACAGGTTGGGGCGGCGTGGCGCAGAATCTCCTCCTCTGCGTTCAGTCGACGGATGCGTCGGCGTCGGCGAGCGCCTGATTCTCCCGTCCGAGAGCTTCGAGAGCTTCGGTGACGAGATACGTGATGTCGACGAAGAGGATGCGCTCCTGCTCGGTCATGGTGTCGGCTGAGTCTCTGCGGTCGGCGCGTTGGCGCCAGCCGCGGCGGCGTCGGCAGGTGCGGGGTCGGCCGACGGGCCGACTGAGGGGACGGCACTCGGCGTCGGAGTCGGCATCCCCGGCAGCGACGGCACCTTCGCGAACGGAGGCGCAGCGGCCCGCGCATTCTTCAGGTCGGGTTCGCCACCATCGGGATTCTTGACAACATCGAGAGGGAACACGTTCCAGTTCCGACCGCCATAGGCGCCCAGGAACGGGACAGTGGAGGCATCCGTGCCGATGAAATAGAAGTAGTCGTGGTCCTGATCAACGTAATCAGAGCCAACCGTGGTGAGCGGCTCGCCGATCTGGTTGAAGAGCTGCACATTGGTCAGCGGGTTGCCGTCGGCGTCATAGGCAAAGATGTTCGATACCCGCGCGCCGTCGATCCAGAGCCCGGTCTGGTCAGGGGCAGGTTCTGTGAACTGAGTGACCGTGAGGTAGGTCGTGCCCGTCGAGTTGATGGCGGCCGTGAGCAGAAAGGGCAGCGCTATGGCCGTGACGATGCTGACAAGTGTTCTGACCGTCTTCAGCCAGGATGTCGGCAGCCATTTTCCGCGCCCCCACTGCACGCTCACGAGCACGGCCGCGAGCAGAAACGGCCAGCGCGACGGCGTGAGCGGGTCCATGCTGAATTTGCCGGCAACGAGGGTGGCCAGCTCGTAGACCGCCCAACCGCGCAGCAACCACCACACCGGACGCAGCGCAATGACGAAGTCGGTCAGCCACGCCCCKACCGGCGTCGCCCGAATCCGTCGCACCAACGCGGCGCGGGCATCAGCGACAGCGTCTCGCCACCTTCGCTTCGGCGGAACCAAGGCACGGCGCTCAGGAAACCCCGCTGAAGCGCGCAACTCTGCGGCGTACAGCTCGGGGTCGCCGAGCGTCAAAGCTCCGTCCTGGTCAGAAGCCTGCTCCAAGAGATCGGCCTCGAGGCCGCCCGTCAGATCGTCAACATCCTCGGCCGGAAGATCATCGAGATACGTCCGGATCGCGGCGGCGAAGGCCGCTACCTCGGCGTCCAAGAGTGTCGCGGTGTCGCTCATATCTTCTCCCCAATCTTCCGAATCACAGGTTTCCGTAGAGGCGCGGGTTCGGCCAGCAACTGCGTCATCGCCGTCGCAAAGTCCCCCCAGATCTGCCGCTGTTGGGCGAGCATCTGGGTGCCTTCCGGGTTTATCGCGTAGTACTTGCGATGAGGGCCGTCCTCGGACGGCACCACGTAGCTCGACAGCGCGCCCGCCGCATAGAGTCTGCGCAGTGTGCCGTACACCGAGGCGTCACCCACTTCGCCGAGCCCGGCGTCGCGTAGCCGCCGCACGATGTCGTAGCCGTACCCATCCTCGTGTTGAACCACCGCGAGCACCGCGACATCCAGCACGCCCTTCAACAACTGTGTTGTATCCATTCGGCCTCCCTCAATCTGCAGTCACGGTAGCACGCACTGCACAGTAGTGTGGCGCGCGAACTAGCGTGTCGTGCGTCAGAGCGGTGGCCGGGCAGGCGATCCGGGCCCGCCGTGCGGTATCCGTTTTGTAGAAGTACGACCCGCTCAGACTCGTCGACCTGAGGAAACCTACAGAACGGATGCCGCGCACGGCATACTTCTTTGTCGCCGTCTCACGCACTATTTCCGCCGCGTTCGAGCCGCGCCTAACGTGGGTGCACAGCAGGCAACGACAGCACCGCGTGAAAGAAGAGGACCGACGATGGTTGATACCGCACAGCGCCCCGCCCCCCGTTCCCCCAAGTCGGCAGCGGCCTCCGCTGCCTCAGGCACCGAAAAGACGGCCAGCACAACCGCCGCCGTCGACCCGAACGTCAACACCGGCCCGATCAAGATTGCCGGCGACCCGACCGCGCCGCACGTCGACCTCGAGCAGCTCGGCCGCATGCTCCTCGGCACCTGGGCCGACGTGCGTCTCGCCGCCCGCAAGCTCACCGCGCAGCCCGAGATGCAGCGCATCGAAGGCCAGTCGATGGCCGAGCACCGCGCCCGCGTCTTCGCCCAGATGCAGGTCCTCGCCGACAACGGCCACGTGCACCGCGCCTTCCCCTCTTCCCTGGGCGGCCACGACGACCACGGCGGAAACATCGCCGGCTTCGAAGAACTCGTCACCGCCGACCCGAGCCTGCAGATCAAGGGCGGCGTGCAGTGGGGCCTGTTCGGCGCCGCCGTGCTGCACCTCGGTACCCAGAAGCACCACGACGCCCTCCTTCCCGACATCATGAGCCTCAAGACTCCCGGCGCGTTCGCCATGACCGAGATCGGTCACGGTTCGGATGTCGCGAGCATCGGCACGACCGCCACCTACGACCCCGACACCGAAGAGTTCGTCATTCACACGCCGTTCAAGGCAGCCTGGAAAGAGTTCCTCGGCAACGCGGCGAACGACGGGATCGCCGCCGTCGTCTTCGCCCAGCTGATCACGCAGGGCGTGAACCACGGCGTGCACGCCTTCTACACGCCGATCCGCGACGAGAACGGCGACTTTCTGCCCGGGATCGGAGGGGAAGACGACGGATTGAAGGGTGGCCTGAACGGCATCGACAATGGTCGTCTGCACTTCACGAACGTGCGGATTCCACGCGAAAACCTCCTCAACCGCTACAGCGACGTTGCCCCCGACGGCAGCTACACGAGCTCGATCCACAGCCCCGGCCGACGCTTCTTCACCATGCTCGGCACCCTCGTGCAGGGCCGGGTGTCACTCGACGGCTCGGCGGTTGCGGCGTCCGCGCTCGGCCTCACGATCGCCATCACCTACGCCGGTCAGCGCCGCCAGTTCACGGCCGGCAGCGACACCGATGAAGAGGTCATCCTCGACTACCAGCGGCACCAGCGCCGGCTGCTGCCGCGCTTGGCCACCACGTATGCGGCCACGTTCGCGCACGACGAGTTCCTGGTGAAGTTCGAAGAAGTGTTCAGCGGCAAGGCCGACACCGACGACGACCGCCAAGACCTCGAGACCTTGGCCGCAGTGCTCAAGCCGCTCTCAACCTGGCACGCACTCGACACCCTTCAGGAGGCGCGCGAAGCCTGTGGGGGAGCCGGTTTCATCGCCGCGAACCGCCTCGTCGGGCTGCGTGCCGACCTCGACGTGTACGCCACGTTCGAGGGCGACAACAATGTGCTGTTGCAGCTCGTGGCCAAGCGCCTGCTCACCGATTACAGCAAGCAGTTCGCCTCGGCGGATGTCGGCGCCCTTGCCCGCTACGTGGTCAAGAACGCCGCCGACCGTGCCTTCAACGGCACGGGCCTGCGCCGTCTCACCCAGAACGTTTCAGACCGAGGCTCCACGGCGCGATCCGTTGGCGCGCTGCGAGAGACCGCCGTGCAGCGTGAGCTGCTGACCGACCGGGTCGAGAGCATGATCGCCGCTGCGGCGACCGTACTGCGTCCGGCGAGCAAGCTTCCGAAGAAGCAGGCGGCGGACCTGTTCAACTCCCAGCAGAATCAGCTGATCGAAGCGGCGCGCGCTCATGGTGAACTGCTGCAGTGGGAGGCCTTCACGCGCGCTGTCGATGCGACGACGGATGCCGGCACCAAGCAGGTGCTGACCTGGCTGCGCGATCTGTTCGGGCTCGGCCTGATCGAGAAGCACCTCTCCTGGTACCTGATCAACGGGCGTCTGTCGGCTCAGCGGGCCGTGGCGCTCACCGCATACATCGACCGGCTGATCGCCCGCATCCGCCCGCACGCCCAAGATCTCGTCGACGCTTTCGGCTACTCGCAGGAACACCTGCGAGCCCCGATCTCGAGCGGCATCGAGGCGGAGCGTCAGGCCGAGGCTCGCGCCTACTACCGCGACCTGCGCGCTTCCGGCACTGCACCGATCGATGAGAAGGCCTCGAAGAAGCGGTAGCCCGCGAAATTCTCCCCTCGTTAGGGGGGTATGTGTGGTTTGGTCTTTTGTGCCAATCTCAGTAGGTGAGCGAAAGTCAGGTTTGATCTACCTGGCTTTTCCCCTGATTTTCGCTCGCAGCTGGGACGGCACTCACATCGTTTGCAACTCGAGACGAGGTGCCAGCGACTGGGAGACGTTACCCGAACGGCTCCAGGCAGACCACGTGCCGGGGAGCGATCGTGTCTCAGTCGTTGCATTTTGAAACACCCGGTGGACCCTCCCGGCAGTCGGATTCCCCTCGCTCCCGATGGGGGGTGACATCCGCCACCCTCGTGATTGCGCTGTTTTCGAGCTCGCTGCTCGCCTTCACCGCGACGCCCGCAGAAGCGGCGACGGGCTGCGGTGTGGCAGCGAACCCGATCCTCTGCGAGAACGCACTTCCCGGCACCGACCCATCGGTCTGGGACATCAGTGGCGCCGGTGACAGTGACATCCAGGGATTCTCGACCGA
This sequence comes from Leifsonia sp. 10L418, assembly GCF_056395445.1. Classification (NCBI taxonomy): domain Bacteria; kingdom Bacillati; phylum Actinomycetota; class Actinomycetes; order Micrococcales; family Microbacteriaceae; genus Leifsonia; species Leifsonia sp. 10L418. Next base: position 22,715 of record NZ_JBFTJN010000011.1, on the reverse strand, counting down.
TATCAGCGTGAACGTCGGCAAGACCATTCAGTTCAAGGTCGACACCACCGCTCGTGCCTACACGATCGAGATCTTCCGGAGCGGTTGGTATCAGGGCCTCGGCGCCCGAAAGATCGCCGATGTCACACCGTCTGCCACGCTCCCGCAGTCACAGCCCCAGTGCATCACGGATGCCGCCACCGAGCTGTATGACTGCGGCACCTGGAAAGTCTCGGCATCGTGGGCGGTGCCGGCCGACGCCGTGTCGGGGGTGTACTTCGCTCTGCTGACGAGAAACGACAACGGGGACTCCAGCCACATCACATTCGTTGTGCGCAACGAGGCGAGCCACTCGGCCGTGCTGTTCCAGACATCCGATCCCACCTGGCAGGCGTACAACACCTACGGTGGTTCCGATTTCTACCGGGGTGCTGCGAACGGGCGCGCCTACAAGGTGAGCTACAACCGTCCGGTCGTGACCAGAGACGGAATCGGTGGACGCGACTTCTACTTCAGCAACGAGTACCCGATGGTGCGATTCCTGGAGAAGAACGGCTACGACGTCTCGTATTTCAGCGGCGTCGACACCGACCGTTTCGGCGGGGCCCTGCTCAACCACAAGGTGTTCCTCTCTGTCGGCCATGATGAGTACTGGTCGGCGGCCCAGCGCAACAATGTGACGGCTGCGCGCGACGCCGGGGTGAATCTGCAGTTCCTCTCCGGCAACGAAATGTATTGGCACACTCGCTATGCGCCGTCGGCTGATCCGAGTGCCACCGCCTATCGCACCCTGGTGTCGTACAAGGAAACCTGGGCATACGGGAAGATCGATCCCTCTGCCGAATGGACAGGCACCTGGCGGGACCCCCGGTATGCCTCGCAAGCCAACGGTGCGGGCGTTCCGGAGAATGCACTCTCCGGCACGATGTACATGTCGAACTTCTCCGACCTTGCCGTGACTGTCTCCGCGGCAGAGGGAAAGGCGAGACTCTGGCGAAACACAAGCTTGGCGAGCCTGGCTGCCGGCACCACAGCGGCTCTGGCCGCGCACACGATCGGCTATGAGTCGAACGAGAACATCGACAACGGCTTCCAGCCGGCGGGCTTGATCAACCTCTCGACGACGACGGGGGCTGTGCCCGAATACCTTCAGGACTTCGGAAACACGACCGAGGTCGGCACGACCACCCACCACGTCACGCTCTACCGTGCGGCGAGCGGCGCACTCGTCTTCTCGGCGGGCAGCGTGCAGTGGACGTGGGGACTCGATCAGACGCACGACGGGAACGGCGCCCCCGCCGATCCCCGCATGCAACAAGCCCAGGTCAATCTGCTCGCCGACATGGGGGCGCAGCCCGCTTCGCTCTCCAGCGGACTCGTCGCGAGTCCGGCCAGCACCGATCACACGGCCCCCACCGCGGTCATCAGCTCCCCGGCGCCCGGTGCATCGGTCGCAAACGGATCAACCGTCACTGTCACCGGAACGGCCGCCGATGTCGGTGGAGTCGTCGCCGGGGTCGAGGTCTCGACCGACGGCGGCACACAGTGGCACCCGGCAACGGGCAAGACGACCTGGAGCTACACCTATATTCAACGCGGGGCCGGTTCAGGGAACATCAAGGTGCGCGCCGTCGACGACAGTGGAAACTACCCGTCGACGCCGAGCCAGGCAGCCCTGACCATCGCCGGCCCGTACACCGTGTTCGGCAGTGAGGCGCCGCCCACTCCCGATTCCGGAGACTCGGCTTCCGTTGAACTCGGATTGCGGTTCACTCCCAACCAGAGCGGATTCATCTCCGGGGTGCGGTTCTACAAGAGCGTCGGCAACACGGGCACTCACACGGGTTCGCTCTGGAGCTCCGCCGGCGTGCGACTCGGCACCGTGACATTCGCCAACGAAACCGGCTCGGGATGGCAAAGCGCAACGTTTGCCCAGCCGGTTGCCGTGGCGGCAGGCACAACCTACACGGTTTCGTACTCCGCTCCGAATGGCCACTATGCCGCCACGAACTACGAATGGGCGTACCGCGGCCGGACCGCGGCACCGCTTACCGTCGCCGGAGGGTTCGGTGCGACGCCGGCCGGTGTGTACAACACTTCGATCGGCGCTTTCCCCACCGACAGCTTCAATCAAGGCAACTATTTCGTCGATGCTGTGTTCACAACGACTGACAGCACGCCACTCTCGGCGGGCGGGCAGATTCCCCTTCCTGGTTCGTCGAGCGTGCCGACAAACACTGCTGTCAGCGCCGTGCTGTCGAAAGACGTCGTCCCCACATCCGTGGTGATCACCGTCAAGAATCCGGCGGGCGTCGCGGTTCCGGGAAGCGTCAGCTACGTCGCGGCGACCCGCACCGCAAAGTTCACGCCGACTTCGGCGCTCGCGGATGCCACGACCTACGCGGTCACCGTCGCGGCAACCGCGACCGGCGGCGGGTCACTGGCAGCCGGCCAGAGCTGGACATTCAAGACTGCGCAGGCCTCCGGCACCGAGGGAGTCTGCCCCTGCGGCCTCTTCCCCGACGCGACGGTACCAACAACTCTCGAGGTCGCCGAAGGTCTTCCGGTTGCCCTCGGTGTGCGTTTCTCCAGCACGTCGAACGGAACCATTTCAGGCATTCGTTTCTACAAGAGTGCGGGAAACACGGGGTCGCACACCGGAACACTGTGGTCGTCGACGGGAACTCAGCTGGCGACCGCCGCGTTCACCGCTGAGAGCACTGCCGGTTGGCAGACAGTGACGTTCAGCACCCCGGTGACGATCACAGCCGGAACTCAATACATCGCGTCGTACACCAACCCGAAGGGGATCTGGTCGGCGTCACCCGGCGCCTTCGCCGGGTCCGGGATCACCAGAGGCCCACTCGTCGCCGGCTCCAATGCCGGTGCATTCACCTACGACCCGGGATTCCCCGGCTCGCAATCCGCCACCAACTACCTCGTCGATGTCGTCTTCAACGGAGTTCTTGACCCGCTCACTGTCGTCAATCAAACGCCGGCAAATGGCGCCGTCGATGTGGACATCGCCTCCACCATCTCGGTACGCCTGTCGACGCCCGTCGTAGCCGGTTACGCCCTGACCGTGACAAGCGGGGGCACAGCGGTGGCCGGGGCGACGGCCCTCTCGGCCGACGGCCTGACCATCACTTTCACGCCGGCGCAGTCCCTTCCTGTCGGCGCATCGGTCGCAATGAATCTCAGCAATGTCCGGTCGACACAGGGGGTCGCTCTGTCGACACAGACCTGGTCGTTCGCAACCCAGTCGTCTGGCGTCTTCACGGTGCTCGCCAACCGGACACCCGCCGTTGCAGCGGCAGCCGATGCGCAGGCCGTTGAGCTCGGGATGTCGTTCTCCGCCAGTCAAGCCGGTGCCGTCACCGCAATCCGCTTCTTCAAAGGCAGCGGGAACACGGGCTCGCACACCGGATCCCTCTGGTCGGCGACCGGCACTCGCCTGGCCACGGTGACGTTCACCGGTGAGACGGCAAGCGGATGGCAGACGGCGCAGCTCACGACGCCGGTCTCGTTGGTCGCCGGGCAAACCTACGTCGTCTCGTACCTTGCCCCGAACGGCAGGTACTCCTATACCTCGAATGACTTCACGCAACCGAAGTCCAGCGGGCCGCTCACGGCGGGTTCAACGAATAACGGGCGCTTCCTCTATGGCGCAGCGGGCGGCTTCCCGACGGACAGCTGGAATGCCACCAACTACTTCGTCGACGTGATCTTCGCCCAGGGGCCGACCCCGACCCCGACCCCGACCCCGACGCCGACTCCGACTCCGACGCCGACTCCGACGCCGACGCCGACTCCGACGCCGACGCCGACGCCGACGCCGACGCCGACTCCGACGCCGACGCCGACTCCGACGCCGACTCCGACTCCGACGCCGACTCCGACGCCGACTCCGACTCCGACCCCGACGCCGACTCCGGTCACCGTCGTGTCGGCCACTCCGGCAGCCGGTGCCTCGGCTGTTGCGCCGACCACTACGGTGACAGCCCAGCTCTCGGCCGACCCGGTCGGCACCGTCTCGCTGAGCGTGACCGGCCCCGCCGGATCGGTGCCGGGGGTTGCCTCGTATTCCGCTGCAACCCGCACCGCCAGTTTCGTGCCGACCGATCCGCTCGCGTGGTCGACGTCGTATGCGGCGGCCGTCACAATCGATACAGTTGCGGCATCCGGCGGTTCCTGGTCGTTCACGACTGCGGCCCCACCGCCCACGGTGAGCGCGCTGTCGATCTTCGCGGCAGACGCGACACCGATCGTCCCGGCCTGGGCCGACCAGAGTGAGATCCAGGTGGGGGTGCGGTTCACCTCGGCGGTGGCGGGGAATATCACCGGCATCCGGTTCTACAAAGGTGCGCAAAACACCGGAACCCACGACGGATACCTCTGGTCGAACACCGGCGCCCTGCTGGCTCACGTGGTTTTCGCAAATGAAACCGCGACCGGATGGCAGAGCGCGACCTTCGATCAACCGGTGTCGATCCAGCCCGGGGTTGAGTATCGCGCGAGCTATCACAGCACCGTCGGCTGGTACTCGGTCACCGCGGGCGGCCTGGCCGCTCCCGTGATCAACGGTCCGCTGTCCACGCCGGCGTCCGGAGCCGTCTACCGATACGGCGCTTCCTATCCCGACCAATTGTCCACTCACAACTACTGGATCGACGTCTTCTTCGTCCCTGCTCCATAACGAGTTGCCCGGCAGCGCGGCCGCTACCCGATCGGCCTCGCATCATCGACTAATGGGGGAGAAATTGACCGAGAAACTGAGAATCGCCGTCGTCGGAGCTGGATACTGGGGCCCCAACCTGGCCCGCAACTTCCATGCCTCTCCAGAATGGGAACTCGTCGCCATCTGCGACATTGACCACGATCGCGCAGCAGCTCTGGCCGAGCAGGTAGGTGGGGCACGCGTCGTCACGTCGCTCAGCACCTTGCTCGACGCCGAAGACATCGATGCGATAGCGATCGCCACTCCGGCACGAACCCATCACGGAATCACGCGGGACGCCTTGAACGCCGGCAAGCATGTCGTGGTCGAGAAACCGCTGGCGGACACCGGTGAGAGGGGGCGTGACATGGTGCGCGCGGCAGCCGAACGCGGCCTGGTGCTGATGGCGGACCACACGTATTGCTATACCCCTGCGGTGCAAAAGATTCGGGAGCTCATCGCTGAGGGCGCCCTGGGTGACATTCTTTTCATCGACTCGGTGCGCATCAACCTGGGCTTGATCAGACCGGATGTCGACGTGTTCTGGGATCTCGCGCCCCACGATCTGTCGATCATCGACTTTGTGCTTCCCGGGGGGCTCCATCCACTCAGTGTGTCGGCGCACGGGGCTGATCCGGTGGGCGCCGGGAAGTCATGTTTGGGGTATCTCGCGTTGCCGTTGCAGAACGGTGCGATGGCGCACGTCCACGTCAATTGGCTGAGCCCGACGAAAATTCGCCAGATGATCATCGGGGGCACCAAACGAACTCTGGTCTGGGACGATCTCAACCCGCAGCAGCGCGTCAGCGTTTACGACCGCGGCGTGGATCTGGGTCTGCAGACACTCGACGGATCGGAACGTACCGAGGCCACGATCTCGTATCGCCTGGGGGATACCTGGTCTCCAGCCCTGCCTGAGCGGGAGGCCCTCGGCGCCATGGCTGCAGAATTCGCCGCATGCATTCGTGAACAGCGACCCTCCCGAACCGACGGAGCAGCCGGCCTCCGCGTGCTGGCCGTGCTCGAGGCAGCGAATCGCAGCCTCGAAGCAGCAGGTGCTGCCGTGGTGCCGTCGACCGTCCCGGCATCCGCGGGCGCGACGGCGACTGCATCCGTCGCGCCGTCACTGTTCGTGGCACATCCAGAATCTGGCCCAGATCGAGAGTTGGTGGGAGAACACTGATGACGAAACTTGAGGGGGCCGCCGTCCTCGTGACCGGCGGCGCAGGGACGATCGGATCAGAGATCGTCGACCAACTACTCGACGCGGGCGTCGCACAAGTCGACGTTCTCGACAACCTCGTGCGTGGCCGGCTGGCGAACCTCGAGGGTGCCCTGGCGTCGGGCCGAGTGACTCTGATCGAGGGGGATTTGAGGGATCGCGATCTGGTGCACGATGTGACCAGGGGCAAGGACCTCGTGTTCCACCAGGCGGCGATCAGGATCACTCAGTGTGCTGAAGAACCCCGACTGGCGCTGGAAGTTCTCGTTGACGGAACGTTCAACGTCATCGAGGCGGCGGTCGAACATTCAGTGAGCAAACTGATCTCCGCGTCGAGCGCATCCGTCTACGGACTCGCGGAGCAGTTCCCCACGACCGAACGCCACCACCACCACAACAACGACACCTTTTATGGTGCGGCGAAATCGTTCAACGAGGGCATGCTGCGCAGCTTCCGGGCGATGAACGGGCTCGATTATGTGGGGCTTCGCTACTTCAATGTGTACGGACCCCGGATGGATGTGCATGGGCTCTATACCGAGGTGCTGGTGCGTTGGATGGAGCGCATCGCCGACGGGAAACCGCCGCTGATCTTCGGTGACGGCCTGCAGACGATGGATTTCGTCTTCACCCGGGACATCGCACGGGCGAACCTCCTTGCCGCGGCGAGCGACGTTCGCGAAGGCATCTTCAACATCGCGAGTGGAACCGAGACGAGCCTGCTCGGTCTGGCCGAGGCTCTGCTCGCCGCGATGGGGTCGGATCTCTCGGTCGAGCATGGCCCGGAGCGGGCGGTGAACGGGGTGGCCCGGAGGCTCGCCGACACCTCTGCGGCCCGTGACACTCTCAATTTTGAGGCGTCGGTGTCGCTCGAAGACGGACTACGGGAACTCGTCGAGTGGTGGGAACCGTTGCGCGACGAAATCGCCGCGGGGCGATCGTTGGTGACGTCATGACCCGCATCAATGTGATGAAGCCATGGATGGGCTCGGAGGAGATGCTCGCACTCAGCGAGGTGATCGCATCGGGGTGGGTGGCCCAGGGGCCGAAGGTGGCGCAGTTCGAGCGCGAGTTCGCCGCTGCGATGCAAGCCGGCCACGCCGTCGCCACCTCGAATTGCACAACCGCCCTGCACTTGGCGCTCATCGTGGCGGGTGTCGGCGCCGGCGACGAGGTGATCGTCCCGTCGTTCTCGTTCATCGCCACCGCGAACGCGCCGACGTATGTTGGAGCGCGACCGATCTTTATCGACGTCGACCCCGCCACCGGCTGTGTCACGGCAGACGGCGTGGTAGCCGCCATCACCCCGCGCACGCGTGCCGTGATCGTGGTTGATCAGGGTGGCATTCCGGTCGACCTCGATTCCATACGCGCGGTGTGTGATCCGCGGGGCCTCGTTGTCATCGAAGACGCCGCCTGCGGGGCCGGATCCACCTATCGCGGCCGCCCGGTGGGGGCGGGCGCCGATCTCGCCGCGTGGTCCTTCCACCCGCGCAAACTGTTGACCACGGGGGAGGGGGGAATGCTGACAACCTCGAATGCCGAATGGGCGGAGCGGGCACGGCGGTTGAGAGAACACGCCATGAGCGTCTCGGCCAGCGACCGGCAGTCACACGTGCTTGCGCCGGCCGAGGAATATCTGGAGATCGGCTTCAACTACCGGATGACCGACCTGCAGGCGGCCGTGGGCATCGCGCAACTCGGGCGTCTGCCCGAGATTGTGCGCAGGCGTCGTGAGATCGCCGACGGCTACACCGCGGCGCTTCAGGGCATCGACGGGCTCCGCCCGGTCGGCGACCCCGATTGGGGCACCTCGAACTTCCAGTCCTACTGGGTCGAGGTCCAGCCCGAGTTTCCGACCGATCGCGACGGCCTGCTCGTGGCGCTCGCGGAAGCCGACATTTCCGCGCGGCGGGGCATCATGGCCGCGCACCGCCAACCGGCCTACTGGACTACCGAGACCGGCGACGCATCGCTCGGAGTGACGGAACGCCTCACCGACAACACGCTGATTCTGCCGTTGTTCCACCAAATGACGGAGGAGGAACAGCGCCGCGTCGTCGATGTGCTGCGCGCGAGCTCCGCCGCACGGGCCGGCGCGGGCGGCAGGCTCTCATGAGAGACCTAATCCTGCTCGCGGCCAGTGGGCTGGCCAGGGAACTCGCATCGGCGGATCTGAGCGACTGCCGGGTGGTCGGTGTGCTCGATGACAATCGCGCGCTGCACGGTACTGAGTGTGCCGGTGCGACGGTGCTGGGCGGGGTTGCGCTCGCGGCCGAACTCGATGCCTACTTCGTGTTGTGCATGGGGTCCGGGCGTGCGCGTCGCCACGGGCGTCAGCGCCTCGCCGAGCTCGGCGTCGTCGATTCGCGTTTCGCCACGGTCATCGACGCCTCGGTGCGCGTGCCGGAATCCTGCCAGGTCGGTGTCGGAAGCGTTGTGCTCGCTGGGACCGTGCTGACCGCATCCGTCACCGTGGGGCGTCACGTCGTGCTCATGCCCCACGTCACGCTCACCCACGACAACGTGGTCGACGACTTCGCGACGCTCGCGGCCGGCGTCTCCCTGGGCGGCTCGGTGCACGTGGGCGAAGCCGCCTCCCTCGGAATGAACTCCTCGGTGCGACAGGGGCTTCTCGTCGGCCCCGACGCCGTCGTCGGCATGGGCGCGGTGGTGCTGGAGCACGTTCCGGATGCCGAGACCTGGGTGGGCGTCCCCGCACGCGCGATCGAGAGGACGGTGCGAGCATGAAGGTTCCGTTCCTCGATTTGGCCGCGCAGCAGGCTGAGATCGCCGAGGAAGTGCTTCCGGTGTGGGAGCGCCTCTTTGCGACAGCCGGCTTCATCGGCGGAGAACAGGTCGACGCATTCGAGCGTGAGTATGCAGAGTTCATCGGCGTGGGCCACTGCGTCGGGGTCGGCAACGGCACCGACGCTGTGGAACTTGCGCTGCGGGCGATCGGAGTGAGCTCAGACGACGAGGTGATCATGCCGGTGAACACCTTCATCGCCACCGCCGAGGCTGTCTCCCGGGTCGGTGCCGTTCCGGTCTTTGTCGACGTCGACCCCGAACATCTGCTGATCGACCCGACCGCCGTCGAGGCGGCGATCACCCCGCGCACGCGGGCGATCATTCCCGTGCACCTGTACGGCCAGACTGCGCCGATGGAGGAGCTCGTCGCGATCGCCATGCGGCACGGGCTCTTCGTCGTCGAAGACGCCGCCCAGTCGCAGGGCGCGTCGTCGTCGGTCGGTCGTGCCGGCGCGATCGGCCACGTCGCGGCGACGAGCTTCTACCCGGGCAAGAATCTCGGCGCGGCCGGCGACGCGGGCGCGGTACTCACCGACGACCCGGACATCGCGGAACGGGTGAGAAACCTCGGTGCTCACGGCAGCTCGGTGAAGTATGTGCACGACCGGGTGGGGGTGAACTCGCGCCTCGACGCAGTGCAGGCTGCGGTCTTGCGCGCGAAGCTGCGCCGACTCGACAACTGGAACGCCGCGCGCCGGGCCGGAGCTGCTCGTTACTCCGAGCAACTTGCCGAGGTGCCCGGAGTGCGAGTGCCCACCGTGCGACCGGGTAACGAAGACGTCTGGCATCTCTACGTCGTGCAGGTCGATGAGCGCGCCCGGGTGCTTGCCGAGCTCACTGCTGCGGGCATCGGCGCCGCCATCCACTATCCGACGCCGCTGCATCTCACGGCGGCCTATGCCGGCCTCGGCTATCGACAAGGCCAGTTCCCGGTCGCGGAGGCTGCGGGCGATCGCATCCTGTCGCTTCCGATGTTCCCGCATCTCACCTCTGACCTGCAGGCGATGGTCGTCGCCGAGCTCACCACTGCCACGACGGCGAGGGGATCCGGGCGATGAATGACGCGACCAACGGGGCATCGATGCTCACAGTACTGGTGCATCTCAACAGCCTTGAGCTGGGCGGCACGCAGATCAACGCTGTCGATCTTGCGGCGGAGATGCGCGGTCGTGGCGTCGAATCGATCCTGTTGGGCGCCCGTGACACCATTCCGGATGGCCCGTCGCTGATTGAGGTCGCAGCGGCGCGTGGTCTGCAGATCTCTCTCTACGATCCCGCGCCGAGCATCTTTCCGCGTGCGCGCCAGATCACCGCCTTCGCCCGCCGACACCACGTCGATCTCGTGCACGTCTACGGATCATGGGGTGGCGGCGCACGACCGACCTACTGGGGGCCTTCCCGGTTTGCACGGACGCCGTGGGTGCAGACCGTGTACGAGATGAGCGTGTCGCCCAAGCTCTACCGTCGTGTGCCGATGATCGTCGGTACGGGCTATCAGCGCGATGAGCAGCAGGACCGCCCGGGGCGAACCATCCTCATCAGCCCGCCCGTCGATCTGATTGAGAATCACCCCGACGTGCACGACCGGACGCAGTTTCGCCGTGTGAGTCGAATCGATGACGGCCCGCTCTTGGTCATCGTCAGCCGGCTTGACGCCAGCATGAAGTCCATCCCTGCCTTCGCCGCGATCGACGCGATGCGCATGCTTGCACCGATGGGAGCAAGCCTTGCGCTTGTTGGCACGGGCGACAATGTGGCTGCGACCCAGGCCAGAGCGGATGCCGTCAACGAGGAGGTGGGCAGAGACGCCGTGCGGCTGATCGGGCCGATGGCCGACCCACGACCCGCCTACGCCGCAGCCGACATTATGCTCGGGATGGGCGGCTCCGCCGCACGGTCATTGGCATTCGCGAAACCGCTCGTCGTGCAAGGTGAAGCGGGATGGTCGATGCTGTTCGAGCCGTCGTCCGCCGAGACCCTCGCACGATCCAGTTACTGGAGTCCCGAGGCAGTTCCTGACCCTGCCGCGCGGCTTGCCGCGATCGTCTCACCACTTCTTGCCGACGCCGAGCGGCGCACCGAACTCGGCAGTTTCGGTCGGGCTTTCGCCGAGGAACACTTCTCCCTCACCGCGATGGCCGACCGGCTCAGCGACTTCTACCGCACTGTCCAGGGCGAGTACACGAGCCGGGATTGGCTCGCCGACCTGCCGTTCGAAGGGCGAACGCTTTCCGCCAAGGTCGTCCGCGCGACTCGACACGCGCTGCGTCTCGCGCCGATCTCGGAGGAGGGTGCGTGATGGAGGTCGAGCGGAAGCGGGACGCCCCTGCCGAACTCTTCACCGACGTACCTGAGGTCGGGGGAGCGCCGAACGCGCTGCCGCCGATGGAATCGGCCCCTCCGCTCGATGTCGGGCGCAGTGCTGCCGCGGGAGTCGTCTGGCTGACGGTTCAAAAATGGGCGATTCGAGTGCTCAGCTTTGTGACGATCGCGGTGCTCACCCGACTGCTCAGCCCGGCGGATTTCGGCGCCGTGGCGGCAGCCTCGACGGTGCTGCCGTTCTTCTTCCTGCTCGCCGATCTCGGGTTCGCCGCCTACATCGTTCAGGTCGAGAAGACCGACCGAACAATGCTGAGCACCGCCTTTTGGTTCTCGATGACGGCGGGGATACTGCTCTGCGGGTGTGTCTTCTTCGCCGCGCCGCTGCTCGGCGCGGTCTTCGGATCCGCCGGCGTCGTACCGGTTCTGCAGGTGCTCTCGCTCTGGGTCGTCGTCACCGCAATCGGCTCGGTTCCGACAGCCCTCCTGCGCCGCGACATGCGGTTCCGGGCGATCGCGGCGCAGGGAGCGGCGGCTGCCGTCGTAGCCCAAGTCGTCGCGATCTTCATGGCATTGTCCGGCCTTGGAGTCTGGGCTCTCGTTGCACAGTCGCTCGTGGCAGCCGTCATCTCGACCGTGCTGGCGTGGTGGGCGGTCACCTGGCATCCGACGTTTGAGTTTTCACGAACGGACTTCGTGCGGATGGCGCGCTTCGGCGGTCAGGTGCTGGGGGTCGAGTTCGTTGCAATGCTCCGTGCCTGGGGTGAGGCCGCCGTCATCTCGGCGACCCTCGGTCTTGCGGCACTCGGGTATATGAGCATCGCCCAGCGCCTCGTGCAAATCGTGCAGGACCTGACGGGAAGTGCGATAGTCCCGGTCACCAACGTCGCCTTCGCCAAGATTCGCGATTCGGCCGCGCGATTGCGCGATGCCTACCTCCGCGCGCTCAAAGTGACCTACGCCGCTTTGTCGTTGCCGCTCACCATCGTTGCCGTCGCGGCCCCGCTGATGATCCCGATTCTTTTCGGCGACGGGTGGCAGCAGAGCTATCAGGTGGCGCAGGTGCTCGCGCTCGCCGGCACACTCTCGGTTGGAGCATGGCTGGATCATGGCTTGTTCTACGGGTTGGGCAGGCCCGGCGCCTGGTTCGTCTACGCCGTGATCATCGACCTGCTGACTTTCGCCACCACCGTCTTCACCGTGCGGTGGGGACTCGTCGCCGTCGCCGTCGGATTCTTGTGCGTTGCGACCCTAGCCACGTTCGTCCGTTGGTTCCTCGTCGCACGTGCTCTGCAGACGCGCCCGCGCGTGATCGCCGGTCCGTTCGTCTATCTGGTCATCGCCGTCGTATGCATGGCAGCGGCCGGGTGGGGCGTCAAGCTCTGGACGGCTGCACTTCCGCCCTGGCTTTCGATTGTTCTGATCGTGCTCGCGATGCTCGCGGTGCACATCGGGATCACGCTCCTGATGGCCCGGCCCGCAATTCATGAAGCGCTCAGGATCGCGAGTCGGTTCGGGATCGGCGCACGTTTTCAGTTCCTCGCGCGGATGCGAGAGCAGTCATGACCGCCGCCCCGGGGCTGGCCACTCGAGTGGGCGGACAAACGGTCGCGCTGACGCTTCGCGTCGTCACCGCGGCGACCGGGATGCTGCCGCCACGCATCCGCTACGGGTATGTGCACCGGATCACTCAGGTTTTTCTGCGCAAGCCGCTCCCGGAATTGCGCGCACGGATGGCCGATTCGATATCGGGGTCGTCGGCGCCGGCCGGATGCGCCGAAGATCTCACCTGCGTCCTCGGGGTTGGCGCACTCGACATCGGCGGGATCGGCTCGGTCGTCGAGGTGCTCGCCACCTGGCTTCCGGCGGCCGGGGTCACCCCGGCCGTTGTCTGCCTCGGTGACGGTGTGCGTGCACAACGCATCCGCGACCTGGGTATCGAGGTGCGTTCCGTATTCGATGGTGCGACGGCGCTCCGCGCGATCGACGAACTCCGCCCGGATGTCATTCAGCTCCACGGTGCCCCGGCCTTTCTTGAAGCGGCCGCCCAGGAGAACGGAGCGCCGCTCGTGCCGGTGATGCACAACACAGAGATCCACTTCTCCCGTGCCAGATGGCGCAGGTTGTCGGAGCTTCTCAGCCGATCCGCTTCCGCCGTCGCCGTCAGCGAGCTTGTCCGCACGTTCCACGCGGCTCACCTGCCGGTGCTGCTCCGGTCGCGGATCGCGGTGATCCCGAACGCTGCGCCGGGAAGCCGTGCGCCCGACGCCGAGCAGCGTCGTGTCGCCCGCGAGAGTCTTGAGCGCGCCGTTGGCGGTCGTTTTCACGATGACGTCGTCTTCGTCTGCCTTGCCCGGTACGACGCGCAGAAGAACATCGCCGGGACGGTTGCCTCATTTCTGGCGTGCGTTGCGGCAGGCGTGCCGGCACAGCTCGTGATCGCGGGCGAACCATCCGACTGGGTCGAATTTCGGCGATCCGACGCGATCCGACGCGGCAGTCGAGATGCCGACCGGGTGCATCTGCTCGCCAGCTCTGACGCACGGACGCTCCTTGCCGCCGCCGACGCCTTCGTTCTCAACTCCTTCTTCGAGGGATGGCCTGTTGCCGCGACGGAAGCGTGGACCGCGGGTCTGCCGCTCATCCTGAGCGATGTCGGGGGAGCACGTGAGCTTGTTGCCCGCGATCCCGCTCGATCGGTTCTCATTGCCAACGGGGCGGGAGAGGCGAGCGTCGTGACCGACGCACGGGTTGAGCGTGCACGGTGGAGCGCGGGACACCAGCGAAATGCGTCCGAGTTCGGGGATGCCATCCGTCGCGTCGTCGACACGGTGCAGCGCGAACGTGTGGCGCCGATCCCGCCGCGCGACGCGGCCGACGGTGTCGTCGCCATGATCGAGGCGCACGCGCGTGTGCTGCGGGACGCAGCAGGTCGAAGTTCCTCCGGAAGTTCGACCCGGCCGGGCCGATTTACGGGCGATGAAGTGAGAGGGGCGGTCGCGACATGAGTCGAGGGGCACAACTGATCGGGAAGACGCGCCGAGCGCTGGCCGTCGGCCTGCCCGGGATCGCGCAGCGTATCGCGCAGCGGGCCTACCGCAAAACGGGCGCGGCAGACCTCCTCTTCAATCTCGACCTGGATGACCTCCTCGTCGACGTGCCCGCCGAGCTGCCCGTGCCCGCGACTCGTCCGGAGCAGGGCCGACCGCTTCGCATCGGCTGGGTGACCACGCCGCCGGCGGCAGGATCAGGCGGGCACACCACGCTCTTCCGAATCGTCGAGGCACTGGAGGCAGCGGGGCACAACAGCGTGCTGTTCCTCTACGACAAGCACGGTCTCGACGTCGCACGCCTGACTTCGGTAATCCGGGAGTACTGGCCGGGCATGCAGGCCGAAATTCGGGATGCGCGTGCCGGGATCGCGGATGTCGATGCGGTCGTCGCGACCTCGTGGGAGTCCGCGCACGTGATCGTCAAGTACGCGCGCTCGCCGATGCGGCGCCTCTATTTCATTCAGGACTACGAGCCGTATTTCTACGGGCACGGTGCCGAGTCCGCGCTGGCTGCGATGACCTACCGGCTTCCGTTCCGTCGCATCGCACTCGGCGAAATGCTCGACGGGATGATCCGCGAGCAGACCGGGCTCGCCAGCGATGTCGTACCGTTCGGCTGCGACTCGGCCGTGTACCACTTGCCCGCCGTTGGAACCGTGCGCAGCGGAATCGTCTTCTACTGTCGTCCGGACTTCCCGCGCCGCGGCTATCAGCTCGCCTGCATCGCGCTCATGGTGTTCCACCGGAGACACCCTGACCAGGAGATCCACGTGTATGGGGCGCCGCCGCGAGGACTCAACATCCCCATCACTTTCCACGGGCGCATGACGACCAGTGCGTTGAACGACCTGTACGGGCGGACGATCGCCGGACTCGCGATGTCCTTCACCAACATCACCCTCGTTGCAGAGGAGATGCTCGCCGCGGGCAACATCCCGGTTGTCAATGACATTCCGCTCGCGCGCCAGGTGCTGCCCAATCCCCATGTGCTCTGGGCGGAGCCGACCGCTGTCGCGCTGGCCGACGCGCTGAGCGCTGCTGTGACCGCCGACGACCTCGCCGGCCGCGCAGCGGATGCCGCGGCATCCGTCGTCGGACGGTCGTGGAAGCCGACCCAGGACGCCGTCGTCCGCATCATCGTCGAGGAGGTGACGGGAGCATGACCGCAACAACTATTGTTCAGCCGCCGCACGTGCTCATCATCGTGCAGAATCTACCGGTCCCACTGGATCGGAGGGTGTGGCTGGAATGCCAGGCGCTGATCGCACGGGGGTACCGAGTCAGTGTGATCTGCCCGAAGGGGCCAGGCGACCCCGGATATCAGCACCTCGACGGAGTGGACATCTACAAGTACCGCCCTGCGCCGGAGGCGGAAGGACTCGTCGGATTCGCCTGGGAGTTCGCGTACAGCTGGGTGCGCACTGCGTGGCTGTCAACGCGGGTGCGACGCAATCGACGATTCCACATCATGCAGTCGTGCAATCCACCCGACACATTTTGGCTGCTGGCACTTCTCTGGCGTCCCTTCGGAGTCACATTCGTCTTCGACCACCACGATTTGAATCCCGAGCTCTTCATTTCCAGGTTCGGTGAGCCGCAGGGCGGGGCGAGGTCTCTCGAGTACCGCGGCCTGCTGTGGCTCGAACGCCGAACACTCCGCGCCGCGCATCGGATCATCTCGACGAACGAGTCGTACAAAGCTGTTGCAATCCGACGCGGAGGCCGCCGACCAGAGGAGGTGACGGTTGTACGCAGCGGACCGGACACCCGTCAGATGCGCCCGATCTACCCCGCGCGACCACGACCTTCCGATGAGATCAATCTGGTCTACCTCGGCATTATGGGCCCCCAGGACGGAGTCGACCAGGTGCTTCTCGTCGTTGACGAACTGGTGCACCATCGTGGACGCACGAATGTGACTGTCACCCTCCTCGGTTTCGGCGACTGCCTCGAGAACCTCAAGGCGCAATCGGCCGAACTGGGACTCGGAGAGTATGTCACCTTCACTGGACGCGTGGACCGCGCGGCGATCGCGGAGCACCTCAGCCGGGCCGACATCGGACTCTGCCCGGACTTGAAGACCCCACTCAACGATCTGTCGACGATGAACAAGACGATGGAGTACATGTCGTATGGGCTACCGGCCGTGTCCTACGACCTGATCGAGACTCGCGTCTCCGGCGGAGACGCGCTGCTCTACGTCCCCTCGAGCGATATCACGGCGTTCGCCGATGCCGTCGAGACGTTGATCGACGACCAGGCGCTGCGGGCCGAGCTCGGAAGGAAGGCCCGCGCGCGAGTGGCCACGCTCATGGATTGGCGGCCGCAAGCTGAGGCCTATGTCGGGGTGTTCGATGAGTTGTCCGGATTCTCGCAGGCCGGTCCGGCCGTCCCCGCGACCGAGGTCTCGCCCAGTATCGACCCAGAGGGCCGACGCTACGTCGACCTTGATGACGCCGAGGAGTTCAACCGATTCCTCATCGAACGCAGCGCGCAGGCCGAGAGGAGAAGACGATGATGCCGGCCAGGACGAGCCTCCATCACCTGCTCAGCCAGGCGGCCGCCGCGACCCCGGATTCACCGGCGTTGACCTACCGCAATGTCACCATCAGCTACGACGAGACCTGGCGGATGTCCCGCGCCGCCGCAGCACAGCTCCTTGACGTAGGCCTTCAGCGTGGCGACCGTGTGGCGATCTACCTCGAGAAGCGCTTCGAAACGGTCGCGTCGATCTTCGCCGTCTCAGCTGCCGGGGGGATATTTGTCCCGGTCAACCACGTGCTCAAAGCGACCCAGGTGTCTCACATCCTCCAGGACAGCGGCGCACGAGTGCTCATCACCTCGGCCGACCGGCTCTCTCAGCTCAGCTCTGTGCTTCCGACGACGCGTGTCGCGCACGTGATCGTCGTGGGCGATGTAGCGCCAGATCCCGCCGCATCCTGGCAGGTCCACTGTTGGGAAGACGGGCAGGCGGCGGGGGGAGTCCCGCGCCGGTCCCTTGCGATCGACATCGACCCGGCCGCGATCTTGTATACCTCCGGCAGCACTGGCAAGCCCAAGGGAGTCGTGCTCAGTCACCGCAACCTGATCGTCGGCGCCGAGAGCGTGAGCACATACCTGGAGAACACCAGCGATGACGTCATCCTCAGCGTGCTCCCGCTGAGCTTCGACGCCGGCTTGAGCCAGGTGACGACCGCCTTCTCGGTCGGCGCCCACTGCGTCCTCATGAATTACCTCCTGCCACGGGAAGTGGTCAAATTGTGCGAGCGCTACGGCGTCACTGGCCTCACCTGTGTGCCTCCGCTCTGGCTGCAATTGGCTGACTTGAACTGGCCGGAGACGGCCGCCCGTCGCATGCGGTACTGGGCCAACACGGGGGGCAGGATGCCGCGTCCGACCCTCGATCGATTGAGAGGGGTTTTCACCGGGGCCGACCCCTACCTGATGTACGGCCTCACGGAGGCGTTCCGGTCCACCTACCTTGATCCCTCGGAAGTCGATCGTCGTCCCGACTCAATCGGAAAGGCCATCCCCAATGCCGAGGTTATTGTCCTCCGACCAGACGGGACGCCGTGTGAGGCTGGTGAGGAAGGCGAACTTGTGCACCGCGGCGCCCTTGTCGCGCTCGGCTACTGGAACGACCCGATCCGTACTGCCGAACGCTATCGCCTCGTGAATCACCCGGACCAGCAGTGGCGCGCCCCCGAGCGGGCTGTCTGGTCGGGGGATACGGTGGTGGCCGACGAGGAGGGCTTCTTGTACTTCGTAGGCCGCACTGACCAGATGATCAAGACCTCGGGGTACCGGGTGAGCCCGAGCGAGATTGAGGACGCCGCGTACAGCACCGGTCTCGTGCGCGACACCGTCGCCCTCGGCGAGGATGACCCCGTTCTCGGGCAGCGGATCGTGCTGGTGGTCACACCGACGACGGCCGAACTCGACATCGCCGCGCTTGTCGCCGCACTCAAGCAAATCCTGCCCCTCTACATGGTCCCGTCCCGTATCGACGTTCGCGACGACCTGCCCCGTTCAGCCAACGGCAAATACGACCGCATGCTCCTCATGTCGGAGGTGTCCGGATGAAACCGCAGGAACACATCGCCGCGTTCGGCACTCTGGACGGCGAGCTCCGGGTCGGCGGGATTCCGCTCAGCCGGCTCGCCGCACGCGTTGGGTCGACGCCATTCTTCGCCTACGACCGCGCGCTGCTCGACCAGCGTGTCGATCGACTGCGCTCCGTGCTCCCCGCACGTGTCGAACTGAGCTTCGCGATGAAGGCAAATCCCATGCCCGCCATCGTGCAATATCTGGCACGCAGGCTCGACCGGATTGACGTCGCCTCCGGGCTTGAGCTGCGGACTGCGCTCGACACCACGATCTGGCCTGACAAGGTCAGCTTTGCGGGGCCCGGCAAGACGCCTGCGGAGATCCGGCAGGCGGTCGCAGCCGGCATTCTCGTCGAGGTCGAGTCCACTACTGAATTCCGCCGGGTGATCGCGGCGGGCGACCAGCTCGGGCTCACACCGAACGTTGCCGTGCGTGTGAACCCCGACTTCGCGGTGAAGGGATCGGGGATGCGGATGGGCGGCGGACCGCAGCAGTTCGGCATCGACGCGGAACAGGTACCTGCGGTGCTGCGCGAATACGCCACGGCGGGAGCGAACGTGCTCGGCTTCCACGTGTTCGCCGGTTCGCAGAACCTGAACGCGGCGATCATCGCCGAGGCGCAGCGGCACACCGTCGACCTGGTGAGCGGCCTCGCCGAGCACCTGCCCACTCCTGTGCGTTACCTCAACCTGGGTGGCGGATTCGGCATCCCATATGTCGAGAAGGACCAGCCGCTCGACCTGGACGCCGTCGCAGGAAACCTCCACGAGCTAGTTGACGGGCCAATCGCCGAGCGGATGCCCGAGGCGAGCCCGGTGATTGAACTTGGTCGCTATCTTGTCGGGGAGTGCGGGGTTTACGTCACCCGGGTGCTCGACCGCAAGGTGTCGCGCGGCACGACCTTCCTTGTCGTGGACGGAGGCATGCATCACCAGCTCGCCGCCTCGGGCAACTTCGGCCAGGCCATCCGTCGCAACTACCCCGTCGCGGTTGGAAATCGCGCCGAACTCGCTGCAGAAGAAAATGTCACGGTCGTGGGATGTCTCTGCACCCCTCTCGACTTGCTCGCTGATGGAGTTGAGCTGCCTCCGGCCGATATTGACGACCTCGTCGTGATCTTCCAGGCGGGCGCGTACGGCCTGACCGCCAGCCCGACCGCATTCCTCGGGCATCCCGCACCCGCGGAAGTGCTCGTCTGACCTGTCCTCGTCTCATAAAGGAGTAACCATGACTGACACCCTGAACGCCGTTCGAACCGTCCTGATCGAGGCGCTCGAGCTGCGCCAACGCCCGGAAGACCTCGAGGAGGACACCGCGTTGTTCGGCTCTCTGCCGGAACTTGACTCGTTCGGCGTCGTGAGCCTCGTGGCATCCCTCGAGGATCGCTTCGACATCACCGTCGACGACGACGAGTTCGGCGCCGAGATCTTCGAGACGGTGGGCACTCTCACTGGGTTCGTCGATGCAAAACTCGCGGCCGCTTAGCCAGGGGCCACACGGCGCCCTCCCGGGATTCGTCGCCGTCGACCGCGACGATGCGGTGATCGACGGGATGCTCGGGCGCCACGAGAGCCTGACGACGACGGCGAGCGGTCCGGCGAGACTGGCCTCGTGGGGCTTGAAATCGGTGAATCCGTCATCATCGACCTTGGCGCTCTCCCGCGTGAGGAGGACAAGCCACGGTGAAGTTTCTGCAACGGAGATCGCCGAATGCATGCGGCAGGATCCCGGGGGCCTGACGCGACTGCTCCCTCCCTTCGCCGCGGTGCGCGGTGACGAACGGGGGGTGACCATGGTGGCCGACTCGATGGGGTTCAGGCAGCTCTATCACAGCGTGCCGGATGCCGCAGGCCCGCCGGTCCTCTCCACGTCGGCCCTGTTCGCGGGGTGGATCCGTGGTGCCGAAATCGACCACACCGCGGTCGCTGTCCAATCCCTGCTCGGGTGGCAACTCGGCCAGCGCACGTTGTTCCGCGAGGTCGACAAGCTCGCCCCCGGTGCGATCGCCCACCTCGGCACCGACGGTGTGCGAGTGAGCGCGACGGAACGAGAGGCCGAGGCCGGGATTTCACTGGAGGAGGCTGTGTTCGCGGCCGCTGCGATACTGCGTGTGTCGTTGGAGGCACTCCTGGACGACCACCCCGACGCGGTGCTGCAACTCACTGGCGGACAGGATTCCCGTCTGCTCCTCAGCGCCATCCCTGTCGCCCGACGGCGAGGGCTCAGCGCTATGACGCTGGGTGCGCCGGGCAGCGGTGACGTCATCATCGCCCGGCAGCTCGCCGAGCGTTACGGGATGCGGCACGACGTACACGGCCTCGCAGCTCTCGACGGGGTGAATGCCGCGGGGGCGTGGGAACTCGTGCAGGAGGCTGCGATGCGACTGGACGGAATGTCAGATCCGGTTGCCCTCGCCGCCCTCACCGTCGCGGAGCGCGACTTCGATCAGGGTGTGCGGATCTCGGGACTCGGCGGGGAGATTGCCCGTGGCTTTTACTATGTCGGCGCCGTGCGGGAGCGGGCATTTACGCGAAAGGATGCGGAGCAGCTCGCGGGGTGGCGCATGTTCGCGAACGAAGCCGTCGAGCCGGGCCTGCTCGACCCAGAGTTCTCGTCGTGGGCGCGCTCGACGGCCGACGATGAGGTGGCCTCCGCCCTGTCGGCGGCAGGGGGCGAGTGGTTCAGGGCCACGGACGAGTTGTACCTGCGGCACCGCATGCAGCGATGGGCGGGGATCACCGACACCGCGGTCGGCGCTCAACGGATAATTGTCAACCCGATGCTGTGCCAGGAGTTTCTCAGTATCGCCTCGAGGCTGTCTCCGGAGGACAAAGCGCATTCGCTGTTCCTCGCCCGACTGCAGATGGAACTCGACCCGGAGCTGGGCAGAATCCCCCTCGAGGGACGCTCGGCCCCGATTGCCACGGCGTACCCGAACCCGTGGCGATCGGCAGCCGGTGCCCTGAATACGGGACGCCGTGTGGCTCGAAAGGTCGGCCAACGTCTTCGGCACGGTAATCGTCCTCCGGTCGGGGGTTTCCAGCTCGCGGGGAAGGTCGTGGAACACTGGCGCACGCATCCGGAGGTGCTGTCGGCGACGGAGCTGACGACCTTCATCCGAGCGGACTGGATCGACGACATGCTCGCTGGGCGAGTCGTACCGCGACCGAGTTCGGTCGCCTTTCTGGCTAACCTCATCGTGGCGAGCGGTGCTCGAGTCCCACGGGGCGACCCGACGGGCGCGCGATGACGCATTTCCCTGATGCCGACAATGTCTCGGCCAAGTCCGGCGCCTCCTTCCGACGCAGACGCTTGGCGGCCTTTCTCGCGATCGTGCTCGTGCTCGTGCTGGCGGCGACAGCAGGCCTGTGGTTCCTGGGCACGGCAACTGCGGCTCCCGACACAATCATGGGCAGCTCGGCTCCAACGAAGCTGGCGCAAAACTCGGACTCCAATGGGGTCGAGGTCGGCACGCGGTTCAGCGTGCTCGCCGACGGCACGGCCACCGGGATGCGCTTTTGGAAGGTTTCCGCAGCCCCCGGGTCCCATGAGGGAACCCTCTGGACGGCTCAAGGAAAGAAGCTCGCGACGGCCACTTTCGCGGGCGAGACGAGTTCCGGTTGGCAGTCCGCGGAGTTCGACGATGAGATCGCGCTGCAGGCGGGTCAGACGTATGTCGTCTCCTACTACGCCGCGGCGGGGCGTTACGCGGTGACGGAGGAGTACAGCGGGACCTCCCTTTCGCCCGATCTGGAGATCTCCCCGGGATTCGGCCTCTTCACCTACGGATCTGCGACGCGTTTTCCCACCGACACCTACCGCAACAGCTCGTACTGGGTGGACGTGGTGTTCACGCCAGACTCGCCGCTCGACCAGAGGAAGACCGGCACGGCGTCGACACGACCTGCTGCGGCGCCGGCGCCGGCGCCGGCGCCGACGCCGACTCCGACACCGACGCCAGTTCAGCCCACACTGGTCGAAGGATTTCCGTCGGAGGATACAACGGGAGTGCCCACCGGAACCGCACTCTCCCCGTATACCGGGCCGTGCCGGATCACGACCGCCGGAACCGTCATCGACGCCAAGACGGTGAACTGCACCCTGCAGGTTGAAGCGCAGGGTGTCGTGATCACCCGTTCAGTCATCAACGGAACTGTATTCACCGAGGAGGGCGGCGTCGGATCTTTCGCGATCAGTGATAGTGAGGTCGTCATCGGAGCCGAGATGGGAACCGGGATCGGTGATGCCCGCTTCACGGCCACCCGAGTAGAAGTGACCGGCGGAAATCGGTCAGTGAACTGCTCCCTCGATTGCACCATCGCCGACTCCTATCTCCACGGTCAGTTCCGTGACGCAGAGGGCAAGGCGCATGAATCCGGAATTCGGATGGGGTCAGGCTCTGTGATCCGCGGCAACACCATCGCCTGCGACGCACCCGATGTGGCCCCGGATGCCGGATGCTCGGCTGCCCTGACCGGCTACGGTGACTTCGCGGTCGTGAAGAACA
>NZ_JBFTJN010000010.1:0-134621 GCF_056395445.1 Leifsonia sp. 10L418 | reverse complement strand
CGGCAACACCATCGCCTGCGACGCACCCGATGTGGCCCCGGATGCCGGATGCTCGGCTGCCCTGACCGGCTACGGTGACTTCGCGGTCGTGAAGAACAACACGATTGACGGAAACCTGATCGTCGGAAATTCGGGCGGCTACTGCACCTACGGCGGTTCGACACCGGGCAAGCCGTTCTCCGTCGGAACCCGGGATATCCGGTTCACGAACAATGTCTGGCAGCGCGGGGCATCGGGCAAGTGCGGCGCTTACGGACCGATCACCTCGTTCGACTCCAACGCACCTGGAAACGTGTGGACAAACAACCGCTGGGAGGACGGAACTCCCGTCCAGGCAGCAAACTAAGTGCTGACGCGTGGCCACTCACCTGAGTGGCCACGCGTTTCACTGTGCGGTCAGCGATCTACCATTCGAGCAGAGTCAGCTCGCTATAGAGGTAGTCGATGTCCTCGGCGCGAACAGACTTACTCCGGAACATCTTTGCCCGAGGCGCGCGGACGTCGACCCCGAGGGCGGGAATGAAGCCGAGCACTCGGTGCTCGGCCAACGTCGCTAGCGACGCATGTCGGAAAAGCAAATGCGAGCCGACCTGCGGCCACGCTGAACAAAGCAGGTCGCGACTACCCCCGACGTAGAGCGGTGAAGCGAAGAACGGCAGCCGCTTGCGCCGGTCCTTGCGAACAACGAGATAGCCGTACACTCCGTCTGCGATCGCGACGATGTGGCGAGCGGCGGGGGCATCCAGGTGATCACGGTAAACCCGGGCGTCCCGCCCCTCCAGGATCCCCGCGACGATCGCGGGGTCATCCGATACCTTGACGCCGCGTCGCGAGATTCGAGGCAGGTTCGGCGCCAGTCGGGTGGTGGTGTCGAGCGCGGTGAAGCCGAGCCGCTCATTCAGCGCCACGACGCTTCCACTCGGCGACAGGTCAGTGAACTCGAATCCCCGCTGAGCGAGAAGTGCGCGGATCAGCCGGAGGCTGTGGGCGCGGTAGTCCTCGTGGACGCAGAACGCGGCGAGGTTGCAGAATCTGCGCTGTTGACCGTCGACCTCGCGTTCGGAGTAGACCGCGAGGTACGCTCCGACGATCCGGTTGTCTGCGACGAGCTGGAATCCGTGGTTCGGTGCGTCGACGCTCCAGGGGGGAGCAAGTATCGCTCCCCAGGCGGCACGGCTGACCCGTGAGTTCAAGTTTTCGTGGAGGAACCGGGCGACCCCACCGGCATCCTCGTCCGTGATGGGTCGAACCTCAACGTTCTCCCGATCCATGAGCCGATAGTACGGCACAACTGGCGTGTGCAACGGTATTCTGCTCGACACAGGAACTCCCGGTCTGGTCGTCTGATGGCACACCGAAAGGAATCCAATGCCGAGCATCGTGATCGCCGCGCACAATGAGGAAAACGTCATCGGACGGAACCTCGACGCGCTGCTCGTCCAAATCGGATCCGGCCCCCTCGAAATCGTGGTCAGCGCCAACGGCTGCACCGATAGAACGGTGGAGCGGGCGAGGCGTGCCGGAGTCATCATTGTCGATCGCCCGGAACCAGGCAAGGCCGCAGCCCTCAACGCGGGCGACGAGGTGGCGACCGGTTTCCCCAGGATCTACCTTGACGCCGACATCCTTGTGCCCCCGGGCGGGCTTGCCAGAGTGGTCGCATGTCTCGCCGAGAACCCGCATGCGCTCGCCGTGGTGCCTCGGCGGCGCTTGGACACGGCGGGACGGCCCTGGCCGGTTCGCGCGTACTTCTCGATCAATGAGAGGCTGCCGGCATTCCGAAACGGGCTGTTCGGGCGGGGGATGATCGCCCTGTCTGAACAGGGCCGTGCGCGGTTCGATGCCTTCCCCACAATGATCGCCGACGACCTGTTCCTCGACTCTCAATTCACGGAGGCCGAGAAGGCGGAGGTGAGCAGCGTCGAGGTTGTGGTGGCCGCCCCGTACACGACCCGCGACCTGGTGCGTCGACTGGTTCGCGTGCGTCGGGGCAACGCCGAGATGCGGGCGGCAGCGGCAGCGGGACTGATCGATGTTGAGGTACGGGCGGCCGACCGCTGGGCCTGGCTGCGCGACGTCGTGGTGCCCAACCCCCGCTTGCTGCTCGCTGCCGTCGCGTACGTGTCGATCACGCTGATCGCCGGTGCCCTCGCGCGTCGCCGGGTGAAGCCCGGCCAAAGCTGGGGGCGCGATGAGAGCACCCGCGGAACGCAACCGTCATCGACGAACGAGGCACCGGCATGATCATCAACCTCTGCTTCCATGGCATTGGAACCATTGACCGCGAGCGGGAGGACGGAGAATCCCGGTACTGGGTCACCACCGACAATTTCCTCCGCATCCTGGATGAGGTGCGAGAGAACCCCCGGGTGCGGCTCAGTTTCGACGACGGCAATCGATCGGATGTCTCGGTGGCGCTCCCGGCCCTCCTTGAGCGATCGTTGCGCGCCTCATTTTTCGCGCTCGCCGGCCGCCTAGACGATGCGGCAAGTCTTTCATCGTCTGATCTCCGGGACCTCCGCAGCGCTGGCATGGCGATCGGTAGCCACGGCTGGACTCACGTTCCGTGGCGCGGACTCAGCGAAGAGGAGGCCCATCGAGAGCTCGTTGATGCCCGGACCGCCCTCGCCGACGCCAGCGGTGGAGAAATCCAAGATGCGGCACTTCCCCTTGGACGCTATGACCGTCAGCTGCTCGGGCGGCTGGGGCCGATCGGCTACCGAACGGTCTTTACGAGCGACCGGCTTCCGGCGCGCTCCTCAGCGTGGCTTCAGGCGCGATACAGCGTTACCGCGCACGACACCGTGGAATCGATCAGTTCGGTGATCAGGCATCGCACGGGCGCGGGGGATGCCCGCAACCTGTTGGCAAGCGCGGTGAAGCGAATCCGCTGACCGTCGCTACTCAGGCAAGTACGCCGTGCTCGCGCCGAGCTGGGGCGGGCGAAGCGAAGGCTGCAACAGTGCGCGCACCGTCGTCCAGGACTGGCGTTCTCCGAGTATCGCGCGGCGAAGCTCGACGCCGATCGTCATGCCGAAATACAGCCACGCACGCGCCTCGCCGGCACGACGGCGATAGAGGCGTACTCGGTTGAGCATTTGCATGGTGTGTGTTGTCGCGCTCTCGCCCGACCCCCCACCGACGTGCATCGCACCAGCACGAGGCGTGTAGACAGTGGCCCAGCCGGCGTCTCGAGCCCTGAGACTGAAATCGGTCTCCTCCGAGTACAGGAAGTATGACTCGTCGAGGCCGTCGAGCATATCGAAACAGCGACGGTCGACAAGCAGGATCGCGCCAACTGCCCAGTCGACCTCGTGTTCGCTGTCATACTCGCCCTGGATCTCGATCCGCTCAGCGAACACCGGAAGACCTGTGAAGCTCAACCCTCCGACCCGACCGAGCGTCGGTCCCCGCCGCAAAGTGGGGGAGAGGCTGCCGTCCTCCTCGCGAACGCGCGGGGCGACGATGCCGGCATCGCTGCGTCGTCGGAGCACCTCAAGCATTCGTGGAACCGCGTCAGGGTCGAGGGTGGCATCGGGGTTGAGGATGAGGACGGTCGACGCCTCGGGTGACGCTCGCACGGCCCGATTGATCCCGGCCGCGTAGCCATCGTTCGACGAACCCACGACAGTGCAGTCGGACCGATGCGCGAGCAGCTCCGGCGTCCCGTCAGTCGAACCGTTGTCGACCACGACGACGGAATAGGTAAGGTCGCCGAACGCCGCGGGCAAGCTGTCGAGCAGGGCGGCGACGTGGCGTGTGCTGTTGTATGTGACGACGACAGCAGCTACGTCAATTGGCATGTGTTCCACGGTACGGGGCACCTCCTCCGGGTTCGGGGCACCGTGCGAAGTGCGCGGGTCAGCTGTCATGGGTGTGCCGTCCCCTCGTGAATCGAGGCCCGCGGTGCGTCCAGAGCGATATTCGCCGCAACGGCGCGGACGCTCCCGCAGAGCCCCGCCAGGAGGAACAGCATGCCGCCCGAGATAGGGAATGAAAGCCCATCGAAGAAGGCGAACAGCACGGCGATATTGAAGAGTGACGCGGCGAGCGCGTGCCCCAGCACCCGGATGTCGTGGTCGCTGGATCTCCGTGCCTGCCAGGCGCTCCAGATTCCTGCGACGAAGAATGCGGCAAAGGCAATGATGCCCAGGATGCCCAACTCAACCGCGATCAGCACCCACTGGTTGTCGAAAATATAGTACCGGGGAAGAAATACGCCGAACCCGGAACCGACCAGCGGCGAGGTAGACATGAACTCGGGAATCCGTTCCAGCCCGTTCGTGCGGGACTGGGTGCTTGGGTCGGCGGCTACGCCTGAAAACAGCCCAACGGTTGTCGAGAGCAAGCCGGGGACCGCCGCGATGACTACCCCGGCGACGACCACTCCGCCGCCGACGACGGCAGCCCGATACCGAGGCGGGACGGCCGGAATCATGGAGATCATCGCCACCGCGAATCCGATGATTGCCGACCGTGACACGGCCACCAACGACGAGACCGAAATGAGACCGACGGGTAGCCACCACCACAGGCCGCCGCGAGCCTGATTCGATCGGAACCCGTGAGAGATTGCGGCGGCGATGACGAGCGGAAGGGCGGCGTTGATCGCGGTCGCGTACTCAAGCGGATGGATCGCCGTTCCCGACGAGCGGATCACGCCTGCGCGCTCCTGGATGCCTCCCGCCATACTCAGGCCGGGGATTGTCCCGAAGAAGTCGACGAGCCCTTGCCCGGTGAAGAACTGCAGGAGGCCGAGTGTCGCGAGCAAACCCGCACCGATTCCGATCCGGCGAACCATGCTCGTGAGGTCGTTCCTCGTGCGGATGCCATCGATCGCGATGAAAAGCACACCTGTCCAGGACAGCAATCGGATCAGTGCGGTGAACGCCGGACTCACCTGATCGTCGGGCTGGCCGCGCAGCATGGCGGCTGCGAAACTCACGAGCACGAGCACGCCGAAAACCGCGAATGCGAACCGCATCGGTTGTGACACCACGCGTGCATCGAATGCTCGAGCCTGCAACCGGGATATCGTCCACCAGGCCAGAAGCACGAGTCCCCAAATCAGGGACGGGCTACCGAGTGAGCCGAGCGCGGTGACGACGACCCCGGACGGTATGGCCAGGAGCAGTACCAGATACACCGTGAGCATCGTCACCGCATCGGCGCCTCGAGGACCACCGGCACCCTGAAGCTCGACTGGGGCAGCGGGTCCCCGCGACGTGCTCTCGGCGATCATGGTGCCTCACCGCGAACTGGGGACAGACGGTTCAGCCGCAGCTCGCTCATCGTCGTAATGCGACTGGTCGGAGATTATCGACGGCTGATACGGCGGCGAAGGCCGGCCGGCAATGCTTGGCGAGGGAAGCGATTCCGGCTGAGGATCGACGGTCGCTCGTCTGCCGCTCCTCGAGGCTCGACGCGGCTTCCGTTTCGGGTTGACCCCGTCGACCAGGCCGGCAATCAGCAGCGTGAGCACAACGACGACGATTCCGGCACCGGCGGCGCCGAGGATTCGACTCCGCTGTTGAGGAACACTCTGTGTATCGACAGTGAGAGGCAGCACAGTCACACGATTGTTCGCCGGGATCTTTTCCGTCCTTTGGAGATCCTCGAGCACACTCGCCGTGCGGTCGACGAGCAGCCCCAGTACCTCCGCGGCGGCGGCGTCGCTTTCCGCTGTCACCACAATGAGGATGACCGGGCCGGCAGTCGTCGTGTCGCGCGAGATCTCGATCTTGATTCCGGGGTGTTCCGCGACCACCTCGTTCAGCACATTCTCCGAGCCGACCGCTCGCACGAGCACGTCTGCTGCCGGTGCCAAGCCACCGAGAAACAGGTATGGATTCGCACCGTCAGGCATACTGGCCGCCCCGGGGATCAGCAGTTGTGTTGCGGATCGCTCGTATCCCAGGGGAATCACGTACCACGCGCCCATCGCGACCGCGGCGGCAACAATGAACCCGGGGATGACGATGTACCACCGTCTCCAGAGCCGACGAAGCGTATCGGAGAATTTCACGTTGTGGCTCCTGTCTGCGTATCACCGGACAGCCGCAGTGAGGCCAAAACGGCCGCGGCCCGTCGTCTTGAGAGCCGACGATCGGCGGCGACAGAACCCCACGCGCCCACGATCATGGCGGCGGCGAGCATCGCGGCGCCAGCGGCGAGTTGGCCGCTTCGAGAGGCAGTGACATGCTCGATCTGCATGGTCAGGGGTACCACGGTGGCCACGATTCGGCTGTTCGGTGAGAGCGCCAGCGCGGTCTGCTGGGCGCTGGCAATGCTGAGAACCGTTGCGACGAGCTCCTTCTGCCTGGACTCGACCCAGTCGAAGGAGCGCCCCACGACCTCGATCTCGACATCCGACTTGCTGAAGCTCGACACCCACTGATTGCCTGAGTTCGCCAACTCGACAAGCACCCCTTCACGCACCCCCGCGCCGAAATAGGGTGCTTCATCCATCGAATACCGCGCCGGGGGGCGGCCGTTGTTGATCGCCTGCACCACGGACCCCGCAAACGCGATGACGCTCGAGTCATTAGTTCCATTCGGCGACAGGCTTGTCGAGTCCGGACCCATGAATGTCACCACCGTCCGCGTGGTGTAAACACCTCCATCGCGGGCCAGCAGCACGGTGGCGAGCGCGGCGCAGACGACGAGCACCAGCGGAATGTACCAGCGCCGGAGCATTGCGGCCACAACTTCACGAATGGTCATCGGCGGCCAATTGGGATGAAGAATTCACGGTGTAATCGCCTGCATTTCCGGGTTACAGGTGGTGCGTCGGGTGGTCGCTCACCTCAGCTCATTCAGCGACATCAGTTGTTGAATATTGCTCAGGTGTGCCACTCGACTGTATCGCGCCGCACCCGCGGAATGCTCACCCCCAGACTGGGGGGTGTGCTTGTTGTCGTCGGGCTGTCAGAGTCGGGCCGTCGTGCTGCGTCACGGGGCGAGAATTCGAATCGTGCGGAAGTTTCGACTCCGGCGGACCTCGAGGAGGTGTCATGACGCGAACATCGGTGACCATCATCGGTGGGGGAATCCTCGGACTCGCCGTTGCCGAGCGTGCATCCCGGCGGGGGATGACCGTCACCCTGCTGGAGAAGGAAAACACGTGGGCGGCCCACCAGACGGGCCACAACTCCGGTGTGATTCATGCCGGCCCGTACTACGCGCCCGGTTCGCTCAAGGCCCGCCTGTGCGCGGCAGGAAATCGGTCGATGGTCGACTTCGCCCGCGAGCACGGAATCGACCATGCGGTTGGCGGCAAACTCATCGTCGCGGTCGGCGCTGCCGAGGAGGCCAGGCTCGACGTGCTTCATGACCGGGCACGGGCCAACGGCGTACCGGTTCGGCTCCTTTCCCCCGAGCAGGCCAGGGAGATTGAGCCGCACTTGAACCTCTCCCGTGCCCTTCGGGTGGAGTCGACCGGCATCATCGACTACGCACAGGTGAGCCGCAGGCTCGCCGAACTTGCCAGTGCTCGGGGCGCTGAACTCATCCTCAACGCTCGAGTCGAGAGCATCGCTGTGTCCGGGGGTGGCGTCACGGTCGACTATGGGACCGGTCGGAGCCGGTCTGACCTGCTGATCAACTGCGCGGGGCTCCACGCCGATCGGGTCGCTGCGATGGCCGGAGTCGTTCCGCAGGTGCGCATCGTGCCGTTCCGTGGGGAGTACTACGAGCTGGTGCCCGGACGGCGCGCACTCGTGAACGGTCTGATCTATCCGGTGCCCGACCCCGCGCTTCCGTTTCTGGGCGTACACCTCACCCGCATGATCGATGGCACGGTTCATGCCGGCCCGAACGCGGTGCTGGCGCTTGCCAGGGAAGGCTACGACTGGAAGTCTGTCAATCTGAGGGACTCGTTCGAGTCCCTCAGCTATCCCGGCTTCCTTCGGATGGCCAGTCGCAATCTGGGCACCGGTGCGCGGGAAGTTGCTCGATCGTTCTCGCGGCGGCTCTTTGCGCGGAGCCTCGCCCGGCTGGTGCCGGAGATCGGTCCAACCGACATCGTGCGAGCCGGATCGGGGGTCAGAGCCCAGGCGGTGCATGTCAACGGCACGCTCGCCGACGACTTCGTCATCCAGCGAGCGCACCTGCAGGTTCATGTCTTGAACGCTCCGTCTCCGGCCGCGACCAGCTCGTTGGAAATCGCCAGACACATCCTTCTCGCTGCCGGCCTGGACGCCTGAGTCAGCGCACCACCGAGGGCGACCAGGCGTGCGCGATGAAGATTCCGGGCGAGCCCGTGCCGTCCGCGCTGATCGACCAAATGTCGCTGTCTCCGACCGTGTCGGTCGACGCCAACCCGAAGAGCAGCGTGTCATCATCCAGCCATTCGACCTGATCGTCCACGTTGGCCTTCTCGGGCAGCACTGTTTCGACGCCCGTCGCCAGAGTGAGCACCGCGATCGCCCAGTGCGGCGACGTCACCGTGGCCTGGTTCTTCTTGTACGCGATCTGGGTTCCATCGGGTGAGAGGGAGGGGCATTCGGCGGTGTCTTGGATGGCGGTGAGTGTGCGAGCGGCACGGTCTCCACGCACCAACCAGGTGCGGCCGCCCGATGCTGCGGTGGCGTAGAACACGTTGTCGTCGGCGCTGAACGTCACCCCCCAGACGTTTCGATCGATGGCCGTGACCGGCTGGCCGTCGACGAGGAGCGTGAAGTCCTGCAGATTCCCGGAGTCGTATCCGTCGAGGGAGCGGATGACCGTCTGGGTCGAGAAGCCGACGGTGGCATACGATTCACCGGTCACAAACGCGGTCGACGTGATCAGGCGGGAGTCAGCAGAGATCCGCGTGCGACTCGGGATACCGGGCAGCGGCCACGATTGCTTCTCCGACCAATTCGCGTCCATCAAGCTCGCCGTGAACGTCGTGACGACGCCGCGATCGATATGCAGGCACATTCCCATCGTTCGGGTTGCGTAGACACGATCGCAGGCCACGGTCGTCACCGTACGCGGCCCCGACGGATCGGCCAGGGGAACGCTGGCGACG
This sequence comes from Leifsonia sp. 10L418, assembly GCF_056395445.1. NCBI lineage: Bacteria > Bacillati > Actinomycetota > Actinomycetes > Micrococcales > Microbacteriaceae > Leifsonia > Leifsonia sp. 10L418. The sequence goes on along the minus strand of NZ_JBFTJN010000010.1, from coordinate 125,608 downwards.
AGGCCGTATCCCATCCCCGATGCGGTGTTTCGAAAGACGATGTGCGAGCCGGTCGCCGGGGCATCCGTCTTCGTCTGCACCTCGCTGGGCGCCGAGCTGCGCTGCTGGTAGCCGGCCCAGGCGACGAGACCGTAGGTCAGAGCGCCGCCGAGCAACAGGAGTGCGAGGGTCGCCGCCAGCCAGATCCGCACGCGCGTGCTCATGAGCTGGTGCCCCTGGTCAGTGCGCTGCGGGTGAAAGTACCCCGGAGCAGAAGGGCGACGAGGGGGATGACGACGGCGAGGGCGGCGGCAACGACGAGCATCGCGTTCTCCCGGCCGAGAGCGAACCAGAGCAGCCCGAAACCGGTCGACGCGATCAGCCGGGCCAACGCGACGACAGTCTGCGCGGCTGCGATGCCGCTCGCCCTGCTCGCCGCCGGCGTGCTCTCTGCGGCGAGTGCGGCGAGGATCCCATCGGTCGCCGCGTAGAACGCACCCAGCAGAACCAGGCAGGCGAGGGTCAGCCAGAGGCCCGTCGCCGGGATCGCCGCGCAGAGGTAGGCGGCCAACAAGAAGAGGTGACCGAGAACGAAGATGCGGGAGCGACCGAAGCGGTCTGCCAGGCGGCCGAAGGGGATGGCGAAGAGCAGGAACGCAACGTTGGTGCCGACGTAGAGGAGCGGGAACCAGGCTGCGGCAAAAGCGTCGCGGCTCTGCAAGACCAGGTAGATGAAGCCGTCACCGATCGTGAGAACCCCGAGGAGGCCGGCAACCAGCAGGAGACGGCGGAGGCGCGGGTCGGTGAGATTGCGCCAGCGAAATGGCTCGCGCGGGTGCTCGGCGGTGGCCCGCTCGGCACGGAGCCGGCGGTTTGGCACCACCAGGCCGAGGATCGCGACACCCAGGACCGCGAAGGCCAGGGACATCACGAAGATTGTGCTGTATCCGTCGGGGATGAAGAACAAGACCGCGAATGCAAGCAAGGGCCCGAGCGCGGCGCCGACCGTGTCGAGCATCCGGTGCACGCCGAAGGAATGCCCGAGATTCTCCGGGTTCGACGACCCGGCGATCAGGGCGTCGCGCGGTGCCGTGCGCAGTCCCTTGCCCAACCGGTCGACGGTGACGATCGCGATCAGTGCGTTGAACCCGGTGGCGAAGAGGAGTCCGATGCGGGCGACCGCGGAAATCCCGTATCCGAAGAATGCGATCCATTTGGGTTGGTCGCCACGATCGGCCGCCCAGCCGCCGGCGATCCGCACGATCGCACTGATGCCCTGGTACAGACCGTCGATGAACCCGTACGCAACGGTCGAGAGGCCGAGCACACCGGTGATGTAGAGCGGCAGGATCGCGGAGACGGACTCCGACGAGATGTCGGTGAGCATGCTCACGATGCCGAGGGCGATCACCACCGACGACACCCGCGTGGTCGCTTTCGGCAATTGTGGTCGGTCAGGGTCGGCCGGTCGTCGTTTCGCGGTGCGATCGGAGAAGGAGATGTACATGCCGGCCCCGATCAGTCTGCCGCGGTCAACGCGCCGAAGACGATGTAGCGGCAGCCAGTGCGGGTCTCGGTGACAGTGAGCGTCACGCTACTGGTGCCACGAGTGAAGTTCAGCGCCGATGAGTCTTGGCCGGCGGGGGCGGCTGAGTCGAGGAGCCCGTACTTGGCGAACGCGGTGCGGTAGTAGGCCACCACGTCATCGGCCGACATCGTGCTCTTCGCGGTGAGTGCGGCCTGCAGGTGGGAGCCCTCCGAGGCGACCGAGCTGCTGACCACAGTGGACTGGGGCGCGGTCGGAATCAGGTGGGAGGGGAAGCCGTGCACGATCTTTCCGGTCGCGCTCGCCGTGGCCGGCAATGGAGTCGTGACCAAAACCGGCAGCGGCGTCGACGGGGGAAGCGCGGGCGAGGTGTCCGGCTCAGGCGGCAGCACTTCCGCTGCCGGGGGCTGGCTGGATGCGCCAGGCTCCACGTCGGGCGCAGGTGCGGCTTTCTCGGGAGGAGACGTCGGTTCAGCAGTGGAGGCCCCGGCAGCGCCGATTGACGGATCAACGGCGGTGGCCGTGGCGTGGGGCAGGGCTGAGCGGGCGCTCGCCGCATCCGACCGTGTCTGTTGCTGGCCGACGATGAGTGCTCCGCCCAGGAGGAGGGCCACCGCCGCGGCTCCGCCGGCGATGAAAATGACAGCGCGCTTGTTCATGATCCTCACCCCATCGGCTTCAATTCGCCGTGTTCCTCCACGAAGAGGTCACCGGTCGCCGGACAGGTGAACCGTCCATCCGGCCCCGCGATCAACGGCACGCCGGCCGGACCGACCCAACCGACGCGGCGTGCGGGAACACCCGCGACGATGGCGTAGTCGGGAACGTCTTGTGTCACGACGGCGCCCGCGGCGACCAGTGACCAGCGCCCGATCGAGAGGGGGGCGATGCATACGGCTCGAGCGCCGATCGCCGCGCCGGTGCCGACGTTCACGCCGACCATGTGCCAATCGTCGCTGCCTTTGCGGCTTCCGTCCACGTTGATCGCGCGCGGAAACTCGTCGTTGGTGAACACCGCGGCGGGGCCGACGAAGACGCCGTCCCCCAACACGGTCGGTTCGTAGACCAGGGCATAGTTCTGGATTTTGCAGTTGCGCCCCACGATGACACCCGGCCCGATGTAGGCGCCACGCCCCAGAATGCATCCCTCGCCGATCCGGGCGTTCTCTCGAACCTGGGCGAGATGCCAGACTTGCGCCCGCGGGCCGATCTGCGCCGTCGGATCGATGTCAGCGGTCGGCGCAATCTGTGCGGAATTCGTGGCCATGTGGGTATCCCTGCATTTCGGGTGTACAGGTGCACTGGGCAAGTTGACGGTTTCTCAGTTACCCAGTTGATCGACACTAACCCGCGAGGGGCGCGGAGCGCTGTCACCTCATCGGGGGGTGCCAGGCATTCGCCGGGTCATACTCAGGTATGAGGCGGGGGAGTCGTCAAACATCCTCGCGGCGGACGCGCACTGGCATCCGACATCCGTAACGTCAGTAGTGGGGCCGGCCCAGGCTTCGGGTCAGGCCCCACCACAACTTACGACGCGAAGGACAACGGATGATTCAGGCACAGTCCCTGACCAAACGCTACGGAACCAAGACGGCGGTCGACAGCGTCGACTTCACCGTGCAGCCGGGCAAAGTCACCGGATTCCTCGGCCCGAACGGCGCCGGAAAATCCACCACGATGCGCATGATCGTCGGTCTTGACCGGCCGAGCGCCGGAGAAGTCACCGTCAACGGCAAGCTCTACCGCGAGCACCGCGCACCCCTGCGTGAAGTGGGTGTGCTGCTGGACGCCAAGGCCGTGCACACCGGAAGAAGCGCCTACAACCACCTGCTGGCGATGGGCGCCACCCACGGCATCGGCGCGAAGCGAGTGAAAGAGGTCATCGAACTGACCGGCCTCGAGTCCGTCGCCCGCAAGCGCGTCGGCGGTTTCTCGCTCGGCATGGGCCAGCGTCTCGGCATCGCCGCGGCGCTGCTCGGCGACCCGGCCACGCTCATCCTCGACGAGCCCGTCAACGGCCTCGACCCGGAGGGCGTGCAGTGGGTGCGCCACCTCGTGCGCCGCCTCGCCGCCGAGGGGCGCACCGTGTTGCTCTCCTCGCACCTGATGAGCGAGATGGCTCTCACCGCCGACCACCTGATCGTGCTCGGCCGCGGCCGCGTGATTGCCGACGCACCGGTCGCCTCGATCATCGCATCGGCGACGCTCAGCACCGTGCGGGTGCGGAGCCCCCACTCCGCGCACCTGGCGACCCTGCTCGCGCAGCCCGACGTCACCGTCACAAACCTTGAACAGGACGTGCTGGAGATCGTCGGCGTCTCAGCCGTCGTCATCGGCGAGACGGCGACGAACGCCGGCATCGTGCTCCACGAGCTCACCCCGCTCGTGGCCTCGCTCGAAGAGGCGTACATGACCCTGACTCAGAACGAGGTGGAATACCGCACCGGCGGACCCGCCACCGGTTTCCTGTCCGACCAGACCACCGCCGACTCGGCCAACACCGCGGAGGCGGCACGATGACTTCACTTTCTTCCTTCGGCTCCGTTCCGGGCTCAGCCCGAACCAGTTTTGTGCCGACCGGCTCCGGACTCAGCGCAGCCGGCATCATCCGCTCGGAGTGGATCAAGCTGAAGAGCGTGCGCTCGACGGCCTGGTCGTTCGTGCTGATCGTGCTGGCATCGTTCGGCATGGCGACGATCATGTCGCTGTCCCTCAATCTCGACGGCGGGGGCGCCGCGCTTTCGCCGGCCGATCAAGCCGGCTATCTGGTGCTGGCATCCACCTTCGGCGTCTTCTTCGGCCAGCTGATCGCCGCGGTGCTCGGCGTGCTCGTGATCAGCGGTGAGTACTCGACCGGGATGGTCAAGTCCACCCTCACCGCGGTGCCGCGCCGGCTCGGCGCACTCTGGGCCAAGGCTGTTGTGTTGTTTGTCGCCACGTTCCTGGTCGGAGCGGTCGCCGGCATCGGGTCGTTCTTCATCGCGACGCCGATCCTCGCCGGCGAAGGACTGCACGCGAGCCTGGTCGACACGAATGTGATCCTCCCGTTGCTCGGGTCGGCGCTCTACCTCGCCCTCGTCGCGGTGTTCGCGCTCGGACTCGGCACCATCCTGCGCAGCAGCGCCGGCGGCATCGCTGCGGCGCTCGGCCTCATCCTGCTGCTGCCGATCGTGCTGCAGATGATTCCGGCCGAGTGGGCCGGCGATCTGCTGCCCTACCTGATCTCTAACGCCGGCATGGGCATGTTCGGGCTGACGATGGGATCCGTGGCGCTGGAGTGGTGGCAGAACCTGCTGATCGTGCTCGGCTGGCTGACGGTGAGCCAGGTTGCGGCAGCGGTATTGCTGAAGCGACGCGACGCGTAGCCTCCCGCCGCGGGTGCCGCCGGCACCGAACGTTCCACCCTGTCCTCAACCCGTAGAGTCCAATCAATGACCGAACACAGCCCATCCCCCGTGCCGCACACGCCGCACGGGGGTGAGCTGCGCCTGCCGACCCCACCCGGGGTGATCCGCCAATTCTGGATTCGGCATCCGTGGGTCACCGACTCGATCGTCGCCGGGGTGTACGTCCTGCCGATGCTCATCGTGCTCGCACTCGAGGCGTTCGGGGCGATTCCCGATCCGCGCTCGACCGCGATGATCGCGGTCAACCTGATCGTCGTCGTCGCCATGGGCGGTGCGCTGCTCTTTCGCCGTCACGCGCCCCTGGCCGTGTTGGCGGCGACGTGGGCCGGCCTCCTCATTTCGTTTCCCGACTACGGTGAGGGCGACACGCTGCCGGTCTTCTTCGCCCTCTACGCCGTTGCGGTCTACCGCTCGGTGCGCGCGGCCTGGATCGGACTCGGCATCTCGATCGTGGTGGCAACCGGCGGGGCGTATCTGCACCAGGAACTGCTGAACGAACCGTGGGGATCCGTCAGCGCCCAGTACGGCATCATCATGCTCGCGGTCACGCTCATCGGGATCAATATCGGCAACCGTCGGCGCTATGTGCTCGCCCTGCTCGACCGGGCCGCCCAGCTGGTCAGAGAACGCGACCAGCATGCACAGTTGGCCCGGGCGACCGAGCGCTCCCGGATCGCTCGGGAGATGCATGACATCATCGCGCACAGCCTGTCGGTGATGGTCGCGCTCGCCGATGGGGCAGAGGCACTCGCCGAGAAGGATCCCGGCCGCTCACGGACGGCGATGCGAGACATCGCGGTCACCGGGCGCACGTCGATGACCGAGATGCGTCGGCTGCTCGGGGTGCTCGCCGATGAAGCGCAACCGGATGCCGCAGCCCCTGACCTGCAGGCGGCTCCTCTCCAACCGTTGCCGGGTACCCGGCAGCTCTCCGACCTTGTTGAGTCGTTTCGCGCGGCCGGACTGCCCACCCGGCTGAAACTCTCGGGACGTCCACCGCACAGTCCCGGCGTGCAGCTGACGATCTACCGCGTCGTGCAGGAATCATTGACGAACGCACTGCGCTACGCGCGCCATGCGACTTGCGTCACCGTCGCCCTACGTACGGAACCCGGGCTCGTCATGGTCACTGTCACCGACGACGGGCGTGCGCTTCCCGGCGCACCGTCGCAGGGCTCCGGCCGCGGAATAATCGGTCTGGGCCAGCGAGTGGCACTCTATGGAGGCACTCTCAACGCGGCGCCATTGCCCGGCGGAGGCTGGCAGGTGCACGCCAGCATGGTGCTCGATGCCGGCCCAGACACCGACACAGGTTCAGACGAAGTAGAAGGAGACGCGTGAGCCAGATTCGGATCATGCTCGTAGATGATCAAACCCTGATGCGGGTCGGCTTTCGCATGGTGCTTGACGCTGAGGATGACTTTCAGGTAGTCGCTGAGGCCGGTGACGGTGCGGAGGCGATTGCGCTCGCCGCGAGTCAGCAGCTCGACGTGATCCTGATGGACGTCCGCATGCCCGGTATCGACGGGATCGAGGCAACTCAGCGGATCACCACGGCCAATCCGGATCAGAAGGTGCTCATCCTCACCACCTTCGATGTCGACGAGTACGCGTTCGGCGGATTGCGCGCCGGAGCGAGCGGGTTTCTGTTGAAAGATGCGAAACCGGCCGAGCTGATGGCCGCCGTGCGCGCTGTCGCATCGGGGGAGGCATCCGTCTCGCCGCGGGTGACGCGGCGGATGCTTGAACTCTTCGGCGCTCACCTGCCCGGCGATGCCCCCGACCAGGCGGCGCGCGCCCTCTCGCAGCTCACTGACCGCGAGCGCGAGGTGTTTCTGGCCATCGCCGAGGGGCTGTCGAATCAGGAGCTGGCTACCCGGTTCTTCCTGTCGGAGTCAACGGTGAAAACCCATGTGGGGCGCATTCTGGCCAAGCTTGAGCTGCGAGACCGGGTGCAGGCCGTCATCCTCGCCTACGAGCTGGGGCTGATGGGCAGGTAGCCGCAGACCACCATCTGCGCGACAAGCGGCCATGTCGCCCCTCGTGCGCGGGTGAAGCCCTCTAGGCTCTGAGAATGCGCGACTTCTACCCTGAGATCGAACCCTACGAATCTGGCCTCCTTGAGGTCGGTGACGGCCACTCCATCTATTGGGAGGCCTCGGGTAACCCCGACGGCAAGCCGGCGGTATACCTGCATGGCGGCCCCGGCGGTGGCTCGAACAGCAGCCAGCGTCGCGTGTTCGATCCCGAGAAGTACCGCATCATCCTTTTCGACCAGCGTGGCTGTGGCAAGAGCACCCCGCACGCGAGCGCTGCGGACGCCGACCTCAGCACCAACACCACCTGGCACCTCGTCGCCGACATCGAGAAACTGCGCGAACACCTCGGTATCGACACCTGGTTGGTCTGCGGCGGCTCCTGGGGAAGCACCCTCGCGCTCGCCTACGCGCAAACCTTTCCCGAGAAGGTCAGCGAGATCGTGCTGCGCGGCATCTTCACGCTGCGCCAGGTTGAGCTCGACTGGTTCTACGAAGGCGGAGCCGCAGCCATCTACCCCGACCTCTGGGAAGGTTTCGTCGAACCGGTTCCGGCCGCCGAGCGTGGCCACTTGATGGATGCCTACAGTCGGCTTCTCTACGACGCCGACCCGGAGGTGCGGGAGCGCGCCGGTATCGCCTGGTCGACCTGGGAATCGTCGACCATCACACTGCTGCAGCAGCCCGAAACGATCGCCAAGTTCACCGAGCCCGCGTTCGCGGTGGCCTTCGCCCGCATCGAGAACCACTTCTTTGCAAGCAACGGCTGGTTCGAGCCGAACCAGCTGATCCGGGATGCCCCGCTTCTGAAAGACATTCCCGCGGTCATCGTGCAGGGGCGTTATGACATGTGCACCCCGGCATTCACCGCGTGGGAGCTGCACAAGGCCTGGCCGGAAGCCGAGTTCCGGATGATCGCGGATGCCGGCCACGCGTTCGATGAGCCCGGCATTCTGGATGCGCTGATCGAGGCAACCGACCGTTTCGCCGCGCAGAGCTGAGGCGTTCCGGGCTCAGCCCTTGGCCGCCCGACGGCTGTGCGCGACGAGGTGAAGGTACTTCCTGCGCATCGAGATCGCAGCGTGCACGACGTTCAGAGCGAACAGGGCGGTGTAGACCCAGACGAATACGGGGGGAGCTCCCCACAGCAGAAAGATCCAGCACAAGGTTCCGGTGTCGACGGGAATCAGCAGGAGCGACTGCTTGACCCCGGCCGAATCGGACGCCGGTACGGCGGAACCGGCGAGCTGCTCGGACAGGATCTGGCTGAGGAACTGGCCGGAGCTGACCAGACAGTAGCCGATGGCGACCAGCAGCGGCCAGGTTCCGATGCCGGGAACCGCGTACAGTCCGACGAGCACGGCGAGGTGAATCGCCGGTGTGCGAATTGCATCGACCACGTGATCGAGCCATTCGCCGGCCGGCCCGCCGCGCCGGCTGAGGCGAGCGACCTGACCGTCGGCTGAATCAAGCACATAACCGATGGCAAGCAGGAGCGCAGCACCGATTCCGCTGGCGACACTCGGCGGTACCAGCACGAGCAGGGCCAGGCCCGCGGCCGAGAAGGCCGCCGATGTGGCCGTCACGGCATTCGCAGACCAGCCCAGCGTGTAGGCCAGTGCCGCAACGAACCGGGCGAGGCGACGGTTGACCCACCGGGTGTAAGCGGGAACTCCGTTGCCCGGCTTTTGCGCGACGTCCAGACCACGAAGTGCCCCTCGAAACGTTCGATCGGTGAGAGCCTTGTGCCGTGACGAACCTGCCCGGGCCGGCAGTGCCAGCGGCACCGGCACGCCGGCCGGTGAATCGGATGCCCAGTGTGTCATTCGCGTCTCACTTTCGTTTACCGGACCACGGCCGTCAGCTCGAAGCTGGCACTCGGGGTAGCGCGATAGTTGGAGAGAACCTGCGCGGTGATCACATTGCGGCCGGCGATCAACGAGGAGCCGGGCACATCGACGACCACCGGGTTCGCAATCGCGTTGGCCGCAGAAACGGCAACCGTCGCATAGGTGCCGTTGGTGACGGTCCCGGCCTGGACATTCACGCGGGTGAGTTCAGCGCCGTTCAGAAAGAGCACGATGCCGTCGTCGGCCCTTGTCGTGATTCGGAGTGTGCCGATCTTGCCGGGATCGGCGACGGTGAACGCACCGCGGTAGTAGGTCGCCAGCGGTTTGGGGGTATCCGCAGTGGTCACGTTCGTTCCGAGAACCGCCTGTCCCCAGCCGAGCGGAGCCGCGCCGGTCGACCACGCCGAGGCATCGAATCCCGGCGATGCCCAGTTCGTCGCCGGCGCCGCGCCCGCGTAGTAATACGACCAGGTGGATGCAGCGGGAACGATGACGGTCCCCGCAGGAACGGTGCCAGGGCCGACCGGTGGGACGACGGGGGGCTGAGTGCCGAACGTCGCCTGAGCGGTCAGTTCGAAGCTGGCACTCGGCGTCGCACGATAGTTGGAATGCACTTCGGCCGTGACCAGGTTGGCGCCCGTCACGAACGCCGACCCCGGCACCATGACTGTCACCGGTTGGGCCAGAGCGTTCGCTGCCGAGATCGCAGAGTTGGCGTAGGTCGATGAGGTAACCGCCCCGGCTGCGATGTTGTTGCGCGCTACTTCGACTCCGTTCACGGAGACGACGATGCCATCGTCGGCTCGCGTCGTCAGCGTCACCGACGCAACCTTGGTCGCATCCACCACGTTGAACGACTTGCGGTAGTACGAGGTGAGGGGTTGGGGTGCCGCCGCGGTGAGAGTCGTGCCGAGGATCGGCTGTCCCCAGCCAAGCGGCGCCGCGCCGGTCGACCAGCTTGAGCTGTCGAAGCCCGGTGTCTGCCAGCCCGCTGCCGGTGGCGTCGCCGAATAGGAATAACTCCAGGTGCTTCCGGCTGTGATCAGCACGGGGTTGTTCGGATCGGGCGGGGGTGTCGTTCCCGCGAGCACCGCCGGCGTGCTGGCCGACCAGTTTTCAGAACCGTCGACGGCTCGAACGAAGTACTTGGTGCCGATGGGTGCGGCGGAGACCGTGGCGCTGAGCGAGGCGGTCGTCGCGATCACCCTGTCGTTCCGCAGGATCTGATATCTCACTGATCCCCGGTTGTCGGACGAGCCAGACCAGGTGAGTGTGTCGCCACTCGCCGACGACACGGCGGCGAGTGCCGTCGGAACGGTCGGCGCTTGTGCGTCATTGCGCGCGAATCGCACGAATCCACCCGACCATTGACTGACGAACCCGGCCTTCATGGACTTCGCATAGTCGCCGCCGAACCAGGTATTCCCCTGCGAATCGTTGAAGAGAGCCCACGCGCCCGCGCCTGCTCGCTGATTCACGATCGGGCTGAACTGCGGCAGCGGTGCCCCGGTAGCACTGTCCCAAGCTCCGGCACTGCTGATCTTTGACACCTGGGTCCAGCTCGTGCCGACATCCGGAAAGCTGTGCGTGCCGTGGTAGATCGAGAAGAAGCAGTGGCAACCGCCGTAGATCACCGAGCCATCGCTCGAGATCGACTGGAAGTCACCGCCCGCCCGGCCGATGTTGCTGCTTTTCTCCGCCATCGAGGCGCGGTCATAGCTGTACAACATGTGTTGCGCACCGCCGATCCAGACGACCCCGCCGACTTCCTTGACGGCTTGCTGGTAGTTGGCGGTCGGGCTGGAGAAGGCGATCGTCCAGGGAACGACCGAGGTGTCGGATGTCCTGACCACGGCGCCCTTGACGGCTGCGGTCGTCTTCGACGCGGTGAAAAAGCCGGCGAAGTAGACACGGTCGCCGAGTGCGGAGGCATCGAGCGAGACCACCGTGCCGTTGAACTCGGGATTCCACGTGGGGTCCGGCGTGCCGTTGCCGACCGCGACTCGACCTGCAGAGCGCAGGTAGACCTGTCCCGACGCCGTCCCGCCGGTCATATGGGTGAATTGGCCGCCGATGTAGAGCCAGTTGCCCTGCACGTCGAGTGCACGAACGACCGGCACCCCGCCGCTGAGGGTATTGATCAGTTTTGTCGTGAACGCGGTCTCCGTCGCTCCCGTTGTCGGGTTGAGCACGACCAATGCCGGTCGAGCCGCTCCGTTCACTTGACTGAAGTACCCGCCGACGGCGAGCGTGCCATTCGGCAAGACGGCGAGTGCCTTCACCTGCTTGTCAAAGGTGGGTCTGAATGACGAAATCCATTCGCCGGTCTTCACGTCAAAGGCGGCCAAATAAGCCTGTGAGACTTGGGAAGCGCCAGCTGCCGTCTTCTGAACCGTCAGGAAGTTGCCGCCGACGTAGACGACGCCGTTGCTCTCCGCGAATGCTGAAACCTCGTTGCTGCCCTCGACCGTGTTGGGTCCGGCGCCGAGTCCGCTGACACCCCACACGGTCGGAACGGCGAAGCTCTCCGCGACGGCCGGCTGCTCGACTTTCACCGTTCCCGTGTCGGGAATAGCGGTGAAGATGGACGAGCTCATCAGCTTCGGACGCAGGAACACCTGGGTGAATGGCCGAGGGTACCCGGCGCTGGTGCTCGAAGCCCAGATGTAGCTGCCGGCATCGGGCGTCCCTCGAGCGTCGCTGCCGAACCCGAATCCCGAAGACCAGCCGGGGGTCGCCCCTGTCGCCGTTTCGATTCGGTTCTGGGCGGTGCCGGAACCGAACCCCTGGGTCATGCCGCCGATGCCTGACTCGGTTCCGATCGTCCACGAGTCGACTCGCTGCACGTTGCCGAACATCCACGACCACCGATCACGTGGCGATGAGAACGTGAATGTCGACTCCTGCCACTGTGTCCCGGCCGTGTCCGTCGCACGGCGCAGCCGGACGCCATCCGTCATCGACGAAACCGGCTGGCCGTTCAGAAGACCCGTGATCACTCGGCTGGACAGCTGCTTCGGGGCGAACGCCGCTTGCCCGGTGATCGTGCCGCTCACGTCGCCCGGCGTGCCTGAGCCTTCATCGGACTGGGACCAGCTGTCGCGTCCGCGCCCGACTAGAACCCAACCGCCACCACTCGTGCTCTGATCGCAATAGAACTGCTGCGGCGCGCCCGAACGGGGTGTGCCGAGCCAATACACGCCGCTGGGGGCCGCGGGCGTCAGCTGCTTGACTTCCCAACACGACGCGGCCGCTGTGGCGGCGGTCAGCCCGTCGGGTGCCGGAAGAGTCGTCACCGCGTTGACGCTCTGGGGCACCAGCACCGACACCAACACGATTCCGGCCGCCAGCAGTGGCCCCAGACGTGAAACGGTCGAACGATCCGAAACGCTTCGGGTAAGCGCCATCTCAGTTCTCCTTGTTCTGTGTTGACGTTTCGAGGGACGGACGCTCACCGAACCGGCGCTCAGCACGTCGTGTCGGCGGGGAAGGTGCGTGAGATCACGCGCCAGGTTGAACCGCTCTGCTGCAGCGTGAAGATGTTCAGCGCGCGGTGGGTCTGATCGTTTCCGGCACCGGCAAGCGACTTTCCGTCGGAATCGAGAGTGACAACGTCACTGGAGTCGATGCACGCCTCCGCAACGGTCGTCGGCGGAATCGCGGTGGGGTCCGCGCTCACAATCGTCAACGAGACGACAGTCGGCGTTCCCTCCTGCGTCCAGCCGTTGGCGACGAGTTCCTGTTGATCGTTCTCGATCTCGGCAATGATGGCGCCGGATGCCACCTTCGACAGCCTGTCGGACGTGTCGTTGGCGTCGGGCGCGATGGCCGCCGCTGCAGCAAGGAAATCGGCGACGTGGGTGGTGGCCGCAACCGGAGCAAGCAGGTCGGGAGCGGGCGATGCGCTCGGGGCGGCTGAAGGGGGAGCTGCTGCGGAGGTGGTCGGGATCGGAGTCGACACCACGGGCTGCTCAGCCGCCTGGGTCGAGGCGGTGGTGCTCGTCCCGGTCGGCCAGACGGACCAGGTGAGGCCGATCACGGCGACTGTCGCGAGCATGCTCACGGTGACGATCGTGGTTCGACGCCGGGAATCGCGCCGCGCGGCCCGTGCAACTTCAGCAGAGTCGTCGATGGCGGCTTCGGGAGACGGGGGCTCGACAGGGTTGCTCATCTGCTGGCTCCCGGACGTTGGGGGAGACGGCGAGGCGAGCGGTGGCGCGCTGCACGGCCCATGCGCAGAAACAATGCAGGTGTCGGGTCCACCAGTACTCTCCTGTATTTCGGGTTACAGGCCTATGTGTGAAGTTGACCAGCTAGAAAAGCTGAATAAATTTCAACATAGGCCGCAGACTACGCCCGCGCCCAGTCGGGAAATACCCCCCATTCGGGTGACCTCGCTCCGCACGCGGCTCAGTGGCGTCGGGCGAGCAGCCGGAAATCATGCAGATGCAGCCGCTTCCGATCGAGCATGCACCAGCTTGCGAACAGGATGGTGCCGCCGATGATCGCAAGGAACAGTGCCAGGACCGTCTCGCCCAGCACCATCCGCAGTGTGATCGCCGGAACTCCAAAAGTGACGAGAGGAACAACGAGCGCATAGGTGATCGCTCCGACGCCCATCCGGATGCCGAGAAAATGTCGGACTTCGATGGTCGCCAGCGCTGCGTCAAGCAGCATGCAGAAAGCCCACGAGATCGCAGCGCCGGTGATTCCGATCAGTGGAATGAGCACAAGGTTTCCGGCCACGTTGACCAGAAGGACGACACCCTTGTTGATGGCTGCCCAGCCGCTTCGCCCGCTCATCAGGAGCACCGACTGAATGTTTCCGGCGGTGAACGCGAGTGTGGCCCCGACGCAGAGGATGACGAGGGCCGTTGCACCCTGCTCGAATCCGGGCCCCAGCCAGCTGAGTACCACCGGGGCGAAGACGGCCAGGATGAGGTAGGCCGGCGTGCCGAACAACACGAGGAGTGTGGCCGTCAGCCGATACAGCGCTTCGACCTCGGTGTACTTCTTCTCAAAAAGGAGGGTGCTGAACCGCGTCGAAACCACGATCCGCAATGCGGTGTCGATGATCAGGCCGGCCGCGACGAATCGGCTCGCGCCGCCGTAGACTCCGGCTGCCGCCGAACCCGCGATCACGCCGACCATGATCACATCCAGCCAGATGAGGGTCTGTTCGAGCCCCGCCGAGGCCGTGCGTGGCAGCGCATAGTTCAGGATGCTGCGCCGCAACGCCGGGACCGGGCGCCACGAGCCGCGCACGTCAGCGGCGCGTTCGTGCCGGCCAACCTGGAACCTGACGATGATCAGGGCGGCGATGAGCGCAAACGGGAGCGGGGCGGCCCACGCGAGGGTGACTGCGACAAACGATCCACCCGCGGTGGCCACCAGCCACACGACGATCGGGCGCACGACAGGCAGACCGATGCTCCCCACGCTCACAAACGGAATGATGCCCCCGAGCCCCCGCGTCACGGCCAGGGCGACGAGGAGCAGTGCTCCGGCCGGCAGGAACCAGCCGGCGACGGTGACGGCGCGCACCACCTCGCTGGAGTGGGCGTCGTCGCCGAGCATCAATGCGGGGGCCACGATGGCGATCGCGAGGGCGCAGGCGCTACTGCTGAGCGCCGTCACGAAGAACATCGTGCCGAGCGCGCTCCGGATCCGACCCGGATCGTGCGCGACAAGGCGCGGCATGATCCAGAGGGCGGCCGAGTCCATTCCGGCACGGGCGAGGCTCAGCACGATGGTGAAGACGGCAATGGCTTGCAAGACGACACCTGAACCCGCGTCACCCAGTGTGCGCGCAAGAACGACCGTCAGGACGAAACCCATGATCGCGCTGGTCGCCGAGCCGACAAAGCTCGCAGCTCCCTGGCGCGCGATGAGTCTCGAATCCTGGGCCCGGGATTCGAGGTCTGACTTGCTCACCTCACTGGGCTGACCCACGTCGGAGGCTCACCACCTGCTTGCTGAGTCGGTAGAGAAACGTCGGGTTGCCGAGAAGGTACCGGGAGCCGAGCCGTTTCGGTTCGATCATCAGGCGCCAGAACCATTCGAGCCCCGACGAGATCATCCACGATGGTGCGCGCTTATTGTCACCGCTCACCCAGTCGAAGAGACCACCACAGGTCAGAATGACGGGAACAGAGAGTAGATCTCGATGACGTGCGACCCAGTCCTGTTGCAGAGGGTCGCCCAGCCCCACAAACAGAATGTGAGCCCCTGACCCGTTGATGTCGGCAATCAACTGGTCCATTTGATCGGAAGGAATGTAGCCGTCTCTGGCCTCGATCAGCAGGTCGGGCTGCGCATCGCGAAGCCGGGCTGCGGCGCGCTCCGCAACACCGGGTTTACCGCCATAAAGGAAGATCTTCTTGCCTTCCAGAGCCGAGACCGAGGCAAGCGGGTGGATGAGGTCTGTCGTTGCGACCCTCTCCGGTACTTCGCCCCCGAGAAGCCGGGCTGCCCAGACGACCGATCGGCCGTCGGCGTAGCTCAGGTCGGCCTCCAGTAGGTTCTTGTGGAACACTCTGTCCGTGGCCGCCAGATTGCAGACCGCGGCATTCACTCCGACGGCGACCCGGGTGTGCGGTGCGTTCGTCCAGGTCATGACCGTCTCGACGATTTGGTCTTGACGCATCCGGTCGACGGGGACCCCGACGACTATCGTGCGGGGCGCCGCGACATCGGCCTCGCTCATTTCGGTGCCGACGACGAGAGCGCGTACGAATCGGCGTCGGGCTCTTCACCGGCGACGACCCGCTCGCCGGGCGGCACCGGCGTCGGGACCAGGGTTTGGGGAGAGGGAAGTGAGCGTTCGCGGGGCACGGTGATCGTGCCGAGGACGGCGATTCCGAGGCGCGCCGACTCGGTGACGACGTCGGCGATTCGGTCGGATCGGCTTGCCCGAAGCGCTGCGACAATCACGACGGCGTCGGAGTGACGGAGCGCGGCAAGTTGGCTGGATCGGGGTGACGCGTGGTCGAGCACGACGAAGTTGAGTTCTCCTTGCCGATGTTGCGAGACTCGGTCG
This sequence comes from Leifsonia sp. 10L418, assembly GCF_056395445.1. Classification (NCBI taxonomy): domain Bacteria; kingdom Bacillati; phylum Actinomycetota; class Actinomycetes; order Micrococcales; family Microbacteriaceae; genus Leifsonia; species Leifsonia sp. 10L418. Next base: position 109,751 of record NZ_JBFTJN010000010.1, on the reverse strand, counting down.
CGCACGTCTTTTGACAGGTCAGGAGAAGAATTGCCGGCCAGGTCCGCCTCCGCCGGAATGAAGACATCAAGGTGCTGGCTGAGGCCGGACCGGTAGAGGTTTCCCGACTCGTCGGCGCTTTGCGAGATCAGGTCAAGGCCCACCCGTATCTCTGCTGAGAAGGCGGGTGGCCCCGACAGAATGAGATGCGTCGTGAGGTCCTGTTCGGCCATTACAACGGCCAGATTGACCGGAATGTCAGAGAGCACCTCACCAGGGGTGTCGTCGAAGATCGTGATGACGTGCGCGTCGACCGGGAGGTCGGTCAGGATGCGTTCGCGGGCGACGCGCAGCAGTTCAAGGGTGTCGCCGCTCACGGGGATCGATGCGTTCAGCGAGATGATGTCCGCAAGGATGGGTGCCCCGGTGATGCGACGCACTTCCTGGGCGTTCCGGAGCCGACGGTCGAATGGGTTGACGATGAAGGCGGCGATGAGGCCGAGAACGCCGCCGACCAGTAAGCCGGCTCCCAATGTCTGTGTCTTGCTCGGTTTCACCACGACGTCATTCTGGGAGGCCGTGGTGAGCACCGATCCTCCGGCAGTGTCGATCTGAGCGAGCACGCTCTTCTGGGTGAGAAGGGTGTTGAGCTCCATGGTGATGAGGTCGCGATCGCTTGCCGCCTGGTTCGCTTCGGTGGTTCCCGATTTCGATGAGCTGATCCGGGAGTTCGCATTCGCGAGTTCCTCGCCCAGCTGGGTTCGGCGAGTTTCGACTCCTTTCAGGAGCGCGTCGAGTTTCGTTTGGGCTTGGGCGGTGCGATAGGCGAGGTAGGCGCCGGCGACGGCATCGGCACCGGCCTGCGCCTCGGCCGCGGTGGGAGCGGTGAACGCGATGTGCACGACCGAAGCGCCGGTGACCGCATCGACCGAAACGTTGCGTCGTACCTCGGCAGCCGACGCCCCCGTTCCCATCTCGTTCGCGGCATCCTTTGCAACCGAGTATGACGTGGCGATCTGGGTCTCCGTCGTTCCGTCGAGAAGGCTGGATGCCTGCTTGGACGCATTGAACGGATCGGTCGAGATGATATTGATATTGACGTCGGCGGTGGCGGTGGCTCTGGTCGGAGTCAGCAGGAGAAAGAATCCAGCAATCAGGCCGCCGAGAAGCACTGACGCCACGATGACCAGCCACTGCCGTCGAAGTACGCGGCCGTAATACTCCAGGCCCAGTGTCGATCCCTCTGCTGACTGCGACATGCTCTGCGTACCCCCACTGTCGGTCAGGCTCGAGCCGGCTGCTCAAATGCACCTAGTTGTGTCGGTTCGCCCGGAATTGACTCCCTCCGGGGTGTAGCTCCATATACTAATCTCCTCGAGAAGCAAAATCGGTGCCAGAGGGCGGTGTTCGTCCGCAGGAGGTGGCCACAAGCGTGCGAGACGGATTCGCAGGTCGGAGCGCTGTTCGAGCGTCTGAGTCCGAACTTTCCGCGCGCTTGGGCGGTACCGGGCGAGTCGATCAGCTTCCCCGCTGGCCGTTCACTGCGATGTTCGTGCTCTTCCCGCTCTGGTGGCTGCTGGGTCCGGGCGAAGCAGTCTGGATCGCGTTGGCCGCGGTGATGGTTTTCTATCTGGCGCGCCACGGGCATGTCGAAGTGCCTCGTGGTTTCGGGATCTGGCTGCTCTTTCTGGTCTGGATGGCCTGCTCGGTAGTCGGGATCGATACCGGCGGGCGTCTACTCGGCTTTCTCTACCGGGCGCTGCTCTATCTCACCGTCACCGTGGTGTTTATCTACGTCTACAACGCCAGATCGAGATTGACCGTGCGCTATGTCGCGGGGGTGTTGACGGTGTTCTGGCTGATTGTCGTCGCCGGCGGGTATCTGGGAGTGCTCGTTCCGCTGTTCACCGTGCACACGCCGTTCGGCCTCCTCTTCTCGCCGACGATCAGCTCGAACGAGTTGGTGCAGGAAATGGTGGTGCGCCGCGTCTCTCAATACAATCCGACGGGTTGGCTCAAACTCGACCCGCGACCGAGCGCGCCGTTTCTCTATACCAACGGCTGGGGCAATGCGTACTCGATGCTGACGCCGATCGTGGTCGCCTACCTGGTTCTCGTGCGGAGGGAACGACGGTTCTGGTGGTTACTCCTCGCCATCCCGGTGTCATTCGTTCCGGCATTTCTGACCTTGAACCGGGGGATGTTCATCGGGCTCGGGCTCGCCGTCGTCTACGTCAGCGTGCGGGCAATTGCCCGGGGCAGCCTCAAAGCGATTCTCATGGTGGCCGGGTTGGTGATGCTGGTGGCGGTGGCCTTCGCGGTGCTTCCGATCGAGCAGCGGCTGACCGACCGCGTCGAGATGAGTTCGTCGACGCAGGACCGGGCGAGTCTCTATGTCGAGACGTTCACGCGCACTCTGGATTCGCCCCTGTTCGGTTACGGAGCACCTCGGCCGTCGGCGTCGCCGTATATTCCGGCGGCCGGCACCCAGGGTCAAGTGTGGATGGTCATGTTCTCGCACGGATTTCCGGCGGTGATTCTCTTCATGGGGTGGTTGGTCTGGGCTTTCTGCGCATCGTTTCGGGCACGGGATCCGGTGCAGGTAGCATGCAACACGGTCTTACTCGTCGTCATCGTGGAGTCGGCCTACTACGGAATCATGGCGACGGGCCTGTCGCTGGCGATGATCGCCGCAGCGCTCACTATGCGTCCCGGATCGGATCGAGCGCCCGAAACTCAAGCTGAGCGGTCCTCAGTTCGTCGGCTACACTAACGCCACGGTTGTCGAACCACGGTTGTCACACGTGTCGACTTTTCGACGCGCAGGAGGCGGGGGACAGGGTGGCAGAGCAGCAGGGCGAGCGGATGCCTCGCGTCAGTGTCGTGATTGCGACTCGAGGCAGGCCCCAGATGCTTCGCACGGCAGTACGAGCAGTGCTCGGCCAGGACTATGCCGGTGCGATCGATGTGACCGTGGTCTCTGACCGCATCGAAATCGATCCGCTCGACGACGTCGAGGTTCCGCTCCTGCGGCGACGGTTGCGAACCGTGGCGAACACTCGTTCACCTGGCCTGGCCGGCGGCCGGAACACCGGAATCCTCGCCTCCGACGGTGAGCTTGTCGCTTTCTGCGACGATGACGACGAATGGTTGCCATCGAAACTTGCTCGTCAGATCGCCCTGTGGAGGGAGCATCCCGACGCGGTTCTCATCGCGACGGGCATCCGGATCGCCACGTCAGGTCGACTCGTGGACCGGATTCCGCCGGAACGCACCGAGTTCGCCGACTTGATCAGATCCCGGCTGACGGAGCTTCACCCGTCGTCATTTCTGTTCCGGAGATCAGACGTGACCGGCCCGATCGGTCTGGTCGACGAGGAGTTGCCCGCTTCCTACGGGGAAGACTACGACTTCCTCTTGCGGGCGTCGCGCGTCGGGCTCATCCGGGCAGTGCCGGAGCCCCTGGTCGTTGTGCATTGGAACCGCACGTCATTCTTCGACGGCAAGTGGGAAGGGATCGTCGACGGTCTCACCTACCTGCTGAACAAACATCCCGAATTCACCCAGAGCGCAATCGGGTCAGCGCGGATCGAAGGCCAAATCGCGTTTGCGATGGCGGCGCTCGGGCGACGGCCGGAGGCGAAGCAGTGGGCCAGGCGAACGATCGGACATGATCGATCTCAATTGAGGGCCTACGCGGCGTGGGCGATTGCAACAGGTCTGGTGCCGGCGGGCCCTCTGGTGTCGGCGGTCAACCGGCATGGTCGCGGGCTGTGAGATGAGCCGACAGAGTGGCCTCGGCGGAGGTGTTCCTCCATGCCACGGTTGAGCGTGATCGTTCCCGTGAAGAACGGTGAGCTGACGATCGCGAGGGCCCTCGGCTCCACGCTGAGGGCGCTGCCCACCGATTCCGAAATCGTGGTTTTCAACGACGGAAGCACTGACGCCACTCTCTCGCTCGTGCAGTCCTACGATTCCCGGGTGGTGCGCGTGATCACCGCACCTCAGTCGGTGGGGGTCGCGACCGCGTTGAACCTGCTGCTTGAACACACCGACAGCGAATTTGTCGCACGCATGGATGCCGATGACGTCACACTGCGGGGAAGATTTCACTATCAGCGACGCGCGATATCTCCGGCGGCCGAGGTCAACTTCACGACGGTTCTCAATTGGCGACCGGATGCCCGCCGAATTGGTCTTGCGGCTCCGCTGGCGATTAGCGCGCGGGCTTTTCCATTTCACCTGTTGCTGACAAATCCGGTTTCACACCCCACCATGTTCGCGCGACGCGACGCGCTGACACGAGTGGGCGGATATCGGCCGGTGCCGGCGGAGGACTATGACCTGTGGCTGCGTCTGGCTGCAGCCGGTGTGGGGATACGGCGCCTGCCGCGTCCGACTCTGCTGTACCGCGTGCATCCGGGGCAGGTCACTGCCTCGCTGGCGTGGAGACATGCGTCGTGGACCGACCCTGACGTTGCGTCGGCGTTCGCCGACCTCAGCCAGTCGGTTCTTGGCCATTCATTCAGAAGGCTGACCACGCTCGGCTTCAGCCCAGACATCACTCCGGCGGATTTCGAGCGTTCGCTTGCCGACTTCGCACGGGCGTTTCGAGCGTCGACGATGCGGTTGCCCCGATCGGAACAGCTCATCGTCAATCGAAAACTCGGCCAACGAATCGAAACGGTGCGCGCAATGAAAGCGAGTGTTGGTCAGGCCTGACCGTGCCGGGGTGTCGACCTCGCGAGCCGTGGAGGAAAGCCCCGGCGACGGAGGAGTGTGGCGGAACCGAGGGTGTCGAGCGAGTCCAGGGCGCGCCGGAGGGTCGTGCTCGATGTCTCCATGGTGTACGGGAAGTAGACGACTTCGACACCGACCGCGGCGAATTCGCGCTCGAGCTTCCGACCGCGCTCGGTGCCCTTCCAGTCGTCGCCTTTGAAATAGACGTCGAAACGCACCTCGCGCCAGGTGTCGAGCTTGTTCGGGAGCCGCTCTTCCACTGCCTCATCGACGAACGAGATATGTCGCACGATCTCCAAGCGTTCCCCGAGGGGGACCACCGGTCCGCGGCCTTTCGTCTGCAGGAGCATTTCGTCGGAGACGACGCCGGCGATGAGGTGGTCGCACTGGCTTTTCGCATGCTTGAGAATGTTCAGGTGGCCGACATGGAACAGGTCGAAGGCCCCGCCGGCATATCCAACACGTGACACGTTCACTCCTCGTACAATTCGATTCAGGATGCCTTCGGCACCGGTCAGTAGGCGCCAACGGGACGAATGACTGTCTTGACAGTGCGCCAGATGATCATCAAGTCGCCGGCAAGCGACCAGTTCTCGACGTAGTAGAGGTCGAGCCTGACGCTGTCTTCCCAGCTCAGGTTCGAACGACCATTCACCTGCCACATTCCGGTCAGCCCGGGCTTGATGTAGAGGCGGCGATGCACATGGGTCTCGTAGGACAGCACCTCGGCCGGCAGCGGCGGTCGCGGACCGACCACACTCATCTGGCCGACGAGGATGTTCCAGATCTGCGGAAGTTCATCGAGGGAGTACTTGCGGAGCACCCGGCCGACCCGCGTCACCCGGGGATCGTTGCGCAGTTTGAAGAGAACGCCGGAAGCCTCGTTCTGGTCGAGAAGGCCGGCCAGGTCGTCTTCGGCAGTGGCCACCATCGACCGGAACTTCAGAATGCGGAAGGTGCGACCGCCGCGTCCGCATCGCTCCTGCCGGAAGAGCACAGGGCCGGGGCTGTCGAGTTTGATCAGCAGCGCGATGAGGAGCAGCAAAGGCGCAAACATGAGGAGGGCTGTCGCGGACAGCACGACATCGACGAAGCGTTTCAACGCGTGCTTGGCGCCGTCGAAATGGGGGATTTCGACATGGATGAGGGGAAGTCCCTCAACCGGCCGAAAATGGATGCGTGGTCCGGCGATGTCGGTCAACCGGCTGGAGAGTACGAGTTCGGCCGACGTGGATTCGAGGTCCCAGCCGAGATTGCGGATGAATTGGCTTCCGCCTTGCGGTTGGCCCGCGACGACGACGGTGTCCACGCCCAGTGTCGCGGCTGCGGCCGCCACATGTTCAAAATCGGACACGATGGGAACGCAATGGCCTCCCACGGTGATGGTCTCTGGCTGATCCGATTCGAGGGCCACGCCGACGACGTAATAGGCGGCACCGGATTTGTCATCGATCTGACCGACAACGTATTCGACGTCCTCGCGGTTACCCACGACGATGGCGCGGGCCAGGTAGTGCCCGAAGCGTCTCTGGCGAAGCAGCCATTTGCGCCAGAGCCACCGATCGAGCAGCAATCCGACCATGCCGAGCGGAAGCGCAAGCATGAAGTAGCCGCGTGCGATCTCGACCTGGAAGACCAGGAAACCGATGGCCAGCAGCCCGAAGGCGAGCGCGCTCGCATTCATCACCTGGCGGTACTCGGCAGCTCCGACGCCGATCACCCGGGAATCGCGGGTGTGAAAGGCGCCGAGGGCGACAATCCACGCGGCAATGATAAGCACCGAGATCGACCAGTACTCGACGTGAAGTGAACTCGGGGTCACGGTGCTCGCGCCGCCGAAGCGCAGCATCAACGCGAGGCTGACGGCGATCATGATGATGCTGATGTCGGTGAACTGGAGACGTGCGCGATAGCGCTTCGCCCAGACCAGCCCTGCCGAGAGGGCGTCGACAGGGGGAAAGAACACCGCCGGTGCCGGAGGTGGCGTCGGGATCAGGCGAAGAACCGGCGGGGGTGCGCTCGCCGCGCTCGATGAGGCCTGATCGCGTGGCTTCGGGTCAGTCATCCGGCGCTCACCCCCCACACAGCGCGGTTCCCCTGGGGGTGTCGCTGCGGAGGCGCTGACGCGCTGGTCCTGATGGATTCGGGTCTATTGGGTCGACAGAATCGTCGACACATTGTCGATGTTTTCACTAGCCATTCCCTGCAATTCGGGTGTACAGGTTATGTTTCAGGTTGCATCGGGCTCACGGCCTAGGGGACCGATCCACCGACGATGAATAGCTGACAAATTCTCAGCTAGACACAGGCTGACATTAGCGTGAATCGCGCGCGGGGCGCTGTGCCCCAATCGGGGGGCGTGATGTGGGCCCATGGTCATCGACGTGAATGAGGGCTGGATTCGGCGACGGCCTCGAGCGCTGCATCGGCTGGGGTGGGCGGAAAAGTCACGCCTGATTCGAGTCGGCTTAAATGAAAAAAGGCCACCCGCGGTAGAAGCCCGCAGATGGCCAAGTGGCTCCGACCGGCATCGATCCGGTGACCTTCCGATTTTCAGTGAGCCTGAGGGTGTTCTCGTACTGTATCTCTGGAGGCGATATCGCGCTGATCAGGAATCATTCTGAATGATCGCAGTTCGTTTCAGTTGCTTTTTGGGCCATTAATGGCCCCTTAATGGCCCACGACTGGCTCGCCAGCCCCACTCGAGCGGCGCTGGCGACTATGTGCTCGGCTCGAAGTGGGCCTTCCTTCAGGAGCGCGTGGCGACGGAGTCGACGAGGTCGAGCTTCTGGTCGAGAGTGACATCTCTGTGCACCTGACTGACACCGTGGGCGGCTCGCGTGAGGTGTGGGCCAGCTGCCGCACCGCGCTTGCGGCTGGCACTGCAAAACTAAATTGGTGCCGTCCCTGGCAGGAGCTCGGCCTCGTCCTCAAGGCGCGGATGGTCTCGGAAGGGTGACCCGCCTGCGATCCCAGTCTCGAAAACGAGCATGCGTCTTCTCCTTTACGCGTCGGGACGAAATATTCCCACGCGGGCATTGCTACTTTTCCGGCAGACGTCGCGTGTGCTTAGTTGCTTTGCGAAGCTCCGTCACGAAGCCTTATGCGCGACAGGATGCGAGCAAGGACTCAGCGATGCGAGGCCGATCGTGGCGAGAACTGCGCCCTTATGCTTGGCCGTTACCCGGTTACCTTCAAAGTCTCGATCGGCCTCGAATAGCAATTGCGTAGCCGTCTTACGGTAGGTCTTGAAAGGAATCTCCGAATGCCCGGCCGTATCGCGCGTCCAGTAGAGCCCCGTCCCCGGGTCGCGAAGATACCGGTGGCCGTCTTGGAGGTGCAAGCACTCGGTCGGCTCGGCCTGAAAGGGGAATGGAAGGCTTCCGGCTTTGCGCTTCGGTCTTGTGTCTCGTGGCAGCTGGATTTGCAGCGACGGCGATAAGCCCACGATGGCGGCGAATCGCTCGCGAAGAGATTGAAGGACGTCGTCGGGTGTCTCTCCGACCAGGGTGCCAACTCGGTCGAAACCATGCGTCGCCCCAAAGTTGTCGCGTACGTCGTTCAGGGGGCAGCTCGTGCCGACGAAGAGCAGGTGGTTGGGCATGTGGGTCGATAGCGTCTTTTCGAGGAAATTCGTGTCTTGGTCCGAAGTCAAGCCAAAAATGTTGGCTTCAACACCGGCCACGGCTGCCGACAGCTTGACTCTCTTTTCCCAACCGGCGTCCGCGAGATCGATCTCGTCGGTGTTGAAAATGATCGCGACGGAGGTCCCGGACGCCTTGTGAGCCATTCCGATGGAACCAAATACCGGCTCAAGCGCGCCCTGGAGAGAACGAGTCGAGTCGTGCCAGGTCGTTGTCAACCATGCGTCGGGCGAGCTTCCGCCTGTTTCAGCAAGAGCCAACGTCAATGTCGCGACCCCTGCGAAGGGGGCATGGTACACAACGCCGGCCTCGAGAAATTCATCGTCGTGCCGGAAGACCGAGACGAGGGTCAGCTGGCGGAGTCGCTCCCGAGGGACGAGCTTCCCGTTGGACGCCCACTCGTCTCCGCTCGGTATCGGAACCACGAGTGTTAGTTTGGGCGTTTGGAGGAGAGAGCACCAGACCGCCCGAGACTCTTCCTCGGTGAGACCTGCGATTTGCCGCACACCAAGTTCTTTGAGCCGCTGCATTCCCGTGCCCGCTTGGGGCAGGGCAAACTTCCCAACGTCGGTTGCGTAAGCCTTCTTTGCCTTGATGCCTGCACCGATCGGATGCGGGTTGGAGCGCGTCAGATTGTGAACAGCGCTGCTGACGAGCGTTGCGTCTGTGACAAGCGAAAGCAGCTGCGCACCCGCCGCCAACTTCACTGCTTGAGCGCGTACTCGACCGGGATCGGAAGACGCAACAACTCACTCAGCGGCATCGAGGCTAGGATGTCGAGCACCCGAGCCTTCAGGACGCCGTCGTCTGCCGCCTGTGGCGCGGTGGACGGTTCTAGCGAGGAGAGAGCTTCAGCCTTCGTCGGTACTTTGACACTTTCGATGGCTGATAGCGGGATACCTTGGGTATCCGCCCACGTCGTGGCCCGGTCGAGGACACGCTTTTTCAGGTAACGCTTCCATCGCCGGCCCGCAGCCTCGAGGTCGCGAACGGCATGGGAAAAACCTCTGACGGGGACATCCTCGTCGAGTGCGCTCAGGAGGGCCTGGCGGGTGTCATGGGAATCTTGGGCTTCGGCGAATGCTCGCATCCACCCAAGCTGCTCGTCTTTCGTGATGGACGGGACGACGACGTAATCGGCAGTGTCGGCCGTGGTGCCTTTCGTCGTCTTCCCACTGACTCGATTGAAGACGTAGTGTGCGCCGGGATCCCAATCTAGAAGCGCTTGCCACAGGTCGACGTTGATCTGAATGCTGGTGCTTCGGGGCTTCGCCGGACCCGCCTCACTTGTAACCGACGAGTTGACACCGCGCACTGTCACGTCGCTCGACCCTGGTGTCCTGTCGACGACAACTAGCCGCCGCAGCTCCGCTTCCTCCAGAAGCTGTCGGAAGGAGTTGAACCCGTCATCCGTGTAGGAGAAGGTCGGATCAATCCGCTTCATGCGCGAATAGACGCCAGCTGCGGCCGGCGGGCTTCCCTTCCAAGCCAACGCCCGAAGTCCATCCAAGAGAAGGTCCATGGAACGGAGGGAGTCGGGCTGGAGAGACGATGTCTCTCCAGCCGCGCCCTGAGGTTCTGAGGCTGGAGGAGCAATGGGCCCAGCATTCGTCGAATAAGTCGCATCCGTCCCAAAAAGGGGAGCGTTCGGCTGTTGCCGATCGTCTGCAGAGTGCTGTTTCGATGAATTGGGCATAGCCAAGGCTCCTCGCGCCGAATAAATGCTGCCCTCTGAAATTCAGAGAGCGACGAGGAAATAGCCAACAACTTCACTGATCGCCTTCCATGCCGTGAAGCATGGACACCCGAAGGTCCTAGCCTGGCCCAACAACCTCATGTTGACGAGTTGGAGGGCGTGCGTTGGTTCAATCAGTACCGCGATTCCGAAAGCCAGAAGACTCCCGAAACCCCAATTTCTCTTCTGCCATCGTACGTGATCGTCTCCGCATCTGGCAAGACGGGTGACGGTCCCCTTTTTGGTGACAGTGGAACCCCCATCTGCGACCGGGTGCCATCAAGACGTCGCGTACTTTTCAGCCCTTCCACCATGCGCGGACAGAGGCCTCATCTCGAGCCGCTTTTCTATTCCATCTCATGTCTGGCTCTATGAGTACTGGACTCGCGGATTAGCTTTTTGCCATTCGGGTCAGTGTGCACAGCCCCTCTTTGGGGGCTAAGCGGGCGAAGGCCACAAGAGCCAGGTCAGGGAACTTGCACCTCATCGGCTCAGGCCGACTTCCGGCGTGTTACGCGTTGAAGAGGCCAAGCTGAAGCTCGTCCCGTTCAGCTGACGAGTTCCGCGACGCCACTTCTCCGTGCCGGTCGCGAGTCCGCGCATGGACTCCTGCGCGGACGCTGTGGCCTTGGCGAGCCCGCGATCGGCGCGGTCGCATTCCGTCGCGAAGACGAACTGCTCCCGTGCATCATCGAAGTCAGGTGCGACGACGTGCAGGCGGTTGGAGTTACGTCCGCGTGTCATGCCCACGTAGATGCCCGCAGCATCCATGCGGTCGCCGAGGACCGTGTGGGACTCGCGCACGGTGGCGCCCTGCATCCCGTAGGCGGTCGACGCGTACGCTAGATGGGTGTGCTCAGCGACGTAGTCCGTCGGCAGTCGCACAGCGCGTTGTCGCCGACTCGAGGCGCGTTCCTTTGCCCACACCGCGCCGTCGTCGCCCACGCTTTGCACGAGCCAGGTCTGCCGGTTCACTACGCGAATTTCGGAGTCATTCTGCCGCGTCTGGATCACATCCCCGCGTCCGATGCTGAGACCGTCGCGACCGGTCGCGGTGCGGCAGTCGTCAACTTGGCCGGCGAGTAGCCTCTCGTCTCGGATGCAAGCGCTCAGTTCGCGCGCTTCGTCGTTGGTTGCCACGGTGATGCCGTCTCCGTCGGACCACTCACGCGCGAGCGCCTCCTGCGGGGCATCCGTGCTCTCATGCAGGACGAAGTGTGTGAAGGCGATCGAACACAGCCTCCGGATGGACCCCGTGCCGCATCTGAACCGTGAGTGCGGCGTACGCGGGGTCGGTGAAGCGGTGCACGGTAGTCAGGTTGAGCTCGCGGGGGAGGAATTGGGCGGCCATGTCGAGTATGCCGCCGCGGCCGATCGCGGCGAGCTGTGCGCGGTCGCCGACCAGGGCGACGGTGGCGCCGTACTCGTCCGCGACGGCGAGGAGCGCGAGTGCTGTGTCCTGGTCGAGCATGCCAGCTTCATCGACCACAATCCGCTCGCCGCGCACGAGTCGCGCGGCCGTCGTCGGGCCCGTGTAGCGTGCGCCGGTTTCGGGGTCGGTCTCCCCGATCGAGAGTCGCGTCCAGACTCCGTCGCGATTCCAGCGCCAGCCGTGCTCGTGGACGAGCTTCGCGACACTGTCGGTCACAACACCCAGTTCCTGATGCGCAACGTCGGCCGCCTTCTTCGTCGGCGTTATGACTCGAGTTGCCCGGCCGTGCGCAGCGGCGGCCTCGATCGCGCCGGCAAGCATCATCGTCTTGCCCGCGCCTGCAGCGCCTTCCACGACCACAAGCGGATCGCTGGATGCCACTGCGGTGGCTGCCCGCGCTTGCGCTGGGTCGAGCCGGTGGCGGCGCGCGACATGCATCACGTCTGGTGCGAGGCGACCGCCCGCATAGGCAGCCCGTGCCGTGAGTAGGTCGCGCAGCCGGGTCTCGGAGGCGATGACGTGCAGGCTCGTGAGGTGCGCGACGTGCTCGGGATGCGCGCTCTCGGGCGGTAGGACCGACAGGCAATCCTGGGTGGCCAACCGCGTCGTGAGCATAACGAGCTCTCGCAGCGGTTCGTGGGCAGCGCGCAGGCCGGTCTCCGTGATGATGTGTGTGACGTGCTCCTGAATGTCGTGCACCGTCCACGTCGACGCGGCAGCCGCGCAGCGGTCGAGAGCGCGCGATGCGACATCCCGAACACTCACATCCTCAAGCGAAACGGACGTGCGCACCGGCGCTCGGGCGACATCTGAGCGGTAGCCGAGGTCCTCGAGCTCGGCTCGCCATGCCGCCTCGTTGCCGAGCGCGGTCGGTCGCTTGTGCGGCCGCTCGTGATCCCAGGACATGGCGACTAGGCGCGACATCGCAGACGGGCCAGGCTGCTGGTCGGGATGCGCAGTGCGCCGCTCCTTCTCGAAGTGCGTGAGGTTACGCGCGACCTGCTCAGCTCGCTTGCTCATCACGGCGTTGAAGGGCTGCAGCTCCGCGACTTCTCCGGTCACGGGATCAAAGGTGAGGCCGTGGGCGTCGAGGACCGCCGCGAGATGCGGATGCGCGGCAATCACTGCCGTGCCCAGCGAACGGATTGCGCCTTGCTGCCTGAACAGCGCCGCGGTGTCGAGGCCACGCCATGCGTCGGCTGCCCACACACGCGTCCCGATCTGGAAGTGCATGTGCCGGTGCGGGTCTCCGGCCCGGGAGGTTTTGTGCGAGACGGCGATCGTCTCCAACTGTTCGACCGGCACGACTCGCTGCTGCTCGCGCGGTCCGACGCGGGTGACGGAATGTTGGCCGAGCCAGGCGCGGATTGCGGCGACTGCGTCGCCTTGCGCGGCGTCGAGTGCGACGGACACCTCGGGGTGCAGGGCCGCGGCGATCGACAGCGACTTCGGTGCGTTCACGACCATCTCAGCGAAGCGCGGCGATCCCTGCCGTCCGTCTCCCGGTAGCCTCGGCTTGCCCATCGACTCGGTGGTGAGTGGGTTGATCCAGTTGACCCACTGCGCGTACTCGTCTGGGGTGAGCGCCCCTTCGCCGATCACCGCGCCGTCGCCGTCGACGACGGAGAACTCGGCGATGGATGTCCCGCCTTCGAGGTAGTACTCGTCAGCGCGTGATCGATCCGACTCGAGGTAGCGGCGCGCGTCGGCCCCGGTGCCCCGAAACAGGATTACGCCACCCTTCATTGCCGCCCTCCGAGCTGGCTCAGGTTCTTGCAACTACCTACGGTAGCATACGTCCATTCAGGGGGAATAGGGGAAGGCGAAAAAGAAGGGGATGCCGGCTCGCGGAGGGGCGCCTCGGAATGACACATTACCTCGGCAGACTCGCTGTATGAGTTCACCGAAGTTGCATCACTTTGTGCCCCAGTTCTATTTGCGACGATTCGCTGATGAAAACGGCAAGCTTTGGGTGTGGGACCGGGCGCTCGACCGGGTGTTCATTGCTAAGCCGGGGTCGATCGCAGCTGAATCGCGGTTCTACTTCCACGACGGTCTCCACTCCGCAGGACACGACCCCCTGACCATGGAACGTCAGTTCAGCGCCTTAGAGCACGACGCTGCCGTAATCATCAATCATTGGCTAGCGCAAGCTCGAGTCTCTGCACCCGGCGACCCTCTTGATATCTCAGACGATGACCGTGACACGATGGGCCTTTTCCTGGCGCTCCAAGCCTTTCGCACCGCCGACACTCGCGAATTGCTCATGAAACTCACCGTCGGCGCCGACCAAGCGGTAGAAACAACCGACGCGGAGGCGCGAGAACGCCATCTCGATCTTCTTTGGGACGAGGTTGTGGTTGACGGCCTCGCGCTACGGATCACAACGTCGACGTGGGTATTGGCGCTGAACCCTTCCTCTACCCCGTTGGTTACCTCCGATAATCCGGTCACGTTTCGGACCAACGACAATCGAATGTGGGTGAGAGGTGCCCTATTCCCTGCAGGTACGTATTTGGCGTACCCACTCGCGCCCGATGTCATTATGTTCGCGTACCCGGACGAGGGCGAATGGCAGGGCAGCGGGGTGCGTAGGTTGAATAACACCGTTTCGCCGGTCGAGGTGACATCCGAGATGGCCCTTAGCGAGAACACGGCGCACGTCTTCATGGCGTCACGTCACATCGTTTCGACTGTCCAAGACTTCGCGTGGGCACGCGAGTTTGCGGCAACAATCGGGACCGACGCGTACGCTCCGCGGCTCGCTGAGTGAGCGAACCGAGCCTGTCCTGGCGGGAGGCTCCGGTCTTCACCATCTTCGCCATTTTCTCCGCCGTGATGATGGTGGCGACTGAGGGAGCAACCAGTGCTCTATCGCAACCCGCGCGCGTGCCCCGTAGAGGCTTCGCCGAGCTTCCTGAGACGCACAGCGATACAGGTAGATCGCGCAGGCCGCGCGTGATGCGAGCGATCTCGTCAGACGAGAAGGGCAAGTATTCGGCGGCTCGTCGCGCACCTCGCCGGGCCGCTGAGCGATCGTGCCGGCGTGTAACAGCTATTATGCGTTACATGCAGAACGTCGGACGCCTATCGTTGGGTGAGCTGACAACGCTCTCTGCCTTGGTCGCCGAAGAGCTTCGCGCTCGACGTGCGCCAAATCGGACGTGCGTGGCGTGTGGCCGACGTTTCGCCGCGCGGCGCGATGCTCTGTACTGCAGTTCGCGGTGCCGGGTGGCAGCGCATCGGCTGCGTCGACGGAAGGAACGACAAATGAGCATCACGGGAATTGGCTACGAAGGATTGGCGCTGGACGATTTCATCTCGCGGCTACGCATCCGAGGGGTGGGGGCTCTGGTCGACGTTCGTCTCAACGCGATCTCCCGAAAGCGTGGGTTTTCGAAGCGTGCTCTGCGTGAGGCGCTCGAGGCTGCCGACATCGCATATATCCACATGCCGGCGCTCGGAAATCAGCGGGACAACCGTGCCGGATACGGCGAACTGACAACGGACCTCGCGCGTGAGGTGCGCGATCGCTTTCGGCAGGAGCTGCGGTCCGAGACCGCAGCGTCAGCCCTTCAAGAGGTCGCTGAACTCGCTCGATCGGGTGAAGTGGTCCTGTTCTGCTATGAGCAGGACGAGCGGCATTGCCACCGTGAGCAAGTGCTCGAGCAAGTGCGGATGCTGCTCGAGCGCGCCTTGATTGCGTCCTAGAAGAGCGTTGGCTGCGGAGCGACCGTATCCTCTGCTCTCGGCCAATAGACACCCAAGACGCTGAATTTCCCTCGGCGCGCAGCGAGCTCGAAGTTTCCCATGTAGAAACCCGAGCGGCGTTCTGAGGCGAACATCTGGTCAAGGAACTTTTCGGTGACTCCAGCTTTCACGTCATCACCGCGATGGCGGAGGCGGTTCTGCAGTGAGGTCAATTCCCAGTCCAAAATGCGTCCCTGGTGTCCGGGGCATCTCAACGCCTCGCAACGGTATCGATATCGGACTTTGAACGCCGGCTCCTTCAGGATGGCGGGGATCGAGCCGCTCATTGGAATGAGAGCGGACGATTCTTTCTCGATGCGCGCCTTCATCTTTGCCAGCTGATCTGGCGTCCATTTTGGGTGAGGCTCGAACTCAAGGCGATCGACATCTGCCGGGTAAATGAGCCCTAACGAGTGCGCGGCACCGTCGGCGGATGCAGCTCGGCTGAGGTCGCACGTTGTCGTGGGCTCAAGTTGTCCGACGACTTCGTGGATGGCTCTCCATGGTGGAAGCTTCTGGACGACTCTCCAGGAGTTCTGGGTGGGCGAATAGCTCTCCTTGCGTGTGTCGGGATCCCTGCGGCGTACCTCGAGTTCGATGACGTCATATTTTTTGAACTGTGAGTCCCCATCAAGCCATCGGAAGGCCATCGGGTAGAGCCGGATCCAAGACGGTTGAATGCCATCGACGCGGATGCCAGCGATGCACGAGGTGTCGCCGTAGTTTGTCGACGGCTGAGGCGTCGCCTTGACGGTGATGAGCACCTGCGCTCGTTCGCCTTGCACTCTCATGCCGACAGCATACGGGTCGGCGAAGGCAGTGACGTCTAGCGCGGCTTCCCGTGGGCGTGTGCGGCCCCGTCACATGACCAGGCAACGCTCGACGATCGGTTCGATGTTGCCCGCGACGAGTCTTTCAGCCCGGTCGGTGGGGCCGGGCCGCATGCGGGCAGGCGGGAAAATTTTCGGCTTCAACCACCTCGCCCGGTGGATGCGTAATATCAGCGGTTACCTCGTCTTAGGAGGGCGACTGTCGTAGCCGCCTACCGTTCTCGGGGGTCGGCCTACCGGCGAGGTGCGCAGGTGCTGAAGGCGCTCGGTACGTATCATCGCCCACGTCGGAGCCGCCACCGCTCGAGCGGCCCGATCGCGTCTCGTCGTGCTGCTACCCAGCCCGTCCCCGCCGCCCGGGCGGCAGCAGCCCGCGCTCCCGCGCCTTCGTCACCCACCCCTGTGCGGTCGAGAGTGCTATTCCGTTGACCTCTGCCATTGTCGCGCTCGGGTTGGCGTCACCCCGCTGGGTGAGGCGGCTGTGCTGGAGGGCGACTAGTTCGTAGAAGTCCGCGACCTTCTTCGGATCGCCCAGCGGCTTGAGCAGGTCGCGCTCGCTGATCTTGCGTCCTGAGGGGAGGAGGATCTTTCCGCCCGTGATCGTCTCGGTACGCTTCATCGCAAACAGGCGCTTGTTGATCGCCGCCTCGATGCGGGCCGTCGGCAACTCGCGGAGAAGCTGACTCGTGATCGGGTCGCCTGGGCGCCAGGGTAGGTAAATCACGCCGGTGATGCGGACCTCCTCCGGCACGGCGAAGAGCTGACGCTGCAGGCGGATCATCACTCGAGTGTGCGTGGCCTCGTGCTCGAGATAGCGCCAGCGCCCGTCGATCGTCTCGTTCTCGTCGGAGGCGCGCTGCGTCTCGTGTCGCGAGTCGGTGGCAACGCCGTCGTTATACCCGAGCACGAGATCGATCTGCTCGCTCGCGTCATCGTCACGCTCACCGGGGAATCGGCTGGGCAGATACCACCCGTCGGGCAGGTCGCTTGCGACCAGCAGGCCGTCGTACGACTGGTCGCCAGGGCGCGGCGTGGAAAGATCCATGCGCCGAGTCTAGCCAAACATCTCAGGTTCTTGCCAAAAGCCGCGCAACGGTGATATTCTCAGGTAATTGCAAATAGCCGCGCGTGTGCCGGCGTGCACTAGATGCCAGCACCGTAGGCATGTCAGCCGAAGGAGTGCATTACGGTCGACGCTGCGCTGAGGGTCGAGTACCTGAGTCGTGTCGAGGCGGCCGCGCGGTGCCGCGTTCCAGTCTCGACTTTCGACAAGCTTCGTCACGACGGGCTGATTCCTGAGCCCGACGCGCACATGGGCAAGCACTTGCTGTGGAGCGCCGACACGATCGACGATGTGCTAGCGCGGGGTGGGACGGAAAGCTGATGGCCGGGGGGCCCAGCCGGGATTCCCCGACGAGGGTTGATCCGCGCACGGGACGCCCGCTCCCAGAAGGCATTCGCTGGCGCGCCGACCGGCAGCGGTACCAGATCCGCGTCGTCGGCCCGAGCGTCGAGGGTGGCGTCGCAGAACGATCGCGCACGTTCCTGACGTTGGCCGAAGCCAAGCGCGAGCTCGCGAAGCTGGTCGCCGGCCGCAACCCGAACGGCTCGATGACGCTCGAGCAGTGGCACGAGAAGTACTGGCCGGCGATCGAGTCATCGGTGCGGCCCGCTACCGCGCGCAGCTACGGCGTCGCCTGGCGACTCCGTATAAAGCCGGCACTTGGCCGCCAGCGGCTCGAGGACATCACTTCGCCGATGATCGAGTCGGCGATGGTCGCGTGGTCGGGCGGGGCATCCGCCAAGAACGATGCACTCGCCGTGCTGTGCTGGACGGCGCCCGGCGTTCCCGGTTCATCGACTACGACCCGGCGCGCGAGGTCAAGCGGCCGAGCATGCGCGAGTCAATCTCGCCGGTCTCGCGCGCGCTCACCCTCGACCAAATTCGCGAGCTGCTCGAACTCGTGCCCGACGGCGTCTACCGTCGCTACCTCGCCGCTCTCGTCTACACCGGGATGAGGGCGGGGGAGGCCACAGCGCTGCGGGTCGGCGATGTCGATTTCGAGCGTGGCATCATCCGGGTCAGCCGGTCGCTTAGTCCAGGCATGCGCGGCGAACTGATCGAGCAGTCGCCGAAGAGCCATAAGTCACGCGAGGTCCCGCTGATCGACGCGCTGCGCCCATACGCCGAGGCGGCTGCGCGGGGCAAACGGCCCAACGACCTGCTCTTCGACGGCGCAGATGGCGGACGGCTCACGAACTACAATGCGCGCCGGGGCGCCGACTGGGACGAGTTACGGACGGCGATCGGCCGACCCACCCTGCGGATCCACGACCTCCGCCACACCTTCGCGACCATCCTGTTCGACGCCGGCGCCAGCGCTCCAGATGTGCAGGCGACCCTGGGTCACTCAAGCCTCCAGGTAACCGAGCGCTATTCGCGTGCCCGGGAGGGCGTCGCGCTTCGTGCAGGAGCTGCCCTCAACGACGCGCTGAAAGAAGACGAGGGCGCCCAACCGGAAACGGAACAGCGGCGGACCCCTGCCCGCCTTAATGGCACATTAATGGCACAGCCTCGGCGACGGGCCGAGGGAATCGACCGCTGAAACCGAGAAAACCCTTGGTTGCCCGGCGGCAACTCCCGCTTAAATAAAGAAATCCCCGTAAGTAGAAGCCTTACGAGGATTTCAGTGGCTCCGACCGGCATCGATCCGGTGACCTTTCGATTTTCAGTCGAACGCTCTACCAACTGAGCTACAGAGCCGGAAAACTGCTTCGAGAAGCCGCTTTCTAAGGCAAAAGCCCTTCCTCTCAGAAGGGCTTTCAGCCTGGCGACCCTGACGGGACTTGAACCCGCGACCTCCGCCGTGACAGGGCGGCACGCTAACCAACTGCGCTACAGGGCCTCGATGTAGACAAGTCTACATTTAGTTTTACAACTCGAGATTTACTGCTATTTGTTCACTTGCTTGATATTACTATACTGCGTATTTAATTGTGTGACCCCAACGGGATTCGAACCCGTGTTAACGCCGTGAAAGGGCGCCGTCCTAGGCCGCTAAACGATGGGGCCGAGAGGTCATAACGTGTATGACTTCCGACGCATAAGCATACGCAGAGTTCGGCCGAATGCCCAAATCGAAAACCGCCTGGCGTGTCGCGTGACGCCTCGAGGCGGTCTCCGGCCGGCATGCCTTGATTTAGCGACCCTCGGCGAATGGTCGAAGGTTTTCGGCGCCTCCGAGATAGATTCGGGATTCTTGCTGGGCGAGAGTTGCCTGGAGTTGTTAGTGTGAAAATTGACGACGCGAGTGACAGAAGTGAAGATCACACGCCCGAACGGGGAGTTATGTACCGGATGCCGACCGCACTGAGCACGAAGTTGCGAAATAAACGCGCACGCATCCTGTCGGTGGTCGGGCTAGCGACATCGCTTGTTCTCGCATTCAGTTTGATTGCGCCATCGGTCAGCGCTCAGGCTGCCAGCTACCCCAGCTGGCAGGACCTCGAGAAGGCCAAATCAAATACCGCGGCCGGTGAGGCGCAGGTTCAATCGATCAAGTCGCTCCTCGTCGGGCTGCAGGCCGAGGTCGAACGTACCGAAGCCGAAGCGCTCGCGCGCAGCACTGAGCTTCAGATCGCCCAAGACAAGTTCGATGAAGCCGCCCGGCGCGCCACGTCGCTGAAGGAGCAGGCCGACTCAAGCAAAGCGACTGCAAGTACTGCAACTCGCCAAGCCGGCCAGCTCGCCGCTCAGCTCTACCGCAGCGGCGGCACCGACCTCAGCGTCAATCTGCTTCTCGACGGAACCGGCGCCGGCGAAGAGGCGACGGAGCTTTTGTCGAAGCTCGGCAGCATGAGCAAACTCGTGCAGCGCAGCTCCGAGGTCTATGAGCAGGCCCAAACCGCGACGAACACTGCCCAAGCGCTCGGCGACCAGGCTGTCATTGCCGAATCAGAGCGGGAGAAGCTGCGCGTTGCCGCAGAATCGGCACTTGCCGCTGCGCAGGCGGCATCCGACGCGGCAGAGGCCGCGTTGGCCGAATCTCAATCGAAGAAGATCGAGCTCGAACAGCAGCTCAAGTTCCTGCAGGACACCCAGGCGACAACGGCCGCCGGCTACGAGGCCGGCGTGGCAGAGCGTGCCCGGCTCGCTGCAGAAGCGGCCGCTGCCGCGGCGGCCGCAGGCGGCGGAAGCGGCGGTGGCGGTGGCAGCGGCTCCGCCGGCCCCGGTCTCGGCGGCGGGTACATCAGCTCACAGGGCTGGGCGGTCCCGGCCAGCGGGCGCATCACCGACGTCTTCGGACCGCGCCCGGTCCTCTGCGGCAGCGACGGCTGCAGCAGCAGCTATCACTCGGGCACCGACCTCGGAACCGGTTGCTATTCACCGATCTACGCAGCGCACGACGGCGTCGTCACCTATGCGGGCCGGAACGGCACCTACGGCAACTTCATCTTGATCGACCACGGCAACGGTATTGCAACGGGCTACGCGCACATCAGGGACGGCGGTCTGTTTGTTGGCGTGGGCCAACAGGTTGGTGTCGGACAGAACATCGCGAGCTCGGGAACGACCGGCGCTTCGACCGGCTGCCACCTGCACTTCGAAGTACGAATAAACGGGCAACGTCAAGATGCCCAACCGTTCATGGCATCGATGGGAGCACCCCTTGGCTAATAACAAGACTCGACCTTTATCGCGTGTGAAACCGGCCACCCTCTTCGCGGCAGTCGCCGTTGGGGCCGTCACGGCAACCGTCGGCATCTCTGCCCCGGCGGCGATCGCCGACCCCGGATACCCGAGCTGGGATGAGGTCGCGAAGGCCAAGCAGAACGAGGCCGCGAAGCGCGCACAGATCGACGCGATCTCCGGACTGCTCGACGGGCTGCGGGCATCCGCTGAAGCTGCCACCAAGACGTCGCTGATCGCCGCAGAGGCCTATCGAGTGACCCAGGACAAGCTCGACGCCGCGACCGAGCGTGAGGCGACGCTGAAAACACAGGCAAAGGATGCGCAGGCCGCTGCGGAAACCTCACGGATGCGCGCCGGGTTGATTGCCGCGCACCTGGCGAAGTCCGGTGCGCAGGATCTCTCGGTCAAGTTGTTTCTCAACGGCAGCTCCGCCGACGATCTGCTGCAGCAGCTCGGCACCGCCAGCAAACTCAGCGAGCAGTCAGCGACCATTTACCGCACGGCGATGCAAGACAAGAACGAGGCGACGTCGCTCGGTGAGCAGGCGACTGCGGCCACCGCGGAGCGCACCCGGCTCGTTGGCGAATCCAAGTCGACGTTCGAAACGGCCAATGCAGCCTCGCAAGCCTCGAACGCCGCCTACGAAACCGAGCAGAAGAAGTCGAACGAGTTGTTCGAGCAGCTCGCGCTGCTGAACGACACGACGGCATCGGCCGAGCGCGAGTACCGTGCGGCGCTCGATGCCAAGAAGGCCGCGGATGCGCAGGCCGAGGCCGAGAAGAACAAGCCGGGGCCGCCGCCCACCAACCCGAACCCGCCGACGAACCCGAACCCGCCGACGAACCCGAACCCGCCGACGAACCCGAACCCGCCGACGAACCCGAACCCGCCCGTGAATCCACCGGTCAATCCGCCGGTCACGCCGCCGGTGAACCCGAACCCGCCGGTGAACCCGCCCGTGACTCCGCCGGTGAGTCCGCCGGTCGTCGCACCCCCGAACGCGAGCGCGGTGGAGACGGCGATCGCCTTCGCCCGCAACCAGCTCGGCAAGCGGTATCAGCTCGGCGGCGCGGGCCCGGATGTCTGGGACTGCTCCGGGCTGACGATGAAGGCCTACGGCGCGGCCGGTGTCTCCATCGGGAGCCACTCGGCGACGAATCAGTACTACACGATGATGAATCGGAACCGACTGGTCCCGTTCTCACAGGCTCAAGTCGGCGACCTGGTTTTCTGGGAAGACCGCCCCGGCGACTTCTATCACGTCGCGATCTACATGGGCGGCGGTCAGATCCTCGAGGCTCCTGACGTCGGCAAGCCCGTGCGCATCCACTCGATCTGGAGCTGGAACGACGTCGCCGCCTACGTCGGTCGTCCGACCGGCTAGCCGATCGCGACATCCGTTGAATTGAAGAAGGCCCCCTGGATCGAGATTCAGGGGGCCTTCTTCACGTGTGCAGGAGGCTAGTGGCCTTCGGCAGCCAGCTTCTCGATGCCGTCGCGGATGATCTGGTCGGCCTCAGCGGCGTCGCCCCAACCCTCGGTCTTGACCCACTTGCCGGGCTCGAGGTCCTTGTAGTGCTCGAAGAAGTGCTCGATTTCCTTGCGGGTGTACTCGGGGATGTCGTTGACGTCCTGGATGTGGTCCCAGCGCGGGTCGCCGGCCGGAACTGCGATGACCTTGGCGTCTGAGCCGCCATCGTCGGTCATGTTGAAGACGCCGACCGGGCGAGCCTTGACGCCCACGCCCGGGAACAGCGGGTAGTCGAGCAGCACGAGCACGTCGACGGGGTCGCCGTCGAGGCCGAGCGTGTTCTCGAAGTAGCCGTAGTCGGTCGGGTAGACGAATGCCGTGTAGAGCACGCGGTCGAGGTAGACGCGACCGGTCTCGTGGTCGACCTCGTACTTGTTGCGGCTTCCGCGGGGGATCTCAATGACTGCGGTGTATTCGGCCATGGCCGGTTCTCCTCTGATTCAAGGTTTCGGATCAACGTTTCGTGGTTCTACGTTGATGGTTCAACGCGCCTGAATGAGCACATCGATTGGACATCTGCGTGATCGACGGCCGGCTGCCTCGCGCGAGTGAATGCATCCGGATGCCGCAATGGCCGTCGAAGTCTGGGGATAACGTTACTGGATGGACTCTGAACGCCGCCCGCGATTGACCCCCGCCATCGCCGACGTGCGCCGAGCCGTGCGTGAGTCGCTCGCCGCGGCACTGGCGGATCGGCCGGATTCCACTGATTCACCGGTCGTGCTCGTTGCGCTGTCGGGTGGAGCGGATTCGCTCGCGTTGGCCGCGGCGACGGCATTCGAAGCGCCGCGCGCCGGTCTTCGTGCGGGCGCGGTGATCGTCGACCACGGTCTGCAGGCCGGTTCGGCCGAGTTCGCCGCCACGGCTGCCCAGCAGGCGCAAGCACTCGGACTCGATCCGGTTCTGGTGCGCCGGGTGCACATTGACGGCGGAGGGGGAGACGGGCCAGAGGCCACAGCCCGTGCCGCCCGGTATGCGGCGCTCGATGCGGCGCGCACCGAGACCGGCGCCAGTCACGTCGTGCTCGGCCACACCCTCGACGACCAGGCCGAAACGGTGCTACTCGGCTTGGCGCGCGGCTCCGGCGCGGGCAGTTTGCAGGGGATGGCCGCGATCGCCGGGCCGTATCTTCGACCGATGCTCGGCATCCGTCGTGCGACGACCCGACAATTCTGTGTCGACGCGGGAATCGCGCCGTGGGACGACCCGCACAATCTCGACCCCCGCTACGCCCGGGTGCGGGTGCGGAACGTGGTGCTGCCGACGTTGGAGGCCGAGCTCGGCCCAGGGATCGCTGAGGCACTCGCGCGCACCGCCGATCAGTTGCGAGAGGACTCCGCCGCGCTCGACGCGATGGTGGTCGAGATCATCGAGGAAATCTGCGAACCGGCCGAAGCCGGCATTGCCGTGTCGGTCGGGGTGCTGGCGGCGAATCCGCCGGCCTTGCGCCAACGCATTGTCAGGTACATGGTCGAAAGTGAGTTCGGCGTGTCGCTCGAACGAGTGCACACGCTCGCCGTACTCAGCCTCGTGACCGATTGGCACGGGCAGAAACCGCTCGACCTGCCAGGCGTTAGAGTTAATCGTCAGGACGGAATGCTGGTCTTTTCAGCACCGGGCACCCCACCGAGCAAAGGACTCTTTCGTTCCCATGGAACCTCGCGACATTGATGGCGACCTCACTGAAATCCTGATCGACCAGGAGCAGATTCGCGCTCGCCTGGCCGAGATGTGTCGCAGCATCGAAACCGACTACGCCGGCAAAGACGTGCTGCTCGTCGGTGTGCTGAAGGGCGCGGTCATGGTCATGGCCGACCTGGCCCGCGAACTCACGCTGCCGATCACCATGGACTGGATGGCCGTCAGCTCCTACGGCTCCGGCACCTCGTCCAGCGGCGTCGTGCGCATCCTGAAGGACCTCGACACCGACCTCATGGGGCGCCACGTTCTGATCGTCGAGGACATCATCGACTCAGGCCTCACCCTGTCCTGGCTGCTGGCGAACCTCAAGTCGCGTGGCCCCGCATCCGTCGAAGTCTGCGCGCTGCTTCGCAAGCCCGAGGCGGCGACTGTGGAGATCGACGTCAAGTACGTCGGCTTCGACATCCCCAACAAGTTCGTCGTCGGCTACGGCCTCGACTACGCGGAGAAGTACCGCAACTTGCGTTCGGTGGGGATCCTTGCTCCTCACGTTTACTCGTAGGTCTACGAGAACGGCGGCGCGGGTCGATAGGTTTCCTGAGTCGGGGCTGCCGCCTTTCGCGAGGCTGCGCCTCGCGCACGTCTATTCCTAACGTTTAGCCGCAACCTAGCCGCATCGCACCACACTTTCTAGAAACTGTTCCCCTCACGGCGAACATGCGGCATTCGTTCAGTGCTGGGGCGGTAGCCTGTGAGCACCATGAACGTCAAGAAGCTTCTTCGCGGCCCGCTCCTCTACATCGTGCTTGCAGTCATCGCTGTGTGGGTGGGCTCGAGCCTGCTCACCATGTCGGGATTCAAGGAAGTCACCACCCAGCAGGGTCTTGAGCTTCTGAAAGACGGCAAGGTGAGCGAGGCGACGATCATCGACGGTGATCAGCGCGTCGACCTCACCCTGGCTGAGCCAGACGGTGACCTCGGCAAGCAGGTGCAGTTCTACTACGTCGCGCCGCGAGGCACGGAGGTCGTCGAGGCTGTCACCAGCGCGAACCCGAAGGACGGCTTCACCGACGAGGTGCCGCAGGCCAACTGGTTCCTGTCGCTGCTCGGCATCCTGCTTCCCGTTCTGCTGATCGGCGTGTTCTTCTGGCTGATGCTCTCCGGCATGCAGGGCGGCGGAAACAAGGTCATGCAGTTCGGCAAGTCGAAGGCGAAACTTGTCACCAAGGAGACTCCGCAGGTCACCTTCGCGGATGTCGCCGGTGCCGACGAGGCCATCGAAGAACTTCACGAGATCAAAGACTTCTTGAAAGACCCCGCCCGTTTCCAGGCGGTCGGTGCCCGCATCCCGAAGGGCGTGCTGCTGTACGGCCCTCCCGGAACCGGCAAGACGCTTCTCGCCCGCGCTGTCGCCGGCGAGGCCGGCGTGCCGTTCTACTCGATCTCCGGTTCTGATTTCGTTGAGATGTTCGTCGGTGTCGGTGCCAGTCGTGTGCGTGACCTGTTCCAGCAGGCGAAAGAAAACGCTCCGGCAATCATCTTCATCGACGAGATCGACGCCGTCGGCCGCCACCGTGGCGCCGGAATGGGCGGCGGTCACGATGAGCGTGAGCAGACCCTGAACCAGCTGCTCGTTGAGATGGACGGCTTCGACGTCAAGGCGAACGTCATCCTGATCGCCGCGACGAACCGTCCGGACATCCTCGACCCCGCGCTTCTTCGCCCCGGACGCTTCGACCGCCAGATCGGCGTCGACGCCCCCGACATGCTCGGCCGCAAGCACATTCTTGAGGTGCACGCCAAGGGCAAGCCGATGGCTCAGGGCGTCGACCTCGAGGTGCTCGCCCGCAAGACGCCGGGCTTCACCGGCGCCGACCTGGCCAACGTGCTCAACGAGGCAGCCCTGCTCACCGCGCGCTCCAACGCGCAGCTCATCGACAACCGGGCCCTCGACGAGGCCGTCGACCGCGTGATGGCCGGCCCGCAGCGCCGCACCCGCATCATGCGCGACAAGGAGAAGCTGATCACCGCCTATCACGAGGGCGGTCACGCCCTGGTGGCCACGGCGATGAACAACACCGACCCGGTGACCAAGATCACGATCCTCCCGCGTGGACGTGCCCTCGGATACACGATGGTGATGCCCCTCGAAGACCGCTACTCGGTTTCGCGCAATGAGCTCCTCGACCAGCTCGCCTACTCAATGGGCGGCCGTGTCGCCGAAGAAATCATCTTCCACGACCCGACCACCGGTGCCTCGAACGACATCGAAAAGGCCACCTCCACGGCCCGCAAGATGGTCACCGAGTTCGGCATGAGCGCGGCCGTCGGCCCGCTCAAGTTGGGTCAGGCATCCGGCGAAATGTTCCTCGGCCGTGACATGGGTCACCAGCGCGACTATTCGGAGCGCCTCGCCGAGCGCGTGGACACCGAGGTGCGCGAGCTGCTCGAAAACGCCCACGACGAGGCCTACCTGGTGCTGAACCAGAACCGGGAGATCCTCGACCGGCTGGCGCAGGCACTGCTCGAGCACGAAACGCTCGACCAGGTCGCACTCGCCCCGATCTTCGAAGGCGTCGTCAAGCTTCCTCCGCGCCCGCAGTGGCTCTCAAGCGACAAGCGTCCCGTCTCCGACGTTCCGCCCATCGCCATGCCGGAGCCGAAGGCGCCCATCGATGCGGGAGCAGTCGACGGGGGAGTTTCCAGCGGCGCGGCGGCAGACGCCAAGCCCAAGCGCGAGCCCAACCGGGCACCGCGTCCCGCTACCGCCTAGGCCGCCGTGGCAGTCGACAAGGCACGCGTTGAGGCCGCCGTCGCAGAGATTCTGGCCGCGATCGGGGAAGACCCGGGTCGCGCCGGCCTGGAATCGACGCCGCGGCGCGTGGCCGAGGCGTACCGCGAGTTCTTTGCCGGAATCGGGCAGAATCCGCTCGATCATCTGACCGACACGGTGGCGGTCGGCGAGCACACCGGCGAGCTGGTGCTGTTGCGCAACCTGGTTTTCCGGTCGATTTGCGAGCACCACCTGCTTCCGTTCCACGGCGTCGCCCACCTGGCCTATCTGCCCGGTGACCGCGTCGTCGGCCTGGGACGCCTTCCCGCCGTGCTTGAAACTCTGGCGGCTCGGCCGCAGATGCAGGAGCGTCTGACCGAGGAGATCGCCGACGCCCTGCAGACGGGGTTGGACCCTCAGGGGGTGCTCGTCGTGCTGGATGCCGTGCACGGATGTGTTTCGGCTCGTGGCCCGCGCCAGACCGGCAGCTCCACCGTCACGCTGGCCTCGCGGGGCGCACTGACCGACCCGGTTGCCCGCGCCGAGATCATGGCCCTGATCGGGGCCCGGGCGTGACACTGATCATGGGAGTGCTCAACGTCACTCCCGATTCGTTCAGTGACGGCGGCCTTTTTTCACACACGGATGCCGCGCTCCGGCACGCTCACACACTCCTCGCCGAGGGCGCTGACCTGATCGACGTCGGCGGTGAGTCGACCCGGCCGGGCGCCGGACGCGTTTCGCCCGCCGACGAGCAGCGTCGCGTGCTGCCGGTGATCACCGAGCTCGCGCGGCAGGGTGTCGTCGTGAGCGTCGACACCCTCAACTCGTCGACCGCCCGTGCCGCCGCCGCCGCCGGTGCCAGCATCATCAACGACGTCTCCGGTGGTCTGGCCGACCCGCTGATGGCATCCGTCGCGGCCGAGACCGGCCTGACCTACGTGGCGATGCACTGGCGCGGCCACGCCGATGAAATGGATTCGCTCGCAGAGTACGGCGACGTGGTCGCCGAGGTCACCGGTGAGTTGGCGGCGCGCGTCGATGCACTCACCACGGCCGGCGTGGCCAGAGACAAGATTGTGCTCGACCCCGGGTTCGGCTTCGCCAAACGCGCGGAGCACAATTGGCGACTGCTCGCCCACCTGTCGGCACTCGATGAACTGGGGTTGCCGGTCTTGGTCGGTGTCTCGCGCAAACGCTTTCTGGCAGAGGTTCTGCCGGCCGAGGCGTCGTTCGCCGATCGAGACCTGCCGACCGCGGTGCTCAGCGTGCATGCCGCGCAGGCCGGAGCCTGGGCGGTGCGGGTGCATGACGTGCGGGCGACGCGAACGGCGCTGAACGTGCTTGATCACCTCACGTCGGCCAGAATGGACCCATGAGCACCGACTCGATCACCCTCACCGGACTGCGTGTGAACGCACACCACGGCGTCTTCGACTTCGAACGGGAGAACGGGCAAGATTTCATCATCGACGTCACCGTCTGGCTCGACCTGCGCAAGGCGGCGTCGGGGGACGACTTGACCCAGACCGTGCACTACGGCGAACTGGCCGTTGCCGTGACCGATGCCGTCGCCGAGAATCCGGTCGATCTCATTGAAACCGTTGCCGAACGCGTGGCCGGGGTGGCCTTCGGCTTTGCAGCTGTCGAACGCGTGCGCGTGACGCTGCACAAGCCGCAGGCGCCGATCCCGGTGTTCTTCGAGGATGTCGCGGTGCAGATCGAGCGCACGCGCGCCGACTATCCGCACGCTGACGCGTCCTCGGATGCCGAGGCGTCCGAATGACGCCGTCCCCGGGCCGTGAGGGGTCGCAGATCGACCTTCCCGAGCCCCACGAAGGTCGATTTGCGACCCCTCACGGCGCTCGGCCGGGCGATGGCGGAGACGGGGGAGTGGGAGTGAGTGTGGTGCTCGCCCTCGGCAGCAACCTCGGCGACCGAGCGGCGACCCTGGCGGCAGCTGTGCGGGAGATCGCTGCGCTCGATGGCGCTGAGCTCGTGGCCGCCTCGCCGATCTATGAATCGGCAGCGGTCAAACTCCACGGCGTCGACGCCGATGCCCCCGAATATTTGAACGCGGTGATCCGCATCCGTTACCGCCGCACGGCCGACGATCTGCTCGATGCGGTCAACCGCATCGAAGCAGACCACGGACGGGTGCGCGCTGAGCGGTGGGGAGACCGCACCCTTGACATCGACCTGATCGCGTTCGGCACAGTGCAGCAAGACGACCCGCGCTTGACGCTGCCGCACCCGCGTGCGGCCGAGCGTGATTTTGTTCTCGCTCCGTGGCTCGACATCGATGCTGAGGCTGAGATTCCCGGGCTGGGCCGGGTTGCCGACCTGCTGGCTGCCATGCCGAACACCGTGCGGCGTCAGGCCGCTTCTGGCACAGATGATTCCGCTTCCGCTTCCGCTTCCGCTTCGGCACGCACCGGGGAGGCCACCCGATGAAGCGCACTCATGCGACACCACTGATCGCGCTCGCCCTGGTCGGACTCGTGCTCGGTTTTCTCCTTGAGATCGCCGCTGCGGCATCCGGTTTTCCGCAGATTGTTCCGCCGATCTCCTTGCCGATCACCCTGGTTGCCGTCGGCAGCATCGTCGTGGCGCTCGCCTGGCCGATTCGCCAGGCCACGCGCGCGAACGGCACAGGAAAGGCCGTCAAACCGGTCAACCCCTTCGTTGCAATGCGGGTGGCCGTGCTGGCGAAGGCATCAAGTTTGAGCGGAGCGCTGCTGCTCGGTGGCTCCAGCGGGATCGTGCTCTACATCCTGACCCGCTCGGTGGTGCCGGCGGTAACATCGTTATGGCTGGCAATTGCTGCGGCGGTCGGCGCGGCACTTCTGCTTGCCGGCGGACTCATCGCCGAACATTTCTGCACACTGCCGCCGTCGGATGATGACCAGAACGAGCATGGAGCGACACATGTCTGAGCAGGTCGAATCGAAGCAGGTCGAATCGGGCCAGGTTGAAACGCAGGTCGAATCGGACCAGGTCGCCGCTACCCGCGCCGCCGGGACCGACCGAAACGTGAGCATCGGTGCCGATGACGCGTGGAAGCGTGTCGCACCGCGATACGTCGTCGTCGAAATCGTCAGCACACTGCTGTTCGGGGTCATCGTTTGCGCCATTGCCGCATTCGTGTGGCTCGCCATGGACCTGCAGTGGGCGGTCTACGTGGGCGCTGCGGTGGCGCTGATCACCCTCATCTCGTTGATCGTTCTGCCGCGGCGAGTGCGCTCAATCGGCTATCAGCTGCGCCAGGATGACCTGCTCTTTCGTCGCGGCATCATGTTCCAGCGTTTCGTGTCGGTGCCCTACGGCCGGATGCAGCTGGTCGACATCACCCGTGGCCCCGTGGCTCGGTGGCTCGGCCTGGCCGACCTCAAGTTCGTGACGGCCGCTGCATCCAGCGGGGTCGCCATCCCGGGGCTGGCTGAGGCCGACGCGGAGGCCCTCCGCGACCGGCTGGTCGAGCTGGCGGAAAGCCGCCGGGCCGGGCTGTGAGTTCGCCGGCTCGCACCGACGCGGCTCCGGCCTCGCTGGCCGACGGAGAGTGGCACCGTCTCTACCCGGCCAGCCCGTTGCTGCGTGGAGGAATCTTCGTCTTCGCGGTTCTCGGATTCATCATCGCGAACCTCCGCGAGCGACTCATCGACCTGTTTTTCGGGGTGCCGAGCTACAGCGGTGATCCGATCGACGAGATCGTGCGCCGCGGGGCGGTCGGCTGGGCGCTCGGCGGCGTCGCCGTTGTCCTCATCGTCATCCTGATCGGGTTCTATCTCTCCTGGCGGATGCACACCTTCCGGGTCAGCGACGAGTCGGTCGAAGTGCGCAGCGGCATTCTCTTTCGCAGCCACCGCAAGGCGAGGCTCGACCGCATTCAGGGCGTGAACATTGTGCGACCGCTGATTCCACGCTTGTTCGGAGCGGCAAAACTCGAGATCAGTGTCGCCGGCCAGGATGCGAATGTGCAACTGGCCTACCTCGGCTCGGCGCTGGCCGACGGGCTGCGTCGGGACATCCTGCGGCTCGCCTCCGGGGTGCGGCAGGGCGAGGCGCGTGCCGGTGCGGGGACCGCGGCGGGTGCAGGTGGCGCCGACGCAGGCGCGGCCGCTGCAACTGCGCTGCCGGCCGCGCCCCTCGCCGCCGCGGGACCGCATTCAGGAACGGACTGGCGTGTCGCCCCCGAACCCGATGCAGGGAGTCCACAACGCACCTCCGCTCCTGAATTGGGTATCGGTGCAGATGCGGGCGCCGGGGCGACGCGTCCCGAGGTGACAGGTCCGGCTGCGACGGGGATTGGTGCCACGATCGGCAGCTTCGCCTCAGACCGCGTCGCCGAGTTTCTGGCCCCCGAGCTCGACCCCGATGCCGCACCGCCCGCATCCGTCGTGTCGATCCCGGTTGGGCGACTGATCGGCTCAATCCTTTTCAGCGGCTTCACACTCTTTCTGTTTGCCGGGATCGTGGCGCTCATCGTGATCGTGAACACCGGAGCCTCGAACTGGATTCTGTTCGCGATTCTGCCCGGCCTGATCGGTAGCGCCACCTACTACTTCTCGCGGTTCACGAAGTCGCTGCGCTACAGCATTGCCGGAACACCCGACGGGGTACGTGTGGGATTCGGCCTCTTCACCACCAGCAACGAGACGCTGCCGCCCGGGCGCATCCATGCGATCAGCGTGAGTCAGCCACTGCTGTGGCGCCTGTTCGGGTGGTGGGAGATCCGCGTCAACAAGGCCAGTCATTCTTCGAACTCGGGGGCTGCCGGTCAGGCCAACACCACGATCCTCCCGGTCGGAAGCTTGGCCGATGCTGCCCGCGTGCTCGCACTCATCCTGCCGAGTTTCACGGCCGAGGAGCAGCATTCGCTCGTGACCGCGGGTCTGCTCGGGACCGGTCGTGCCGATCGAGCCGGGTCCGTCGAGTCCGCCGGCGATGACGGTTACCGGAACGCGCCCCACCGGGCCGCGTGGCTCCGGCCCTTCTCCTGGCGCCGCACCGGCTATTCGGTGGCCGAGGATGTCGTATTGATCCGGAGTGGTCAACTCTCGCGCCAACTCGTGCTGATTCCGCTCGCCCGCCTGCAGAGCGTCGCCATCGAGCAAGGACCGGTGCGACGGATGCTGCGCCTCGCCTCGGCCCGCCTGCACACCGTCACCGGCCCGGTCTTCGGCACTCTCAGCGTCGTCGATGTCGACGAGGCGTCGCGGTTGTTCGAGCACGTCGCCCGGGGAGCCATTGAATCGGCCACCTCCGACACCAGTCATCGATGGAACGAACAGAGCGGAATGAACGCATGACACCCCGTCCCGGACGCCTCGGCATCGGCATCATCGGCGCCGGCCGTGTCGGCCCCATTCTCGGCGCCGCCCTCGCCGGCGCCGGCCACGCGGTCATCGGCATTACCGCCATCTCCCAGGCGAGCCGCGACCGGGCCGACGCCATCCTTCCCAACGTGCCGATTCTGACCGTGCCGGAGATCGTCGAGCGCAGTGAACTCGTCATCATCGCCGTGCCCGATTCCGAGCTGGCCGGTCTGGTCGCGGGACTTGCGGCAACCCAGACCTGGCGGCCCGGCCAGCTCGTGCTGCACACCTCGGCGCAGTTCGGCACCGCGATTCTCGCTCCCGCCCAGGCGGCCGGGGCGATTCCGCTCGCGATTCACCCGGCGCTCACCTTCACCGGCACGAGCATCGACCTGGCCCGGCTCGCGGACAGCTATTTCGCGGTGACCGCCTCGAGCCCGGTTCTGCCGATCGGGCAGGCACTCGTCGTTGAGATGGGTGGGGAACCGGTGATCGTGGCCGAGGCCGACCGGCCCGGCTACGCGGAAGCGATCGAGACGGCCACTGCCTTTTCGAGCTCCATCATCGAGCAGGCCACCAGTCTGCTGGCGGGCATCGGGATCGAGCATCCGGGCGCAGTGATCGCGCCCCTGGTGCGCTCGGCCATGGAGAACGCCCTGGCGAGCACCGGGCCGGATCGGCGCACCTTGCGGATGCGGGGCCGTGACGAACTCGGCGACGGTCCGTTTCCGTTCGACCAGTTCAACCAATTCGACCAGGAGGACTGATGAGCGCAGAGAGTCAGGTCGAGCCGACCGCGCCGCAGGTGATCGGGTCGATCAGCGAACTGCGTCAGCGTCTGACCGAGGCGAGGCTGCAGGCATCCGCCGCCACGTCTCGCCGCGCCGGCGACACACGGCGACCCCCGCGCGTCGTACTCGTGCCGACCATGGGCGCCCTGCACGCCGGGCACCTCTCGTTGGTCGCCCGGGCACAGGAACTCGGCGACATCGTTGTCGTGTCGATCTTCGTGAACCCGCTGCAGTTCGGTGCCGGTGAAGACCTCGACAGCTACCCGCGCACGTTGCAGGCGGATGTCGCCGCACTGGCTCCGCTCGGCGTTCCGTTCGTGTTCGCTCCGACGGCGCTCGAGATGTACCCCAACGGTCCGACCGCGACCCGCGTCACGGCGGGGGACGCCGGGACGCTCTATGAGGGTGCCGCCCGCCCCGGACACTTCGACGGGATGCTCACCGTCGTCGCGAAACTGTTCAACATCGTCGGCTGCGATGCCGCGGTTTTCGGCCAGAAAGACGCGCAACAGGTGTTCTTGGTTCGGCGCATGGTCGCCGATCTCAACCTTCCGGTCGAGATCGAGGTGGCCCCGACGGTGCGGGAGAGTACCGGACTCGCACTCTCGAGCCGCAACCAGTACCTCACCGAGGCCGAAAAGCTGGGCGCCGGGGCGATTTCGGCGGGGCTGCGCGCGGCGGAAGCTGCCGCGCCGAACGCACGCGCGGCGGTCGCGGCGGCGCACGGAATCATCGACACCCAGCCACTGGTTAAACTGGAGTACCTCGTTGTCGTGCATCCGCAGAGTTTTCTACCGGTCGATGACGACTATCGCGGCGCGGCCAGGATGCTCGTCGCCGCGTATGTCGGAACGACCAGACTCATCGACAACGTCCCACTTGACCTCAACTCACCACCATCACGGGTTTCGTAAGCCAGCCCAGCCGGCTTCAAACAGCCATCCGACGGAGAACCGCATGACCGAGAACATCGCAGCAGACGCCACCCCCGCTCAGTTGGAGCTGGCCGCAAAGCGCGCAGCAAAAGCGGAGGCGAAAGCTGCGGTGAAGGCCGCTGCCAAGGCCAAGGCGGCTGCCGCGGCAGCTCCCGAGGCCGACGCTACCGCTGAAGCCGAACTCGTCGACGGTGGGTTCACCGCCGCCGAGATGAACGAGCAGAAGGTCGTGCGCCTCGGCAAGCGGGAACGCCTGAACGCCCTGTCGACAACCCCCGGCGGCGGCGCGTACCCGGTCTCCGTGCCGATTACCGACACGATCCCCGCCGTGCGCGCGCGCTTCGGCGACCTCGAAGCGGATGCCACCACCGGCGTCACCGTCGGGCTCGCCGGCCGTGTCGTGCACCAGCGCAACACCGGCAAGCTCTGCTTCGCGAGCTTGCAGTCCGGAGACGGCAGCCGCATCCAGGCCATGGTCTCGCTCGCCGTCGTCGGCGAAGAGTCACTCGCGAACTGGAAGGAACTCGTCGACCTCGGCGACCACCTCTTCGTTTCGGGTGAAGTCATTTCTTCCCGGAGCGGCGAACTGTCGATCATGGTCGCCGAATGGCAGATCGCCACCAAGGCCCTGCTGCCGCTGCCGAACCTGCACACCGAGCTCAGCGAAGAGACCCGCGTGCGCAGCCGCTACCTCGACCTGATCGCCCGCGAGCAGGCCCGCCGCAACGTGGTCAACCGCTCGAAGACCGTCGCCAGCCTGCGCAAGACCTTCACCGACCTCGACTTTCTTGAGATCGAGACGCCGATGCTGCAGACCATGCACGGCGGCGCATCCGCTCGCCCGTTCGTGACACACAGCAACGCGTTCGACACCGAACTGTTCCTGCGCATCGCACCGGAACTCTTCTTGAAGCGCGCCGTTGTCGGCGGCATCGACCGGGTCTACGAGATCAACCGCAACTTCCGCAACGAAGGCGCCGACTCCACGCACTCGCCCGAGTTCGCGATGCTCGAGGCCTACCAGGCCTACGGCGACTACAACTCGATCGCCAATCTCACCCAGCTGCTCATCCAGAACGCGGCCGAAGCCATCTCGGGCGGCCATGTCGTCACCTGGGCCGACGGCACCGAGTACGACCTGGGCGGTGAATGGGATCGGATCAGCATGTACGACAGCCTGAACGCTGCCGCCGACACTGCGTTCACTCCGCAGACTCCGCTGGCCGAGCTCAAGGCGCTCGCTGACCGCGAGGGCATCGAAATCGATCACCCGATTCACGGCAAGTACATCGAAGAGCTCTGGGAGCACTTCGTGAAGGGCGACCTGGTTCGCCCCACCTTCGTGATGGACTTCCCGGTCGACACCAGCCCGCTCGTGCGCGGCCACCGTTCGATCGACGGCGTTGTCGAGAAGTGGGACCTCTACATTCGCGGCTTTGAACTGGCCACCGGCTACTCCGAGCTCGTCGACCCCGTCATCCAGCGGGATCGCTTCATCGAACAGGCCAGCCTGGCCGCGGGCGGAGACCCCGAGGCGATGCGCCTCGATGAGGAGTTCCTTCGTGCGCTCGAGTACGGCATGCCGCCGTCGGGCGGTATGGGCATGGGCATCGACCGCCTGCTGATGGCGCTGTCGGGCCTCGGCATCCGCGAGACCATCCTCTTCCCGTTGGTGAAGTAATGAGCTTCCTGCCGAAGGACGAGCTCGAGCCCAAGCGCGACGGCGCCGAGGACAAGGGCAAGCGCCCCCGCCCGTCGATGAACCGGATCATCCTCTGGGTCGTCGTGGGCGGCGTCGGTGTCTACATGGTCGCCTCGGGCCTCATCGGGGTGCTGACGAAGTAGCGCCGCGCCGCTCGGTGTAGCAAGAAGCGCAAGAATTGCGCACCTGTCGCTGAACACCGCACCGATTGTGCGGCATACGGTGACAGTTGCGGTTTTCGCGACGGATGCTGCGGCGTAGGTGTCAAGGCGGGCCGCGCCTTCGGCCGAGCTCGACCGCAAGCTCGCGTGTTCCTCGCTCCCCTCGGGGTGCTCCTGCACAGGGGCGCTGGGACGTCGATTTCCACGGATCATGGTTTGCCGATCCGCGTGCGCCAGGCTTGAGCCAGAGTCAGACGATGGATCGTTCACTCAGCGCCGATATGGGCCGGTTCGGCAACCTGGCCACCCGCGCACAGCTTCAGGAACTCGGTTACACGGCCCGCGACATCCGTAGCGCCCTTGCCGCGCAACAGCTCTGGCCCATCCGGAAGGCCTGGGTCGCGCATCGCGGCGCCGAGGCGAAGGCGATGCGCGCCGTTGCGCTTCGCGGGCGATTGGCCGCCGGGTCCGCACTGGCCAGCCACGGGATCTGGGTGACCGAGGTATCTGGAGTGTGGCTCGGAACACCACAGGGAACGAGCGGCGTGCCACCGACGGGGCCCGGCGAACATCGGCTCTGGGTGCGCGAGCATTTTCCGAGCAACGATGACCGCCGGTGGCGGGTGTCAGTGGGCGACGCCCTCGTGCAGCACATCTCCCGGGTGCCGGCAGGCGACGCGATCGCATCCATCGACAGTGCCCTTCACCAGCGTCTGACCACCTACATTCAGCTTGACGAGGTGTTCGCACGGCTTCCGCGTCGCCTTCGCGGCCTGCGTCGGCGGGTGAACGCTCAGTCGCAGTCGGGACTCGAGTCCATCTTTCGAATCGCGGCAGAGGATGCCGGTTGGCGAGTGGACATCCAGGTCAAGATTTCTCGCGTGGGGCACGTCGATATTCTCATCGACGGCTGGCTCGTCATCGAACTCGATGGCGCCGAGTGGCATGACGACGACTCTGCTCGGGACGAGGACTCCCGGCGCGACGCGGAACTGATCCTGCTCGGTTATCGCTACCACCGGTTTCGCCACGGCCAGGTTCTCACTCAGATGCCGCTGTGCCTGGAAGTTGTGCGCGCCATCCTTGCCGAGGGGCGTCCGCGCGCCTCCGCCGCCGGCCGTTGAGCGCCACCGTGTACCAAGAGCGCAAGGTTTGCGTCGGTGGAACTGAATGCCGCACAGGTTGTGCGCTATTGCATGACAGTTGCGGTGTTCGCGACGGATGTCTTCGGTCGCGTCGCCGTCGCGGATGAGTGCGTCGGGTCAGCCATCGCGTCGATTCTCGCCTCGGCGTGTAGGCCAAAGGCGCAAGGATCACGCTTGTGTCACCGAAGACCGCGCAGATTGTGCGGCGTTCGCTGACTGTTGCGGTTTTCGCGACGGAAGCCGGCGACACTACGCTGCCCGTGCGCGCGCCGCCGCTCCCAGCCGCGACGGAACATTTTCGCGTATCCTGAGAGGGCTATGGATAATTTTTGGGCAAACGCCGCTTGGTCGCTCGCGCCGACTGTTCTCGTCGGTCTGATCTTCTGGCTGGTCATGCGCTCGATCATTCATGCCGACCGCACGGAGCGCCGCGTCTACTCGGAGATTGAAGCCGAAGAGCGCGCGCGACTCGGGCTCGATAAGCCCACGAGCTAGGCCGCAGGCTCAGCGACCATGGGGGGCATGGATATCGCGACCATTTCTGTTCTGGTCGCCTTAGTCATCGACTTCGTCATCCGTGTCGTCGCGGTAATTGTGGTGCCGCGCAACCGCCGACCCACCTCGGGGATGGCCTGGTTGCTCGCCATTTTCTTCATCCCCTACCTCGGGGTGCTGCTCTTTCTGCTGATCGGCTATCGCACGCTGCCCAAGAAGCGCTTGGCCATGCAGGCCGAGATCAACCAGTTCATCCTCGACAACACCGAGGGAATGGAACGGCCGCCGCGTGGCGAACAGTGGCCACCGTGGCTCGCCTCCGTCGTCGAACTCAACCGCACTTTGGGAGCGCTTCCGCTCGTCGGCGACAACAGCGCCACCCTGCTCGGCGATTACAACGGCACGTTCGCGTCGATGATCGCCGACATCGACAGGGCCGAACGGTATGTGCACGTCGAGTTCTACATCCTCTCTCTCGACACCACGACTGCACCCTTTTTCAACGCCCTCGAGCGTGCCGTGGCGCGAGGAGTGTCGGTGCGGGTGCTGATGGATCACATCCAGTCGATGCGCAAGCCCGGCTACCGGAAGACCAAGCGGCGGCTGACCACGGCGGGTGTGCGC
Source organism: Leifsonia sp. 10L418 (assembly GCF_056395445.1). Taxonomy (NCBI): domain Bacteria; kingdom Bacillati; phylum Actinomycetota; class Actinomycetes; order Micrococcales; family Microbacteriaceae; genus Leifsonia; species Leifsonia sp. 10L418. The sequence goes on along the minus strand of NZ_JBFTJN010000010.1, from coordinate 71,835 downwards.
TGGGAGCTGATGCTGCCGTTGCAGCCGTTCAAGGGCAAATGGCAGCGGCCCGACCTGCGCAACCACCGCAAGCTGCTCATCGTCGACGGAGCCGTCGGCTACATGGGCTCGCAGAACGTGATTGATCGCACGTACAACGAGCGCAGCAACATCCGACGCGGGCTGAAATGGAAAGACCTGATGACGCGGGTCGAGGGCCCCATCGTCGGCGAACTGAACGCGATCTTCTTGACTGACTGGTACAGCGAGACGCAGGAACTGCTCTCCCGCGATCTCGACCCGGTGCATCCGGCAATCGTTTCGGACCCGCTCGACTGCCAGGTTGTTCCAAGCGGCCCCGGGTTCAAAGGGGAGAACAACCTCCGACTGTTCTTGGCGCTGCTCTACTACGCGCAAGAGCGCATCATCATTACGAGCCCGTACTTCGTGCCCGACGAGTCGATTCTCTACGCGATCACCACGGCGACCCAGCGCGGCATCCACGTGGAACTTTTCGTCTCGGAGATCGGTGACCAGGCGTTGGTCTACCACGCACAACGCTCGTATTACGAGGAACTGCTCCGCGCCGGGGTCATCATCTACATGTACAAGGCCCCGTACATTCTGCACGCCAAGCACTTCACCATCGACGACGACGTGGCCGTGATCGGCTCGAGCAACATGGACATGCGCTCGTTCAGTCTCAACATGGAGGTATCGATGATGGTGCGCGGCAAGACGTTTGTACAGCAACTGCGCGCCGTCGAAGACTCTTATCGCAAGGACAGTCGCGAACTCACCCTCGACGAATGGATGAAGCAGCCGCTGCGTTCGACAATTCTCGACAACCTGGCCCGCCTGACCTCGGCGGTTCAGTAGGCGGATCTAGTGCGGATCTAGCGCGAAAACGGATGCGCCGCGCGGGTCACTCGCGCGGCTTCAACCGCACGTTCGGCATCGGGGGTGCGGGCAGGGGCGCCCCGTCGAAGTCGGCGACGGTGCCGAACCGACCGTCGGCATCCGTGCCGTCAATCACATCTGACTGCCAGGCCGTGCGAAAAGCGGCGATCTCGTCGTGGCTGCGGCCGATGAAGTTCCACCACATCACAATCTGCTCGTGCAGCGGCGCCCCGCCGAGCAGCAGCACGCGGGCCGGTTCGTCGCCGGTCGCAAGCACGAGGACGTCGGCGCCCGGAGCCCGATACCCGATCGCGTGAAGGGGGACCGGCTCGTCGTCGAGCGCCACCGCGCCGGTGTCAAGAAGCACCCCGTGTTCGAAGCCGGCATCGACGGGCAGCGCGATCTCGGTGTGCGGCGGCAGATCAATCTGCGCGCCGAGCAGGGGGCTGAAGGTGGTTGCTGTCGAAACCTGACCCAGCAGGCTGCCGAGAAACACCCGCACGACCGCGCCCTGATGCTGAACGGGCTGCGGCACGTACCGTTCGAAGAACGGGGCGGTGTGGCGGTGTGCGTCGGGAAGGGCCGTCCACAGCTGAGCGCCGTGCAGACTCGTCGTGGCCGGCGTCGACACTTCGGAGTGCGAGATGCCGGCTCCGGCCGTCATCAGATTAAGTTCGCCGGGGCGTACGAAGGCATGGGAACCGGCGGAGTCGCGGTGTTCCACCTCCCCGGCGAAGAGCCAGCTCACGGTCTGCAGACCGGTGTGCGGGTGCGGCGGCACGTTCATCGACCGCTCGCCGAGGGCATCCGGTCCGTAGTGATCGACGAAACACCAGGCGCCGATGAACGAGCGTTCACGCTGCGGCAGCGTGCGCCGCACGGTCATCGCGCGCGGCCCGCCGAGCGGCACCAGTCGCGGTTCGAGAATCTGGATGCCGTTGGTCGTCCCGGGCAGGTCGTCGCAGATGCGCTCTTCCGGTTCGGTCTCGAGATTGCTCATAGGGGAAGCCTAATCCGAGGGAGTGCCGAAACCCGGGGCCAGCCAGGGGTGACAACCCGAGCATGCTTGTGGAAGGTGACCGGAGGAATGCCGCTGAATCGGCGCGGATTCCGCGCATCGAAAATTCGTACCCCGGTATGACGCGGTTCTGGCCTCCGTTGCACCATACTTGGGGGTTGTCGTTGGGGGGAACTGACACCTGTCTTCTCTCATCGCGCCTCGGCGGCATTGCCCGCCGGAACGATTTCTGCACCGCGCAGAATCAGTGAAAGGAATCACCGCATGAGCAACATCTGGGATGTCATCTGGACGTTCTTCTGGATCTTCGCCTTCGTGGCCTACCTGATGATCCTCTTCTCGATCATCGGAGACCTCTTCCGCGACCACAAGCTCAACGGCTGGTGGAAGGCACTCTGGGTGATCTTCCTGATCTGGGTTCCGTTCGTCACCGCACTCGTCTACCTGATCGCGCGTGGCCGCGGCATGGCCGAGCGCACGATTGAGGCCCAGAAGCGCGCCCAGCAGGCCGCTGAGTCCTACATCAAGGAGGTCGCCGGTTCGAGCACCGCCGACGAGATCGCCAAGGCGAAGGCCCTGCTCGACTCCGGTGCGATCACCGCCGACGAGTTCGCGGCGCTGAAGGCCAAGGCTCTCGTCTAAGGCTTCACCACTCCGAAGGGCCGGTCGCGATTCGCGACCGGCCCTTTGTGCATCGCGAGTGCGCCGAGTTTGTCAGTTGCGGTCGACTTTCCCCGTTCTGCCGGGCGAACTCGACCGCAACGCTCAAACTCGGCGGCTAAGCAGGCCGGTCAGAGACGAGCAGGTCGCCAACTTCGCAATTCAGCGCCGCACAGATTGCCGCGAGGGTTGAGAACCGGATGGCGCGGGCCCGGTCGTTCTTCAGAACCGACAGATTCACGACGCTGACGCCCACCAACTCGCTCAGGCGGGTGAGCGTCATCTCGCGTTCGGCGAGCAGCTCGTCGAGCCGGCAGTGGATGCCGCTGGCCTCGTCGATGTCGGCGGGCGCCACTAGACGAGACCTTCGGTGTCGCGCTGCATCCGACGCCCTGTCTCGAATGCGGTTGCCACCAGGAGCAGCACAATGCCGACGAAAGCCGGTGCGAAGTCGAGCGGAGTGGTCAGCGGCCAGAATCCATCCAGGCCGTCGTGATTGAGCTCGCTGGCCGCCATCATGCGACCGAGACCGCCGAAGCCCTGGCCAAGGATGGTGCCGACCAGCAGAACGCACCCAACGGCGTAGGCCATCCACGAGACCGACCGGTCAAATGGTCGGCGCTTCAGGAGCTTCCAGCAGAGAAGGGCAATTGCCGTCGAGACGATCAGAGTGGTGAGGATGCCGACAATGGCGCCCAGGGCCAGGAGAATACTTGTCAGCGGGGTGAGGTTGGAGAGCGTCACGAACGCTGTCTCGAACGTGCCGTCAACGATCTGAGCGGTGCCGCCGGAGGCCTCGGGCGGAAGGGCGGCATCCGTGAGGAGCGTGACCGGAATCTCGCCTGACGACAGGCTGGAAACGAGACCGCGAGCTCCAATCACCGTGGCAATGACGCCCGTCGCGAGTGCGCCGAACAGCGCCACCCAGGTGAGATACCGCTGAAACGCGGTCTCGAAGCGGGTCAAGCGAGTCTGTGTTTGAGTCTTCACGAGGCAACCTAACGTTTATCGATACTAACGATAATCGTTACGGTATCGACTTCAGGAGCTGAATGCAACCTGCCCTGATCGTTGTGCTCCCTCTCAGGCATCACGCTGGGGGCGAACAGAGGCATCTATCCCAGCTTCGGCTGGTTACTCTTTTTGTATCGGTGCCACTACTGCCCTGGTGCCAAGGGAGCAATCACATGTTTGAGAGATTTACCGACCGAGCTCGTCGCGTCGTCGTTTTGGCCCAGGAAGAGGCCAAGATGCTCAACCACAACTACATCGGTACCGAGCACATTCTGCTCGGCCTGATCCACGAGGGCGAGGGAGTCGCCGCCAAGGCGCTGGAGTCCCTCGGCATCTCGCTCGACGCCGTGCGCGAGCAGGTTCAAGACATCATCGGTCAGGGTCAGCAGCAGCCGACCGGCCACATTCCGTTCACCCCGCGCGCCAAAAAGGTGCTCGAGCTGAGCCTCCGCGAAGCGTTGCAGCTCGGCCACAACTACATCGGTACCGAGCACATCCTGCTCGGCCTGATCCGCGAGGGCGAAGGCGTTGCCGCTCAGGTGCTCGTCAAGCTCGGTGCTGACCTCAACCGGGTGCGCCAGCAGGTCATCCAGCTCCTCTCTGGCTACCAGGGCAAAGAGCAGGTGCAGGTCGGCGCCAACGAGCAGACGGGTACTCAGGCGGGCAGCCAGATCCTCGACCAGTTCGGACGCAACCTCACGCAGGCTGCGCGCGACAACAAGCTCGACCCGGTCATCGGCCGTGAGAAGGAAATCGAGCGGGTCATGCAGATCCTCTCGCGTCGCTCGAAGAACAACCCCGTGCTGATCGGTGAGCCCGGCGTCGGTAAGACCGCCGTCGTTGAGGGCCTCGCCCAGGCCATCGTCAAGGGCGATGTTCCCGAGACGCTGAAAGACAAGCAGCTCTACTCGCTCGACCTTGGTTCGCTCATCGCCGGCAGCCGTTACCGCGGTGACTTCGAAGAGCGTCTGAAAAAGGTCACCAAGGAGATCCGCGCTCGCGGCGACATCATCATCTTCATCGACGAGATCCACACCCTCGTCGGAGCCGGTGCGGCCGAAGGCGCGATCGATGCCGCCAGCATCCTCAAGCCCCTTCTCGCCCGCGGTGAACTGCAGACGATCGGTGCGACCACCCTCGACGAGTACCGCAAGCACTTCGAGAAGGATGCCGCGCTCGAGCGTCGCTTCCAGTCGATTCAGGTCGCTGAGCCGTCGCTGCCGCACACCATCAACATCCTCAAGGGCCTGCGCGACCGTTACGAAGCGCACCACAAGGTGTCCATCACCGATGGTGCCCTCGTGGCCGCGGCGAACCTCGCCGACCGGTACATCTCCGACCGCTTCCTGCCGGACAAGGCCATCGACCTGATCGACGAGGCCGGCGCTCGCCTGCGCCTGTCGATCCTCTCGAGCCCTCCCGAGCTGCGTGAGTTCGACGAGAAGATCGCCGTCGTGCGTTCCGCCAAGGAAACCGCGATCGAAGACCAGGACTTCGAGAAGGCCGCCAGCCTGCGCGACGAGGAGAAGAACCTCCTCGGCGAGCGTCTGCGCCTCGAGAAGAAGTGGAAGTCGGGCGACGTCAAGACCACTGCGGTCGTCGACGAAGGTCTGATCGCCGAGGTGCTCGCACAGGCCACCGGCATTCCCGTCTTCAAGCTCACCGAAGAGGAGTCCTCGCGTCTCGTCTTCATGGAGAAGGCACTGCACCAGCGCGTCATCGGTCAGGAAGAGGCCATCTCGGCGCTCGCCCGCACCATCCGTCGCACCCGTGCCGGCCTGAAGGACCCGAAGCGTCCGAGCGGTTCGTTCGTCTTCGCCGGCCCGACCGGTGTCGGAAAGACCGAGCTGGCCAAGGCGCTCGCCGAGTTCTTGTTCGACGATGAGGCCGCCATGATCTCGCTCGACATGAGCGAGTACGGCGAGAAGCACACCGTTTCGCGTCTGTTCGGTGCTCCTCCCGGATTCGTCGGCTTCGAAGAGGGCGGCCAGCTCACCGAGAAGGTGCGCCGCAAGCCGTTCAGCGTCGTGCTGTTCGACGAGATCGAGAAGGCTCACCCCGACATCTTCAACTCGCTGCTTCAGATTCTTGAAGAGGGCCGGTTGACGGATGGTCAGGGTCGCGTCGTCGACTTCAAGAACACCGTGATCATCATGACCACGAACCTCGGTACCAAGGACATCAGTGGCGGACCCGTCGGTTTCCAGATCGAGGGCGACACCTCGACCAGCTACGACCGGATGAGCGGCAAGGTGAAGGAGGAATTGAAGAAGCACTTCAAGCCCGAGTTCCTCAACCGTGTTGACGAGATCATCGTCTTCCCGCAGCTGTCGAAGCCGGAACTGCTGCAGATCGTCGACCTGTTCATCAAGCGTCTGTCGGTCCGTATGCTCGACCGCGACATGACCGTCGAGCTCACCACCGCGGCGAAGGAACGCCTGATCGAGGTCGGCTTCGACCCCGCTCTCGGCGCCCGGCCGCTGCGTCGTGCGATCCAACACGAGGTGGAAGACCGCCTGAGCGAGAAGATCCTGCAGGGCGAGCTGAACGCGGGCGACCACGTGCACGTGGACTTCTCCGGCACCGAGTTCGTCTTCACGACGACCGCGCGGGCCACGTCTGCTGCGATCGGGATCAACAGTTCCGCCGCGCTCGGCACCGGTTCGGTCACGCCCGACCTGGCCATCTCCGGCGAGTAGTTCGCAACACCAGCGCGTTCAGCGTTCACGAAGGGCCCGGCAGTTTTCTGCCGGGCCCTTCGGCGTCCCAGCGTGCCTGTCGACGTTTCCATTCGACGGAGATTTCGGCCAATTCGGGCAGTTTCGGCCCGAAACGCCTCGCTTTCGTGAAAATCTCCGTCGAATGGGATCTCTAGACTGAGTAGTTCATTTGAACTCAACACGAGAGAGGTGCCGGGCGTGAGCGAACAGAGGTTTACCGTGCGCCGTGCGCGCACCAGCGATGTGCCGGGGATCAGGGCGCTCGTCGAGCCTCTCGTGCAGGAGCGCATCCTGCTCGGCAAGGACATGGTCGTGTTCTACGAGGCCGTGCAGGAGTTTCGTGTGGCCGAGGATGCCGATGGCCGGCTGATCGGCTGCGGCGCCCTCCACGTGATGTGGGAGGATCTGGCCGAGGTGCGCACTCTCGCCGTCGACAAGGACTGGCTCGGTCACGGAGTCGGCCACGCGCTTCTCGATCGCCTTGAGGCCGACGCGCGCGAACTCGGGCTCAGCCGCCTCTTCTGCCTGACCTTCGAGGTGCCGTTCTTCACTCGGCACGGCTTCGAAGACATGGGGACCGAGACCGTTGACCCCTCGATCTACGCCGAACTCGTACGCTCACCCGATGAGGGCGTCGCCGAGTTTCTCGACCTGGCCCGCGTGAAGCCGAACACCCTCGGCAACACCCGGATGGTCAAGCGTCTGGTCTGAGCCTGCGGAGGCGCCTTGTGCCTCGTGCGGTGAGGCGTGCTGCGGGTGAGCTTGAAGCGCACGCCCGCAGCAGGCAGCCCGTGTCGCGAGCTCGCAGCTGACACTCAGCGGGCGCGCCGCAACCGATCCCTGGTTTTGACCGGTCGCTCGCTAGCCTGGGGGCATGTCGACGATCAAGCATCCCGTCGGACCTCAGTCTGACAAGGTTTACCGCCGCCGGCGCGCCGTCGTGGGCCTCGGCCTGCTCGCCGTGATCATCATCGTCATTTTGATCATCGTGCGCCCCGGTGCGAGCGTCGGCGAGCCCGACGGTTTGCCCACGTCGAAGCAAGGCACGTCGACGGATGCGCCGTCCCAGTCGGCGAATCCGGCCGCGGCCGCCGGTGCGTGCGATCCAGCCGCGATCAACGTCGAGGCGCTGACCAACGCACCCGATTACAGTGCCGACCAGCTTCCGGAGCTGACGCTCAGCGTGACCAACACCGGAACGACCGCCTGCGTGATCGATGCGGGAACGTCGAAGCAGGTGTTCACCATCACGAGTGGTGATGACGTCTGGTGGAACTCGACCGATTGCCAGACCGGCGCCGCTGACGCCAAAGTGACGCTTGCGCCCGGTGCGACCGAGAAGTCGACGGCGCCCCTCACCTGGGACCGCACACGGTCGGCGAAAGACACCTGCGAGTCCGACTCACGAGAGCTTGCCCCGGCCGAGGGCGCCTCGTACCACTTGAGTGTCACCGTCGACGGGATTGCGGCGAAGAGCCCAACCCAGTTCCTGCTCAACTAGCCTCCCGGTTCCGGCCCTCCTCCGAAACCGACGTTCGGGAGAGCCCCACATCGCGGTCGGGAGAGCCTCGCTGCCGCTCGGGCTAGGCTTGATGCATGGCGAAATCAGCGCGAAAGAAGTCCAAGAACGGGTCGAAAGCACCCGTCGAGTTTCGCTCTGAAGCGCTCGCCCAGGCGCTCGAACGTCAGGATATGGCAGCGATCGCTCTCGCGCTGAAGCACGGCAACACTGTTGTGCCGCTCACTGCCCCCGGAAACCGGGACAGCCCGCTGAAGTCAGGCGAGGTGTGGACCTACCGCGACCCGAACACGCAAGAAGTCGCGCTGCTGCTGTTCAGTTCGGCCGACAACAAGCCCGACAATCTGCCGCCGACCGTTGGCCTGCAGAGTCCCGACTGGTTGCGCGCATTCCTGACCCGCTACGTCGACGAAATCACGACGGTGTTCTTTGACATCGCCGGACCGCATCCGTTGCAGGCGTCGCCAGCCGACTTGCTCGCGGCAATCGGCTCAGCGCCCGGCTCCGACCTGCCGGATGCCGATTAGCCTGCCGGATGCCGACCGGCCGGGAGCGGGCGGGGCGCTATGGCCTCGCACGCCGGGATCACACGCCCTAGAACGACCGGTCGAGCTCGACCTCACGCGGCGACGCCGCTGTTGACAGGGCGCGACCAATCGCAACGCGAATCGCTTCGCTGCTGGCATCGATTCGATCGGTGAAGCCCAATCGGGCGGCCTCGCTTGCGCGTTGCTTCGCCGCCGACACCGGCCGGATCTCACCCGCCAAGCTGATCTCCCCGAAGGCGACGACATTGTGGGCAATGGGAACATCGCGAACCGCGGATGCGATGGCGAGGGCGATGGCGAGATCGGCGGCCGGTTCGATCAGCCTCACCCCGCCCACCGTCGAGACATACACGTCGTGGCCCGACAACGAGTAGTTGGCACGTTTCTCGAGCACCGCGAGCAGCATGGCCACGCGCGAGGAATCGACCCCATTGGTCACCCGCCGCGGGTTGGGCGCTTTCGTGTCGACTACCAGTGCCTGAATCTCGACCGGCATGGCGCGGCGTCCCTCGAGAGCCACCGTGACGCAGGTGCCAGAGACCGGGGCCGTGCCACGGCTCAGGAAGAGCCCGCTCGGGTCGGGCACCTCGGCGATGCCGTCGCCGGTCATCTCGAAGCAGCCCACCTCATCCGTCGGTCCGAACCGGTTCTTCAACGCGCGCACGAACCGCAGCGCCGTCTGCCGGTCGCCCTCGAACTGGCAGACAACGTCGACGATGTGCTCGAGCAGGCGCGGCCCGGCGATCGAGCCGTCTTTGGTGACGTGCCCGACGAGCAAAATAGGCAGATCGCGGTCTTTCGCGACCCGGATCAGAGTGGATGCGACCTCCCGCACCTGGCTGGGCTGGCCGGCGAGGCCGTCGGAGAGCGCACTCGACACCGTCTGAACGGAGTCGATGATGACGAGGTCGGGCTTGACCGCGTCGATCTGCCCGAGGATGGTGCCGAGGTCGGTCTCGGCGGCGAGATACAGCTCCGGCTGCAGCGCGCCCGTGCGCTCGGCGCGGAGGCGTACCTGGCTCACCGATTCCTCGGCGCTGACGTAGAGCACGCGGGACTTCGCCGCGGCGGCCTTCGACGCGACCTCGAGCAGCAGAGTCGACTTGCCCACGCCCGGCTCACCGCTGAGCAGGATCACGGCGCCGGGAACGATGCCGCCGCCGAGAACTCGGTCGAACTCGCCGATGCCGCTTGGCCAGTGCTCGACGGCCGTGGTGTCGACGTGGGTGATCGGGCGGGCCACGCCGGCGCCGCTGACCGCCGACGCCTTGACCAGTCGTGAGAGGCCCGGCTTCTCGGTGGCATCGGCGACGGTGCCCCATTGCTGGCATTCGGCGCACCGGCCGGCCCACTTCGCGGTGGTCCAGCCACACTCGGTGCAACGAAAGGAGGAGACGGGTTTTGCCATGCTTGCGAGCCTAGCTCGCGCCGCTGACACCCTCCGGTTCGGCGGCGTTCGCCGGTGCAGAGGCGTCGCCGGCCTGCCCCTGTGCAAACCGCCCGGGCATCGTGGGCTGCGCGGCCGGCACCCGCAGCCGAAGATCGGCGCCGAGCGCCGGGAGAAAGGCCTGCGCCCAGACCCGGTAGCCGCGATCATTCGGGTGGAACATGTCGTTGGCGAACTGGGTGGCGATGCTGCGCCACCCCTGTCGCTCGGTCGTCGCGTGCAGTGGCACGACCGTGAGGCGGTGTTCCGCGGCGACCTCCCGCAGAATCCGGTTGGCTTCGGCCACCTTGCGCTCATTGTGCGGAAAGTGGAAGCAGGGCAGATCGGCAACCAGCGCGTGCTCCGGCACCGCGGCCAGAATCTCGCGGATTCCCACTTCAAACACCGCCGCATCCCACAGTGCAATGTCGTTGGCGCCGATCGCGACGGTGACGACATCCGGCTTCAACTTGCGCAGTCGGGGAAGCTGGTCGCGCACCGCGAGGGCGACCGTCGCGCCAGACACGCTCAGATTGACCACGCGCACCGTGCGGCCGGTCGCCTGACGGATGTAGTCGGCCACGATTCCGACGTAGCCGCGGCTCGGCGCACTGGCCCCGATCCCCTGAGCGGCGCTGTCGCCGATCGCGACGTAGAGCAGCTGACCGGAATCCTTCGCCTGGTCGCGCCACCATTTGGAGTTGATCGGCAGGGTCTCGTTGAGCACCGCGGCGTTCTCGGCGATGTGGTGGCGGAACCGCCGGTAGCCGGCGAAGGCTGCAGCGCTGACGGCGACCGACGCGGCGACGGTGCTGCCGGCGACGGCGATGGTGCGGAGTCCTGGATTCGCGGATGTCACCCGCTGAGGGTACAACGTGGGGCCGGGTTTTCGCTGCCCCGTGGCGATGGATGTCGACGGTGCAGCGACGTTCAACTCCGCGCTCGGGTCGCTGCGGCACGCCCGGCTGCCGCTCAATTGGCGTCGGGGTTCAAGTCTCGACTACAATCGTCCTCGGTACCGTGTCCGAGCGGCCGAAGGTGCAACTCTCGAAAAGTTGTGTGGGGGAGACTCCACCGTGGGTTCAAATCCCACCGGTACCGCCATCGAAACCCCCTGATTCCCGGTGTGAGAACACCGAGGTCAGGGGGTTTTTGTTTTCGAAAGCCGCGCGGCTGAAAAACATCACACGTCAGGGAAAATGCCCTGAAACATGATGTTTTGGAGCGCAGGCTGCAAGCGGTGATGTTTTGGCGGTTGCCGCCCGAATCGCTGTGCCCGTTGGTTGTCCGGCCGACCTGCAGGCGAGACGTGACGGTCGGTTCGGTCTGCAAACTGTCGCCGCGCTACGATCGACCGATGAGCCTCCCGTCACCGAAGCTGCCGTCACCGAAGCACCCGACAGGCCTGTCCGCGCCCGCGCGATTCACACCGGTCTCAGACGCTCGCCCTGATGACACCCCGTGGACTCCGATGACCTGGCCGCCGGCCTCCACGGCGATGCTTGTCGGCGAGCACGTGCGACTTCGGCCGCTGATCCCCGAGCGAGACTCGGCTGAGCTCTTTCAGGCACTTGACGAGGACGCGAACTGGGAGCATGTCGCCGGTCGACCCGCCGACACGGCAGAGTATGTGGCGGCGTTGCACGCCGGGGCGGAGCGTGGTCATTGGGCCTGGGCCGTGCAGCTCACCCGGCCGTTCGGTTCGTTCGCCGCGGGGGCGCTCGTCGGCAAAACAACGTTCCTCGATGTGTCGCCCGCCGACGGCCGGCTTGAGATCGGCTCGACCATGTACGCGCGGTCGTGCTGGGGGACTGCCGTCAACCCTGAGACCAAGCTTCTGCTGCTCGGCCACGCTTTCGACACTCTGGGCGCCGGCCGGGTGCAGCTGAAAACGGATGCACGGAATTCCCGTTCCCAACAGGCGATCGCACGGCTGGGCGCCACTTACGAAGGCACACTGCGCCGCTACCAACGCCGGGCCGATGGGAGTATCCGGGACACCGTGATGTTCTCGATCACCGTCGAAGACTGGCCGGCCGTGCGCGACGGGCTGCTCAGGAGGCTTGCCGATCAGGGCTGATTGAGGCCGATCGAGTTCGTGATCGTGGCTAGCCGAGCCCCGGCCCGATGTAGTGGTGCTCGAACACCATGCTCGTGCGGGTCGAGGCGACCGCCGGGTTCGCCGAGAGGTTCGCGACGACGAAGTCGCGCACGTCGTCGGAGTCCTCGGCGAGCAGGTGGATGATGAAGTCCTCGGCGCCGCCGAGAAAGAACACCTGCACCACGCGCGGCATCGCCCGGATCTCGTCCCGAAAGGCGGGGATCTGCGTGCGGGCGCCCGAGCGGATGTTCACGCTGATGAGCGCCTGCAGCCCGAGCCCCAGCGCCTTCGGGTTCACCTCCGCCGTGAACCGGGTGATCACGCCACGGCTCACCAGCGATCGCACCCGTACCACGCAGGTCGACTCGGCGATGCCGGCGGCCTGGGCCAAACGGCTGTTCGTCATCCGCGCATCGGCCTGCAACTGGGCAACAAGAATACGGTCGACGTCGTCGAGCTCAGTCGTGCTCTGAATTCTCTTCAGCTCGGCCATCGATTCTCTCTCCAATTCCGCAACTTCCACTGCGTGAGTGCCAATTCTTGTAGATTCCGCGGAGTAAGGCTATACCCAGCGAGTAAAACGCAAAATTAATGAATTGAAACCGGAGATTCCCGGGCACGACAATGAAGACGGAGCAGCAGATGCGGGTTGGCATTCCCACCGAGATCAAGAACAACGAGAACCGCGTTGCGATCACCCCAGCCGGAGTTCACGAGCTGGCCCGCCGCGGTCACGAGGTGTTCATCCAGGAAGGCGCCGGACTCGGCTCCAGCTTCAGCGACGACGAGTACCGCCTCGCCGGCGCGACGATTCTCGGATCGGCCGAAGAAGTCTGGGCAGCAGGCGACCTGCTGCTCAAGGTCAAAGAGCCGATCGCGTCTGAGTACAGCCTCATGCGCAAGGACCAGGTGCTCTTCACGTACCTGCACCTGGCCGCCTCCCGCCCCTGCACCGACGCGCTTCTCGCAGCCGGCACCACGGCGATCGCCTACGAAACCGTGCAGTTGGCCGACCGCAGCCTCCCGCTGCTGTCGCCGATGAGCGAGGTCGCCGGACGCCTGTCGGTTCAGGTCGGTGCCTACCAGCTCATGAAGGCGGCCGGCGGAAAAGGCATCCTGCTCGGCGGCGTTCCCGGAACCCCGAAGGCCAAGGTCGTCGTCATCGGCGGCGGCGTCGCCGGCGAGCACGCCGCGGCGAACGCACTCGGCATGGGTGCCGACGTCACGATCATCGACCTCTCGATCCCGCGCCTGCGCCAGCTGGAGAACCGCTTCAACGGTGAGATCCAGACCAGGGCCTCGTCACAGTACGAGATCGCCGAGCAGGTGCGCGATGCCGACCTCGTGATCGGTTCGGTGCTCATTCCCGGTGCGCAGGCGCCCAAGCTCGTCACCGACGCGATGGTGGCGTCGATGAAGCCGGGCAGCGTGCTCGTCGATATTGCGATCGACCAGGGCGGATGCTTCGAAGGCTCCCGTGCGACGACCCACGACGACCCGACCTTTGCCGTGCACGACAGCATCTACTATTGCGTCGCGAACATGCCGGGCGCCGTTCCGGCCACGTCGACGCGTGCGCTGACCAACGCGACCCTGCCCTACGTGGTCGCGCTGGCCGAGAAGGGCTGGCAGAAGGCGCTGGCCGACGATGCCGCGCTGGCGAAGGGGCTCAATACCCACGCCGGTCGCGTCACCAATGAGCATGTTGCAGCAGCACTCGATCTGCCGCTGCTGCCGCTCGCTGAGCTTGTCGCATAACGACTGACGCTCACACAGGAGATTCTGCGACGCTCCGTCGCAGGCCGACCGTTGGCCTCGGGGTGTCGCAGAATCTCCTTTTCGGTGATCGAGCTTGTCGAGGCCTCCCTGGCCGATCTGCAGACGTCGTGTCAGTTCCAGGGGTCGACTCACGGGATCTCGACAGGCCCGATCACCGGTCGGCCCGATCAGCAGATGCGGGAGAGAACCGTCAGTGCGCGCCGCAGGTGTCGCCGACGATGAGCGATCCGGCGAGCACGTGGTGCTGCGCATCGCCCTGCTCGAGCCAGGCGTCGAGCGTCTCGTAGGCGGTGACCGCCAGCTGCTGCAGGGGGAGCGCAACCGTCGTCATCCGGATGCTGCCGCGCAGCGTCTCGCGGATGCCGTCGAATCCGACGACCGCGAGATCCTCCGGAACGCGCAGCCCGAGCACCGCTGCCGCGCGCATCGTCGCGAGAGCCTGTTCGTCGGTCGTTGCGAAGATAACGCGCGGGGCGTCGTCGCCATCGAGAATGTCCAGTACGGCTGATTCGGCGTCGAAACGATCGTAAGAAACGCGGCGCAGGCGCCCTTCGGTGGGCAACCCTGCCTCGGTGAGAGCGCGCAACCAGCCCAGTTCACGCCGGCCGGCCGGCCCGACGTCGTTGGGCCCGGTCAGGCAGTGGATGTCGGTGTAGCCGTGTTCGATCAGGTGGTTGACCGCCGCATAGGCCCCGCCGGCATCGTCAAAGAGCACGCGCGGCCCCTCGGAGCCGATGGGGGCGGAGTGCAGGTAGATGCGCGGGCAGTCGTCGGCATCGGCGCCGCCCTGGCCGACGCTCGTGACGAAGATTCCGCGGGCACGCAGGTCGGAGAACGCGTTCTCGTAGTCGATCTCGGTCTCGCGCTTGTAGGCGGTGTTGCCGAGCAGCGTGAGCAGCCCGCGGCGGCGGCCCTCGGCTTCCAGATGGCGGGAGAGCTCGCTGAAGAACGCGTTGGACGAGTCGGGCACGAGCAGACCGACGAGGTTGGAGCGCCCGGCGCTGAGCGCGCTGGCGAGCGGGTTGCGGCGGTAGCCGAGTGTGGCGATCGCGCTCTCGACTTTGGCCCGGGTGGTCGGCGATACCGTGCGCGGCCCGTCGTTGATGACATAGCTGACCACCGCCGTCGAAATACCGGCCAGGCTGGCCACATCGGCCAGCGTCGGTCGTCGTGTCGGTGTGCTCACGCAGACCACTCTAGTCATCGCGAGCCCCCGAAAACCGTCTTGACAATGGTGAATCTAAGCGCTTAGTATTTCGATCAGTTTCCCGAATCCTCCTGCTGTGCCGACGCGTTTGTGGCGCCCGGGAGTTTTTCTCACCGACGAGAAGGCGGGCGAGAAGACCGACGAGAAAGTCGAAAGATCGATGAACGAAGTAGCCGCGACGCTCAGTGAGTCGACGACGTCCCCCGTGGGAGACGCATCCGTCGGCCAAGCCAAGATCGAATGGGTTCGGCGCCACTCGCCCGTGCTCAACGGATTCGTTCGCGAGACACTCGCCGACGGAGCCCTGACCGGCGTGCGCATTGCCGTCGTCGTTCACCTCGAAGCCAAGACGGCGTTCCTCGCCACGGTGCTCGCCGACGCCGGAGCCGAGGTCATCGTGGCAGGCAGCAACCCGCGCACGACCAACGGCGACGTCGTCGAGGCGCTGCGCGCACAGGGCCTGACCGTTGTCGCCGAGCCGGATGGCGACTACGACAGCTGGGAGCGCGAGCTTCTCGCCGCAGCCGACTACGCGCCCGACTACATCATCGATGACGGTGCAGAGCTGACGATGCGGATGGCGCAGTTCCGGCCCGAGCTGTACCAGCGTCTGCAGGGCGTCTCCGAAGAGACCACGACCGGCACCTCCCGCCTGCACGCCATGTCGGCGGCCGGCAAGCTGCCGTTCAAGACGCTCACCGCCAACGACGCGCGCTGCAAGCACCTTTTCGACAACAAGTTCGGCACCGGACAGACCACGCTGCAGGCGATGCTCAACCTGACCAACCGTCAGATTGCCGGCGCCCGCGTCGTCGTCGTCGGCTACGGCTACGTCGGCCGCGGCATCGCCCAGTACGCCCAGGCGATGGGCGCTCGCACCTTCGTGATGGAAACCGACCCGGTGCGCGCACTCGAAGCGCACATGGACGGCCACACCATCGGTTCGGCCCACGACGTGCTGCCGACCGCGACGATGGTCATCACCGCCACCGGCGGCATGCGCGCCATCAGCGAGGCAGACTTCCCCTACCTGCGCGACGACGTCGTGCTGGCCAACGCAGGTCACCATGACCTCGAGGTGGATGTCGACGCGCTCGCCGCCGCATCCAGCCTGACCACGGAGCCGCGCACGAACATCGTCACCTACCGTCTCGGCGACCGCGACATCCACGTGCTGAGCGGCGGCGCCCTGGTCAACATCGCCGGCGGCAGCGGCCACCCGGTTGAGATCATGGACCTCACCTTTGCGGTGCAGGGCCTCGGCATCCACTACCTCGCGACCACCGACCTGGCCGACGGGGTGCACATCATTCCGAAGCACCTCGACGACGCGATTGCCGCGGCGAAGCTGGCCAGCCTCGGCGTGACCCTCGACGAGGTTCGCCCCGAGCAAGAAGACGACTCCGCTGACTGGCTCGAAGGGATTCCCAGCGCATGAACGCACTGCTGACCGAAACTGTCACCCCCTCTGCCGGAGCGGGGCGCATCGACTGGGCCCTGCGCGGCATGCCGGTGCTGAAGGCCATTGAGAAGCGCCTGACCGAGGCGGGCACGCTCGTCGGCCTCCGCGTCGGCGTGGCACTCGTCTTGGAGCCGAAGACCGCCAACCTGGCCCTGGCCCTGAACCGTGCCGGCGCCGACGTGAGTGTCTACTGCGTCGGTCGCAACACCGACGGTCGCGTCGCTTCTGCCCTGGCCGACGCCGGCCTGCAGGTCTTCGCCGAAGAGGGCGCCGGCGACGAGCGCGACCTGGAGCTCGCCCGCGACTTCCTGCGCACGAAGCCGGACATCCTGCTCGACGACGGCGCCGCGCTGATCCGTCTCGCACACCGCGAGTTCCCCGAACTCGTCGCCAGCATGCTCGGCGCCGCCGAGGAGACCACCAGCGGCGTGCGTCCGCTGCGCGCGATGAACGACGAGGGTGCCCTGCACATCCCGGTCATCGCCGTCAACGACGCCAAGACCAAGTACCTCTTCGACAACGTCTATGGCACCGGCCAGAGTTGCGTCATGGCCATGCTCGACATCACCAACCTGCAGTTGGCCGGTCGCAACGTCGTGGTCATCGGCTACGGCTGGGTCGGCACCGGGGTGGCCAAGCACGCCGCCGCGATGGGCGCCCGTGTGATCGTCACCGAGCTCGACCCGATCAAGGCTTTGCAGGCGTTGCACGACGGATACCGAGTGCTGAGCCTCGCCGACGCCGCGCCTCAGGCTGAGGTCATCTTCGCGGCCACCGGCATTGCCGGTGTCGTCACCGCCCTGCACCTGACCGGCCTGCCGAGCGGCGCCATCCTCTGCACCGCCGGTGGCGGAGCGTTCGAACTGCCGATGGAGTACCTCGACGCGCTCGGCACCGGCCGCATCGTGCGCGAGGCAGTGACCGAGTACACGCTCCCGTCGGGCAAGACGGTTCAGGTCATCAGCGAGGGCGACTGCCTCAACTGTGCCGACGCCGAGGGCAATCCCATTGAAGTGATGGACCTGTCACTGTCACTCCAGGCGCTGGCCGCCGAACAGATCGCCACCGAAGCCACGAGCATGAAGTCGGGCGTCTACCCGATCTCTGTCGACGCCGAAAACGCCGTCGCTGTGATCAGACTGCACCACGAGGGCGCCACCCTCGAACCAATGACCGATGAGCTCACCGCTGCCATGCGCAGCTGGTAACGAGAGGACACAGCACACATGTTCGGTTCGAAACTTCGAAAGCGTGGCGTTGCAGCAGCCGCTGCGATCGCGCTGTCCGGCCTGCTCCTGACCGCATGTTCCAGCGGTTCGGCAGCACCCAAAGAACTCACCCCCGGCACTGTTCCCGACGCCAAGACCACGCTCACAGTGTGGTCGTTCCTGCCCGGCAACTACGACAAGGGCGTTGAAGCCTACGACGCCATCGCCGAGGGCTTCAACAAGAAGTACCCGCAGGTCACGGTCAAGGTCGTCGACATGCCCTACCCGACCTACTTCGACCAGGTGCGCAACGCCACCGTCGCCCAGAAAGGCCCCGACGTCATCACGATGTACGGCGGCGCGCAGGCGATGAGCTACAAGAACGGCCTGTTCCCGCTGCAGAACGCCATGGAACCCGACGTCAAAGAGAACCTGAAGTTCGTCGCCGACAACTTCTCAAAAGACGGCAACCTCTACATCCTGCCGACCGGAACCTACGGCTACGCGATGATGGTCGACCAGGCGAAGTTCGCTGAAGCCGGCGTCGACCCCGTTGCCGGAATGAAGGACTGGGACAGCCTGCTCGACACCTGCAAGACCCTGAGCGCGAAGGGGATCCAGCCAATCGCATCCGGTTGGAAAGACGGCTTCCTGTTCGAGACGTTCATGTACATGATCTCGAGCCAGATGATGGACACCGAAACGCTGAACCAGTGGATCGCCGGCAAAATCCCGCTGGACGACCCCATGTTCGCCGACGCGACGAGCTACATCACCGGCATGAACGACGCCGGCTGCTTCGGCGATGATGCGGCGCTCGGCCGCAACATGTACGACGACGCATTCAACCAGTACTACGCCGGCGAAGCCGCGATGATGGTGACCGGCTCGCTGAACACCGCGCAGCAGGCCTACGACACGATCCCCACCACCACGGTGATGGCGCTGCCGCAGGTTCCGTCGTCGCAGCACGAAGCACTGATCGACGCCGGTGCTGAAGCCGGCTGGTCGGTGACCAAGTGGACCAAGAGCCCCGAAGCATCCGTCGCCTTCGTCAACTACATGGCGGGCCCGGAAGCTCAGAAGATCCTCTGGGACAAGGCCGGCGTGCCGCCGAACCTGAAGAACGTGCAGGTTGAGCCGACGAGCCCGATGCAGCAGGCATTCTTCCCGCTGCTCGCGAACCCGGAGAACCACACCGGCTTCGCCGCCTTCCCGCTGCCCGTTCTCGCCACCTTTGAACGCAATGCAGCGCCCCTGATGGGCGGCACCATGACCGAGGACAAGTTCCTCGAGCAGGCGCAGGCTGCCTTCGTCAAGGCCAAGTAACCGCCGCGACATCGATAACGACTGACAGCAACAGGAACAGCCATGACACCTGTCCCACTCTCTGGAGGCACGCCCCGGCGGCCGCGGCGGTCGAGCACTTCGCTCGACCGCTCGCGGGTCATGGGCAGCGGACTCTTCCTGCTGCTGCCGGTCGTCATCCTCGAGGTCGCACTCTTCTTCGTGCCGCTCGTCTACATCTTCTTTCGGTCGACGTATGACTGGCAGCCCGGCGGAGAGTCGACCTTCATCGGGATCGACAACTACACGGCACTCTTCGCCGACCCCGAGTTCTGGGAAGTCGTCGGCAACCAACTGTTCTACCTGCTCGGCCTGCCGCTCTGGGTGATCTCCCCGCTGATCGTGGCGTACCTCCTGCGGGAGAACGTGGCCAAGGCCGGCCTCTTCCGGTCGATCTACTTTCTTCCCGCGGTCATGTCGCCGGCGATCGTCGGCCTCGTCTTCCGTTCGCTGCTGTCCGGCGACGGCCCGGTCAACTCCTTCCTGAACAACATCGGCCTCGGCGAATTCGCGCTGCCGTGGCTGACGGATGCCGCGCTGGTCAAGCCCGTGATCATCGTCCTGGTGCTCTGGGCCGGGTTCGGCACCGGCGTGCTCATCTTCTCGTCGGCGTTCGCCGCAGTGCCGCAGAGTCAATTCGAGGCCGCGCGCCTCGACGGTGCCGGGTTCTGGCGTGAGTTCTGGTACATCGCGATTCCGAACATCCGCTCGACCATCGTGCTCTGGACGATGTTTCAGGTCATCTCGATCTTCTTGTTCATGTTCGCCTGGATCTACGTGCTCACCGGCGGCGGCCCCGGCCTCGCCAGTACGACGATGGACTACGCGATCTACCAGAACTTCATGCGCTTCGGCTACTTCGGAACCGCCGCCGCGCAATCGGTGGTGCTCGTCGTGATGATTCTGGTGGTCGCGAGCTTGACTGTCGTGATCCCCGCGCTGGTGAAGTTCGTCACCGGTCGGCTGCACCCCGGCGCCCGGGCCAGCGTCGGAGCGACGGCCATCGTCAGCGAGACGGACATCGCTGTGACGCCCCAGCCGGTGCTCGTGGCTGATCGCACCGCCGAGCTCGCAGATATCGCGGCAGGAGACGCCTCATGACGACAATTGCCACCGAACGCAAGGTAAAGACCGGCATCGCGGTGCTCATCGCGATTCCCTTCATCATTCCGTTCTTGTTTCTCGTCTCGACCACGGTGCGGAGCCCCGCCGACTACGCCGCCAACCCCGGCGGATTGCCCCGCTCGTTCACCCTCGACAACCTCGTGAACGCGTGGAACGACGCCAATCTCGGGATGGCTCTGCTCGCGACGCTGTTCGTGTCGGTCATCGCGTGCCTGGTCTGCGCGTCGACCGCGCTGGCCGGTGCCTACTGGTTCCGGATCCATGAGGGGCGCTACATCGGAATGATGCGGGCCGTCTTGGTTGCCGGCTACGCGATCCCGATGATCGCCTGGCTGATCCCGGTCTTCGTGATCCTGGCGAACGGCAATATGACGGGCAATCTGTTGGTCGCCGGAATCGTCAACGGCGTGTCAAGCCTGCCGTTCGCGCTCTACCTGGTGCACACCTTCTATAAGCAGGTGCTCACCGCCGAAATTCTCGAAGCCGTCACCCTCGACGGGGCTGGCACCCTCAAGGCGTTCTGGCACGTCGCGATTCCGATGTCGCTGCCCGCCCTCGCATCCGTTGTCGCCCTCGTTTTCGTCTGGAGCTTCGGCGACCTGCTCATCTCAGCAACGCTGCTGCAGTCCGATCCCGCCGTTTACACGGTGACCCTTGCCGCTACTTCGCTCTCCACGCGAGAAGAAGTCAATTTGCAGGGGCAGGCCGCGGCGGCCCTTGTCGCGCTCCTGCCGACAATCATTGTGTTCCTTTTCGCCCAGAAGTCTCTGGCGAAGGGTTTCGGAGGCGGAAGTGAAAAGTAAGGTTTTTGCGGCGGACTGGGTACTTCCCATTTCGGCGCAGCCGATTCGAAACGGCGCGGTCGTCATTGGCAATGATCGGGTGCTGTGGCTCGGTGCTGCAGTCGATCTGCCGGCTGAATTTGCCGACAGCCCCACTGAGACACGTTCCGGTGTGCTCATGCCCGGGCTGGTCAACGCGCACACGCACCTGCAGTACACGCATTTCGACGAGGTCGGTCGCGGCAGTTACACCAGCTTCGAAGACTGGTCGGATGCCTTCGGTCTGGTCTACGACGAGGTCACCGACCCGTCGGACTGGCGTGCCGCCGCGCTCGACGGTGCCCGCCAAGGCATCGCGACGGGCACCACGGTGTTCGCCGAAATCGTCACCAACGACGAGGCACGCGGCTCGCTCGACGCGTGCCAGGTCACCGGAATCGAATACCTCGAAGCGATCGGCGAGTTCGGGAACTCTTGGCGCGACGGAGGACGCGACACCTTCCTGGCGCGGTTGGAACAGACATCCGCTGTTCCGTTCGGGGTGTCGCCGCACGCTCCCTACAGCCTCGATGGCGCCGTGATCTCCGACCTGATGCAGATCGCGGCGGAGCGCAACCTGCGGGTGCACTCGCACGTCGGTGAGTCGGCCGTCGAAGCCGACCTGTACCGTTCCGGCGTCAACACCGTTCTGACCGCCTACGGCGACCTGCGCGACGAGTTCGAACTGGTGCGCAAGGGCGGCGTTGGCCACACCACTGCCGAGTACGCCGACTCGATCGGGCTGCTCGTTCCGACCACGCACCTCGCCCACGCCATCTATCTCGACCGGGCCGAGCGCGATCTGCTGCGTGCGCGCGGCACCCAGGTTGCCCTCTGCCCGCGCTCGAACAAGGTCATCGGTCTCGACGCCCCACCGGTTGCGGCGTACCTGGCCGAGGGCCACGAGATCGCCGTCGGCACCGACTCGCTCGCGTCGTCGCCGTCGATGGATCTGATGGCGGATGTCGCGCTGCTGGCCATCTTGGCGCGCGAGCAGGGCTACACCGACGACGACCTCTACGAGCGCCTGGTGCGGGCGGTCACCCTCGGCGGCGCGCTGGCGATGGGAGTTGCCGACAGCCTGGGCTACGGGTCGCTGACCGTTGGCGGGCCGGCCGATCTCGCCGTGTTCGAGGTTCACGTGCAGGGCGACGACGTGGAACGTGCCGTGGTGGAGCAGGCCGCAGGACGCTGCACGCTCACCGTCTCGGCCGGACGAATCGTTCACGACTCGTCGTTGGCCCCGGCTGTGTTGAAGTCCACTGACGCGAAGCTGGCAGCCCATTCGTTAGCATGAGGGTGTGAACACCGCCTTCGACTACCTCGGAAACCTCGCTGAGCTTTTCAGCTGGATCGGGCTGGGCCTCGGAGTGGTGTTCTTGGTGTTGTGGCTCATTGTGCGCTCGGTCAGCGGTCGGTGGATCGAAACCGATGCGGAGGTCGTCAACGACTCCGGCGCCGTCTGCCTGCGCTGGATGTCGCGCGACGGCTTGCACGAGCAGCGGCTCAGTGCCGCCGACCACGACCAGCTTCATCAGGCCGACCGCGTGCGGCTGTTCTACAGTCAGCACGCGCCCGATCGCATCCGTTTTGACCGGATCGGGCACGGTGAGAACACCCTGCGGCTGCTGACCGGGCTGCTGCTGGGACTGGGCGCGGTGGCGTTCGTCGCCTCGATGGTGCTGCTGATCGTCGAGGCCTAGCCGCCCTCAGGCGGCCCCGCCCGCGTTGTTCGGCCTCTGTCGGTCTCTGCCGGCCTCGCTCAGATCGGGAGGTTGGTGGAGGAGTTTCGTGCTTTCTGCACGCCCTTCTTGAGCATGATCATCGGCAGGAAGAAGGTGGCCAGAGCGGTCACCAGCCAGACGATGAGGGTAGCGAGAATCCAGGTCTGCCAGCCGGAGATGTGCAGCCCGCCGGTGAACAGGGTGGCGAGCAGCAGCGCGACAAATGTCGACAGCAGGCCGACGCCGCCGAGGAATGCGGGGGCATTCCGGGCGGTCACCTTCATGATGAACGGCGAGAGCACGTTCTGGGCCAGGGCGAACACGACGATCGTGATGATGAATCCGCTGACCGAGAGCACCACGTCCGGCAGCAGCCAGCTCGCGACCAGAAGGCCGAGCGTGGCGGAGAGCAGAAAGATCAGGGTTCGAAGCAGAAGGCGCACCATGTGCCGATGTTAACGTATGGCCAGCGGGCGGGCGGGGACCCGGGCGGGGAGTCGTTTCGACCGTTGCCTCCCGAGTGACGATTCGTTAAACTTGGTTTTTGCCGCGTCGCCCAGCCCCACGGGGAGCGCGTCGCTGACATGCACCCCGGCATCCGAATCGCGCACAACACAGGCGAGCCGGCGATCACTCATCGATAAGCACCTCTGGCAGGAGCTCACTCATGACAATCATCGAGGCGACAGGCCTCACCAAGACCTACCGCTCGAAGAGCGGCCCCGTTCATGCTCTCGCGGGACTCGACCTTTCGGTGCCACGCGGCACGGTGAAGGCATTGCTCGGCCCGAACGGTGCCGGCAAGACGACAGTAGTCAAAGTGCTGACCACTTTGATCAGGCCGGATGCCGGCACCGCGTTCGTCGACGGAATCGACGTCGCGCAGAACCCGAAGGCCGTGCGCCGCATCATCGGAGTCTCCGGCCAATACGCGGCGGTCGATGAAAACCTGACCGGCCTCGAGAACCTGGAGATGGTCGGCCGGCTCTACCACCTGCGCTGGGCGGTGGCCAAGCGCCGGGCCCACGAGCTCATCGACCTCTTCGATCTGACCGCCGCCGGAAACCGACCCGTCAAGGGCTTCTCCGGCGGGATGCGTCGCCGCATCGACCTTGCCGGCGCGCTTGTGATCAATCCCAAGGTGCTTTTTCTCGACGAACCCACGACCGGACTCGACCCACGCAGCCGCCTCGCCATGTGGGACGTCATCACGAAACTTGTCGCCGGGGGCACCAGCGTGCTGCTGACCACTCAATACCTGGAAGAGGCAGACCAGCTGGCCGACAGCATCTCGGTGATCGACGACGGCGTCGTCATCGCCGAGGGCACCTCCGATCAGCTCAAGGCGCAGATCGGCGGGCATCGGGTGGTCGTGGCTCTCGTTGACGCCGCCGACGGTGAGGAAGCGCGCGAGATCCTCGCACGCTACGGCTCCGGCGAGGCGGTGCTGTCCGCCGACGGGCGCGGGGTCGAAGTGGCCGTGAACGATGGGCCCGGTGCCTTGCAAGCCGTGCTCGGCGACCTGGGCGAGGCGGGCATCCTGTTGCACGATGCCGGGATGCGCCGACCGACACTCGACGACGTGTTCCTGAAACTGACCGGGCACGCGGCGGAGCAGGAGGCAGAGTCGCCCGATGACGCCCCGGATGCGGACGGCACCACCAAGAAAGGGCGGAAAGCCCAGAAAGACGCACGCGACACAAACCTGGAGTCGGTGCGATGAGCGGGGCAACGACAAGCGCGACGACGCAGTTGCCCACGCCGACGCAGCTGGACAATCCGAACACGAACCCACTCGCGCTCTGGTATTCCGACGGCTGGACGGTCACCAAGCGCAATCTGATCAAGATTAAGCGCTCGCCCGACATGATCGTCTTCGCGGTCATCCAGCCGATCATGTTCGTGTTGCTGTTCAGCCAGGTCTACGGCGGCGCAATTCAGGTGCAGGGCACCGACTACACCCAGTTTCTGATGGCCGGCATCTTCGCGCAGACGGTCGTCTTCGGTTCGACCTTCTCGGGCAGCGCAATGGCCCAAGACCTGAAATCCGGAATCATCGACCGGTTTCGCAGTCTGCCGATGAGCTCCTCGTCGGTGCTGATCGGCCGCACGAACAGCGACCTCGCCTTGAACACCATTTCGATGGCAATCATGATGCTGACCGGTGTCGTCGTCGGCTGGCGGGTGAACTCGTCATTCCTCGACTTTCTCGCCGGAGTCGCCCTGCTGCTGCTGTTCAGCTACGCGTTCAGCTGGGTGATGGCGTTGCTCGGCATGAGTGTGCGCAGCCCGGAGGTCATCAACAATGCCTCGTTCCTCATCCTCTTCCCGCTGACGTTCATCTCCAACGCCTTCGTGCCCCTGGAGACGCTGCCGGAGCCGCTCCGCACCTTCGCCGAGCTGAACCCGGTGTCGTCGCTGGTGCAAGCGGCACGTGAACTCTTCGGTAACACGGGCTCGGCACCGGTTCCGGATGTCTGGACGCTGCAACATGCAACACTCACCGTGCTGATCGGCGTGGTGGTCATGCTCGTCGTGTTCGTGCCGCTCTGCATCAAGAAGTTCGCGTCGATCAGCTCCCGCTGAGCTGCGGCCTCCATCTCGGTGGTTGAGGAGCACGCGACGGAGGAGCGCGCGTCTCGAAACCGTGTGAGCCACTCTCGAGACGCGGTCACCGGGTCTCGACAGGCTCGATCAGCGGGTGCGCCTGACCAACGAGAGAGCTAGCTGCGCCGCTTCTTCTTGGGAGCGCCCGAGGTGCGGATGCGCCCGCTGATCACTCCGGGCTTCTTCTTGGCCTGGGCCGGCTTCTTGCGCGCGGCCTCTTCGCGAGCGATCTTGGCCGCGGCTTTGGCCTTCGCCGTCGCTTTTTCCTTCTTCACCGGTTCGCCGCGCACGACGACCGTCGCGCTGCGGGAGCTGGCGGCGCTCCGGCCGCGCACGATCCCGATGAACTCTTCAACGTTTTCGGTCTTCGCGTCGACAGGCCAAGCGAGCGCGATCTGCGTCTCGGCAACGCCTTCGACGGCCCGGGAGACGACATCCTTGCGGCTGTGCAGACGGGCGAGGGAGTGGGGGAGGATGGCGATTCCCACGCCGGCGGCGATCTGTTCCATCACCTCGTCGAGGTCGCGCATGATCGGCAGCGCACGGCGACTGCCGTCGCTCACCTCGGTGGCGATGTCTCGCCATTCGGGCACCGTGTCGGGGTCCTGAAGCAGGTGATCGTCGGCCAGAAGGTCGAGCGATACCGTGCCGTTCTCGGCGATGGCGGCGATCGCATGATCTTTCGCCGCGACGACGACGGCGATTTCGGAGTACAGCGTGATCGCGCCGAGACCCTCACGGTCGATCGGCAAACGCACCAGGCTGACGTCGGCGCGGCCGTCATGGAGCACCTCGATCTGCTCGCCCGGATCGGTGCGAAACACCTCAAGCTCGCGGTCGGGAAAACGTTCGGCCCAGATGCGCGTCCACTTGGTGGGCGTGACGCCGGCGACGAAGGCGATTGAAAAGGTCACCGGCATCCTCTCTTCTTGGTGCGGTTCGGTGTGCGAGGCAGGCATTCAACCAGTTTCGCGGTGCTCCCAGGCTATACGCTTGGACTATGACGTCCGAAAAGAAGCCCCAGACCATGAAGTCCGCCACGGCGGCACAGAAACTCGGGATTCTGCTCGAGGCCGCACCCGAAGAGTTCCAGACCGCTGAAATCACTCGCACCGAGCTGGCCGAGTTCACCGCGAACCCGCCCGCGTGGTTGACCACGCTGCGTGCGGATGGCCCCCACCCGCGTCAGGTCGTCGCTGCGAAGCTCGGCGTGTCGATCTCGGGTCTCGCCCGTGCCGGCGTCGACGCGCCGCTGACCACGGTTGAGATCAAAGAACTGCTGCAGGCTCCCCCCGCGTGGCTCATCACCGAGCGTGCGACCCAGGCCGAGGTGCGTGCCGAGCAGATCCGCGTGAAAGACGCGAAGGTCGAGAAGGCCGCCAAGAAAGAGCGCGCCGACCGCGGAGCCGCTCAGCGCGCTGCGCACCGGAGCGCGTAGCCTTCACCGCTTTCCTGTCGCCGAGTTTGAGACTTGCGGTCGAGTTTGCCTGGTAGAACAGGGCAACTCGACCGCAACGCTCAAGCTCGGCGCAGTGCGTTGACGGCCGGCTACCGCGCGTACTGCTCGCGCAGAAACGCCGAGACATCGGCGAGCTCGGCCTGCGAGATCGAGTGCGGCATCCCTTCGTAGATGCGTTCAGTGCTCCTCGTGTGATTCGCGAGCCAGAGGGCGGTGCGGTCGACCGCGTCGGCCGGAATGACCGGGTCGATCGTGCCGCGGCCCCAGAACACCGGCGGGCGTACGGTACGGAGCTCGGCGTCGCCGGCTGACCCGCCGTCGGCCACGAATCCGGAGAGCTGCACAGCGAACGCGAACCGCTCGGGAGCGTGACGCAGCAGCTGCAGCGTCATGGCGCCGCCCTGAGAGAAGCCGAGCAGACCAACGGACGTCGGCTGTTCCGGCAACGCGTCGAGCCAGGCGAGCACGGCCACCGTCGCCGCATCGACGGCCGACGGATCGGGCCGGCCAGGCTGATTCGAGATCGGAAACCACGCCGCTCCATCGCCGACCGGCAGCGGCGCACGGAGAGACGCGATCACCGGCTGCAGCGGCAGGTAGGGCGAGAGCGAGAAGAGGTCGCCCTCATGCGACCCATAGCCGTGCAGGACGATGAGCAGCGGGCGTCCGACCCGATCTGCTGCGTTCGCTGACCAGAGCACGGCATCCGCGTCGATGCTCAGGATGTTGTCACTGTCGGGCATCTCACACCTCACGTTGGGGAGTCGAGGCGAAGAACCCCGACAGCCTCAATCCTTTCATTCTCTGCCTCCCGTCAGCGCCGCCCGGCGAATCGGCGGCGCGCAGACGAGCGCGCGAACTCAGTTGCCAGCCTGCGGGTGCAGAATAAGCAGATGAGCGTGCGCACCCCCGACCCCGACTGGACCCCGGGCCCCGACGACAGTCCGCTGCCGTCGACGAATCCCGGCTGGCTGAGCGACATCGAGCTGGCCGAGGTGCGCGGGCGGCTGCCGCTGCTCTATGTGGAGGCTGTGCCGGTGCGGGTCGATGGACTCGGCCAGGTCGTCGAAGTCGGCGTGCTCCTGCGCGCGACGCCGACCGGCGAGATGACCAGGATGCTGGTGTCCGGCCGGGTGATGTACGGCGAGACGCTGCGCGAAGCCCTGTTTCGGCACCTCGAGAAAGATCTCGGGCCGATGGCGTTCCCCCAGCTTCCGGCCAGCCCGCTGCCGTTCACCGTGGCCGAATACTTTCCGATGCCCGGTGTCTCGGCCTTCACCGACGAACGCCAGCATGCAGTGTCGCTGGCCTTCGTGGTACCGGTCACCGGCACCTGTGAACCGCGGCAGGATGCCCTCGAGCTGACCTGGATGACCCCGCAGGAAGCGGCAACCGATGCGGTGTCCGCTGAGATGGAAGGTGGCCGCGGCGCGCTGCTGCGTACCGCGCTGGCCACGCTCGGCTGCTTGCGCTGATCCGCCGGCGCGTCCGGTCGTGAGCCCGGTCGTGCGCATGGTTCGCCCCGCACACGACAACGGCGCCCGGCTCAGAGCCGGGCGCCGTTCCAGGAGGGGTGCTTGTCGAAAAGTGGATTAGGCGACGAGTGCCCGCACCGCGGCGGTCCCGTTCGACTCGGTCTTCGACTGCAGGTCGAACACGCGCACCGCGTGGCCTTCGGTGTAGCGCGGCCAGCCCGGGTCGCCGCTCTCGACGAACGACACGGCGTCGCCGTGGATTTCGTCGGCGAGTGACTGGGGCGGGTTGTCGCCGGCAATGACGGCAACGCGGTCAAGGCTCAGGCAGTCGAAGAAGAACGGCACGTCGAGGCAGTGCCCGGCGAAGCCGCTCACCGGGGATCGCCAGGCGAAGCGGTAGAGCCAGGTCGGGGCAGTCCCACGCGCGTCGGCGACGTTCATCGCGGCCACGAGGAACATTTTGTCGGTGACGTACCGACCGAGCACAGCGGCCGTGCCCTTCACATCGCGGTTCGCGGCGCGGTAGGCCGAGCGTGCGCGTCCGCGCAGGCCAAGCTTGCCGAGCAGGAAGTTCGCAGGGATCCACTTGAGCTTGTCTTTGGCCTCGGCGAAGATCATCGAGAACTCGTCGTCGGTGGTGCCGAGCACGAGGGGCTTGTCTCCGCCCACGCCGCTGCGGATCGCCTCAATGGTCGACACCGGGATGAGCTCTCCGTCGATGACCGGTCCGAGCTTGAGGCCGTCGTTGATCATCCCGTTGAGCATGTCCATGGGGTTGCCGCCGGCGAGGCCGCCCTCCATGCCCGTCACCTTGTTCTGCACCTTCATGAGGCGCTCCTCAGAGAGAGTGCTGAGCCCAGCGCGCGTGGGTGCGACACCGGCTTCGGCGGCCAGGCTACGCCCGAGCTGTTCGGCAGCTTCGAGGGTGAGTGCGCCGAGCGCGCCGGAGATTGAGTACGCGCTGTGGAACAGGGGCTGTGCCGCCGGCATCCCGAGCAGGGTGAACACGGCGCCGCCGCCGGCCGACTGGCCGACGATGGTGACCCGCGACGGGTCGCCGCCGAAGTTCGCGATGTTGTCGCGCACCCACTCGAGGGCCAGAAGCCAGTCGCGCACACCACGGTTGTGCGGGGCGTCTTCGATCCAGCCGAAGCCGTCAAAGCCGAGGCGATAGGAGACGGACACCGTGACGACACCATCACGGTTGAAGGAGGCGCCGTCGTACCACGGGCTGGCGGGGGATCCGGAGAAGTAGCCGCCGCCGTGGATGTAGACGAGAACGGGAAGACCGCCGGTGCCGCTAGGGGCCGGGGTGAAGACGTTGACGTTGAGCGTTGATTCGCCCTCGACTGACGGCTCGGGGATCAGAGTGATTTCGCCGTTGCCGCGCTGCGGAGTGGCCCCGTGCTCCAGCGCATCTCGGACTCCCTCCCACGGCTTGTGCGGCACCGGTGCAGCGAAGCGCAGGTCGCCGATCGGCGGTTCTGCAAACGGAATTCCCAGGAAGGCGGCGGATTCTCCCCGCCAGAATCCGCGCACGCGGCCGGCGGTGGTCTGTGCTTCGATGAAGTCTGTCATGCCCTAATCCTTGTCGATGGTGAGGCTGTGGCCGGGAGAAAAGCGGCGAACTCCAGGATCGGATGTGTGGCATCCCGGCTCATCGAAATGATGGCATGCATGTGCGCCTCCTCCCTGAGGGTTCCAAAACCGTACCTCATTCTGTTTTCGACTGCAAGAGGCTTGCGTCTGGCTAAGCTTGCTCCATGAAAGCTCGAGGTTCGTATGCGAAGGGTGTCGCCAAACGCGACGAGATACTGCAGACCGCTCTGGCTGTGATCGCCCAGAACGGATACCGCAAGACATCCATTCGGGATCTCGCCGCCGCGGTCGGCCTGTCACAGACCGGACTGCTCCACTATTTCGGCACCAAAGAAGAGCTGTTCGCCGCAGTGCTCCGCAAGCGCGACGAGATCGACGGCGGTGGCTTCCTGGTGATCGACGACGCCAACGAGGTGAGCTTTCCGGATCGCGATGAGTCCGACTTGGGCGACGTCATCGAGGTCATTTCCCGGGTCGTCAAGCACAATGCCGAAGTGCCGGGGCTGGTGCAGCTCTATGCACAGTTCTCCACCGAGGCCGCAGAATCGGGGCACCCGGCGCAGGCCTATTTCCAGAAGCGCTACGAGGCTTTCCGGAGCGCCGTCGCCGGGGCGATCCGCGCGAAGCAGGAGGCCAAGGAATTACCGGCCTCGCTCGACGCCGATCTCAGTGCGACCCTGCTGGCGGCGGCGATCGACGGCCTGCAGACCCAGTGGATGCTGGACGATTCGATCGACATGGTCGCCAACGTTCAATACCTCTGGGAGCGTCTCACCGCGGCGTAGTTGGAAGCAGAGCGTCGCTTGATTTCGAAAACCGAGCGTCGCTTGATTTTGAAAACCGAGCGTTGTACTGTGTTCGGAGCCGCTCATCGGTGAGCGCTCCGAGAGGAACCCATGACAACGACGTCCCTAGACGCAACACAGACCACCGACGGTCTGGAAGAACCACAGCCGCTGGTCAAGGGCACCATCCGGCGCTTGCTCGGCTGGATCATCCCGACCAACATCAGTATCTTCATCATCTGGGGCGCCGTCCCCGGCATCCTGTTGCCCCTGCAGGTCTCGGCGATCGACCCGGTAAACAAGGTCGCCAACCTGACAATCGTCATGACGGTCAGCGCGTTCGCAGCGATGCTTGCCCAGCCGATCGCCGGCCTCCTGTCCGACCGCACGCGCTCCCGCTTCGGCCGACGAGCCCAGTGGATGGTCGGTGGCGTGTTCATCGGCGGCCTGGCGCTGATCGGCATGGCCATGGCCAACAGCCTCGTGCAGATCGCCATCGCCTGGGTGATCGTGCAGGTCGCTTACAACTTCACGCAGGGACCGCTCAGCGCCGTCCTACCCGACCGGGTGCCGCGTGCCGCTCGCGGCACCTTCTCGGCAATGGCCGGGCTGGGCTCGATGCTCGGTGCGATCGGCGGCCAGATCGTCGGCTCGATGTTCGCCAAAGACATCCCCGCCGGTTACATGTTCTTCGCCGGCCTTGCGCTCGTCGTGATCACCCTGTTCGTCGTCTTCAACCCCGACCACTCGAGTGTCGACTACGAGCGCGAGCCGTTCTCGCTCAAGGTCTTCCTCGGAACCTTCTGGGTGAGCCCCAAGAAGCACCCCGACTTCTTCTGGGCGTTCACCGGGCGCCTGCTGCTCTACACGGGCTACTTTGCCGTCACCGGCTACCAGCTTTACATTCTCGCGGACTACATCGGTCTCGGTGAGGCCGGCGCGGCCGCGGCCATCCCGATCTTCGGACTGGTCAACCTTGCCGGAATCATTATTTCGACCGTCGTCTCCGGACCGCTCTCCGACAAGCTCGGACGCCGCAAAATCTTCGTCTTCGTCTCCTCGGTCGTCGTCGGCCTTGCACTGCTCGTCCCGCTCTTCATGCCCACTTTCCAGGGCTGGCTCATCTTCTCGATCATCGCCGGTCTCGGTTTCGGTTGCTTCTCCGCCGTGGACCAGGCGCTGATGAGCGAGGTGCTGCCCTCGAAGAACTCCTTCGCCAAGGACCTCGGCGTCGTGAACATCGCGGCGACGCTCCCGCAGACTCTCGCCCCGGGCGTCGCCGGCTCAGTCATCCTCGCCTTCGGCTACAGCGCCTTGTTCCCGATCGGCATCATCCTCTCGATCCTCGGCGCGTTCGCGGTCTGGTTCATCAAGGCCGTGAAGTAGCAATTCCCTTTCTGTCGCATGAACCGGCGTATCGTCGGCACACACGACTTCTCTGCACCACCCACCCCGCGGCATCCACCAAAGGAGCATCATGAGCAACACCCCCAACGAATCCGTTCTCGACGGCCTGACCCTCGAACAGAAGGCGGGCCTCACCAGCGGCGCCGACTTCTGGACCACCAAGGCTGTTCCCGGCGTTCCGTCGATCATGCTGACGGATGGACCGCACGGTGTGCGCAAGCAGGAAGAAGGCTCTGACCACCTCGGCCTGTCCGGCAGCATCCCGACGACCTGCTTCCCGCCCGCCGTCGGCCTCGGCTCGACCTTCGACGTCGATCTGCTCGAACGCGTCGGTGTCGCACTCGGCGAAGAGGCTCGTGCGGAGAGCGTGGGCGTGCTGCTCGGCCCGGGCATCAACATCAAGCGCTCACCGCTCTGCGGTCGCAATTTCGAGTACATCTCCGAAGACCCGCTCGTCTCCGGTGTGCTCGGTTCGGCACTCGTGCGCGGCCTGCAGTCGCAGGGCGTCGGAGCGTCGCTCAAGCACTTCGCGGCAAACAACCAGGAGGCCGACCGCATGCGCGTCTCGGCCGACATCGACGAGCGCCCGCTGCGCGAGATCTACCTGCGCGGCTTCCAGCGTGTCGTCGAGCAGGAGCAGCCGTGGACGGTCATGTGCTCGTACAACAAGATCAACGGGGTCTACGCTTCGCAGGACTCGTGGCTGCTCAACACGGTGCTGCGCGACGACTGGGGCTTCGACGGCCTCGTCGTCTCCGACTGGGGCGCCGTCTCCGACCGCGTTGCAGCACTGGCCGCAGGTCTCGACCTCGAGATGCCGGCGACCAACGGACGCACCGACGCCGAGATCGTCGCGGCGGTACGCGCCGGTGAGCTCGACGAGTCAGTGGTCGACACGGCCGCCGGCCGGGTCGCCGAGCTGGTGCGCAAGGCTGTCGCCGGTGCGAGCGACACCCCCTACGACCGCGACGCCCACCACGCGATCGCCCGTGAGGCGGCTGCGGCCAGCATCGTGCTGCTCAAGAACGATGACGCCGTGCTCCCGCTGGCCACCGACGCGTCGGTCGTCGTGATCGGTGAGCTCGGCCAGAACGCCCGCTACCAGGGTGCCGGCAGCTCGCAGGTCAACCCCACCCGTCTCGACAACGCACTCGATTCGATCCGTGAACTGACCGGCACCGAAGTTCCCTTCGCCGCGGGTTACACCACCGATGGTGCCGACTCGGTCGAACTCGCGCAGGAAGCCGTGGCCCTGGCCGCGACGGCCGACACCGTGCTGCTCTTCCTCGGCGTTCCGGCCGATCAGGAGTCTGAGGGCTTCGACCGCACCGACATCGAACTGCCGGCCACGCAGCTGGCCCTGCTCGACGCCGTGGTCGCGGTCAACCCGCGCACGGTCGTCGTGCTGTCCAACGGTGGCGTGGTGCGCCTCTCCGGCTTCGCCGACCGCGTGCCCGCGATCGTCGAAGGCTGGCTGCTCGGCCAGGCCGGCGGCAGCGCCGTGGCCCAGATGCTCTACGGGGTGACCAACCCGTCCGGTCGCCTCACCGAGACCATCCCGGTGCGTCTGCAGGACAGCCCCGCCTTCCTCGACTTCGGTGGCGAGAACGGTCACGCCCGCTATAGCGAGGGCCTGTTCGTCGGTTACCGCTGGTACGACGCCCGCGACATCGCGGTCTCGTACGCTTTCGGTCACGGTCTGTCGTACACGACGTTCGCCTACTCGGATGCATCGGCCACCGTCGACGCCGACGGCGTCACGGTGCGCGTGACGGTGACCAACACGGGCAGCCGTGATGGTGCCGAGGTCGTGCAGGTCTACTCGTCGCTCGCTTCGTCTGCCGTTGTGCGGGCACCTCGCGCCCTGGCCGGTTTCACGAAGGTGGTCCTGGCCGCCGGTGAGAGCCGCGAGGTTGTGGTTCAGGTGCGTCGCGAAGATCTCGCCTACTGGGAGACGCGTATCGGCGGCTGGGTCGTCGAGGGCGGGGAGTACTCCTTCGAGGTCGGCGCCTCCAGCCGCGACATCCGTGCCGCCGCGCGGGTCGCCATCGAGGGTGACCTCGTGCTCAGCCCGCTGAATGCCGAGTCCACGATGGGCGAGATTCTCGCAAACCCCATCGCCGGACCGATCGTCATGCAGACGTTGGCCGGAGCCGGTGGTGAAGCAGGCGGGATGCTGGCTGACCCAAGCGTCTTCAAGATGCTGGCATCGATCCCGATCGCCCGCTTGGCGATGTTCCCCGGTGTCGACATCG
This sequence comes from Leifsonia sp. 10L418, assembly GCF_056395445.1. NCBI lineage: Bacteria > Bacillati > Actinomycetota > Actinomycetes > Micrococcales > Microbacteriaceae > Leifsonia > Leifsonia sp. 10L418. Next base: position 37,690 of record NZ_JBFTJN010000010.1, on the reverse strand, counting down.
ACATGGCAGAGCTCGACCAGCTCTTCGCTGCGGCCAACGCGGCGCAGGGCTAGCCAGCCAACGCAAACGCCGCGTGTCGCCCGGAAGGGCGGCACGCGGCGTTTGTCGTTTCGAGGGCGACTCGGGGCCGGAACGGGGCCGGTTCGCGGGTTAGGCGAGCCCGAGAGTGTCGAGGAACAGCGTCGTCAGGCGCGAGGCGTCGACATCGAGGGCGATCTCGGCGGTCTCCCAGACATCCGCGGTGCCGTGCATGGCGTCTTCGCCCGGCCGGGACCGCATGTCCACGAGGGTCTGCCCGCGACCGTAGCCGGCCAGTTCGACGCGCACCGGGCGAATCTCGGTGTAGAGCGCCCCCGGATCGACAAGTGCGCAGACCGCGCCGGCGTCACCGATGAGTCCGGAGTGGTGGGTCTCGGCGTCGGTGCCGGCGAAGACGCGATTGGTCAGCAGCGAGCCGACCGTGCGCCCGACGAGGGTCTCGTGTGAGAGCAACGCCGTGGCGGTTTCCTCGTCGACGGCGACGCGATTGAAGACATCGAGGCCGTACATGTAGGTCGGTACGCCGGAGTCGAGCACGATTGCCGCGGCTTCCGGGTCGTGCCAGACGTTGAACTCGGCGACGGCCGTTGCGTTTCCGACGCTCGCCGAGCCGCCCATGAAGACGATGCGTTCGATCTTGCTCGCGATGTCGGGGTACTGACGCAGCAGCAGGGCGAGGTTGGTCTGCGGAGCGAGCGCGACCAGGGTGACCGGCCGGGCGCTGTCCTGGAGCAGTGAGTGCATCAGCTCGACCGAGCTGACCGGCACCGCGGTGCGCTCGCTCGGGGGCAGGCGCAGGGTGCCGAGGCCGCCTTCGCCATGCACGTGCGAAGCGTCGCGGGCCGGTTCGATCAGCGGGCGACGGGCGCCGGCTGCCACCGGGATATCGGGAGCGTCGATGACGTCGAGAATGCGCAGGGTGTTGTCCACCACGCGCTCGAGTGAGGCATTGCCGGCGACGCAGCTGATGCCGAGCACCTCGATGTCGGGGTGCGCAACGGCGAAGAGGATGGCGAGGGCGTCGTCAACGCCGGTGTCGACGTCGAGGATTACGGGAATCGTGGTCATCTGCCCAGCCTACTTGGGCGGCATTCGCGGGCTTAGCTTCCGGCTCAGCTTCCGGCTTAGCTTCCGCGAGACTGCAGTTGTGGTCGGAATAGAGCCCCCTCAGCGGCCACGACTGCAGTCTCGCGGGCGGGCATTAACGACGGATGGCGCCGACTCCAGGGTCAGCGCCATCCGTTCAGAGGTGACGGTGTTGAGGAGCGACTAGCGAACCAGTCGCACCTCGTGGATTTCTTCGCCGAGGAACGGCTGCGTCTGCTCGGCTCCGTCGGCGGTGAAGCCGTTGCGCTTGTAGAAGCCGTGGGCGCGGGGGTTGTCGGAGGCGACCCAGAGGTAGGCCGGTGCGTCGCCACAGGCCGCGTCGAACAGCTTCTGTCCGATGCCGGTGCCGTGGTAGGCATCCAGCAGATAGATGAAGTAGAGCTCGCGCGACCGCGGAGCCTCGTTGTCGCGGGCCGGGCCGGAGCCGGAGAAGCCCACGATCTCGCCGTCGACGAGCGCGGCGTACTGGTGGAACTCTTCGCCCTGGTTCATCCAGTGCGTCCACAGCTCGGCCATGCGGCGCGGGGACAGATTGGCGAGGGTTGCCTCGCTGATCAGGTGGTCATAGGTCTCGTGCCAGCAGGTTGCGTGAACGCGTCCTAGGGCTTCTGCGTCGACGTCTCGTACTGGTCGAACAACTGCTTCGGTGCTCATGAAGTGAGACTAGGCCAGCCCGCGCCCGAAAAGGAAATCGAGCCGCCGCGCGCCTGTGCGTCTGCCCCGGCAATGGTGCAGCTGGCAGCAGTTGCGGTCGTGCGGGGCTAATTCAGGAAATCCCAGAATCGTGCATTCGGCAGGCCAGTGCAGGCGCGAATGTTGTGACGTGGGCGGAGAGGATTTCCTGAGTTAGCCACCAGGTCAGGCTGGATACGACTCGACGTCCGGCGTAGCGCGACGTCGACGCATCCTGAAACGACCAACGGGCTGGCCTCCGAAGAGACCGACCCGTTGGGTTCAAAGGATGCTGCTGGCTAGCCCTGCGCGCGACGGGGAGCCGAGCGGCGTGCGCCACCGGACGAGGCGCCGCGAACGAGGCCTCCGACCTGCAGGCCTCCGGAGCGTCCGCCGCCCTGGCCACCCTGTCCGCCCGAGCGGCCTGAGCCGCCGGCCGAACCGGAACCGTGAGTGCTGGCGCCCTGTGACGAATTGCCGCCACGAGCCGCAGCGGGACGACCCGAACGGTCACGACGTGCGCCACCGGCGGCAACGGCGTCGCCGCCACGGCCTCCACGCGATTCGCCATCGCGAGCACCGCGTGACTCGCCGCCACGGCCGCCATCGCGCTCGTCGCGGTTGGTGCGCTTGCGCTGAGCATTGGCGCCCTGCGAGCGACCACCCTGCGACTGGCCGCGCTGCGGCTGCTCCTGGCGCGGCAGCGGCTTGACGTACGCTGCGACCTCGCCGATCAGGGCGGTCACAGCCGGGGAGGTCGCGTTCACGCGCTGCGGGGTCACCTTGATGGCGGCCTTCTTCAGCAGCTGCTCGGTGTCTTTCTTCTGGTTCGGAAGCATGACGGTGACGACGTCTCCGGCGCTGCCGGCACGGGCGGTACGGCCCGAGCGGTGCAGGTAAGCCTTGTGCTCTGCCGGCGGGTCAACGTGAATGACCAGCTCGATGTCGTCAACGTGCACGCCGCGAGCCGCGACATCCGTTGCGACCAGAACGCGCACATCGCCGGCCGAGAAGGCGGCGAGGTTGCGGTCGCGAGCGACCTGCGACAGGTTGCCGTGCAGGTCGACCGAGGGGATTCCGGAGTCGGTGAGCTGCTTGGCCAGCTTCTTGGCGTGGTGCTTGGTGCGCATGAAGAGGATGCGACGGCCCTTGCCAGAGGCGAGCGCCTGAACGAGGTCCTTCTTCGCGTCGACGCCGTCGACCTCGAAGACGTGGTGGGTCATCGCGGAGACGTGGCTGGTGGCCTCGTCGACCGAGTGCAGCACCTCGTTCTGCAGGAAGCGACGAACGAGCTTGTCCACGCCGTTGTCGAGCGTGGCGCTGAAGAGCAGACGCTGTCCGCCGGACGGGGTCTTGTCGAGGATGCGCGTGACGACGGGCAGGAAGCCCAGGTCGGCCATGTGGTCGGCCTCGTCGAGCACGGTGATCTCAACGGAGTCGAGGTTGACGAAGCCTTGCTTCATCAGGTCTTCGAGACGGCCGGGGCAGGCTACGACGATGTCGACGCCGGCCTTCAGCGCGGTGACCTGACGGCCCTGCGAGACGCCACCGAAGATGGTGGTCGTGTTGAGGCCGTAGGCCTCGGCCATCGGGGTGAGCGCGGCGGAGATCTGGGTGGCCAGCTCGCGGGTCGGCGCGAGGATCAGGCCGAGCGGGCGGCCCGGGCGGCGCTTGCCGCCGGCGAGCTTGCCGCCGAGGCGGGCGACCATCGGAATGGAGAAGGCCAGGGTCTTACCCGAGCCGGTCTTGCCGCGGCCGAGCACGTCGCGGCCGTTCAGGGTGTCAGGAAGAGTGTCGACCTGGATGGGGAAAGCGGTGTCGATTCCCTGGGCCGAGAGAACGGCGACGAGGGGAGCGGGCACGCCGAGCGCGCCAAATTTAATTTCAGATTCAGACAAAAGCGGTGCCTTTCAGGCATCAGAGTCCTGCCTTGAAGCGATCCGCACGCAGCGGTAACCGAAACCAGGAGGATTCACGTGGCGAAGGTGCCGAAGGGCACATCCGTTCGCCGTAAGAATTTTTCATTTCCTGGATCGGGGCGGGCGACGGTCAGTGTGATGACCGACGCTGTCTCGATGAGAAGAGGGCGTTCTACGACGCAGGGAGCGCGGCTTCGCACTCGCAAGTTCTTCTAGTCTACCGGGCGTTGTCAAATTGGCTGTTCAGGGGCGAAAGGAACGGCCGTCGTTTGGGCCCAGAGGCCGGCCGGCGCAGCCAAAAACCAGGTGGCACGCGGCGTCGGCTCGACCCTAGTAAAATCGATGGGCGGACAATCGATCGCCGCGCGGGAGCCGAGTGACAGACAACGAACTCGATCGCGAGCGGGCGCGCGTCGCCCGGCTCTATGCACGCCTCGACGCGTTGCGTGCCGACGAAGCCCATCGCCTCGCCACCGTGCGCTCGCAGAAGGTCGGCGGCAACCACCAGATGCGCAGCGAACGCGACGCTCTGGCCCGCATGCACGAGGATCGACTGCTGCAATTGCGTGAGGTCGACGCCCGTCTCGTTTTCGGACGCCTGCAGCTGCCGCATCTTCCGACCGAGGATGCCGAGGCCGGCTTCCGTTACATCGGCCGGATGGGCCTGCGTGATGAAGAGCAGCGCAGCCTGTTGCTGGACTGGCGTGCGCCCCAGGCGAGCGCGTTCTACCAAGCGACCGCAGCCCGCCCGCACGGCGTGCTCGCTCGCCGCCACGTGACCATGCGCGAGCGCGAGGTGATCCGCCTCGACGACGAGGTGTTCGACGCCGACCTGCTGGCCGAAGCCGGAGCCGAGCACAACGTGCAGGGCGAGGGCGCCCTGATGGCCGCTCTCACCGTGCACCGCACCGGGCGGATGCACGACATCGTCGCGACGATCCAAGCTGAGCAAGACCGCATCATCCGTTCAGACATGCGCGGCGCGCTCGTCGTGCAGGGCGGTCCGGGCACCGGAAAGACCGCCGTCGCGCTGCACCGCGCCGCCTACCTGCTCTACACGCACCGCGAGCGGTTGGGGTCGGCCGGCGTGCTGATCGTCGGGCCGTCCGGGGCGTTCTTGCGCTACATCGAAACCGTGCTGCCCTCACTCGGCGAGACCGGCGTAGTACTGCAGTCCCTCGGCGAGCTCTACCCCGGCGTGATCGCGACCGACGACGATGTGGCCGAGGTCGCGTTGCTCAAGGGTTCGACACAGTTGGCCGACCTGATCGCGCGCGCCGTCAAGTCGCGTCAGCGTGTGCCGGAGCAGCCACAGCGGATCGAAGTGAACGGCGATGTGCTCATCGTGGAGCCTGCGCTGATCGCGCGGGCGATCGCACGAGCGCAGCAGAGTACCAAGCCGCACAACGAGGCTCGGGTCACCTTCGTCAACCACGCCCTCGACGCGCTGGTCAACCAGCTGGCGACGCAGTTGCGGGCCGGCGGCTACCCGGTCGACGACACCGACCTGGGATTGCTGCGCGAAGACATTCGCGCCTCCCACGACGCCCGCGTCGTGCTGAACACCGCGTGGCTGCCGATGACCGGCGAGAAGCTGATTCAGGACCTCTACGCGCGGCCCGAGTGGCTGGCTTCGCTCACCCCACGGTGGACGCCCCTGAAGCGCGCGCTGTTGCTGCGTTCTCGCGACGAACCGTTCACCGTGTCAGACATCCCGTTGCTCGACGAGGCCGCCGAACTGCTCGGCAGCCCGCCCGCCGCTCCTGAAGCCGGGCAGCGCGAGCGTGATCTGCAACGCGCACACGACATCGAGAACGCCGAGGACGCCATCCGCAATGCGGGTGTCGAGGGAATGGTCAGCGCCGAGCAGCTCGCCGACAACTTCGCCGAAACCACCGTGCGTGCGACGACGGCCGAGCGGGCCGGCGCCGACCGCACCTGGACCTACGGTCACGTGGTCGTCGACGAGGCACAGGAACTCTCGCCGATGCAGTGGCGCGTGCTTGTGCGCCGATCGCCGATGCGTTCGTTCACGATCGTCGGCGACATCGCTCAGGCCAGCTCGGCCGGGGCGTCGCGCAGCTGGCGGTCGGCACTCGATCCGTTCTTCCGTGGCCGCTGGGATCTCGAAGAACTCACCGTGAACTACCGCACCCCGGCGCAGATCGCCCGCGAGGCAGAGCGGATCGCGACCGAGCACGGTCTGCCGATCACCCCGACGCAGTCGGTGCGCGAGGGCGACTGGCCGATCAGAAATCTGACCGTCGACGTCTCGGTCAACGTCTCAGATGACCTCTCAGATGAGGGGGCGGATGCCGTCGCAGTCGTTGTCGGGGCAACCGTCGCCGCAGCCGTTGAAGACGCCGTGCGTCACGACCGTGGCATCGACGCGTCGGGCACCCTGGCGGTCATCGTTCCGCGGGCCGCACGAGACTCGATTCTGGCTCATCTGGTCGGCGCATTCGGTAACGAGGTCGGCGCCGGAGAACGCGGACTCGAGCGTCCGATCGCCGTTCTCACCGCGCACGAGTCGAAGGGCCTCGAGTTCGACAGCGTCATCCTCGCCGACCCCGACGCACTCGTGGCCGAGTCGCCGCGCGGCCATGCGGCGCTCTATGTGGCGATGACGCGTCCGACACAGCGGCTCACGATGGTGAGGGTGGCTGAGCCGCAGGGCTGACCACTCGGTGGTTGAGGAGTTGCCCATCGCATCCGTGCCCGTCGTACCCGCGCGTGCGCCCAAGTCGTCGGGTCGACGGATGAGCAGGCGACGATTCGGGCGCACACGCGTCCGGTTTCGGGCGCACCGCTGTCATTCGAGCAACTGCGGAGTTCAGCACCGTCAGTGCGTCGGGTGATACAGCTCCCCGACGGGAACCTCCACCGCAACGATGTTCCCTGCCTGAGCGAGTGGGCACGCCCACATCGGGTCGTAGGCGCACGAGGGGTTGTAGGCGAAGTTGAAGTCCAGAATCAGGGTGTCGTCGTCGGCGCCGGGGCCGAGATCGGCACCCTTGACCGTGTCGAGCAGGTAACGCCCGCCACCGTAGGTTCCGCCTGGCTTCCCGGCGAGGGCATCCTTCACCGGAAGAAACAGTCCGCCGGCGTAGCTGGCCAGACGCCACAGGTCGAGCGAGCCCAGGTAGGGGATGCGCACCGAACCGACCAGATCGAACGGCACCGTGCCATCCGTTCCCGTCTCGACGCTGATGCGCAGGGGCTCCTCAGCGCGGTGTACCTCGACTTCGAAACGCCAATCCGGGTCGTAGGCCGCGATGGGCAGCCCGGTGAATGCGGCGCGGTCATCGGGAAGCAACGGCGAAGACGGATGCCCGGCGAACAGTTCGTCACGCCCCGAACGCCAGAGTTCGTGGCCGGCAGCCGGATTCCTCACGCTCAACTGCCGCACGCCGGCGTAGAGCCCGAAGACGCGGCGGCGCCAATCGGCAATCTGCAAGGCTCCGAGGGATGAGCTCATGCGCTCAGGCTAGCAATGGGATCTCTCCGGCGGCAGGGCGGGTCGCAAATCGGGAGTTCCCGCCTCGAATGCTTTCGTGTCGGAACTTCACCTTGCGGGCGGGTACCCAATTCAGGACGGGAGCGGCGAGTCGCCCTCTTCCGGTGCCCGAAACGGCTGCGACACGCCCTCCGTTCCTGAATTGGGTCCCGCTGGATCGTCAACAAAGTTCGGGTCGTCGACCCCGATGTCGAGCCGCCAGGTCGGTGCGAGGCGCTTGAGTTGCCGCATCCGCCATTGCCAGAACGCCCAGAAACTCGGCCAGAGGGTGAGCGTCGCCGGGCCGGCTTCGAAGATCAGCTGGTCGCGGTAGAGCGTCTTGCCGGTGCCGGCCGGGTCGGCCGAGATCGCCATGCTGTGGTCCCAGCGGGTGAGAACCGCAAGCGGGCCCGAAACGCCGCGTCCGGTGTCGCGCAAAATCCGCACGCTGCCGTGCTGCCGTGTCGACTCCGTGAGGTTGATGCGTTGGCGGCCGAACGGGATCAGCCCGAGCGCGTGCAAACCGACCGGATGGGGCCCCTCGGCCCAGATGGTCGGAAAGCCTGTCGCCTCCTCGGAGTGCAGGGCCATCAGGGGGGAGCTGACCTCCTGCAAGACTGCCGGGCTGCGCAGGGCACGCCAGGCGGCATCCGGGTCGCAATCGAGGATCTCTTTGAGCAGCACGCGCATGCCCCCAGTCTGCGTGCATGGCCGATGCAGTACAACTGAAGCGTGGCAATCAGATACTGGCTCGGGGTCGTGCAGCGTGAAAACGTGCTGCGCGGGGTCGCGCACGGTTTTGCGCAGACGAACCATGGCGCGCGCGGGTTGCTCGAGCGGATGCAGGAGGCCGACGGCCTCGTATACTACTCGCCCCGCACACAGGTTGACGGCCCTCCGCTCAAACAGTTCACGGCCATCGGGCGCATCGTCGATGGCGACGTGTTTCAAGCCACGGACTCTGACTATCGCCCGTGGCGCCGCCGGGTCGACTACGACCATGCCGCGGTGGCCACCGCGATCCGGCCCCTGCTGCCGGTGCTCGATCTGAGTCGCGGCAACCCGGACTGGGGGTACCAGCTGCGCCGAGGCCTGCTCGAAATCACCAAGCATGACTTCGAGGAGATCCGTCAGCAGATGCGACGACCGTCGGCTGACGACCGCCGCCGGTAGCGTCGGCCGCTTTCTTCGCCGAGTTTGACACTTACGGTCGAGCTTGACCGGCACAGCAGGCAAACTCGACCGCAACGCTCAAACTCGGCGCATGCACGTGAGCGGATGCTGCGCGCAGCAGGTCTGGTGCCTCGCGACCGCGTGGGGCGAGCTCGTCGAAGCGTGCGCCCTGCCCTCCGCTGCCCTCCGCTGCCTTCCGCCGGCCTCCGCAGGCATCCGCTGCCCTGGGCGCGGGGTATCCCGCGGGGCGAGCGGAAGACACCGCGCCCAGCGGGATACCCCGCGCCGGACTGCTCGGCAGCGCCGTGCCCGCCCGCTTGCCCACCCGCTTGGCAGCGCGATCGGACGACCGCCCCCGCGGCACGGCGCCGCTCCCGGTTTCATTAGACTCGAACCATGGCTGGCGAACTCTGGTGGGTACCCTCGCTCATCGTTCTCGCGGCCGTTGCAGCGGGAGTGCTGGCGCTCGTTTCGGTGCTGCGCCGACGCACCCGGGCGCGGATCGCTGCCGAGAAAGCGGATGCCGCCGAACTCGCACGCACTGCGGCGATCAGCCTCGTGCGTGCCGATGATCTCGTGCAGTCCGCTGCCGACGAGTTGAGCTTCGCGATCGCGCAGTTCGGCGAGAACGCCACCCACGAGTTCGCGACCGCGCTCACGACGTCACGTCGACAACTCCGCGACGCGTTCGCCCTCCAGCAGAAGCTCGACGACGCTGTGCATGATTCCGATTCGGAACGCCGCCGTTGGAACGAGCAGATCATCACCCTGGCGACCGAGGCGACCGCCCGGATCGACGCCCAAACCCGCACGTTCGACTCCCGACGCGGAGTTGAACGCGAGGCGCCGGCGTTGCTCAACCAGCTCCAGCGCCGTCTGCTTCGTGCGGCCGACCGAATCGAGAGCGGAAAAGCCACCCAGGACCGCCTCGCCCTGACGTACGCGGCACCGGCGCTCGCCGCAATCGGCGCGAATCTTGACCGGGCCATCGCCTCACTCGATGAAGCGCGCACGGCCGCCGACGAGGCATCCGCTCGGGTCAGCCGCGGCGCCAACGAACCAGTCGGCGACCAGATGCGCGCTGCCGAGCACGGCCTGTTTCGCGCCACCCAATTGCTCGACGCCATCGAAACCGGCGAGGACCAGTTGCACATCGGCTACGCCACCCTGGGCAGCGCGCTCGCGGCAGCGGATGCCGAGCTGGCCGAGGCCCGCGCGCTGCGTGACACGCACGAGGAAACCGCGGCGCGTGCCACCCTCAACGATGTGATCGCCCGGGCCGACCGGGTTGTCCTGGAGCTGCGCGATCCGGCGCGCCTGTCCGACCCGGCAGCGGATCTCGTGCGCTTGCGTGAAGCCATGGATGGCCTCGATGTGACGCGCTCGGAGGCGCGCAACCGGCAGCTTCGCTTGGACAATGCGCGGGATGCGCTCACCGGCGCGCTGCTCGCGGCGCGCAGCCAGATTTCTGTGACCCGCGACTACATCACGACCCGCGCCGGTCGCGTCGGTGCTCCGGCCCGCACTCGGCTCGCGGAGGCGGAACGTCAGCTCTCCCTCGCCGAGGCGGAGGCAGACCCGGTGACGGCGCTCGACACGGCCCGGCGAGCGATGACCCTGGCGACCGACGCCGACGCTCTCGCGCGCTTCGACGCGCTCGGCGTGCAGTAGTCCTCGGTGCGCAGGCGCCTCGGCGTGCAGTAATCCTCGGCGAGTAGACGCCTCGACGTGCAGTATTCCTCGGTGCGCGGGCGCCTCGGCGTACTGTGACTTAGCCACACATCGGCTCGAGAACACGGGCGGCTGGGGCGACGAGACGCCGCGTGACGGTGCGACCCCCACGCAATGCAGAGTGCCGAGTAGCCTGAAACCGTGAACGAGACGCAGCAGGCATATCAGGTCAGATTCGACTGGGGAACCGCCGGGTTTCAGAGTCTCTCCACTAGCGCCGACCTTGTCGTAATTGCCGACGCGCTGCCGGCCACCACGACCAACGGCGCTCATTTCGCCGGTGCCGCCGGCCGAGCGCCGGACGGGCGTGCCCAGCACATTATCCCGGCCAGCTTGAACAATCGCACGGCCGTCGCCGACTGGGTGCTTGCCCGTCAGGCCGAAAAGGGTGCGCGGTTCTCGGTCGCCGTCATCGCTGCTGGTGAGCGTCGCGCCGACGGGAGCCTCCGCTTCGCGGTCGAGGACCTCTTCGTCGCCGGCGCCGTCATCGACGCACTCTCGACCCTCGGTATCGACCACTGCTCGCCCGAAGCCGCCGCGGCATCCGCCGCGTTCGTCGGTCTGAAACAGGCGATTCGGCACCTCGTCAGCGCCTCCGAGACGGGGCTGGCGCTGGCCGCGCTGGGTCGCCAGGAGGAGATCCGTGCGGCAAGCCAACTGGATTCCAGCGCCGTGGTCAGCGCCACCGGGGAATTCCACTTTCTCGCCTGATCAGTTGACCTTCGTCAGCTGACCCGCGCACAAGCCGGCGCAAACAGCCGACGCACGAGCCGCAGCTGGCCGGAGCCGCAGCTGGCCGGAGCCGCAGCTGATTGGAGCCGCCGCGGCCGAGTGGCCGACCCCGACTAGGGCAGAAGCGGTTTCTCGAACGCGTGGCGCGCGACCCGCGGCCGCGACAGAGTGCTCGTGCGCGGAGCGTCGGCCGCCGACTCGGACGTCGGTGCAGGAGCGGCTGAGGCAGCGTTCCGCTCCCGGAACGCCCGCACCTTCGCCCGGTTGCCGCACCGCTGCATCGAGCACCAGCGGCGGTTGGCCGAACGCGAGGTGTCGAGATACAAAATCGTGCAGTCGTCGGCCGAGCAGTAGCGAATTCGTCCGTCGGTGTCGGGTCCGAACAGCTCGACGGCCGTGCGCGCCAGTGTCGACAGTGCTTGCCCGGCGCGTGGCGAGGTGCGACCGGCCTGACGTGATCCGCCGGTTAGCGCGGGCGGGATGTCGGGGGTCGCCGCAAACAGATTGACGATGTCGATGTCCTGCCCGTCAACATCGCGGCCGTCGGCCGCCGCCCGGGCGAGACGCGCGATCGCGCCGCGGAGGGCCAGCGCATCGGTGAGGTCGCGATCCTGAGTCTGGATGCGTGGGGTCGGCGCTGCGGAGGGCGCGGACGAGTCGGCGACCTCGACCTGAGGGGAGTAACGTTCATTGAGCCAGTCAGCGAGGTCGCCCGCCGCGTGCAGGAGCTCTCCGGCCGGGTTCTCGCCAAGAGCGCCGGTGTAGGCGAAGTCGAGTGCGATCGACCCCGAGTCAAACCACCACCGCTGTCCGTCGGTTGAGACCAGCCATTGGCCTGTCTGTCCGGTGCGAGCGGTGTCGTGGTTCACAAGCGTCATGTAACCAGTGTATCTGGTTACCGCACGCCTCTCAGCTCCCCGTTGCCGCGGCAGCCCGTCGCCGCGCGGCCGCCGTGATCTCACGCCGCGACCAGGTGATCAGGTGAGCGGCGCTGAAGCCGCGTCCGCAGAGTCCGCAGGCCAACGGGCGGGTCGGTTGGCGATAGCGATAGTGCGTGTGCCCGGCCGGGCAGATACCGACCCAGGGGGCGAGTTCGTCGGCGATCTCGCCGTCGTGCGTGCGTTTTCCGTCGTAGCCGATGTTCGCCGCCACGACCTTCCAGCGTGGACCGTGCCCGGCCCGCGGGCCGGCGAGGGCGTGCGCCACTTCGTGCAGCAGAATCTGGTGGATCTCATCGTCGTCATACCGGGCGGCAAGGTAGCGGGACACGGTGATGTGCTTGTCGGTGAAATTGCACAGCCCGGCGCGCTTCTTCGCATTGTCGTAACCGAATGACCAACTGCGGTCGAGGTGCAAGGCGATGAGGGCGTCCGCCCAGACGCGCACCCGGTCGAGGTCGGCCATCAGGGCGCCACCTGCACCTGGTAGAGGCGATCGTCGCCCGCAGCGGGGTCGCCCCGGCCATCCGTGTTGTTGCTCATAAACCACAGTGTGCCATTCGGGCCTGACGTCACGTCACGCAGTCGGCCGTAGGCGTGGACAAACCAGTCATCGACGTTCCCTGTGGACAATTGGATGCGCCACAGTCGTTCCCCGCGCAAACTCGCCATGAACAGGCTGTCGCCCACGATCGCGATCCCGCTGGGGCTGGCCTCGTCGGTCGGCCACTCGTGTACCGGGTTCACGAACGTGGGGTCACCGGCCCCGGCCTCAGCGATCCCCTCGACAATCGGCCAGCCATAGTTGCCGCCGGCGACGATGCGATTGAGCTCATCCCAGGTGTCCTGGCCGAACTCGCTCGCCCAGAGCTGCCCCTGGGCATCCCAGGCGATCCCCTGCGGGTTGCGATGCCCGTAGGAGTACACGAGCGTGCCAAACGGGTTGCCGGCCGGCACCTCGCCGGTGGCCGTCATCCGCAGAATCTTGCCGCCGAGCGAGCTGAGATCCTGCGCATTGGCGGTGTTTCCGGCATCGCCGGCCGTCGCATAGAGCAGCCCGTCCGGTCCGAACGCAATGCGGCCGCCGTCGTGATTTCCCGCCTTCGGGATGCCCGCCAGCACGACCTCCGGCGCCCCCAGCCCGTAGCCTCCCGCAGAACCGGTCAACGGCATCCGCAGGATTCGATTGTCGTCGGCGGCGGTGACATACGCGTAGAGCCAACCGGACGCTCCGGGAGCGAGGCCGGACGGGAGGTCGGGCGGCGAGCCGGGAGCGGCAGACGCGGCAGACGCGGCAGACGCGGCAGATGCTGCAGATGCGGCCGTCGCGGGCAGGAACGCGAGCCCGAGCAGGCCGCCTTCGCCGCCGGGACGCGCCTCTGGAACGGCGCCCACGTCTCGAAGGGTGCCGTCGGGCAGCAATTCACGAACCGTCGCGGTGTCACGTTGACTGATCAGGGTTCCTCCGTCGGGTGCCGGCAGGCGCAGGATCGACCACGGTGCGTCAAGGCCGGAGGCGATCGCGACGGGATCGCCCACCGGGCGCACCGGCAACGCCACGGGTGCGGGCGGCATCGTCGACGAGGGAGTGGCACGCTCGGTCGCGGGCACGCCGCTCGACGGGGTCGCGCGCTGACCGCTGAGAGTGCAGCCGCCCAGGAGCACAGCGACACTCACGCAGATCGCTGTCGCGACACCGAACGCTCGCTTGGGCATTGTCACTTTCTTCCTCGCTGTGAGGTCAGAGGGGACTGCTGTGCATCAAGCATGCCGCAACTCAGGAGGCGAGGCCAGGCAGGCGAGACAGGCGAGGCGCAGCGACGCGAGAGCCAGGAAATCGACGAATCAGCGGGATGCGTTGTCCGCGGCGATGAACTTCTCGATCACCGCGACGGCGAGCAATGAGTTCTCGAGTTCTTGGGCAGACGCTCCGGCCCGCTCACGCAGAAACAGGGTTGCCGTGAAGTCGGCTGCGGCTGCCTCGTAGTTGCCCTGATCGAAGTGAACCTTGCCCCGGTTTTCGCGGGCAGAAGCTGCGACATCCAGCCAGTCGTGGGCTTCGGCTTCCTGCACACAGTGGCTCAGTTCGGCCTGGGCCTCGTCAAGCTTGCCCTGGTACTGCTGCACCTGGGCGCGGCGGATGCGACTGGAGGCGAGCTGCTGCCGGTCGCCGGTGAACCGTGACAGACGCACGGCCTCGTTGGCGATCAGCGCCGCTTCGTCGAGGCGATCGATCAAGCGCAGCAGGGTGATCTTCTCTTCGAGCGCGGACAGGCTGCGCAATTCGCCGAGTTCGTCGAGCCGTGCGAGGGCCGCCTGTGGGTCTGCTTGCTCGCGCAATGTCGTTGCGTCATAGCCGATGATGATGCTCAGGATGAGTCCAGTCTTGAGAGCGGCGGCGTGAGCCACAGGGGCGTCCGGGTGGTCTTCAGGATAACCCGCAACTCGGCGAGAATCACCCGCGAATGGGGGATACCGCGAAATCGCCCGGCGCTCAGCGCCCGATCTGAAAGACGGTGCGTCCGGGCAGCGGTGAGGGCGTGGCGGTCTCGTCGGTCACAACCTGAGCGCTGGCCATGAATTGCTTCAATTCGGTGCCCTCGATCACCTTGGCCGGATGCGGTCCGCCGGCCAGGAGGCGCGGAATCCAGTCCAGGTCGATCGGCGTGTGCGCGGCGACGAAGACGATGTTTCCGAACCGCCGACCCTTCAACACCTGCGTCTCGGCCAGGCCGATCACATGACCGAAAACCGCCGACAGAGTGGCGGCCTGGCTGCGCGCGAACGCCAATCCCGGACCGTCTGCCACGTTGACGGCGAGCACTCCGCGCTTGGACAGCAGGGGAGCGGTGAGCTCATAGAACTCGCGGCTCGTCACGTGGGCCGGGGTGCGCGCCCCCGAGAAGATGTCGACGACGACGAGGTCGACGGCGCCGTGCAGGCCGGCCGGTAGCTTCGCCAGCACCTCGCGCGCGTCGCCGTGCCGCACGCGCAGCTGAGCCTTCTTGTCCCAGGGGAGTTCGGCCCGCACGAAGTCGATCAGGTCGCTCTCCAGTTCGACGACCTGCTGGCGAGAACCCGGCCGGGTCGCCTCCACATAGCGGGGGAGAGTCAAGGCTCCGGCCCCGAGGTGCACGGCCGTGATCGGTTCGCCGGGATCGCCGAGCAGGTCGATCACATGCCCGATCCGCTGGATGTACTCGAAGAACAGCTCACCTGGGTTGTCGAGATTCACATGTGACTGCGGCGTGCCATCCACCACCAGCTGATAGCTGCCCGGGGTGAACCGGTCGGGTTCGACGATGGCCGTGTGTCCGCTCAGTTTCAATGTGACTGACGGATGCTGCGTCTCGCCTCTACTCATCCCTCAAGTCTGCGGCATCCAGACCCTCGTTCACCCCGCGAGCCTGCAGTTGTCGGTGCCTCCCGCGCGCTGAGGCTCCGACAACTGCAGTTTCGCGGGAGAGGGCGGGAGACGAGGGGAGGGGGAGAGAAGAAGGAGGGAAACGGGTGCGAAGCCTGGGTTATACCCGAGAATCCAGATGAGGTCAAGAAAAGAGTAGACATGGGGGTTACAAGAGCATATAGTTGTTCTTTGCGCTCCCAGACATACCTCTGCCTTCATATTGCGGTCGGCTTTGCGTGCTCAAGCCACCTTGCGGCACTTCTTCATTGAGATTTCACCGATTAAACACCGGCGAATATCTCCGAGGGTCTGTGGAGTACTCCATTACTAACAGTAACTAGACCTGACGGGGTCCACGGAGGTTATTTCCTTGGCTGCTGCGCGCAACGCAACCACCAATTCACCCAAGAACGGCCGCTCTGCTGGGCGTCTTTCGTTCGCAAAGATCACCGATACTCTCACTGTTCCGGATCTGCTCGCTTTGCAGACCGAGAGCTTTGACTGGCTCGTCGGAAACGACGCCTGGAAGCAGCGCGTCGCCGAGGCACAGGCCGAGGGTCGTCACGACCTGCCGAGCCGCACCGGACTCGACGAGATCTTCGAAGAGATCAGCCCGATCGAAGACCTCAGCGAAACCATGCAGCTGTCGTTCACCAATCCGGAGCTTGAGCCGGAGAAGTACACCATTGACGAGTGCAAGGAAAAGGGTAAGACCTACTCCGCACCGCTCTATGTGAACGCTGAGTTCATGAACCACCTCACCGGTGAGATCAAGACCCAGACCGTGTTCATGGGTGACTTCCCGCTGATGACCCCCAAGGGCACATTCGTGATCAACGGCACCGAGCGTGTCGTCGTTTCGCAGCTCGTGCGCTCCCCGGGTGTCTACTTCGACCGCCAGCAGGAGAAGACGTCTGACAAGGACATCTACTCCGCTCGCGTCATCCCGAGCCGTGGTGCATGGCTTGAGTTCGAGATCGACAAGCGCGACCAGGTTGGCGTGCGCATCGACCGCAAGCGCAAGCAGTCGGTCACGGTCTTCCTGAAGGCCCTCGGCCTCACCAGCGAAGAGATCCTCGAGGAGTTCAAGGGCTTCGCGTCCATCGAGCTCACCCTTGAGAAGGACAACATCCTCACCAAGGAAGAAGCCCTCAAGGACATCTACCGCAAGCTCCGCCCGGGCGAGCAGGTTGCTGCTGAAGCTGCCCGCGCTCTGCTCGACAACTTCTTCTTCAACTCCAAGCGCTACGACCTGGCCAAGGTTGGTCGTTACAAGATCAACCAGAAGCTGGGCCTCGAGGCACCGCTGACCGACTCCGTGCTGACGCTCCAGGACATCCTGGCCACGATCAAGTACCTGGTTGCTCTTCACGACAACCAGACCACGATCGCCGGCACCCGCGCCGGCAAGGCCACCGACATCCGGATCGATATCGATGACATCGACCACTTCGGAAACCGTCGTATCCGCGCCGTTGGTGAGCTCATCCAGAACCAGGTTCGCACCGGTCTGTCCCGCATGGAGCGCGTCGTTCGCGAGCGCATGACCACGCAGGACATCGAAGCGATCACCCCGCAGACCCTGATCAACGTGCGCCCCGTCGTCGCCGCGATCAAGGAGTTCTTCGGAACCAGCCAGCTGTCGCAGTTCATGGACCAGAACAACCCCCTCGCGGGTCTGACGCACAAGCGTCGCCTCTCCGCGCTGGGCCCGGGTGGTCTGTCCCGTGACCGCGCAGGTGTCGAGGTGCGAGACGTTCACCCGTCGCACTACGGCCGCATGTGCCCCATTGAAACCCCTGAAGGCCCCAACATTGGTCTGATCGGTTCGCTCGCATCGTTCGCACGCATCAACGCGTTCGGATTCATCGAGACCCCGTACCGCCGCGTGGTGGATGGCGTCGTCACGGCGACCATCGACTACCTCACGGCCAGCGAAGAAGACGAGCACATCGTCGCGCAGGCCAACGCCCCGCTGACCAAGGACGCCCGCTTCGCTGAAGACCGCGTTCTGGCCCGCAGCAAGGGTGGAGAGGTTGACCTCTTCCCCAAGGACGAGATCGACTACATGGATGTCTCGCCGCGCCAGATGGTGTCGGTCGCGACCTCGCTCATCCCCTTCCTCGAGCACGACGATGCTAACCGCGCACTCATGGGTGCCAACATGCAGCGTCAGGCCGTTCCGCTTCTGCGTAGCGACAGCCCGCTGGTCGGAACCGGTATGGAGGGCTTCGCGGCCATCGACGCCGGCGATGTTCTCACCGCCGACAAGTCCGGTGTCGTCATGGAGGTGTCGGCTGACGTCGTCACCATCCAGCTCGACGAGGGTGGAACCCAGGATTACTTCCTGCGCAAGTTCGCTCGCTCCAACCAGGGCACCAGCTACAACCACCGCGTTCTCGTCAACGCCGGTGAGCGTATCGAAGCCGGCGAGGTTATCGCCGACGGCCCCGCCACCGACAACGGTGAGCTGGCACTCGGAAAGAACCTCCTCGTGGCATTCATGCCGTGGGAGGGTCACAACTTCGAGGACGCCATCATCCTGAGCCAGAACCTGGTGAAGGATGACGTTCTCTCCTCGATTCACATCGAAGAGTACGAAGTTGACGCTCGCGACACCAAGCTGGGCAAGGAAGAGATCACTCGCGACCTGCCCAACGTTTCGCCGGATCTGCTTGCAGACCTCGACGAGCGTGGCATCATCCGCATCGGTGCAGAGGTTCGCCCCGGCGACATCCTCGTCGGCAAGGTCACGCCCAAGGGTGAGACCGAGCTGTCCGCCGAAGAGCGCCTGCTGCGCGCGATCTTCAACGAGAAGAGCCGCGAAGTTCGCGACACCTCGCTGAAGGTTCCCCACGGTGAGCGTGGCACCATCATCGGTGTCAAGGTCTTCGACTCGCAGGATGGCGACGACGAGCTCGGCTCGGGCGTCAACCAGCGCGTTGTGGTCTTCATCGCTCAGAAGCGCAAGATCACCGAGGGCGACAAGCTCGCCGGCCGTCACGGTAACAAGGGTGTCATCTCCAAGATTCTGCCGGTCGAGGACATGCCGTTCCTCGCCGACGGAACCCCGGTCGACATCATCCTGAACCCGCTCGGTATCCCGGGTCGAATGAACTTCGGTCAGGTTCTCGAAACCCACCTCGGCTGGATCGCCAAGCAGGGCTGGCAGGTTGAAGGCAAGCCCAAGTGGGCTGGCCGTCTGCCCGAGGCCGCGCACAGCGCCGCTCCGAACACCAAGGTCGCGACCCCCGTGTTCGACGGTGCTCTCGAGGAGGAAATCGCCGGTCTGCTCGACTCGACGATCCCGACTCGCGACGGCGACCGCCTGATCGACTCCACCGGTAAGGCGCAGCTGTTCGATGGCCGCTCCGGCGAGCCGTACCCGCGCCCGGTCTCGGTCGGCTACATGTACATCCTGAAGCTGCACCACCTCGTTGACGACAAGATCCACGCGCGTTCGACGGGCCCGTACTCCATGATCACGCAGCAGCCGCTGGGTGGTAAGGCACAGTTCGGTGGACAGCGTTTCGGTGAGATGGAAGTGTGGGCGCTCGAAGCGTATGGCGCCGCTTACGCACTGCAGGAACTCCTGACCATCAAGTCGGATGACATCCTCGGCCGCGTCAAGGTGTACGAAGCCATCGTCAAGGGCGAGAACATCCAGGAGCCCGGAATCCCTGAGAGCTTCAAGGTTCTGATCAAGGAAATGCAGTCGCTCTGCCTGAACGTCGAGGTTCTCTCGGCCGACGGAACAGCAGTGAGCCTGCGCGACACGGATGACGAGGTCTTCCGTGCTGCGGAAGAGCTGGGCATCAACATTTCCACCCGGTTCGAGTCGTCGTCGATCGACGACATCTAAACCTGGCCGCTGAAGAGACTCGAAAACTTTCCAAGGAGAGAAATTGCTCGACGTAACAACTTTTGACGAGCTTCGCATTGGCCTGGCTACCGCTGACGACATCCGTCGTTGGTCGCACGGTGAGGTCAAGAAGCCCGAAACCATCAACTACCGCACCCTCAAGCCGGAGAAAGACGGTCTGTTCGGTGAACAGATCTTCGGACCGTCCCGCGACTGGGAGTGCTCCTGCGGCAAGTACAAGCGTGTGCGCTTCAAAGGCATCGTTTGTGAGCGTTGTGGCGTAGAGGTCACGAAGTCGTCGGTGCGCCGTGAGCGCATGGGCCACATTGAACTCGCCGCCCCCGTCACCCACATCTGGTACTTCAAGGGTGTTCCTTCGCGTCTCGGCTACCTGCTGGACATGGCGCCGAAGGACCTCGAGAAGGTCATCTACTTCGCTGCGTACATGGTCATCACCGTGGACGAAGACGGACGCCACCAGGACATGCCGGGCCTTGAGAACGAGCTTCGCCTCGAGATCAAGACCCTGGAAGGCCAGCGCGACACGCGTATTGCCGACCGCCTGCAGCGTCTCGAAACCGACCTCGCAGCCCTCGAGGCTGAAGGCGCGAAGAGCGACCAGAAGAAGCGCACCAAAGACGCTGCTGAAAAGGAGATGAGCCAGACCCGTAAGTCGATTGACGAGCAGATCGCTCACCTCGAGCGTGTTTGGGAAGACTTCCGCACCCTCAAGGTCGGCGACCTGAAGCCGGAAGACTCCGTCTTCCACGAGCTGCAGGACCGCTTCGGCATGTACTTCGAGGCGTTCATGGGCGCCGAAGCCATCAAGAAGCGCCTCGAGGCCTTCGACCTGGTCACCGAAAGCGAAAACCTGCACCTGCAGATCGCCGAGGGCAAGGGCCAGAAGAAGATCCGTGCGATCAAGCGTCTGCGCGTCGTCAACGCCTTCATCACGACCGGCAACTCGCCGGCCGCGATGGTGCTCGACGTCGTGCCGGTCATCCCGCCGGAACTGCGCCCGATGGTGCAGCTCGACGGTGGCCGTTTCGCCACGTCTGACCTCAACGACCTCTACCGTCGTGTGATCAACCGCAACAACCGTCTGCGTCGTCTGCTTGACCTCGGTGCCCCCGAGATCATCGTGAACAACGAGAAGCGGATGCTGCAGGAGGCCGTCGACGCACTGTTCGACAACGGTCGTCGTGGCCGCCCGGTCACGGGTACCGGAAACCGCGCACTGAAGTCCCTGAGCGACATGCTCAAGGGCAAGCAGGGTCGTTTCCGTCAGAACCTGCTCGGTAAGCGTGTTGACTACTCTGGCCGTTCGGTCATCATCGTCGGCCCGCAGCTGAAGCTGCACCAGTGTGGTCTGCCCAAGCAGATGGCTCTGGAGCTCTTCAAGCCGTTCGTGATCAAGCGTCTGATCGAC
This sequence comes from Leifsonia sp. 10L418, assembly GCF_056395445.1. Classification (NCBI taxonomy): domain Bacteria; kingdom Bacillati; phylum Actinomycetota; class Actinomycetes; order Micrococcales; family Microbacteriaceae; genus Leifsonia; species Leifsonia sp. 10L418. Next base: position 17,186 of record NZ_JBFTJN010000010.1, on the reverse strand, counting down.
CTGAGCCACGCTCAGAACATCAAGGCCGCCAAGCGCATGGTCGAGCGTTCACGCCCGCAGGTTTGGGACGTGCTCGAAGAGATCATCCGCGAGCGCCCCGTGCTGCTGAACCGTGCACCCACCCTTCACCGTCTGGGCATCCAGGCGTTCGAGCCTCAGCTCGTTGAAGGTAAGGCCATTCAGCTTCACCCGCTCGTCTGTGCTGCGTTCAACGCCGACTTCGACGGGGACCAGATGGCAGTTCACCTGCCGCTGTCCGTCGAGGCGCAGGCTGAGGCCCGCATCCTGATGCTCGCGTCGAACAACATCCTGAAGCCGTCAGACGGTCGCCCGGTGACCCTGCCCACACAGGACATGATCATCGGTCTGCACCACCTGACCATGCTCAAGGAAGGCGTCAACGGCGAAGGCCGCGCGTTCTCCTCGATCGCCGAGGCGATTCTCGCCTTCGACCAGCGTTCAGCAGACGGCACTCCGGCGCTCGACCTGAACGCCAAGGTGCGCATCCGTCTGACCGACAAGTACTTCGCCGAGGGCACGCAGCCCGAAGGCGTCGAGCTCGTCAACGGCCAGGCTGTCGGAACCGTGCTGGTCACCACCACGCTCGGCCGCGCCCTGTTCAACGAGACGCTGCCGACTGACTACCCGTACTTCGAGCAGGTCGCCGACAAGGGCACCCTCTCCGCGATCGTCAATGACCTCGCTGAGCGGTACCCCAAGGTGGAGGTTGCTGCTGCACTCGACAACATCAAGGACGCCGGTTTCCACTGGGCAACCCGTTCCGGTGTGACCGTGGCGCTCAGCGACGTTCTGACCCCGCCGAACAAGCCGCAGATCGTTGCCGGCTACGAGAAGCAGGCCGCCAAGGTTCAGTCGCAGTTCGAGAAGGGTCTCACGACCGACCTCGAGCGTCGTCAGGAGCTCATCCAGATCTGGACTCGCGCAACCGAAGACGTTGCCGCGGCCATGCAGGCGAACTTCCCGACCGACAACACCCTGAACCGCATGGTCACCTCTGGTGCTCGTGGTAACTGGCTGCAGGTTCGTAACATCGCCGGTATGCGAGGCCTGGTGAACAACCCGAAGGGTGAGATCATCCCTCGCCCGATCATCTCGAGCTACCGCGAAGGCCTGTCCGTCGCCGAGTACTTCATTGCTACTCACGGTGCTCGCAAGGGTCTGGCCGACACCGCTCTGCGTACTGCAGACTCGGGGTACTTGACGCGTCGTCTCGTTGACGTCTCGCAGGATGTCATCATCCGCGAAGACGACTGCGGCACGACCAAGGGCCTCGAACTGCCGATCGCAACCGTCGACTCGACCGGGACCCTGGTTCGCCACCCCAACGTCGAGAACGCGGTTTACGCTCGCAGCCTGGCTGCAGCAGCGGTCAACGCCAAGGGCGAGGTCGTCGCTGAAGCCGGCGCCGACGTCGGTGACGTGATGATCGACAAGCTGGTTGCGGCCGGCGTCGAGAACATCAAGGTTCGCTCGGTACTGACCTGTGAGTCTGCAGTCGGTGTCTGTGCAGTCTGCTACGGCCGCTCGCTCGCGACTGGTCTGCTCGTCGACATCGGTGAGGCCGTCGGTATCATCGCCGCACAGTCCATCGGTGAGCCGGGAACCCAGCTCACGATGCGTACCTTCCACACCGGTGGATCGGCATCCGCCGATGACATCACCCAGGGTCTTCCCCGGGTGCAGGAGCTCTTCGAAGCGCGTACCCCCAAGGGTGCATCGCCCATCGTCGAGGCCGCCGGTCGCATCACCATCGAAGACACTGACCGCAGCCGCAAGGTGATCCTGACGCCCGACAACGGCGACGAAGCGATCGCCTACCCGGTGCTCAAGCGTTCGACCCTCCTCGTTGAGGACGGCCAGCACGTCGAGCTCGGTCAGCAGGTCATCGTCGGTGCCGTCGACCCGAAGGAAGTTCTTCGCGTCAAGGGTGTCCGTGAGGTGCAGAAGCACCTCGTCGGTGGTGTGCAGGATGTCTACCGCTCGCAGGGTGTGCCGATTCACGACAAGCACATCGAGGTCATCGTTCGTCAGATGCTTCGCAAGGTCACCGTCGTCGAGCACGGCGACACCGGCCTGCTGCCGGGTGAGCTGGTCGACCGCCTGAAGTACAACGAGCTCAACCGTGCTGCGTTGACCGAAGGCAAGAAGACGGCTTCGGCCCGTCAGGAAGTCATGGGTATCACCAAGGCTTCGCTGGCGACCGAGTCCTGGCTGTCGGCCGCTTCCTTCCAGGAGACCACCCGGGTTCTGACCCAGGCGGCCATGGAAGGCAAGAGCGACCCGCTGATGGGCCTCAAGGAGAACGTGATCATCGGTAAGTTGATCCCGGCCGGTACCGGTCTCCCGCGTTACCGCGACGTCACCGTCGAGGCAACCGAAGAAGCCAAGGCTGAGCGTTACCCGAACCGCATCTTCACCGATGATGCAGCGTTCAACGAGGGTGACCTGAGCTTTGTCGACTTCGACAGCTTCAGCTCGGACGACTTCACGCCCGGTACGTACAACTAAGTAGTCAGTTCTGCTTCACGACTGACTGAGTGAAACAAAGGGCCCCGGCATCTGCCGGGGCCCTTTGTCGTTGCGACGCGCGTGCCTCTACTCGGTAGGCTAGATCCGGATGTCTCACCACCGTTGGTGGCAAGCAGACGACTGAGCAGATGAGGGGGAGACGATGGCAAGTCGGCTGCCTTCTGCCCCGCCGGTGATCTCCGGCTACACCTACATTCGCCCGCTGGGCACCGGCGGATTCGCCGATGTTTTTCTGTTCGAACAGGACCTGCCCCGCCGCTCGGTCGCCGTGAAGGTGTTGCTTCACGACATCGTCGACAGCGACGTGCTGCGCATGTTCAATGCCGAGGCCGATGTCATGGCCCGGCTGAGCTCTCATCCGTCGATTCTCACGGTCTACAACGCCAGCATCTCGGCGGATGGCCGTCCCTACCTGGTGATGGAATACTGCCCGAGCTCGCTTTCCGGTCGATTCCGGCGCGAGGTGCTGCCGGTCGCCGAGGTCTTGAACGTCGCAGTGAAGATTGCCTGCGCGCTGGAGACCGCACACCGCACCGGCGTGCTGCACCGGGACATCAAACCGTCGAATATTCTGACCACGTCGTTCGGCACCCCGGTGCTCGCCGACTTCGGAATCGCCACCTCGCTCGCCGCCACCCAGCAGGAGCAGCTCTTCGCGATGTCGGTGCCGTGGAGCGCCCCGGAAGTCGTGCGCGAAGAAACGACCGGAACCGTGCAGACCGAGGTGTGGGCGCTTGGAGCCACTGTCTATTCGCTGCTCGCCGGTCGGTCGCCGTTCGAAACGACCGATGGTCAGCGCAGTTCTCGGCAGCAGCTGCGGCAACGCATCGTGCGAGCCGGCTACACGCCGATCGGTCGGGCCGATGTCTCCGTCGAACTCGAACGAGTCCTCGCCCGGTCGATGAGCAAAGACCCCGCCATGCGTCAGGCAACCCTGCTCGAGTTCGCGATGGAGTTGCAACGCGTCCAAGGCGAAATGGGAATCCAACCGACGGTGCTCGACGTCGCCGCCGACGACTGGGCAGCAGCCGGAACGCTCGTCGACTTCAACAATGCCTCCCTGCGCGGACCGGTGCGCTCTGAGGTGGTTGTCCCCTCGAAGCGGATGCGCCGCGGCCGCTCCACCCCGGTGGCTCGATCGCTCACCGATGAAGAGGCCCTGCCGGACAAAGCCGAACGCCCGCAACGGGGATCGGGGCTCCGGGTGGCTCTCTTGCTTTCCGGAGGGCTCATCGTGGGTGCCGGTGCGGCCGTGGGTGTGCTCGTCCTGGCCGGCGTGATCTAGATGACTCGGGGGCGGAGGGTCGCAGAGCGTGGGGGCTCAGAACCACGTCGGCGGGCGGCCTGGATCAAACTCTCGGCGGTTCTGGCGCTGACCGCACTCTGCGTCGGCACGGCCATTGTCGCCGCCGGTTTCGACGTCAAGCAGACGCCGTTGAACGGAAGCTCGATCTGGGCCGTGCAGAGCGGAGCAGGCAACCGCTATGCCAGAATCAACACCGATTTGGCCGAGCTCGACACCATCAAGAGCGTGCGCAGCCCCAGCGGGCTCGTGCAATCGGACACCGCCACCCTGCTCTTCGCCCAAAATTACGAAAAAGTGGTCGACGTCGATCCAGCGCGTCCGGCCGACCTCGGCGACGATTCGTCGAGCTACGCCAACACCCCAGCCGGAACGGTTCACGTCGTCACCTCGGACACATCGATCGGATATCTGACTAACACCGGAACGGTGTTCGTCGCACCGATCGTCGACGGCGCCGCGGCCGTGCCCGTTCAAATCGATCCCTACGCCGATGCCGCCACGGCCGGCGGGGACGAGACGTCTCGCTTTCGTAGCGACGCGATCGCGATCGGGACTGACGGCGTGCTCTACAGCTATTCGCTGGCAACCAGCACCGTGTTGCGCTACCAAATTGACGCGCAGCGTGTGCTCGGCGAAGACCCCGTGCCCGCCGCTCCGACGGACGCCGGAACCCAGCTGACCGCCGTCGGCGACACGTGGGTGCTCGCCAGCGCGACCGGCGACACCCTGTGGGTCAAGGATCGACGCCCGGTGGCCACGGCACTGACCGAGGTCTACCTGCTTCAGCGACCGTCGGCATCCGCACAATCAGTGATCGTTGCCGACGACTCCGGCCTTGTCTCCTTCTCACTCTCCGACGGCTCGGCGACCCGCCGGGTCGGCACGGAAGGGAGCCGACTCGGCACTCCTGCTGTGCCGACCAGTTTCGACGCTGCACAGTATGCGGCCTGGGTGCCGGCGGCCGGTACGGCCGGAACCCTGTGGAGCAGCACGCAGGGCGAACGCAGCCTTGACTTCGCCGGCCAGAAGCCGAGTGGCGACCCGGTTCCGGTTTTCCAGAGCAATGGTCAGCGCATGATTCTCAACGACACCGAGAGCGGCTGGGTCTGGACGATTCCCGACGGCGCCCTCGTGGCCAGTTCGCAGAACTGGGGGATCGCGACCGAGCAGCAGCAGCAGAAAGACAACACCGTCGACGAGGTGGCCCGGGTTGTCGAGCCGCAGGCGCCCGTCGCCGAAGCGGACAACTTCGGGGTGCGCGCAGGGGCATTGGCGACTCTCCCGGTCTTGCTCAACGATCATGATGCGAACGATGACGTTCTCACCGTTGTGCCGGCATCGCTCGGCGGCCTCCCCCCTGAGTTCGGAACGCTGAGTCTGACCGATCAGACGCAGTCGATCACCGTTGATGTGGTTCCCGGCGCCAGCGGCACGGTGACCTTCAGCTATGCCGTCACCGATGGAACCCGACAAGACGGACTGAATTCGGCACCCACCACTGTCACCTTGACCGTGAAGGAGCCGAGCACGAATTCAGCACCCGCCTGGTGCGGGGTCGACGGATGTCTGCGCACCTGGCCGTCGCCGGAGGTCGCCCCGGGCGGAACCGTCAGTGTTCCGGTGCTGCCCGGCTGGGTCGACCCAGAGGGTGACCCGCTTTTCGTCGCGTCGGTGGTCAATCAGTCAGGCGTCGGCTCGGTCAGTGCGACCCCGTCGGGAACCCTCGTCTATCGCCATCCGGACCCCAGCGCGTCCGAGTCTCTGACGGTCTCGATTGTGGTGACGGTCTCCGACACTTTCGGTGCAACGGCCGAGAAGGTGCTGACAATTCTGGTCACCCCGACCCCTCGGCTCACGGTCACACCGTTCGCTCAGGTGTCGTCGGTCGGCGAGCACCTCACGATCAACCCGGCACCCCATCTCACCGGTGCCGCCGGGGTCTATCGCATCGTCTCGGCGACGACCCCGTCGAGCGTCGATGGGGCAACAACCGAGGTCAACAGCGGCAGCGCGACCTTTGACTTCGCCGCTTCGACGCCGGGCATCTACCGCGTCGATTTCACGGTCGCCGACGACCTCAGCGAAGTGGTCTCGTTCGTGCGCGTTGAGGTGTTGGCCACGGATTCGACGAGGCTGGCCACCTCCCCGGTCACCGTTTTCGTCAGGCCACGGGCGGATACCAGCGTCGATGTGTTCACCGCGGTGTCGAACCCGGCCCGGCGGGTGTTGCTGCTCAGCGAGGCACTCCCCAATCCGATGCCCGGCGCTTCGCTCGATGTCGACGTGGTCGGCCAGAGCCAGCTGCGCGTGCGCGGCACCACCGCCACTGAGCAGCCCGGCAAATTGGGCGTCGTGGGGTACACCGTCTCCGACGGCACGGGCAATCCGGCATACACGGTGCGCGGCTCAGCCACGGTTTATCTGCTTCCGGCATCGGTGCCACACAGCCCGATCGCCGTCGCCGACCGCATCGTGGTGCGGGCCGGCGCGCAGACCGACATCCCGGTGCTGGCCAACGACGTCGCTCCCGACGGCAACGTGCTTGTGCTGAACCCTGATTCAGTGCAGAACACGTCCGGCGAGGGCCTCGCCTTCGCCTCCGGCGGCACACTGCGCTACCTGGCGCCGAATGCTGCGGGCCACTACGAACTCCGCTACACAATCTCAATCGCCGGGTCACCCGACCTGGTCGACACCGCGACGGTCAGCGTGGAGGTGCTGCCGAACGGTGAGAACCGGGCGCCTCTCCCCAACACGTTGACGGCGCGGGTGCTGTCCGGGGAATCAGTCAGCATCCCGTTCGCGGCGTTCGGAATCGACCCCGATGGCGACGAGGTGAGTCTCGATCGAGTGCTGGGCCAGCCGGTCAGCGGCACCGCGTCGCTGTCCGCTGCCGGAGACGCCATCGTCTACAACAGCGTCAAGGGCTTCAAGGGCGCTATCGAGTTCAGCTATCGCGTGCGTGATTCCGGAGGAGAAACCGGCGAAGCGCTCGTGCGCGTCGGCGTGCTCGACCGACAGTCTGACCCCAGCCCGATCACGTTCAGCGACTACGTCGAGGTGCAAGCTGGGGCCGGCAATCAGGTTGTCGTCGCGCCGGCCGCCAACGATATCGACCCGACCGGCGGCACATTAACGGTCAAGGCCGTGCGTCCGGATGCGGTGCTCGGCACCGCCGAATACACTGCACTCGTCGCACGAATCGGCGCAGTGGATAAACACCACGTGGTGTTGACCGCCGGCGAGGAGCCCGGCCTGATGACCTTCGTGTACGAGGTGGCCAACGCGCAGGGCGACGTCGGAGTCGGCCTGATCGTGATGCGGGTTGTGCGGAGCTCGGTTCCCGATCATCCGGTGGTCAGCGACACACTCGTGACTCTGGAAAACAGGGCTGCGTTCGCCGATGGCCTCGATGTGGTCACCGACAAGGTGTCCTGGGCGTCGGGCGACGTGAAGGATCTGAAACTCAGCCTCTGGGGAGACACTCACGGCGCGAGCGTCTCCGGGTGGAAGATTCGTGGGCCGGTGCCCGATGAGGGCATGCTTCTCGTGTTTGCCGTGACCGGCCCGAACTTCGCGGGTGTCGAGGTGACCAGCTATGGGTTCGTCCGGATTCCGGCACAGAACGAGATCATCCTCGCCCTCAAGCAGGGCGGGCCGCAGAAGGTCAAAGAAGACGCCTCGGTCAGCTTTGCCATGGCCAACCTGGTGTCGACTCCCGAGGGGGAGACCCTGGAGGTGGGAACCGCCGGATTGCGCACTTCGGGCCAGCGTGCCGATGCGCGTTGCCGGGTCGAAAACGGCACGACCGTCACCTACTCGGCGGGCAAGGGCGCACCCTGGACCGACACCTGCACGGTGCCGGTGCGAGTCGTCGGCCAAGACGAGTACACGCAGCTGCCGGTGCAGATCAGCATCCAACCCCTCGACGCCCAGCCTGAGCTCCGAGCCGCCTCCGTCACGCAGAGCCCGGGTGCCAAGGCCTTGACCTACGATCTCGGTCAAATGGTCGTCTGGCCGGGCAAGAATGACCGTTCGTCTCTGGTCTTCGAGACGACCTACAGCGGCGACCAGTTCGAGGTGACTCAGAACGGCGCCAGCCTGAGCGTTCAGGCCATCGACTCTGCGCGGCCGGGGCGCGAGAACACGGTGACGGTGCGGCTGTCCAGCCATCCGGAGGCCGCCCCCGCGGTGCTGTCGCTCAAAGTCGGCCAAGCACCGAGCGAACTGCCCAAGGGAGCGACAGTCTCCCGCGTCTGCTCCCAGGCAACCGGCTCCAGCTGCACCATCGATGTCATCGGTGGCCCCGGTGAGGTCAATCTGTTTCCGTCAACCCCGCTGAGCGTCGTGTCGGTGTCATCGTCGGCGAACTGCGCCGGCGTGAGCTTCAGCGTCGCCGAAGGCAAGATCAAGGCCAGCTGGGCCAGCGACTCGGCCGGTGGCACCTGCTCGGCCAGTTTCGTGGTCGCCGACGCCCAGGGGCGACAGAGCGCAGGAGACCGCACGGGGTCGGTCACCCTCGACCTCCAGGGTTTCCCTCTCGCGCCGAACTCGGTCACCCAGGTGGCGTACGACGACGGTTCACTCACTCTCGCGGTCAATCCCGGCAGCGCCGCGGCTTCCTACCCCGCACTGCAGGGATTCACCCTGTACCGCGGGGGAACAGAGGTCGGCTCCTGCGACGCATCCGGCAGCTGCACGCCGCTGACCGGGCTGACGAACGGCGACAAGCAAAGCTATGAGGTGCGAGCCCGCAATGCCGTTGGCGCCTCGCTTCAGGCGGTCGGCGTTGTCGCCTGGTCCTACGGGGTTCCGGGAATCGGAGCGGTGAAGGCGACGACTGTTTTCGACCCGAAACGCACCACGGCGAGCGCGGGCGCCGTCGATCTGAGCATCGAGAATACGGATGCCGGCACGCGCGGCTACCTGATCAACGGAACCCAGGAGGTGCCTCGCAGCGCCAGCGGCCGCGGCATCACGGTCGCCAAGCTCAGTCTCCCGGTCGGCCCGAATTCGATCAGCGTACTCCCGCTCAGCTCATTCGACCGCCCCACCGGAACCGGACCGGCCGACAAAGCCGCCCAGACAACGGTGAGGGCCGCCGGATCGCCGTCGATGTCGAAGGCAGCCGTCGACCCGGTGGTCACCGCCAATTCGATCACGGTGACGCCGCCGGCCCTCGAACCGAACGGCGGTACCTCCGAACCAGTGATCTACGCCGCCACCCCGGCGGGAACGAAGTCGCCCACCTGCGAGATCGACGATAAGGGTGGAAACCTCGAGGTCTCCGGCGGCACGACCTCGACCACGATGAGTGGGCTGGACTCAAACCAGGTCTATGTCGTCACCGCCTGCTATTCGAACGGATTCGGCGTCGTGCAGGCCGAACTCGGCAGCGGCTTCACCTGGAATGCCCCGCCGGCCCCGACGGACTACACCTTCGTGATCTCCGACAGCTCCGGTGGCGAATACACGGCCAAGGCGCCGACCTCCCCGACAGGGCCGCCGAATGGATTCAGCGAATCAATCGAGAACCCCGCCGAAACGATCTGGGGAGCCGACCCGGGAATCCGGGTGAAATTCTGCTCGACGCTCCGTCCGGACATGTGCGGCCCGTCGAGTGCGGCCAAGCCGGCAGACGCGGCTCGTGCCTGGCAGGTCAGGGTCGACGCCGTCACGGTGACCAGCTGCATCCCGGGCGACGCGCTGGGCCTCGGCGTGGCCGGCCTCGGAACGGCTCTCACGGCCACGGCCCGGCCGACCTCGGCCGAGTACTGGGTGCCGACACCTCCCGTCGTTCCGGAGGATCCCGCAGCCCCGCTCGGCGAGTGGGTGGCCGGTAACGGTCCGACCGTTCCCGTCGGCGCCACTCTGGTGCGGAACGTCGGCTGGACGGTCACCTTCGACGGCGCACCGCAGACCAAGAAGCTGCAACCGTATTCGGGATCCACCGCCGCTACGCTCGAGTGCGGTTAGAACAATGAGAGAGACAACACAACGATGACACTCGCACCGGATGAATCAGCCTGGTTTGCTTCGACATTTTCGGCGATGGTCAGCAACGTCGAACGGGTCGTGCTGGGCAAGCGGCATGTCATCGAACTGGCGTTCACCGCGATGGTCTCCGAAGGGCACCTGCTTCTCGAGGACTTTCCCGGCACCGGCAAGACCTCCCTGGCCCGCGCGATGTCGCAGAGCGTGCAGGGCGTGAGCTCCCGCATCCAGTTCACCCCCGACCTGCTTCCCGGAGACATCACAGGCATCACCGTCTACGACCAGAAGAAGGGTGAGTTCGAGTTTCACAGCGGCCCCATCTTCGCGAACGTCGTGCTCGCCGACGAGATCAACCGGGCAAGCCCGAAGACTCAGTCGGCGCTGCTCGAGGCCATGGAAGAAGGAAAGGTCACCGTCGACGGCGTCACCCGGTCGACGGGCTCCCCGTTTCTCGTCATCGCTACCCAGAACCCGATCGAGCAGGCCGGCACCTATCGTCTGCCCGAAGCCCAGCTTGACCGGTTCATGATGAAAACCTCGCTCGGTTACCCCGACCTCGCCAGCACCATACGCATTCTCGAGGGCACGAGCGTGGCTCACCACGATCTGTCGCCGGTGATCACTCCGCAGGTTCTCGTCGGGATGAGTGACATGGCCCGGACGGTGTTCGTGCACCCGCTGCTGTTCGACTACATCGCACGCATCGTCGAGGCGACCCGCAGCGCCCGCCAGGTACGCATGGGCGTGAGTGTGCGTGGCGCACGCTCGCTGACCAAAGCGTCGAAAACGTGGGCAGCGGCCCAAGGGCGAACCTATGTCACTCCGGATGATGTCAAAGGTCTCGCCGAGCAGGTGCTCGCGCACCGCATCGTGCTGGATCCGGAGGCCGAATTCGACGGCGTCACCGCGAGTGCCGTCATCGGCCAGATTCTGCTCGACATCATTCCTCCCAGCCGAAGCGATCTGATGTGACCTTCGAAACCGATTCGCGATCGCACACCGCCACCTCCGAAAACACCTCAACCCACACCCGCTACTCGAGCACGCGATCCAGCACGCTCATTGAAGCGGTGGTCTGGTGGGTCAGGATCTGGCGGGCAGCGCGCGCATACAGCCTCGCCGCCGCGCGCTGGGTGCAGGAGACTGTCACACCGGCCGGTTGGGTCGTCATTGCGGTGATCGCGCTGTTTCCCATCGGGCTCGTCTTCGGCTGGGCTGAATTCATCGTGGCGGGCAGCATCGGAATGGTGTTGCTGCTCCTCGCCCTCCCGTTCCTGCTCGGCGGTCGGGCCTACAGCGTGAAGTTCTCGATGCCGGTCGACCGGGTAGTGGCCGGCGGTGAGGTCACCGGCACGCTGCGGGTCACCAACGTGTCGTCGCGGCTGGAACTGCCGGGTCGCATCGATGTGCCGATCGGGCAAGGGCTCACCGACGTTCACGTGCCGCTCATGCGTGCCGGGGCGGTGCACGAAGAGCTGGTTTCTGTGCCCGCTTTCCAGCGCGGAGTCATCGATGTCGGTCCGGTGACGACGGTGCGCACCGATCCACTCGGTGTGTTGAAACGTGAAGTGGCCTGGGCTGATATCCATCGGCTGTACGTGCACCCGGTGACCGTGCCGATTCCGAGCACCAGCGCCGGATTCGTGCGCGATCTGGAGGGAAACCCGACGAGCGACATTGTTGACTCCGACATGTCGTTTCACGCGATTCGCGAGTATGCCTCGGGCGACGGTCAACGCAACATCCATTGGAAGTCGACGGCTAAGACCGGAAAACTCATGGTGCGCCAGTTCGAGGAAAGCCGCCGGTCGCGCCTCGCCGTCGCGCTCAGTCTCCGTGCCGACGAATATGCGACGCCTGACGAGTTCGAGATGGCGGTGAGTGCGGTCGGTTCGCTGGGTATCCGTGCGATCCGCGACGGCAGAGACGTCGCAGTATTCACCAGCGACGACATCCCCGAGTTCACGCGCGGCTCAATCCGCTCGATTCGCACACTCAACGTGGTCTCGACGCGCACCCTCCTCGACGATCTCAGCGCGGTATCGTTCAGTCAGAGGGCGATGCCGATTGAGGATGTCTGTCTGTTCGCCTCGCAGGTGATCCCCGATATCTCGATCGCGTTCGTGATCTGCGGGTCGACGATGACGGCATCCCGCATCCACTCACTGGCACTCAAATTTCCGCCCTCCGTCTCGATCGTCGCCGTGCTGTGCGACCCGACGACGGAGCCGAGGTTTCGGCGTCTCGCCGGAACCGGTGTGCTGAACATCGCTGTGCTCGATGACTTTCGTTCGTTGCTTGCCCGGAAGGCGGGCTGATGCGCACCACATCGGTTGCGGCGAAATCTCGGCGTTTCGGCTTCGTGCTGATCAACGCTCTCTTCGTGTTCGGCATGGTCGCGGTCGGGCTCTGGGCGGCCTGGCCGATCTACCAGAGCGACTACTTCTTCGTCACCGCCGGCGGTGCAGTGCTGGCGGCCACGGTTATCGCCGCTGTCGGGATGCGTCGGGCATGGTCGTGGTTCACCCTGCTGCTCGTCACAGTCGGCGTCTACCTCGTGCTCGGTGTGCCCCTGGCCATCCCCGACGCCCTCACCAGTCTGCCGGCGTTCGGCAGCGGTTTGGTGAAGCTTGTTGCGGCGTCGGCGTTGAGCTGGAAAGAACTCGTCACGATCTCGATACCGGTCGGCAGCTACCAGACCATGCTCGTGCCGCTTCTCATTCTGACGCTCGGCGTCACGACGGCCGCGTTGTCGCTTGCCTGGCGTGCCGAACGGCTTCACGCACTGGCGATACCCGTGGTTTTCGTGCTTCAGCTCTTCGGCCTCGTGGCCGGATCAAGTCGAGTGAGCGACGAGCTGACGCTCGGGTTAGTGACCATTCCGGCCCCGCGGGAAAGCCTCATCGGTGTGGCGGCGTTTCTTCTCGCGGTTGGATTTCTGGTTTGGCGCGCGTACTACGCCCGGCAGTCGGCGCTGCGTCAGGCAACCCAGGCGACGGGCGTTCGCCGGATTGCGCACGGCTGGCTTCCGCGTGCCCGGCGCGGCGCACTGGTCGGGGGAACCCTGATTCTGGCGACGGTTCTGGCGGTGCCGCTCGTCTCATCCGTGATTCGCCCGGCGGAACGAGACGTGCTGCGCACGGGTATCGACCCTGCCGTGACGCTGCGCGAGTATGTCAGCCCACTCAGCCAATACCGCGGCTATGTGACCGGTGATCTGTACAACACCCCGTTGTTCACCGTCTCCGGGGCGAGTGCCGACATGTCCCGACTGCGGATGGCCGTACTCAGCCATTACGACGGCCAGGTCTTTCGAGTCGTGGACCCGGTGACCGGAGACAACGACCAGTCGACCGCCTTCGCTCGTGTTCCGGGGGTCCGGGAGGTCGGGGCGACCGGTGGAGCTGCCGCCTCGGCCACCATCACCGCCGGTTCCGGTTCCGACGTCTGGCTTCCGCTTGCCGGGTCACTCACCCGGATCGACTTTTCGGGGCCGCGCCGCGACGCGCTGACCGATGCGTTCTATTACAGCGACAACACCGATGCTGGCGTCGAGTTGCAGGCGTTGGCCCCGGGGGACAGCTACAGCTTTGACACACGGATCGACACAAACGCAGCACCTCTGAGCTCGCTGAAGCAGCCCTCGACGGGCGGAGAGTTGGTCGATTCCGCACTGATTCCCGACAGTCTGGTGAACTGGGTTCAGGCACAAGGGGTCAGCGCCGACGGCGCCGGGCTGGCCGAGTTGATCACCCGGCTGCGAGAGCGGGGCTACCTCTCGCACTCGCTCGATACTCCGGCGGCGGGGAGTGGTTGGGCGAGCGAATTGGCGGGCTACAGTTTCGCCCCGTCATTGGCCGGGCATTCGGTCGACCGCATCGACAGCCTGTTCACGTCACTGCTCGAGAAGCAAACAGCGAGCGGCTCGGCCGACAACGCGAAACTCGTCGCGGCAGTCGGTGACGATGAGCAGTTCGCCGTTGCCGCAGCGCTGATCGCGGCACACCTGGGCTTTCCCGCCCGGGTCGTGCTCGGCTTTTCGCTCTCCAACCCTGACGGTGACCCCGATGCGATCCCGGCGTGCTCCGGCGGTGTCTGCGCCGGCAAGAACCTCACCGCGTGGCTTGAGGTGCAGGGTGCCGACGGACGGTGGACGCCGGTGACGGTGACTCCGCAACACGACAACCCGCTGGCACCGAGCGACGAACAGCTGCGTGATCCTCAAATTCCGACCACCGTGCTGCCGGCCGAAGCCTCGGAGCAGACACCGCCCGAGGCGAACCCGACAACCGGAGACGCGACGGCGACGAACGACAAACCGGATGTCGCTGATCTCGGATGGTTGGTCGGCATCCTCAAAGCTGTGGGCATCATCCTGCTCGCGCTGCTGATCCTGCTCACCCCGGCGCTCGCGATCCTCGGTGCCAAGAGGCAGCGCCGTCGTGAACGAAAGCGCGGGCGCGGCAGTGCTGCACAAATCGCCGGCGGCTGGGACGAGTATGTCGACACGGCAGTCGATCATGGGCTGGCGGCACCGGCCAACCTGACGCGCACCGAGCTCGCCGCCCTGCACCAGAGCGCCCGCGGCGCCGTCCTCGCCACCCTGGCTGATGAGGCCGTTTTCGGTCCGATTTCACCCGTGCAGGCCGACAGCGACTCATTCTGGGATCTGGTCGACTCGGAGCGGGACGCACTGGGCCAGGACGCGACACGGCGCAATCGTCTGCGAGCAGCGCTCTCGCTGCGATCGTTCGCGCGGGTCCTGGGCCCGCAGCGAAGTGTGCGGTTCGGTTACAGTGGTGGGGGTTCGCGTCGGGTACGACGCAGTAGTCGCGGAAATGGGGGAGCGTCGGTCGCACGACCGGCGCGTAGCTAGATGGAGAATTCAACGGGAGTCATCGTCGCGGCCATCGCGGTCGCGGCTGTGCTCAGCATCGGGCTCTACATCTGGATGGCCGCCGCGCTCGGAGCCGTCTTCGCGAAGATGGGCGAACCCCGCTGGAAGGCCTGGGTACCGATCCTGAACGCCGTCACGATCTACCAGCTGGGTGGATATTCGGGACTGTGGGTGCTCGCGCAACTGCTGCCGCTGGTCAACTTCGTGGCAGCCGTGTTCATGATTCTCGCCCTCCTCAACATCAACCGACGATTCGGCCACGGCGGCGGTTTCACCGTGCTCGCCTTTCTCGTGATGCCGGTCTGGGCCAGCATCCTCGGATTCGGGCGGGCGACGGTGATCGACCTCGACGACGAGGGCGACCCGGCCCCGGCCTTCGTCCCGTCGCTCCCGCCGGTGCGGTGGGGCGGCCCGCCCGCTGCCGTCGGGCAGCTGTCCGTTTCGCCGACGGCGACGGCGACTCATGAGCTGGCTCCTGCTCCGATGCCGACACCGATGCCGGTCGCGACGCCGACACCGATGCCGGTCGCGACGCCGACACCGATGCCGGTCGAGACGCGTCCGCCAGAGCCGGTCGAGTTCAGTGCACCGTTCGAGCCGGTTGACGAGCTGGAGATTCCTCTGTTCCTTGAGACTCCCGTGCCCGTGCCCGTTCAGGCCCCGCCTCCCGTAGCAGAGCAGCTGTTCGTGCAGCCTGAGCCCGCACCGGCAATGTTTCTTGTTCCGCCGGAACCGACCGACGCCCTGGTCTCGCCGGTCGCAGAGAGTCTCTGGGCTCCGTCGGGAATCACGTCGGCTCCGGTGTTCAGAAACCAGTCCGATTCCGACGTGGTCGACGGTGCCACCGTCATCACGGGCCGCACACCTCTCTTCGACGAAGACGAGAACGACTTCGATGCCACAGTGATTTCTGCTCGTCGAGTGCAGCCGTGGGTGTTCGAAACCCACGACGGACAGAGGGTGTCGCTGACGCATCCTGTCGTGCTGCTCGGACGCAACCCGTCGCGTGGCCGCACGCACCCGGATGCCCAACTGGTCGTCGTCGTCGACGCCGGCAAGACGGTGTCGAAGACTCATGCGCGCCTCGAACTCGTCGATGGCACGTGGACGATCACCGATCTGCACTCGACGAACGGCGTCATCCTGCTGGGCGACAGTGGGCACGAGATCGAGCTTGACGCCGGTGCCAGCGGTGCGGTGACCGACGAGTTCTTGCTCGGCGAGTTGCCGGCCCGGATCTACCAGGAGCGGTAGAGATCGTGACCGCTGCTACCCCGCCGTCCGGCGACGCTGAAGGCCCTGACGACAATCGGCTTGTGCGCCGGGATGGTGGTGAGGACACTCGATCGAGCGACACTGCGAACGACCAGACCAGGGTGGTCGATCGTCGTCCCGTCGGTGACACTCGAGTCGTCTCGGACGACGAGGCGACCCGGCTGAGCAATCGGACAACGGATCCCGCCCACGAAACTGACCCCGATCGCACGCAACTGAGCACACGGTCGCCGGGAGAGTGGCGGAAGCGGAGCCGCGTGCGTGTTTCGCCCGCAGTCCCGGTGACCCCGCCGGCCACGCCCGCTTCGGCCACGAAGGCCGCGGATGGCAGCGGCGCGGCGTGGACTGGCGTCTCCCGGCCGCCCGATGCCCCGGTCGGATCGATCTCCAGTTACGGCGTGCGTGCAGCAGAGCCGCCCCCCGCAGCGCCGCTTCGACGCATCGAGCAGAGCGCCGCAGAGCCCGAGGTCGCGCTGCCGGCGACGGCAGAGCAGATCAGGCACGCCGACAGCGCACACGCACGACGTCGAGGCCTGATGGCAATAAGTCTTGTCGTGCTCGCAACCGTCCTCGTCGCGGGCCTAGCGATCGTTGCGATCTCGGTCATCTCCAGCCTCTAGCCTCGGCGTCCGGCGCTTCTTCGGCCCGGCGGCCGTTCGGTGGTCGACCCCGCAGAGACCGAGTCTCGGTGATCGAGGAGCGCCCGACGGAGTCGGACGTGTCTCGAAATCCCGTGAGTCGATCTCGGGATCGCGGCCGTCTCGGTGGTCGAGCCTGTCGAGACCCCGCGAGCCGATCTCGGTGGTGTTACCGGCCGAGTGTGGTGTGGGCGCGGTGCTGGTTGGCGGGGATCCAGTCTCCGCCGAGTCCCAGCCAGGGTGGTGCCTTGATCTGCACGGCGCCGTTGAGGATGCGGATCTGCCAGCCGGAGGTTTCGATGGTGGAGTGGTGGTACCAGCAGAGGGCGACGCCATTGTTGACGGTGGTTGTGCCTCCGTGCCGCCAGGGGATGACATGGTGCAGTTCGGCCCAGCCGGGCGGTGAGGTGCAGCCGGGGATGATGCAGCCGCCGTCCCGGGCGATGATCGCCTTGCGTTGCCCGGAGGAGAAGAAGCGTTGTTTGAGGTCGAAGGCGACGATTTCACCGGCGTCGTCGGCGAAGAC
>NZ_JBFTJN010000009.1:0-170793 GCF_056395445.1 Leifsonia sp. 10L418 | reverse complement strand
CAGCCGGGCGGTGAGGTGCAGCCGGGGATGATGCAGCCGCCGTCCCGGGCGATGATCGCCTTGCGTTGCCCGGAGGAGAAGAAGCGTTGTTTGAGGTCGAAGGCGACGATTTCACCGGCGTCGTCGGCGAAGACGATCTTCTGCATCCCGCCCGCGCAGACCAGGCGTTGCACGGTGCTGATCGACAGGGGTGCTTCGACCCCGTCGGCCCAGCCGACCCCGGTGCCGTCGAGGAGGTCGGTCGCGTTCACGTGCACCATCACGGTCGGCGCCGCCCCGCCCATCGTCGGGGTGCCGGCGTCCCGGGCGGCGGCGTCGAAGACGCCGCGGAGAATGTCGGCGCGTTTCTCGCCGCCGGTGCGGGGATCAAGCGCCTCCAGCTGGTCGGCGCCGGGAATGACCTCGCCGGCGTCGATCCGGGCCTGCTCCTCGGCCACATGCGTGGCTTGTTCCTCGGCGGTCGGGAACCGGCCGGGCTCCGCCGGAACCGGCTGCGAACGAGCCGGGCTTGAATGAGCACTGAGATAGGTGTCGAAGATCCCGTTCATCACCCCGCGGAGTTCTGGGGTGACCCCACCGCGGAGGGGGTAGAGCCCGTCACGGAATTGGCCGAAGCCGACGGTGCTGCGCACCTCCATTGCGGTGCCGTCGGCCGGGGCGGTGCCGTCGGGGTCGAGGAGCGCCTTCCACTGCAATGCCTGCCCGCGGATCAGGTCCGCCGGGAACGCGAACCCCGCATTCGGCAGGCCCTCGTTCTCGGCCGTGATGGTGCCGGTCGCCGAGGCGACCAAACCGCGCTCGGCCGCATCGACCGCGTCCGGGGCGAGAAAGCTCGGCAGGTCGGTCAGGCCGGTGACGATCTGTTCGGCCGCATCGACGCCGATCGTCCCGGCGGTCAAAGCGTCGGCGACGACCGGGAACCGGGCTGGCAGGGTCGCGCCGACCACCTGGGTGATCCGGGTCTTCGCGCCGAGTCTGACCCGTCGTTTCGCCTCCCGGGCGGAGATCCGGGTGACCATCGTGAGCAGGTCGGTGCCGGTCGCACAGCCCCGCGTGCGCGCCAGAGACTCGTTCTGGGTGCGGGTGTCGGAGCGCGCGTCGATGTCGGCGGCGAGGGCGACCCGGCCGGCGTCCGTCAACCGGCCGACGGCCTCCATCGACCCGAGCAGGGTCAGCACGTCGTCGTCAGTGCGGAGATAGGAGTCGAACCCGGCCATCACCCCGGCCATGAGCGTGGCGGTCAACTCGAGCGTCTCAACCGTCGAGAACCCGGCGGTCAGAGCGGCAACCTGCGCCATGACCGCGGCCACCGGGGTGTCGGTGGTCGCGGTGATGATGAGGGAAACAGGCTCTGATTCCATGCTTCAATTCTCTCAAAGCGGGAACTGGAATACGAGCATTTCTCAGGATCGGTGGATAACTTTTCTAACATACGTTCTGTGGAGGAGCGCGCCCTCAACCCCGAGAAGCAAGCCTCAGAACGGGTGAGTTCAGAGGCCGGCTCGCGGGATCTCGACAGGCTCGATCACCGGGGCCGCGTTCAGGGGCCGGCTCGCGGGATCTCGGGATACGCTCGCTCCACGATCAGCGAGTGGGTCGGCAGTCAGCGGCCGAGCGTAGAGCGCTCGGCCTCGTCTGGTCCCGCGGCGACGCTACTCGCCGGACAGGATCCGGGTGACTTCCTCGTTCTTCAGCTTGTACCAGGCCGAACTGTTCGACCCCTCAAGCGCCGACTGCGGGCTGTCGCTCTGGTTCCACCACTTCGCCTCGAGGATCCGGCCATCGAGCATGACCCGGTCACCCTTCTCGTAGACGATGTCGGCCGCCCACTCCGGGTACGTGCCCGCGGGCACCTCGATGACCGGCTGCGGTTTGTCGCCCGCCAGCACCGGACCGATGAGCTTCCAGGGAGTCTCCGAGGCGCGCACCGAGGGGTTGTCCGGCACATCATTCAGCGTCCAGTATTTGGCCGAGTAGACATTGCCGTGCCACACCACCCGGTCCTCCGCCACATAGGTGGCCTCGGGTGACCAGATTTGGTAGGGACTGGTCGCCGGGTCGTCGACGACCGGCGCGATCGACGGCTCAGCGGTCCGGGTGGCCGGAGCAGTCGCCTGCGCTGTGGCCGGTGCGGCGGTGATCCCGGTGGCAAGCACTTTGGCGAACCGGGAGTCGCCCTGATTCACGCCGCTGCACGCATCCGAGACACGCTTCACGTCGGGGTAGTTGGTGCCACAGGTGGCGTCGCGGTTGAGCGACCACATCGACATCCGACCGATGCCCTTCTTCTGGGCGAACGCATTCAGGCCCTGCGCCGAATCGATGGTGAAGACCTCGCTTCGCACGTCGTTCTGGCCGATCATCGGGGTGAGCCCGACCTTTCGCCACAGCGTCATGTCGCCGAGGTCAGAACCGTCTGCCGTGTACAGCGTGCCGAGCTGATCGTGGGTGGCCTGCGCCGCGGCGATCGAGGCGTCGAGCATGCCGGCCGAGGTCGTGATGCCGGTGTTGAAGTCCATGGTCATCACGTTCACTCCGGTGAGATCCACATCCGCTGCGAGCATCTGGGCCACTGCGGTCGTGCCCTCGGTGGTCAGGCCCGTCGGGGCCACCGGAAGGGTGAGCCAGACGTCCAGCTTCGAGCTTCGCGCGACCTGCTCTTCCTGGATGGCGGCGATTGCCGCAGCCCGTCGCAGCCCGGCGTTCGGGTCGCTCAGGCTGGCACCCTCCACATCGAGGTCGATGGTGGTGACTTTGTACCGGTCAATGACCTCCCGG
Organism: Leifsonia sp. 10L418; assembly: GCF_056395445.1. Lineage (NCBI taxonomy): Bacteria > Bacillati > Actinomycetota > Actinomycetes > Micrococcales > Microbacteriaceae > Leifsonia > Leifsonia sp. 10L418. Next base: position 168,015 of record NZ_JBFTJN010000009.1, on the reverse strand, counting down.
TACGCCTGCTTCAGCTTCACGGGGTCGGTGCACGATGTGGCCAGTTCGGAGTTGGCCACTCCGCCGAACGAGACGAGGATCTCGCCGCCGTTCTGAGCGAAACGGGCGATGCGCCGGTCCAGGTCCATGCTTTGCTCGGCCTCATCCAGTCCGTAGTGCCCACCCCACGAGGGCTCGCAGTCGGAATCGGGGTCGGCGACGATGAAGGAGAGCACGACATTCTTCACATCCGTTGCGGCGACATCCTCGAACGCAAACGTCGGCGTCGCAGTGACATCGACGTATCCGGAGAAGAATGACCGCGCATCGGATGCCGCGCGTGCATCGTCGAATTGGCTCCAGCTGAAGACCGCTCCAGCGACCGCCACTCCGACGGCGGCGCACAGGGCGACGACCCGGACAGCGGACAGACGGCGCCCGGGAAAGCGTTGTGACATAGTTTTCTCCCCAATACGGGGTACAGGCGGACCCGGGAAACGCCTCGCATGGCCGACGAAAGTGCCGGTCACGGTCCTGTTTGTGATGATTGGATGAATGTGGGCATCATTGCCGAGAGTCGATCCAGCGTGGTGGAAAACGCACGTCCTCCCATTATGTTGGCAAACGGCGAAGAATTTCTGGCCCACATCCGGGTGAGTTTTTCCGCGCCAGACACGGGTGAGAGTTCCTCCCGGTGACACGGGAGAGCTATGCCAGACCAACCAGTGCTGCCGACGGACGCGGTCGAGCACGACATCACGAAGTCCACAGCCGCGCCGGATGACGCATCCGTTTCCGATGCCGGTAGCACCCGCAAGCGCCAGTGGGGTGCGGAGCGCCGGTCGGAGCCGCTCTCGATCGTGCACCCAGTGCCGTCCCGGCGCAAAATTCTGCTCGGACGAGTGGGGATTCTGGCCACGATCCTGGCCTGGATTCTCTATGTCATTTCGACGGTGCTGCGGCAACTGGCCGACAACCCGAACGCGGGTTTCCAGTTTCAGCTGGAGACCGTCTCCTACCTCGTCGTTGTCACCTTCCTCACCTTTTCCGCGCTGATGTACCTGCTCGCGCGGCAGGGTGCAATGTACCGTTTCGCCAGTCACAAGCGCGTCGCCCGCGGCGAACTCGACCGCCACTTCGCCGACTACCACGAGGGCATCACCGTGCTCGTACCCTCGTACGCCGAGGAGCCTCAGGTGGTGCGCGCGACGCTCTGGTCGGCGGCGCTGCAAGAATTCCCAGACCTCACCGTTGTCCTCTTGCTGGATGACCCGCCGTTCCCCTCCGACCCGGCCGTGCTTGCCAGGCTTGAACAGACGCGGGCCCTCTCCGTCGACATCGAATCCGCCCTGGCCGCCCCGGCCGAACGGACCAACTCGGCGCTGGCCGATTTTCGGCAGCGGATGGAGCAAGGCGACACAGACGCAGCAGACGAGCTGCGCCGCGTCAGCACCGAATACGAGGCGGCAGCCGGCTGGTTGGAGACCATGGCCGAAGCGGAGCGCGTCGAAGACCATGTGGATGAGTTCTTCGTCGACCTGGTCGTCATGGGGCTCGCTCGAGAATTGCGCCTGACGATGCTCGCGCTTAACGCGGCCAGCGCGCAGAATGCCGCACTCGGCGCTGACCGGCTGGGCGAGCTGTACCAACGACTGACCTGGATCTTCAATGTGAAGACCAACACCTTCGAACGCAAGAAGTTCGCGAACTTGTCGCACGAGGCGAACAAGGCCATGAACCTCAACTCCTACATCTCGCTCATGGGAAGCAGCTGGCGCCGGGAAGACGCGGCAGGTGCTGTGATCCTCCGTGAAGCTGCTGGGGAATTGGCCGACCTGATCATCCCCGACACGGAGTACGTTCTCACGCTCGACGCCGACTCACTGCTCTTGCGCGACTACTGCCTGCGACTGGTGTACTTCCTCGAATCGGCCGGTAATGAGCGGGTCGCGGTCACACAAACCCCGTATTCGTCGTTTCGGGGCGCACCGACGCGTATCGAACGGGTCGCCGGCGCAACCACAGACATCCAGCACATCCTGCACCAGGGCATGACCTACTACGGGGCAACTTTCTGGGTCGGCGCCAACGCCGTCATCCGCAAGCGTGCACTAGAGGACATCGTCGAGGTAGAGAACGTTGGCGGATTTGAGATCCGCACGTACATCCAGGACCGCACGGTCATCGAAGACACCGAGTCCAGCGTGGACCTGGGCACCCATGGCTGGACGCTGTCGAACTACCCAGAACGACTTAGCTACAGTGCCACCCCGCCCGACTTCGGCGCACTCGTGGTGCAGCGGCGCCGCTGGGCCAATGGTGGGCTACTGATCCTGCCGAAGTTCTGGAAGCAGATCTCGCAGCGTCGTTTCATGCGCGAGCGGGTGCTCTTCCGCGAGGTTCTGCTGCGGGTCAACTACATGGCCTCCATCGCGTGGGCGAGCTTCGGCTTGCTGTTCCTGTTGGCCTACCCCTATGACAGCCGGTTGCTCAGCCCACTCGTCTTCGTCGCGGCGCTGCCATACTTCCTGGCTATGGGAAGCGATCTTCGCGACTCGGGGCACCGGTTCAGCGACATCTTCCGCATCTACGGATTCAACCTTGTTCTGCTGCCGGTAAACCTCGCCGGGGTCATCAAATCGATTCAGCAAGGTTTCACCGGCGAGAAGATCCCCTTCGTGCGCACGCCGAAGGTGAAGAACCGCACCGCGGCACCGGCCCTCTACGTTGTGATCCCGTACTTGATCGTTGCCTTCTCGCTGCTCACCGTGTGGCGGAACGTGCAGGATCAGAACTGGGGCAACGCGGCCTTCGCCGCGCTCAACGCCGTGCTGGCTGCTGGAGCGATTCGCGCCTACATCGGGGTGCGCAATTCAGCCGTCGACGTGGCCCTCGGAATACTCGGCTGGCTCTACGTCGAGCCGAAGAAGCCGAAGCAGGCCGCGCCGCAGATTGTGCCGAAGACGCCGGAGGAAGTGGATTGGGAATCGGTTCTCTACCACGGTGACCGCCGGCTCAACCGCGACCTGCGCGCGGGAAACGATCGTCGTCGCCGCGTCACGCCGCGCTAACTCATTGCCGTGGGTCGAAGCGCTCCACATAGAACGTGCCGCCAATGAGGGGCAGACAAGGGCTTTGCCCCCTGATCGTGGGTATATGCCAAGTGGGTGTGCTGACGCTACGCTGATGCGCTACCCCGTAGTACCCCGCGGATTTGCGGACTCTCAATGTCTTCACTTCTCCGGGCTCTCAGCTGCACCTCACCCGAGGAGGTTCTTGTGGCAACACTCACCGAAATTCTGATTCTGCACGGCCTCCTCCCGATCGAGCATCTCGATACGGTGATGGCCGGCGACCCTGCCGATGAATCGGCCGTACGCACGCTCGTCGCCGAGGGCGTCATCACCGAGGTTCAGTTTGCTCAGGCACGTGCAGCCCAAGCCGGCCTTCCGTTCATCGAACTTGTCGACTACCCGGTCGACCGACTTGCTGTTGCGCTCATCCCGGCCGTGGCGTGCCGCCGCCATGAGATTCTGCCGATTGGAATCGACAATGGCCGGCTGATGCTCGCCATGGTCGACCCCGGCAACATCTTTGCCATCGACGATGTGCGCGAGGCTGCACGGATGCCGGTGCGACCGATTGTCGCCGAACGTGCCGACCTGCTGGCGGCGATTGACCGTTATCTTCGCGCCGACGATGAACTCAGCAACCTGACGACGACGCTCGAGGAAGAAAACGCTCCGGTCGAGACCACGACGTTCGGTAGCACGGATTCAGCGGATGACGACGCCCCGATCGTGCGGTTCGTCAACCTTCTGGTCAGCCAAGCGATCCAAGACCTGGCCTCCGACATCCACATCGAACCTGCCGAGCACGATCTGCGCGTGCGTTATCGCATCGACGGGGTGTTGCACGAGATGCAGAGTGCCCCGAAGAGCATCCAGAATGGCGTGATTTCACGCCTCAAGATCATGAGCGACATCGACATCGCCGAACGGCGCAAGCCTCAGGACGGCCGGATGTCGGTCAGCCACGGCGGGCGCAAGATCGACCTGCGCGTGGCGACCCTGCCCACGGTGTGGGGCGAGAAGGTCGTCATGCGAATTCTCGACAACTCCAACACGAGCCTGAATGTGCGCGACCTGGCGCTGCTCGACCGCAATTTCGAGGCCTACAAGACCTCCTACAGCAAGCCGTACGGCATGATTCTGGTCACCGGACCGACGGGATCGGGCAAGTCCACGACGCTGTACACCACTCTCGGCGCCGTCGCCCGGCCCGAGATCAACGTCATCACCGTCGAAGACCCGGTCGAGTACCGGATGGCCGGTATCAATCAGGTGCAGGTGAACCCGAAGGCCGGCCTCACGTTCGCCAGTGCGCTCCGCTCGATTCTGCGCAGCGACCCCGACGTCGTTCTGCTCGGCGAGATCCGTGACCACGAGACCGCCCAGATCGCCATCGAAGCCTCGCTGACCGGTCACTTGGTGCTCTCCACTTTGCACACCAATGATGCGCCGAGCGCGATAACCCGGCTCACCGAGATGGACATCGAACCGTTCCTCGTCGGTTCGGCCCTCGACTGCGTCGTGGCACAGCGCCTCGCCCGCCGGCTCTGCGACAGGTGCAAGGCACCGGCTGAATTCGATGCCGACTACTTGACCAAGCTGCGATTTGGGTTCGACCCCGACCTCGAGCCACCGACGGTTTTCGCGCCGGTCGGCTGCACGACCTGCTCGAACACGGGCTATCGCGGTCGAATCGCCGTGCACGAGGTGATGACGGTGACCGAGGAGGTCGAGCGCCTCGCGGTTGCCCGCGCGTCGAGCGCCGAAATCGGCCGGCTGGCGCGCGAGCAGGGCATGATTACTTTGCGTGAAGACGGGTGGGAGAAGGCCAAGCTCGGCCTGACATCCGTCGAGGAGATTCTGCGAGTGGTGGCATAGTGCCGCCCGCAGCTTGAGTGGGAGGCGCCATGGACAAGCCAATTTATGAAATTCCGGTCACTCCTCCCGAGGGCGCGCAGGGCGAGTGGGCGCCGAAAAGGCTGATCCCGCCGACCTACAGCCCGCCGTCGGGACAGCAGGCTACCCCGACGTACGAGCCTGCCCCGACATATGCGCCTGTCCCTACCTACACGCCGGTCGCTGCGACCTCGCTTCCCCAGCCCACGAACTCCAGCGAGCCGGATGACGGGCAGACTTCCTTCGAAGCGCTGCTCGCCGAACTCAACGATCGGGCCGAGAGCGCCGGCATTGCGGCAATCTCGCCCGATGCAGGTTCGGCGTCGGTGCCGGCCGAATCGCCGAGTGCCCAGCCATCGCCGTTCGAGTTGCTGCTTTCGGGTTCTGACGCGGTCGTCGAAACACCCGCAGTCGTGGCCTCGGTCGCTGAGCCGGCATTCGAGCCAGTCGCCGACCCCGTCGCGATTGCGTCAGCGGCCGTCGAACCAGCTGACCTCTCCCCGTTCGCCGACCTTGGTTTCGATGCCAATCCGGTCGACGAGATACCACCCGCACCGACGAAGGTCGAGATCCCGCTTCCGGCCACCCAGTTGATCCCCACGCAAGACGCCGTTACGACGACTCCGATCTACGTGCTCGACGATGCAGCTACCGAGACGATCTACTCCCTCGATGACATCGCGCCGCCGACGGGACTCCCGGTTCCGATTGCACCGCCGACGGGACTCCCGGTTTCGATCGCACCGCCGCCCCTCACCGTGCGGGCGGAGGTCTCGCCGCATGTCGCTCGCGCCGAAGCACGCCTCACCGACGCCGAGCGGGCCGTGTTGGGCAACGCCAATCCCGATCTCATCCGGGCTCTCGAATCAGTCGTGCGCGACGGCGCATCCGACCTGCACGTGACGGCGGGCGCACCGCCGAGCCTCCGCGTTGACGGCGGCCTTCGCCCGATCGAGGGAGAACCGCGATGGATGCCGGAAAAGGTCACCGAAGCTCTCTACAGCCTCCTCACCGATGAGCAGCGTGAACGCTTCGAGAGAGAGCTTGAGCTCGACTTCGCTTACACCGCTGGCGGAGCCCGGTTCCGTGTCAACTACTACCAACAGCGCAACTCGATCGGTGGGGCCTTCCGACTGATCCCGCAGGAGATCAAGCAGCTCGCCGAGCTGGGTGTGCCGGAAACGATCGCGAAGTTCGCCCAACTCCCACGTGGACTCGTTCTCGTCACCGGTCCGACCGGTTCGGGAAAGTCGACCACGCTGGCGGCTCTGATCGACCTGGCCAACCGCACCCGCGCCGACCACATCGTCACGGTCGAGGATCCGATCGAGTTCTTGCACCGGCACCAGCAGTCGCTGGTCAACCAGCGCGAGGTCGGCCATGACACGCACAGCTTCGCTGCGGCGCTCAAGCATGTTCTGCGTCAGGACCCCGACATCATCCTGATCGGTGAGCTTCGCGACCTGGAGACGATCTCGGTTGCCCTGACCGCGGCTGAGACCGGCCACCTCGTCTTCGCCACCCTGCACACGCAGGATGCAGCTCAGACCATCGACCGTGTCATCGACGTATTCCCGCCCCACCAGCAGGGGCAGGTGCGTGCCCAGCTAGCCGCCACCCTGCAAGGTGTGGTGTGTCAGACGCTGGTCAAGCGCGCCAGCGGTCGCGGCCGTGTCGTCGCCACGGAGGTGCTCGTCACGACCCCGGCTATCGGCAACCTTATTCGCGAGGGCAAGACGTATCAGATCACCTCGATGATGCAGGCCGGTCGCGATCTCGGCATGCACACCATGGACCAGCACCTGGCCGACCTGGTCAATTCCGGCCAGATCACCCGCCAGGCGGCAGTAGAGAAAGCTCACGAGCCCGAGAGCCTCTCGCAGCTGATTCAGCGTGTTGAGTCGCCCACCGAAGCCTCAGCCCGTGCCATCGCTGCCAGTGGCATCGACTTCGGTGACTCCTACTCCGGGGTCGTGCGCTAGTGGCCACCGCCCAGGCATTTGCCTACACCGGACGTGACGCTGCTGGTAAGACGGTCAAGGGGCGAGTGGATGCGTCGAGCGAGGGCGCCGTCGCCGGCCGTCTGCAGGCGATGGGCATCTCTCCGATCTCGATCGCCGCTGCTCCCGAAGGCACCGGGCTCAACCGGGAGATCTCGGTTCCTGGTTTCAGTAAGGGTGTTGGTCTGAAAGACCTCGCCATTATGAGCCGCCAGATGGCGACCATGATCGGGTCGGGGCTGTCGCTGCTGCGCACCCTCAACATCCTTTCCGAACAAACAGAGAGCAAACCGCTGGCGAAGATTCTCGCTCAGGTGCGGGATGACGTCGAAAGCGGCACGTCGATCTCCGATGCCTTCAGCAAGCATGGCGAATCCTTCCCGCCGATCATGGTCAACATGGTGCGTGCGGGGGAGACCGGCGGGTTCCTTGACGGTGCCCTCGAAGCGATCGCGGAAAACTTCGAAAAGGAAGTGAAACTGCGCGGAACGATCAAATCGGCAATGACTTACCCGATCATCGTGCTCGTGATGTCCCTCGTTGCGGTGCTGATCATGCTCATCTTCATCGTGCCGATCTTCGAGGACATGTTCAAAGGCCTCGGTAGCGGATTGCCTGCACCGACCATGATGCTCGTCTACCTCTCCCGGTCAATGATCTGGGTCGTTCCGATTCTGCTCGTCGTCGGCATCGTTTTTTCGGTGTGGTGGGGTAAGAACAAAAACACTGAGCGGGTGCGCAAGTTTAAGGACCCCCTTCTGCTCAAACTGCCCGTGTTCGGCTCGCTGCTGAAAAAGATCGCCGTCGCTCGGTTCGCGCGCAACTTCTCGAACATGATCGGTGCGGGCGTGCCCATTCTGCAGTCGCTCAAGATTGTGGGGGAGACATCCGGCAACTGGGTGATTGAAGACGCTCTGACGAAGGTGGCGGAATCGGTGCGCCAAGGCCATTCGATTGCCGCGCCGCTTCTGGCGCAGCCTGTCTTCCCGCCCATGGTCACGCAGATGATCGCAGTAGGTGAGGATGCCGGCTCGCTCGAGGTGATGCTCGACAAGATCGCCGACTTCTATGACCAAGAGGTGCAGTCTGCCACTGAGCAGCTTACGGCTGCCATCGAGCCACTGATGATCGCATTTCTCGGGATTGTCATCGGCGGAATGGTCATCGCGCTCTACATGCCCATCTTCAGCATTGCGGGCGCCATCAAATGAGCTGGTCATTGTGTCTCAGCCGTGCGATCAATGCAAGCAATCTGTCATGCATTTCTATCGTTACCCCCAGCACTGGGGGCAGCATTTTCGCGATTTGACCCCCATCCTTGGGTCGTAGCTGGGAACAGTCTGGCAATACTGTTGGTGTTCCCTTCGATCTCGAAGGCCGGTTCCCCACCACCTCTCGAATGGACAATCACATGCTTACTAAGTCCCTCAATGCACTCAACGCCCGACGCAAGAATGCCTCAGAAAGCGACAAGGGCTTCACCCTGATCGAGCTTCTTGTTGTCGTCATCATCATCGGCATCCTGGCCGCCATCGCGATCCCCGTGTACCTGGGAATCCAGGACAGCGCCAAGGACAGCGCGGCCACCTCGGATGCGGTCAACGCGAAGACCGCTGTGATCGCTCTGCAGACGGACACCCAGGCTCTTCCCAACACTGGTGCTGACCTCACGGCGCTGCCGGCGAAGTACGGATTCAAGAAGAGCGACGGAGTTGGTGCTGTCACTTACACCTCCGACTCGACTGCGACAGTTCCGGCCACCAAGTTCTGCATCCAGGTGACGAGCGCAACAAGCAAGACGTTCGGAATCACGGACGCCGCTGGCGCGGCCGCGGGTACCTGCGCCGCTGGCGTGTTCACAGCGACCCCGTAACGGTTTCACGGCGATGAGCGGGGCCCTCGCACGGGGCCTCGCTCATCACACTTTGATTTCTCCAGACTTTTTGCGTCACTGATCCCGACACCCGACGGAGGCGATCGTGAAGAACGTCCGCAAGCGACTCCACGACCCGACCGAAGCTGGCTTCACGCTCGTTGAGGTCTTGGTGTCAATGATGCTCCTCGCCCTCCTAGCGGTTTCCACGTTGCCGCTCCTCATCCAGTCGCTGACCACAGCCTCACGCAACGCCAAGACTGCGATTGCGACTCAGATTGTCGCGCAACAGTTCGAGCAAGTCAGATCGTCGGGGTCGAGTTGCAGCGCTGTCAAGGCGCTAATCGCAACAACTCCTCCGGCGGAGGCTGGCTCCAGGGGTACATTTCAATCGCACTGGAAGCTCAATCTTCCGGTCGGCGATGTGTGCTCAAATCCCTACCTGAGAACAGTGTCCGTACACGTCTGGGTGACTGAATCCAGCTCGGCGACCGTGCTCGCCGGGGCACGTAAGCTCGTACTTCTGGACGCGCCATGATCGCCCGCGCTCGAACACGAATGGCAAGTTCGGATGCAGGGTTCACCCTGATCGAGCTCCTCGTAGCCATGACTATTTCACTCGTCGTCCTGGCGATTGCCGGTGGGCTTCTGACCAGCTCGATGCGGGTTGAACGTGATGCGCGAGCGGTGGCCCAAGCCGCAGACCTCGGACAACTTATCGCGCGGTCCGTGCAATCAGGGGTGCGGAATGCATCGAAGGTAAGCCTCACAACCGTCGGGTCGACTCAACTCCTGCGAGTTCGAACAGCCAGCAAAGCCATCACGCCATCGTGGTCTTGCCAGGCTTGGTATTACACGCCGGATTCCGGAGGCACCCTCTACATGAAGACCACATCTCCGGCCGCGTTAATCGCACAACCGACGGCATCCTCCCTCGCAACCTGGACAAAACTCGGAACCGGAATCTCCTCCTCGGGTGGGCCGGTGTTCACTTCGGTGCTTGGACTCGTCTCACTTAACTTCACAGTCAAGGCTGGCACCAACACGCCGATTTCAATCAAATCGACCGCGACAACTCGAACGCTGGAAACGGAGAGCGCGCCATGTTTTTGAGTCGGAGAAGCCCGGGGCAACCAAAGGACCACGGCGGTGCGTTGATCGCAGTCATCGGTATTGCAGCTGTCATGATGCTCCTTGCCGTCAGCCTGGCGGCAGTCACTGTTCGCTCGCTCGGGTTCACGAGTTCGACCCGGGCTGGCATTCAATCGGTGTCGGCAGCTGAGAGCGGAGTGAATGCTGCAGTGGTCGCTCTGCGCGGAGGAACATGCGCTGCGACCTATGTCGGCACGACCGATCCGGTCTACTCTGCCGCCGTCTCATACTCCTTGAGCGCGACGGACAACACATGGATCGCCGGGTGCCCTGCGGCTGGGATCCAGGCGCTTCGCCTCAAAGTGACTTCGACCGGCACAGCAGCTTCCAAAGGGGTGGCGGGAACTTCATCGGGAGACAAAAGCACCGTTGAATCAACATTCAAATACACCCCTGCCATCCTGCCGGGGGTCCCACCGAGCGGGGCCGCGATCTACATGTACGGTGGCGTCGTCTTTGACAACAATGGAGATCTTGTAGTCACCTTGGCGGGGAAAGCGGCAATTCAAATCAAGGACGGGAGTTTGTCCTGCTCAAACAACACGAAGATTCAAGGCGATGTCACCGTACTGGGCGGCGATATGAACATCAGCTCCTGCACGATTCTAGGGAATGCCTGGACTGACGGAACCGCGACGCTCGGCCACGTCACCGGGAACCTCACATCGGCGAACGCCACGCGTCCGGGCGGTGTAGACGGTGCCTGGGTGAGGAACGGCCCCATTCCGTCGGTGCCCGACTGGGTTGATTTTCCGTATGTACCGACGGATTGGATCGATGCTTCGGGGAACCCGTACACGGTCTACACGGCGACTCCCAATGGATCAGGTGTATGCACGCTGGACGCAGGTTTGCTGGCCGCAGCTTCAGCCTCCAGACCCCCTGCACGAGCGCTGTACAACGGCCCCGTTATTATCAACGCCCTGGGCTGTGCGGGTGGTATTACCGCGAGCGGAAATGTGATCTTGACGACCGGTGTGGCGGTCTTTGCGCCTGAATTCAATTTCAACAACAACGTTGGTTTCAAATCATCAAACTCGACCCAACAACGCCAACTCTGGTTCATAACCCCTGACAACACCCCAAATCATTTGCCGACATGTGGGCCGGGTCAAGGCGACTTCACTATTAAGAACTCATTCGATATCGATCCGGATGATACTGCGGTAATGGTCTATACGCCGTGCCGCTTCGTCGCCAAGAACAGCTTTAAATGGCGTGGACAGATGTATGCAAACGGTGCAAACGACTTCAAGAACAACACTGGGTTTAAATACGTCGGTCTCGGCCTGCCTGGCGTAGACCTCGATAAGGGCACCACCACACCCGGCGGTTCCGCTGGATCAGCGGCCAAATTCGGCGACATGCTCACCTTGCGCGACCGGATCAACTAGGTCGAAATGGCAGTCATACTGATCGGAATCATGGGTCTCTTCATCGGATCCTTCCTCAACGTAGTTATCTATCGGGTTCCGGCCGGATTGTCGATCGTGTCGCCGCCGAGCGCGTGTCCGCGGTGTGGTGCCGCAATTCGGACGTATGACAACATTCCAGTTTTGTCGTGGCTTTTTCTGCGAGGAAAATGCCGGAGCTGTAAGACGTCGATTTCGGCTCGCTATCCGTTGGTCGAGGCTGGAACCGGGGTGGCATTCGCTGCGGTTGCGGTGTGGGTTACGCATGGATGGGGCGGGGTCTCGACAGGCTCGACCACCGGTTTGGGCTCGACGACCGGTGTCGCCCTCGCCGTCGGCATCCTCATGTTGGTTGCCTTCCTCTATTTGGCGGCCGCGAGCGTTGCACTGGCACTGATCGATCTCGACGTACATCGCCTTCCGAATTCGATCGTTTTTCCGAGCTACGTCGTCGGCATCGTGCTGCTCGGCGCGGCCGGCCTCGTTAGTGGCGACTACGCGGCGCTCCTGCGTGCCGGGATCGGCCTGGCCGCCTTGTGGGCCGTCTATCTGGTGATGGCGCTGGCCTACCCGGGCGGAATGGGATTCGGTGATGTCAAACTCGCGGGAGTCTTGGGCCTCTTCATCGGCTACGTAGGTTGGGGCTCACTCATAGTCGGCGCCTTCTCCGCATTCTTGCTCGGCGGTCTCTTTGCCCTCGGGCTGCTTATTGCCCGCCGCGCGAACCGGAAGAGCGGCATTCCCTTCGGGCCGTGGATGCTGGCCGGCGCCTGGGTCGGAGTCTTCTTCGGAAACACGCTGTGGAATGGCTATCTGTCACTCTTCGGCCTTGCATAACATTCAGTTCAGCGACAAGGGAGCAAACCAATGGCAACGAGTGTCGTAGGAATTGACATCGGGAGCAGATCGCTTCGCGCTGTCGAAGTGAGTGACGCGGCGAAGGCCAAGCCGACGGTGTTGCGCTACTTCGAGGTTCCGCTCCCCGAGGGGGCGGTGAGCCGCGGCGAGGTCATGGAGCCGAATACCGTCGCCCACGCGCTCAAGGAGCTGTGGTCGAAGGGCGGCTTCAAAAGTAAAGATGTCGTGCTCGGCGTGGGCAATCAGAGGGTGCTGGCCCGTGATCTGACGGTTCCGAAAATGTCGCTGAAACAGATTCGCGAGTCTCTGCCGTTCGAGGTACAAGAGATGCTTCCCGTGCCTGTCGCCGAAGCCCTTCTCGACTTTTACCCCATCTCCGAATCAATGGGTGAGAACGGACCTACCGTCAGCGGATTGCTCATCGCCGCGGTGAAAGAAGCAGTCCTCGGCAATGTCAAGGCAACCCAGCTCGCCGGCCTGACGACAGTCGACGTCGACTTGATTCCGTTTGCTCTCAGCCGTGTGTTGATCTCCCGCCCTCGCATCGAGGGCACGATCGCCCTCATCGACGTCGGCGCGAACACCACCAGCGTCGTCATCGCCACCGACGGGGTGCCACAGTTCGTGCGCATCATTCCCACCGGGAGCGATGACCTCACCCAGGCACTCAGCAACGGTCTTGAGGTGGACGCTGGCCAGGCCGAGCACATCAAGCGCACGTTGGGGCTGGCCACCCAGGTAACGTCGGCTGACGAGAACCAGGCAGTCGAGATCATCTACGAGGTATCGAATGAGCAGCTGTCGAGCCTGCGCAACACCATTAATTACTTCGTCAACACTCGGCCGGGAGCTTCGGTACGCCAGATTGTGTTGAGCGGAGGCGGAGCTTATCTCCTGGGCTTTCCCGAAGCGTTAGCCGAGATCACCCGGATCCCCGTTGCTGCGGGCGATCCGTTTTCAACGGTAGCAATAGCGAAATCACTGGATGTCGAGCATCTGAAACGGAGTGCCTCTGGCCTTACCGTTGCGCTTGGCCTTGCCCTGGGGAGCGCAGCATGAGCCGTCAGTCGAAGTCAGACATCCTGATCATTGGCGGAGAGCCACGAGTCGACCTGTTGCCGCCCGAGGTGCGCAAGGAGCGCCAGGCGCGGGTCGTTCGTCGGCGTCTCGGTCTCGGCGTCATTGGCGTCTTGCTGATCGTCGTCCTTGGAGCAGGTGCGGCGACCGCACTGGCGATCCAAGCTCAGGCGCAATTGCTCGCGGAACAGGCGCGAACCGGCGAGCTGTTGGCTGAACAGGGCAAGTACATGGAGGTCCGCACAGTGCAGCAGCAGGTCGGACTGGTGCGAGCTGCGCAACAAGTAGGCGCGTCGACCGAGATTAACTGGAAGGACTACCTGTTGAAAGTACAGGCCACGCTTCCGGCCGGCGTGACGATCGACACCGTCAACGTGGACTCTGCATCGCCCATGGCAATCTACATGCAGCCAACTGCACCTCTGCAGGGCGCCCGCGTGGCCACCGTCAGCTTCACTGCTAAGAGCGCGATGCTCCCCGACGTTCCAACCTGGTTAACCGCGTTGACGACCCTGCCCGGGTATGCGGATGCGCTGCCCGACTCGGTCACTCTCGACGAGACGACCGGAATTTACACAGTGAGCATCACGATGCACGTCAGTGACGCTGCGTTCGCACAGCGCTTCGTTGAGGAGAAGTAACCGTGGATAAGAACAGACTCTGGGTTATCGGCTCGGTGCTTGTCATGGTCGTGGTGGTTGTGGCGGGCTGGTTCGTGGCCGTGCAACCGCAGCTCGCGGCGAAGGCAGTTGCAGATTCGCAGCGCGCCGGCGTTGAGCAAGTCAATACCGCTCACGAGGTCTTGCTGGCCACGTTGAAGCAGGACTTCGAAAAGATTGACGAACTCAAAGCCGAGCTGGCCCCCCTCGATGCGTCGGTGCCCAGCGGCACGGACATCGCAGCCTTCGTAGATCAGCTTGATCTTCTGAGCGGCGCTGCAGGCGTGACGCTCACGGGCATCACAGTTGCGGATGCTGCGCCATACACGTCGGTAGCGACTCCTGTTGTTGCGCCAGTCGAGGGCGCCCCGGTGCCGGAATCAACTCCGGCGCCAACTGAATCGGCGCCTCCCGCGGTTCCCGCGCCGACACCGCCTGTGGCCGGTACACCTCCGGTAACGAACTCTCTGATCACCTCCACGAACTTCGCGTCACTCGCCGTGCAAGTGACGGTGACAGGCGACTACTCGTCAGTGCTCAACTTCGTCAATGGGTTGCAAACCGGGACCCGACTCTTTCTGGCAACGGGTCTCTCCACCTCTGTGTCGACGGCACTAGCCGACGCGAAGGTCGTCACGACCGGTGTCGACGCCACGATCAGCGGACTCATCTACGTGCTGGTTCCGCAGGCTGCCGGAGTTCCTGCCGGCGACACACCCGCAGCGGGAACGGCCGAGGCCAGCGGAACTTCGACCGGCTAACGCACTGTGAGGCATCGCCGGGCAAGTCGCGACATCCCGCGTCACTTGCCCGGCGATGTCCCCGATCCGGGTACGCCCGTTGCTAAAGTTGCACTCATTAGTCACGGCCCCGGCCACAAGGAGTGCAGCATGAGCGACAGCAAGCCCACCGACGGCGTCACGGCCCCCGAGACGGATGCCGCAGCGACTGCACCAGAGGCGACCTCCGAGCACACCACCGACGTGGCCGGCGAGAACGTTGCCACCGAGAGCATCGCTGCTGAGCACCCGACCGCTCCCGCTGTCACCTCCCCCGTCGAGGACACGACTGATTCCGCTTTCTCGTCGGCCAACGAGACGAAGGCTTACGACACGTCCGCACTCGTCGCCGCAGCGTTTGAAGCCCCTGCAGCCGCTGAACCTTCTGCAACCCCCGAGACACTAGCCGCCGCTGAACCTCCAGTGATCTCTGAAGTGCCCGCAGTCCGGGACACGGATTCTGCGGAATCGGTCGCCGCCCCAGCTGGCTCGGCCGACGCTACCGCCCCCGCTCCCGTCAAAGCGTCTGCCGATTCCGAGTTCCCCGAGCCGGTCGCCGCCGATCGGGTCAAGCGCGAGACCTACATTCCGGCAGCAGTCGTCGGCGGAGTCGCCGCCGGCGCAGCTACCGTGGCCGCCGCCGATGCGCCCGTCGCGTACGTTCCGGGCGCTCCCTACGAAGACGCCGTAGCCCCGGCCCCGAGCGCAACGCCATCCGCTGCGCCGGCAGCCGCGTACGGCGCGGCCGCTGCGGCTCCTGTCGCCCCGACCCCGATCTACGTGCAGGCACCCACCCCGCCCACCCCGGCAGGCAACCGTGCCGGCGGCATCCTGATCGCCCTGATCGCCACCGTCGCCTACGCGATTCTGTTCGCGATCGCCGCCTTCGTGATCTCCGGCGTCACTAGCGTGACGGTCGCGCAGGCCATCACCACCTTCTCCGAGTTCGTGGTGCGCCCGGTGTTCTTCATCCCGGTCATTTTCTTCTTCATCGCTTTCTCGCTGTTGATCGCCATCGTGAACCGCGGCGGCTGGTGGGCCTACGTTGTGTTCGGCTTCCTCGTCGCTGTCATCGTCTACTTCTCCTACATCGGCGGCGCGCTGCTGACCGTGCAGGCCTGGACGATGACCCCCACCGAGGCCGCGCACTTCATCGGTACCCAGTGGCTGAACCCGGGAGCGATCGCCGCCGCGGTCATCGCCCGCGAGGTTCCGATCTGGTTCGGCGCCTGGATCGCAGCCCGCGGTCGCAAGGTGACCGCCCGCAACATTGAGGCCCGCCAAGAGTACGATCGCCTCATCGACGAGGGACCCCAGCTCACTAGCCCCTTCTAGAGTTCGGGCCGCCCGGGAGAGCAGGGCATCGATGCAGGATTACCAGAAGTACGCGACGATCGTCGCTCTGTTCGCCACGATGCTCTACGGGGCGCTCGTGGTCGCTGCCCTCGGTCTGATCAGCCTGGCGACCAACCTCGAGGTGCTCCCCGAGACGGATGCCGGCCCCCTGGTCGGTCCGAGCATGGTCGGCGGAGCCGTCATCCTGGTCTTCGTCATGCTCCTGATCCTCGGGGTCGGTGGACCCGCCGCCCGGGAACGGGTCGCTGTCGGCTGGGCATTTCTGACCGGACTCTGCGCCGTACTGATCTATGTCTTCGTCGGGGCGCTGATCTACGCGATCGACACGGGCGCCCTCGTCGATCTGCTCATCTTCGCCTCTGCCCAGCTGCAGAGTCCGTTCGCCTGGGCCACGGGCATCCTGGCCATGATCGTGACCCTGGTCTACTCGTGGATTCTGGCGGCGCGGGTCGGAGAGCACGGCCGTCCGCTCTGGCCGTGGGAACGCCGCGGCGAGTAGCGCTCTCTACCCGCAGCCCAGACGCCACGAGCCACACCCGAATTCCCGGGCATAGCACCGGGGGAGCGACTACCCTGGAACCATGGAAGGGTCCATCGAGTCGCGCGTCAGCCAGGAGGTTGACAATTGGCTGCTCTGGCTTCCCCGCTGGCGCCCCGGAACCCACCCCGGCCGCTCCCGCCTCTGCCGCCGCTGCTTCGGTTCGCCGATGATGATCGCCGCCGGCATCGCCCGCGATGTGCCGCATGCCGTGCAGCACGCACTCACCATGCGCATGATGCAGTTGCTCGCGACCATGGTCGACGAGTTCAGCGAACGCAACCTTCCGCTGGTCCGCCGCGAGATGCGCCTCGACGAGGAGCGCAGGTCGAAGAAGGCCTACCGTCCGGAGGAAGGCCTCGAGCCGGAGTATGACGGACTCGACCTCGACCCCGCTCCGGTCGACGGCGCTCCCTATCTCTTCACTTTCGGCGAGCTCGCCGAGGCGGAGGAGAAGGAGCACGAGAAAGAACAAAAGGACGAAGAGGCCGACGACGCGCTGTGGTCAGACGTGAGTTTTGCCGAGGATCCCGTCGGCACCCCGGTCGACCGCGTGCTGAGCCGGGCCGAGGAGGATTTCGTGCGCGCCAAACACGATGCCCTCAAGGCCGAGCTCGAGCGGGCAGACAACTACGCGAGCAAAGTGGGCCGCAAGATCTGCACCGAATTGGAAGCGGAGCAGGAGCGCATCCTGGCCGGAGTCGCCGAGTTGATCGAGCCTCAGGTGCAAGCGCTGCTGGCCGACCTGGACAAAGCGCTCGACTCCCCGCTCTGGCCGCGCTGAGTTGCCGTCGCAGGCATCCTGACCAATCACCGGGAACCTGCCGTAACGCCTGGTTCTACCTTGACCAGAGACCCCCGTCAGGTTAGTATTTTCCGGTGTGCGCTTTGTCGTGCGCGTGACGCATGCCCTCGCGAGGTTTCGCAAGGGCAGCAATCGTTCCGACACTCACATATGCAGGGTTTGCTCTCCGAGCAGCCCCCACGGCATACCCTCCAAGAATTGCAGGATTCATTCTGCGATCGCTGAAGGGTCCAGATGAACTCGAACAGCCCGGCTGCCTGGCAACAAGCTGGCCGGATCGTTCGAATGCTAACCATCAATGAGCTGTCACCGTGCAGCAAAAACAAGGAGTTATTAGTGCCAACCATTCAGCAGTTGGTCAGGAAGGGCCGCAGCCCCAAGGTCACCAAGACCAAGGCTCCCGCCCTGAAGGCCAACCCGCAGCAGCGCGGCGTATGCACCCGTGTGTACACCACCACCCCGAAGAAGCCGAACTCGGCCCTCCGCAAGGTCGCCCGCGTCAAGCTGTCGAACGGTACCGAGGTCACCGCCTACATCCCCGGTGAGGGACACAACCTGCAGGAGCACTCGATGGTGCTCGTCCGCGGCGGTCGCGTTAAGGACCTCCCCGGTGTGCGTTACAAGATCGTTCGCGGCGCACTGGACACCCAGGCCGTCAAGAACCGCAAGCAGGCTCGCAGCCGCTACGGCGCGAAGATGGAGAAGAAGTAATGCCTCGTAAAGGCCCAGCTCCCAAGCGTCCCGTTGTCGCTGACCCGGTATACGGTGCTCCCATCGTCAGCCAGCTCGTCAACAAGATCCTCCTCGACGGCAAGAAGGGTCTTGCAGAGCGCATCGTCTACGACGCACTCGAAGGCGTTTCCACCAAGAACGGTGCGGATGCAGTTGTCACGCTGAAGAAGGCGCTCGACAACGTGCGCCCCACGCTCGAGGTGCGTTCGCGCCGCGTCGGTGGTTCCACCTACCAGGTGCCGGTTGAAGTCAAGCCGCACCGCGCCAACACCCTGGCTCTTCGCTGGTTGACCAGCTACGCCAAGGCGCGTCGCGAGAAGACCATGACCGAGCGTCTCACCAACGAGATCCTCGACGCATCCAACGGCCTCGGTGCCGCTGTGAAGCGTCGTGAAGACACTCACAAGATGGCCGAAGCGAACAAGGCCTTCGCTCACTACCGCTGGTAGTAAGCCCTGGAGCGTGACCGGCGAAAGCTCAGCTTTCGCCGGTTACGCTCCATGAGTCTGTTCGACCCCCGCCAACACAAACTTTCCGGAGGACACCCGTGGCACTTGACGTGCTCACCGACCTGAGCAAGGTCCGCAACATTGGCATCATGGCCCACATTGATGCCGGCAAGACCACCACTACTGAGCGCATCCTGTTCTACACGGGTGTGAACCACAAGATCGGTGAGACGCACGACGGCGCCTCAACGATGGACTGGATGGCACAGGAGCAGGAACGTGGAATTACCATCACGTCCGCTGCGACGACCTGTTTCTGGGGCGCCAACCAGATCAACATCATCGACACCCCCGGCCACGTTGACTTCACCGTCGAGGTGGAGCGTTCGCTCCGCGTTCTCGATGGTGCTGTCGCTGTGTTCGACGGCAAGGAGGGCGTTGAGCCCCAGTCCGAGACCGTCTGGCGTCAGGCCGACAAGTACGACGTTCCCCGCATTTGCTTCGTCAACAAGATGGACAAGCTGGGCGCCGACTTCTACTACACCGTCGACACCATCATCAACCGCCTCGGCGCCAAGCCGCTGGTCATCCAGCTGCCGATCGGCTTCGAGTCGGGCTTCGAAGGGGTCGTTGACCTCGTCGAGATGCGCGCGCTGACCTGGCGTGGAGACTCCAAGGGTGACGTCGAGATGGGCGCCAAGTACGCCATCGAAGAGATCCCGGCCGACCTGGTTGAGAAGGCTGCTGAGTACCGCAAGCTGCTTCTCGAGACCGTCGCCGAGACCGATGACGCGCTCATGGAGAAGTACTTCGGTGGCGAAGAGCTCACCGTTGCTGAGATCAAGGCTGCGATTCGCAAGCTCACGGTCAACAGCGAGATCTACCCGGTTCTCTGTGGTTCAGCGTTCAAGAACCGCGGCGTTCAGCCGATGCTCGATGCAGTTGTCGACTACCTCCCGACGCCGCTTGACGTTCCCGCCATCGAGGCGCACGACGCTCGCGACGAAGAGAAGATCGTCATGCTGCACCCGAAGGCCGACGAGCCTTTCGCAGCTCTCGCGTTCAAGGTTGCCGTTCACCCGTTCTTCGGTCGTCTGACCTACGTTCGCGTGTACTCCGGTCGCCTCGACAGCGGTGCCCAGGTCATCAACTCGACCAAGGGCAAGAAGGAGCGCATCGGCAAGATCTTCCAGATGCACGCCAACAAGGAAAACCCCGTGGATTTCGTGACCGCAGGTCACATCTACGCGGTTATCGGCCTGAAGGACACGACCACGGGTGACACCCTGTGCGACCCGGCCCAGCAGGTTGTTCTTGAGTCGATGACGTTCCCTGAGCCCGTCATCGAGGTCGCGATCGAGCCGAAGACCAAGCAGGACCAGGAAAAGCTGGGCCTTGCTATTCAGAAGCTTGCTGAAGAAGACCCCACTTTCCGCACCGAGCAGAACCAGGAAACTGGTCAGACGGTCATCAAGGGAATGGGTGAACTTCACCTCGACATCCTGGTCGACCGCATGAAGCGTGAGTTCAACGTGGAAGCAAACGTGGGCAAGCCCCAGGTTGCGTACCGCGAGACGATCAAGAAGGCCGTCGAGCGTCACGACTACACGCACAAGAAGCAGACCGGTGGATCGGGTCAGTTCGCAAAGATTCAGATTGCGATCGAGCCCCTCGAGATCACCCCGGACAAGAGCTACGAGTTCGTAAACAAGGTTTCTGGTGGCCGTATCCCGCGGGAGTACATCCCTTCGGTTGATGCTGGTATCCAGGATGCGCTGCACGTCGGCGTACTGGCGGGTTACCCCATGGTCGGCGTTCGGGCACTCTTGCTCGATGGCGCTGCCCACGATGTTGACTCGTCGGAAATGGCGTTCAAGATTGCTGGATCGATGGGCTTCAAGGAAGCCGTTCGTAAGGCACACCCGGTTCTGCTCGAGCCGTTGATGGCCGTTGAGGTGCGTACCCCCATGGAATACATGGGCGACGTTATCGGCGACCTGAACTCGCGCCGTGGCCAGATCCAGGACATGGAGGACGCAAGCGGTGTGAAGGTAATTCGCGCCCACGTTCCGCTGTCGGAGATGTTCGGCTACATCGGTGACCTGAGGTCGAAGACCTCTGGTCGTGCCGTGTACTCGATGACCTTCGAGAGCTACGCGGAGGTCCCGAAGGCTGTTGCCGACGAGATCATCCAGAAGAACAAGGGCGAATAACCCTTCGGGCTCCAGAGCCCAAATCGCTTAGGCCGTTCGGCCCGAGTAACATAAGTACAAATCCAGCGGATTCGCCGCTCGCATTTTGCGAGCGGCGGATCATCCGAGTCCTGAGGAGGACCCACAGTGGCCAAGGCCAAGTTCGAGCGGACCAAGCCGCACGTAAACATCGGAACAATCGGTCACGTTGACCACGGAAAGACCACGCTGACTGCAGCGATCTCCAAGGTCCTGGCCGACACGTACCCGTCCGCAACCAACGTTCAGCGCGACTTCGCGTCGATCGACTCCGCTCCCGAAGAGCGCCAGCGCGGTATCACGATCAACATCTCGCACGTTGAGTACGAGACCCCGAAGCGTCACTACGCTCACGTTGACGCCCCGGGCCACGCTGACTACATCAAGAACATGATCACCGGTGCTGCTCAGATGGACGGCGCGATCCTCGTGGTTGCCGCTACTGACGGCCCGATGGCTCAGACCCGTGAGCACGTTCTGCTCGCCAAGCAGGTCGGCGTTCCGACCCTGCTCGTCGCGCTGAACAAGAGCGACATGGTTGACGACGAAGAGATCCTTGAGCTCGTTGAGCTCGAGGTTCGCGAACTGCTCTCCAGCCAGGGCTTCGATGGCGACAACGCTCCCGTCGTTCAGGTTTCCGGCCTCAAGGCGCTCGAAGGCGACGAGAAGTGGGTTGCCCGCATTCTCGACCTGATGAACGCTGTTGACGACTTCATCCCGGAGCCCGTCCGCGACAAGGACAAGCCGTTCCTGATGCCCGTTGAGGACGTCTTCACGATCACCGGTCGTGGAACTGTTGTCACCGGCCGCGCCGAGCGTGGAACCCTCAAGATCAACTCCGAAGTTGAGATCGTCGGCATCCGCCCGACCGTCAAGACCACGGTCACTGGTATCGAGATGTTCCACAAGCAGCTCGACGAGGCTTGGGCCGGCGAGAACTGTGGTCTGCTGCTTCGTGGCACCAAGCGCGAAGACGTTGAGCGCGGTCAGGTTATCGTCAAGCCGGGTTCGGTTACGCCGCACACCGACTTCGAGGGCACCGCGTACATCCTGTCAAAGGAAGAGGGCGGCCGTCACAACCCGTTCTACGCGAACTACCGTCCGCAGTTCTACTTCCGCACCACCGACGTCACCGGCGTCATCACGCTGCCCGAGGGCACCGAGATGGTTATGCCTGGCGACACCACCGACATGACCGTCGCGCTGATCCAGCCGATCGCCATGGAAGATGGACTCGGCTTCGCTATTCGTGAAGGTGGCCGCACCGTCGGCGCCGGAACCGTTACGAAGATCATCAAGTAGTAACTCTTTCTAGAAAGGGGCCGCACCTTCGGGTGCGGCCCCTTTTTTGTGTCTGCGCGGCGGTCGAGCGATCCGGTGGTCGAGCCTGTCGAGACCCCGTGAGCCAATCTCGCAACAGGCTGCGCAGGTCCCTACAGGGCCACCCCATTCACCGTCTTCGACAGCGCGATGCTGTCTTTCACGCTGCGGGCAACTGTGCAGCTGCGATCAATGGATGCCCGCACGACGGCGAGCAACTTGGCCAGCTCCTCCTCGCTCAGGCCGTCGAGATCGAGCAGGATCTCCTCGTCGATGGCGAAGTAGCGTTCTTCCTTCTCATCCGACTGCCCGTGCGCCCAGATCGTGGTCTTGTAGTCGTCGCCGAGGCGGCGCGCCAGCACCCGGTCGGAGCTCATGCCGGCACACCCGGCCAATGCCAGTTTGAGCAGTTCGCCGGGCGTGATGTGGCCCGGGACATCCGCTGGCCCGATCTGAACGGTGTCACCGCGCTCGGTGCGCCCGAGGTAGGTGCGGGGGCCGGTTCGGGTGGCCGAAACGCTGCCGGCGGCGATGTGCTGACTCTGGGGAAGGGATGACGCTGTCATGCTCCCATTCTGCGGGACAGGGCGTTGTGAGTCACGGATGACTCTCTTGCGGAGGCGACGGGGGCGGACGTAGTTTGGGTGGCCACGGCCGCACCGGCGGCCCGCTCGAGGAGGACATTGTGGGTATTGACGACATCACCAAGAAGGCACAGGAGTTTCTGGGCGACGACAAAGTTCAGGATGCGCTGAAGAGCGAACAGGCCGAGGGAATCAGCGACAAGCTTCTCGATAGTGTCGCGGATGCCGCGAGCAAGCTCACCGGCGGAAAATTCGATGATCAGATCGAAGGCGCACGCGATAGCGCCGACAAGTCGGTCGGCACCGACTAACTCTTCTGATCGTCGGCCTTACGTCGGCAACCAACGGGTTCGGCACGCTGCGGCGCCCCGTCCGTGTGCGGCGTGCGTCGCGCGGTTGAAAACCGCCACGCGCATTGAGTTCAGCTAGCGTGACGGCGCCCAACGCGCGCGGCCGCATTCTGCCGGACAAGCCGTCACGTTCTGCCCGAATGCGACAGGGCAGGCAACCGGCCCGTGGCTGGGCACCCGATACGCGTACTGACACCCGTCGCAGGCGCACTGTGAACCAGCCGTGAAGTTCTTGAAGATTGAGAATCGAATGACCGGCTCCAACCCCAGTGGCTGCCGGGGGCAGCACCGGCAACTCCCGCGGAACGACGGGGGAGACCAGACACGCCGAGCGCGACACGCCCGGGTTGCAAATAGACCCATTTCTATGGCAGACTCTTCTAGTTCAACACTTTCGACTGCAGCGCTCAGCGCAGCATCGAGATCACTGCCAGGCAGTGCATAGCCGCTCTTCAGGGAGTCTGGGCTAGGCCGCGGGGAGCAGAACGAAGCTAAAACCAACACACATCGGCATGGGTAAACCATGTCTGCGGAACGTTGGCATCGGCTTGAGCAGGCCTGTGTTTATTCACTCGGCCCTGTGCAATCCGAAATTGACAGAAGAACAGTGGTGCCACAGCAGTAGTGCTACGACGGCGTCCAATGCAATCCCCGACACATTCGGGGGATGTAAGACGCCTTGACAGAGAGAGAGTCCGACATGGCGGGACAAAAGATCCGCATTCGACTTAAGTCATATGACCACGAGGTCATTGACACCTCGGCGCGCAAGATCGTCGACACCGTCACCCGTGCGGGTGCAACAGTCGTCGGCCCCGTGCCGCTTCCGACCGAGAAGAACGTGGTGTGTGTCATCCGTTCGCCTCACAAGTACAAGGACAGCCGGGAGCACTTTGAAATGCGCACCCACAAGCGTCTGATCGACATCATTGACCCGACGCCGAAGGCTGTCGACTCGCTTATGCGTCTCGACCTCCCGGCCGACGTCAACATCGAGATCAAGCTCTAAGGGGGCCACGGATGTCTTACGCAGATACCAAGACCGCCAAGGGCCTGCTCGGCAAGAAGCTCGGCATGACCCAGGTGTGGGACGAGAACAACAAGCTTGTTCCCGTGACCGTCATCGAAATCGCGCCGAACGTCGTGACCCAGATCCGCAGCACTGCAGTTGACGGCTACAACGCCGTGCAGATCGCTTCCGGCGCTATCGACCCGCGCAAGGTGAACAAGCCCGCCGCAGGTCACTTCGACAAGGCCGGCGTTACGCCGCGCCGTCACCTCACCGAAATCCGTACCGCGGATGCCGCTGACTACAACCTCGGCCAGGAGCTCACCGTTGACGGTGTCTTCGTTGCTGGCACCAAGGTTGACGTCATGGGCACGAGCAAGGGTAAGGGCTTCGCCGGTGTCATGAAGCGTCACAACTTCAAGGGTGTTTCCGCCTCGCACGGTTCACACCGTAACCACCGTAAGCCCGGTTCCATCGGTGCTTCCTCGACCCCGAGCCGTGTCTTCAAGGGCATGCGCATGGCCGGTCGTATGGGTGGAGAGCGCGTTACCGTTCTGAACCTCAAGGTTCACTCGGTTGACGCTGAGAAGGGCCTCCTGCTGGTCAAGGGCGCCGTTCCCGGTGCCAAGGGCCGCCTCGTATTCGTTCGCAACGCAGTGAAGGGAGCGTAGTTCATGGCTACCGCACTCGACATCGTCGACGCCAAGGGCAAGAAGGCCGGCTCCGCTGAGCTGCCCGCCGAACTCTTCGACGTTCAGACCAACATCCCGCTGATCCACCAGGTCGTCGTCGCGCAGCTCGCTGCCGCACGTCAGGGAACGCACAAGACCAAGGGTCGCGGCGAGGTTTCCGGCGCCGGTCGCAAGCCGTTCAAGCAGAAGGGAACCGGTCGCGCTCGTCAGGGCTCGATCCGCGCCCCTCAGATGACCGGTGGTGGCATCGTCCACGGACCGACCCCGCGCAACTACGAGCAGCGCACCCCCAAGAAGATGATTGCTGCAGCTCTTCGTGGCTCGCTGTCCGACCGCGCCCGCGGTGGACGCCTGCACATCGTTGAAGCACTCTTCACGGGTGAGACCCCCAGCACGAAGGTTGCCCTGGAGCTGCTGAACAGCATTGCTTCGAGCAAGCACGTTCTGGTTGTTCTTGAGCGCACCGACGAGCTGACCTTGCGCAGCATCCGTAACGTTCCGACGGTTCACGTTCTTTCGTGGGACCAGCTGAACGCCTACGACGTGCTCGTCAGCGACGACATTGTCTTCACCAAGGGCGCTTTCGAAGCGTTCGTGGCGAGCAAGACCAAGAAGGAAGAGGTGTCCGCATAATGGCTACCGCTATCAACAAGGACCCGCGCGACGTCATCATCGCTCCGGTCGTCTCTGAGAAGAGCTACGGCCTGATCGATCAGGGCAAGTACACCTTCATCGTGGACCCCCGCTCGAACAAGACCGAGATCAAGCTCGCTATCGAGAAGATCTTCAAGGTCGAGGTCGCGTCGATCAACACGCTCAACCGTGTCGGCAAGACCCGCCGTACCAAGTTCGGCATCGGCAAGCGCAAGGACACCAAGCGTGCCATTGTCACGCTGAAGTCCGGTTCCATCGACATCTTCACGGCCGTCGGCTAACGCGGCACGGATTAGAGGGATAACAAATGGCTATTCGTAAGTACAAGCCCACGACCCCTGGTCGTCGCGGTTCATCTGTTGCGGACTTCGCAGAGATCACCCGTTCGACGCCCGAGAAGTCGCTGCTTCGTCCGCTGTCCAAGACCGGTGGTCGTAACAACCAGGGTCGCATCACTACTCGTCACATCGGTGGTGGCCACAAGCGCCAGTACCGCGTGATCGACTTCAAGCGCAACGACAAAGATGGCATCAACGCCAAGGTCGCTCACATCGAGTACGACCCGAACCGTACGGCACGCATCGCGCTGCTGCACTTCGTTGATGGCACCAAGCGTTACATCGTTGCTCCGAACAAGCTGAACCAGGGCGACATCGTCGAGTCGGGACCCGGTGCTGACATCAAGCCCGGTAACAACTTGCCGCTGAAGAACATCCCCACCGGTACGGTCATCCACATGATCGAGCTGCGTCCGGGTGGTGGCGCCAAGATGGCCCGCTCCGCTGGTGCGTCGGTTCGCCTCGTGGCCAAGGATGGCCCCTACGCACAGCTTCGTCTGCCGTCCGGAGAAATCCGTAACGTCGACGCTCGCTGCCGCGCAACCATTGGTGAGGTCGGCAACGCCGAGCAGTCCAACATCAACTGGGGAAAGGCCGGCCGTATGCGTTGGAAGGGCGTTCGCCCGACCGTACGTGGTGTCGCCATGAACCCGGTCGACCACCCGCACGGTGGTGGTGAAGGTAAGACTTCCGGTGGACGTCACCCTGTCTCCCCTTGGGGCCAGAAGGAAGGGCGCACCCGCCACATCAACAAGGAAAGCGACAAGCTCATTGTTCGTCGCCGTACCGTCGGCAAGAAGCGTAAGTAGGAGTAGACGATGCCACGCAGTCTCAAGAAGGGCCCCTTCGTTGATGACCACCTGCTCCGCAAGGTTGTCACGGCGAACGAAGCCAACAACAAGAACGTAATCAAGACCTGGTCACGCCGGTCGATGATCATCCCCGCCATGCTGGGACACACCATCGCCGTGCACGACGGTCGCAAGCACATCCCGGTGTTCGTCACCGAAACCATGGTTGGTCACAAGCTCGGTGAATTCGCGCCGACGCGTACCTTCCGTGGGCACGTGAAGGACGACAAGAAGGGCCGTCGCCGCTAACGCGGTGGCGAAAGGAGGAGAAGAAATGGTGGAGTCGATCGCACGTGTGCGTCACATCCGCGTTACCCCCCAGAAGGCTCGTCGCGTTGTCAACCTGATTCGCGGCAAGCAGGCTATCGAAGCACTGGCCATCCTGAAGTTCGCCCCCCAGGGTGCGAGCGACCCGGTGTACAAGCTGGTGGAGTCGGCCATGGCCAACGCCCGTGTCAAGGCAGATGCCTCGAACAGCTTTCTGGACGAGCAGGACCTGTACGTAAGCAGCGCATTCGTTGATGAGGGTACGACCCTCAAGCGTTTCCAGCCGCGTGCACAGGGCCGCGCATTCCAGATTTTGAAGCGCACGAGCCACATCACGGTTGTGCTCGCCACTCCTGAGGAGGGTACGAAGTAATGGGACAGAAAGTAAACCCCTATGGCTTCCGTCTGGGAATCACCACCGACCACGTGTCGCGTTGGTTCTCCGACAGCACGAAGCCGGGTCAGCGTTACAGCGACTTTGTTGCTGAAGACGTCAAGATCCGTAGCCTGCTGAGCACCAGCCTCGACCGTGCGGGCGTTTCCCGCATCGAAATCGAGCGCACCCGTGACCGCGTCCGCGTTGACATTCACACTGCCCGTCCGGGCATTGTGATCGGTCGTCGTGGCGCCGAGGCCGAGCGCATCCGTGCCGACCTCGAGAAGCTCACGGCCAAGCAGATCCAGCTGAACATCCTCGAGGTCAAGAACCCCGAGGCTGACGCTCAGCTCGTCGCTCAGGGCATCGCAGAGCAGCTCTCCGCTCGTGTGGCATTCCGCCGCGCGATGCGTAAGGGCCTGCAGGGTGCACAGCGCGCCGGTGCCAAGGGTGTTCGTATCCAGGTCTCCGGCCGCCTCGGCGGCGCTGAGATGAGCCGTTCGGAGTTCTACCGCGAAGGCCGTGTGCCGCTGCACACCCTGCGCGCGAACATCGACTACGGCTTCTACGAAGCCAAGACCACCTTCGGCCGCATCGGCGTGAAGGTCTGGATCTACAAGGGCGACATCACCAACAAGGAACTCGCTCGCGAGCAGGCGAACGCAAAGTCGTCGCGCCCCGAGCGTCGTGACGACCGTCCCCGCCGTGCGCCCCGCGCAGAGCAGGCACCGGTTGCAGCAGGAGTTGAGGCATAACCATGTTGATTCCACGCAAGGTAAAGCACCGCAAGCAGCACCACCCGGGCCGTAGCGGCCACGCAACCGGTGGTACCACTGTTTCGTTCGGTGAGTACGGCATCCAGGCGTTGACCCCCGCTTATGTGACCAACCGTCAGATCGAGTCCGCTCGTATCGCCATGACGCGTCACATCAAGCGTGGCGGAAAGGTGTGGATCAACATCTACCCCGACCGTCCGCTCACCAAGAAGCCGGCCGAAACCCGCATGGGTTCCGGTAAGGGTTCTGTTGAATGGTGGGTCGCGAACGTCAAGCCGGGTCGTGTGTTGTTCGAGCTGAGCGGTGTCTCTGAGACCGTTGCTCGCGAAGCACTGACCCGTGCAATTCACAAGCTGCCCCTCAAGGCACGCATCATCAAGCGCGAGGAGGGCGACGCATAATGGCGATCGGATCCAAGGAGCTCGCCCCAGACGAGCTCGACACTTTTGACAATGAGCGACTGCTCGAAGAGCTGAAGAAGGCCAAGGAAGAGCTGTTCAACCTGCGCTTCCAGTCGGCCACCGGCCAGCTCGAGAGCCACGGCCGCCTGCGTGCGGTCAAGCGCGACATCGCTCGCATCTACACGATCATTCGTGAGCGCGAGCTCGGCATTCGTGCCACGCCCGTCGCGGCTCCGGTCGAGGCTCCGGCCAAGGCGGAGAAGAAGACCAAGAAGGCCAAGGCTGAAGCTTCCACTGAGGATGCTGCAGCCGAGGCCGTCGAGACGAAGGAGGCCTAGTCATGGCGAAGTCTGACGAGAAGGTCGTCGCTGCCGAGGCTGAGGCTCTCGTACGCGGTTACCGCAAGACGCTGCGTGGTTACGTGACCAGCGACAAGATGGACAAAACCATCGTCGTCGAGGTCGAAGACCGCGTGAAGCACCCCCTGTACGGCAAGGTCATCCGCCGTACGTCCAAGCTGAAGGCTCACGATGAGGCGAACTCTGCCGGCATCGGCGACCTGGTCCTGATCAGTGAGACCCGTCCGCTCAGCGCTTCCAAGCGCTGGCGCCTGGTCGAGATTCTCGAGAAGGCCAAGTAAGCCTCGCGCTTGCTTGAAAGAAGGAGTTAGAAAGTGCTTCAGCAAGAATCACGACTCAAAGTTGCCGACAACACGGGCGCCAAGGAACTCTTGACCATCCGCGTTCTCGGTGGCTCTGGCCGTCGTTACGCAGGTATCGGTGACATCATCGTCGCCACTGTCAAGGACGCAATCCCCGGCGGCAACGTCAAGAAGGGTGACGTCGTCAAGGCTGTCATCGTTCGCGTCAAGAAGAACACCCGTCGTCCCGACGGTTCGTACATCAAGTTCGATGAGAACGCCGCAGTGATTTTGAAGAACGACGGTGACCCCCGCGGCACCCGTATCTTCGGACCGGTCGGTCGCGAGCTTCGCGACAAGAAGTTCATGAAGATCATCTCGTTGGCACCGGAGGTTATCTAAGTCATGGCCAGAATCAAGAAGGGTGACCTCGTAGAGGTCATCACCGGCCGCACCCAGGCTCGCGGCGGAGACCGTGGCAAGCAGGGTCGCGTGCTCGAAGTGCAGGTTGAGAAGAACCGTGTTCTCGTAGAGGGCATCAACTTCGTCACCAAGCACGTTCGCGTCGGCCAGACCCAGCGCGGCACCAAGACCGGCGGCATCGAGAAGTTCGAAGCCCCGATCCACGTGTCCAACGTTGCGATCGTTGACCCGGAGACCAAGAAGCCGACCAAGGTCGGCGTGCGTATCGAAGAGGTAACGAAGGACGGCGTCACCAAGACGGTCCGCGTTCGTTACGCCAAGAAGTCAGGTAAGGACCTCTGATGACTGACACTGCAGTTGAAGCTGGCGTCGCGCCTGTCGCGGCCCCCCAGCCTCGCTTGAAGAAGAAGTACCAGGAAGAGATTGCCGCTGAGCTCAGCAAGGCACTCGGCTTCACCAACCCGCACCAGATCCCGACGCTCACCAAGATCGTCGTGAACATGGGTGTCGGCGAGGCAGCACGCGACGGCAAGATCATTGATGGCGCCGTTGCCGACCTGGTCAAGATCACGGGTCAGAAGCCGATGATCAACAAGGCACGCAAGTCCATCGCGCAGTTCAAACTGCGTGAAGGACAGCCCATTGGCGCGCACGTCACCCTGCGTGGCGACCGCATGTGGGAGTTCCTTGACCGTCTGCTCAGCCTCGCTCTTCCGCGTATCCGCGACTTCCGCGGACTCTCCGACAAGCAGTTCGATGGCAACGGAAACTACACCTTCGGTCTGACCGAGCAGGTTATGTTCCACGAAATCGACCAGGACCGGATCGACCGTCTTCGCGGTATGGACATCACTGTTGTGACGACCGCCAAGAACGACGAGTCGGGCCGTGCACTGCTCAAGGCTTTGGGCTTCCCGTTCAAGGCTGCGGAGAACGCAGAAAACAAGTAGTCAGTAAAAACAAGTAGGCTTACGTAGTTCTGCTTGGGTTTACCCTGCTTGACCAAAGATTTACCCTCGGGGGCTGGACATCCGTCCAGCCCCTCCACCGCGAAGGTCGTCAGCCGTGTAACGGCTGCACGAAACCGGGCGAGAAAGGCACCACAAAATGACAATGACAGATCCGGTCGCAGACATGCTGACCAGACTGCGCAACGCTAACTCGGCGTACCACGACACAGTGTCGATGCCGCATAGCAAACTCAAAGCGCACATCGCAGACATCCTCAAGGCTCAGGGATACATCTCCGCCTGGGATGTCAAGGATGCAGAGGTCGGTAAGACCCTCACGCTGAGCCTCAAGTTCGGCCCCAACCGTGAGCGTTCGATCGTCGGCATCAAGCGGGTTTCCAAGCCCGGCCTGCGCGTGTACGCAAAGTCGACTGAGATCCCCACGGTTCTCGGCGGCCTCGGCGTTGCCATCCTGTCCACCTCCAGCGGTCTGCTTACTGACCGTCAGGCAGAGAAGAAGGGCGTAGGCGGAGAAGTTCTCGCCTACGTGTGGTAGCCGACAATGTCACGTATTGGAAGACTGCCCATCGAGGTTCCCGCCGGCGTCACCATTTCGGTTGACGGCCAGTTGGTCTCGGTGAAGGGCCCGAAGGGCGAGCTGACGCTCACCGTCGCCAAGCCCATCGAGGTCAAGCTCGAAGACGCACAGGTTCTGGTCACGCGTCCCGACGACGAGCGCGCTTCGCGTTCGCTCCACGGCCTGACCCGCACCCTGATTCACAACCAGATCATCGGTGTCACCCAGGGTTACTCCAAGGGACTCGAGATCGTCGGTACCGGTTACCGCGTCGTCCAGAAGGGCAACTCTGTTGAGTTCGCTCTCGGCTTCTCGCACCCGGTCCTCGTTGACCCGCCCGCCGGCATCGTTCTGACTGTTGAGGGCAACACCAAGCTCATGGTCAGCGGTATCGACAAGCAGGCCGTCGGCGAGGTCGCCGCCAACATCCGTAAGATTCGTAAGCCTGAGCCCTACAAGGGCAAGGGTGTGCGTTACGCCGGCGAGATCGTTCGCCGCAAGGCCGGAAAGAGTGGTAAGTAACCATGGGTCTCGGAACTAGAGGTAAGAGCAAGTCAGCTGCCCGCGGTCGTAGGCACACCCGTCTGCGCAAGAAGATCGAGGGCACCGCGGTTCGTCCGCGCCTGATCGTCAACCGCTCGGCTCGCCACGTATTCGTGCAGGTCATCGACGACAGCAAGGGTCACACCCTCGCTTCGGCGTCCACGCTCGAAACCGGTCTGCGCACCTTCGATGGTGACAAGACCGCCAAGGCCCGCAAGGTCGGCGAACTTGTCGCCGAGCGCGCAAAGGCTGCCGGAATTGAAGCCGTCGTATTCGACCGCGGTGGAAGCAAGTACGCGGGTCGCGTCGCTGCTGTCGCCGAGGGCGCGCGAGAGGGTGGGTTGGACCTGTGAGCACTGAAACCCCTAACACAGCAAGCAAGGAGCAAGAGGTGGCTGCAGAGGCACCCGTCGAGACTGCTGCGTCGACCGCACCCCCGCAGAACGAGCCTCGTGAGGCTCGTCGCGGTGGTCGTGAGCGCAACCCCAACCGTGATCGCGGAAGCCGCGATGCGGAGAAGAGCCAGTTCCTGGAGCGCGTTGTCACCATCAACCGCGTGTCGAAGGTCGTCAAGGGTGGTCGTCGCTTCAGCTTCACCGCTCTCGTCGTCGTCGGCGATGGAAACGGCCTGGTCGGCGTTGGATACGGTAAGGCCCGCGAGGTCCCGACCGCTATCTCCAAGGGTGTCGAGGAAGCGAAGAAGAACTTCTTCCGCGTTCCCCGCATCGGCCTGACCATCCCGCACCCCGTGCAGGGTGAGGCCGCAGCCGGCGTTGTTCTGCTGCGTCCGGCCGCTGCCGGTACCGGTGTTATCGCCGGTGGTCCGGTTCGCGCCGTACTCGAGTGCGCCGGCATCCACGACGTTCTGAGCAAGTCGCTCGGTTCGTCGAACACGATCAACATCGTGCACGCAACGGTTACTGCTCTCAAGCAGCTCGAGGAGCCGCGCGCCGTCGCAGCTCGTCGTGGCCTGCCGTATGAAGATGTGGCCCCGGCCCGCTTCCTGCGTGCCGAGGCGGATGCAGCTGCAGCCGCCGCGACAGCAAAGGCAGGTGCCTAATGGCTCAGCTGAAGATTACGCAGATCAAGTCCAAAATTAGTGAGAAGCAGAACCAGCGCGACACGCTTCGCAGCCTGGGCCTGCGTCGTATTGGCGCCGTCACGATCCGCGAGGACAACTCGCAGAACCGTGGCTACGTCAACACCGTTGCTCACCTGGTGAAGGTCGAGGAGATTGACTAATGGCTGACGAGAAGGAAGCCGTCGCAAAGACGGCTGACAAGCCCGCCGCTGAGAAGAAGGCTGCAGCCCCCAAGAAGGCTGCAGCTGCCAAGGCTGCACCCAAGAAGGCCGCTGTTGAGACCGTCGAGAAGCGCGAGCAGGTGCTGAAGGTTCACCACCTTCGCCCCGCTCCCGGTTCGAAGAAGTCCAAGCAGCGCGTTGGCCGTGGTGAAGGATCCAAGGGTAAGACCGCGGGTCGTGGCACCAAGGGCACCAAGGCCCGCTACACCGTTCGTATCGGCTTCGAGGGTGGGCAGATGCCGCTGCACATGCGCACCCCGAAACTGCGCGGATTCAAGAACCCGTTCCGCGTTGAGTACCAGGTTGTTAACCTGGAACGCCTCGCCGAGCTCTACCCGACCGGTGGCGACGTAACAATCGCTGATTTGGTCGCTAAGGGCGCCGTTCGTGACAACGAAAAGGTCAAGGTTCTCGGCAACGGGGACATTGCGGTTAAGCTGAACGTTGCAGTCGACAAGGTCTCCAGCTCAGCAGAGCAGAAGATCGTCGCCGCAGGTGGTTCAATCAAGTAAGTCCGTAGACGCTGGGTCGAGCTTGTCGGGACCACCTATCGAGTATTTCGGTGGCGTGGTCTCGACAAGCTCGATCTACGTTTAATATCTGGAGGCCTTTTTGTTTAGCGCCATTGCGCGGATCTTCCGCACACCCGACCTTCGCCGGAAGATCGGATTCACCCTGGGTATTGTTGCCCTGTTCCGCCTGGGGTCGTTCATTCCCGCCCCATTCGTGGACTTCGGCAACGTGCAGGCCTGTCTTGCAGCGAACCAGGGGACCAGTGGCCTCTACGAGCTGGTAAACCTGTTCAGCGGTGGTGCACTGCTGCAACTCTCAGTTTTCGCACTGGGCATCATGCCGTACATCACGGCATCGATCATCGTCCAGCTGCTGCGTGTGGTTATCCCTCACTTCGACACTCTCTACAAAGAGGGTGCCGCCGGTCAGAGCACGCTGACCCAGTACACGCGTTACCTCACCATCGCCCTCGGCGTGCTGCAGTCGACGACACTCATCACCGTTGCTCGGAGTGGCGCCCTGTTCGGCACCTCCGGCAGCACGGAGTGCACGCAGCTGATCACCAACGACGCCTGGTACGCCATCATGCTGATGGTCATCACCATGACCGCCGGTACCGGTGTGATCATGTGGATGGGTGAGTTGATCACCGAGCGCGGTATCGGCAACGGAATGTCATTGTTGATCTTCACGTCGATCGCTGCTCGCTTCCCGAACTCGCTCGGTGCCATCGGCCTGCTCAAGGGCTGGGACGTCCTGGCCATCGTGCTCGTCATCGGTGTGCTGATCGTCTTCGCTGTCGTGTTCGTCGAGCAATCGCAACGGCGCATCCCAGTGCAATACGCCAAACGGATGGTCGGTCGACGAACCTATGGTGGAAACAACACCTACATCCCGATCAAGGTCAACATGGCCGGCGTTATCCCGGTCATCTTCGCCTCCTCGTTGCTCTACCTACCGGCGCTGATCGCTCAGTTCAACCAGCCCGCCGCAGGCCAGGAGCCGCAAGCCTGGGTCGTCTGGGTGACGAACAACCTCACCGGTGGTGACCAGCCGCTCTACATGCTCTTCTACGTGCTGCTGATCATCGGATTCACCTACTTCTACGTGGCGATCACCTTCAACCCTGAAGAAGTGGCCGACAACATGAAGAAGTACGGCGGATTCATCCCCGGCATCCGCGCCGGTCGCCCGACCGCCGAATACCTCGACTTCGTGCTGACCCGGGTGACGCTTCCCGGTTCGCTCTACCTGGCGCTGATCGCGGTGATCCCGCTGATTGCATTCTCGCTGCTCGGTGCCGACCAGAACTTCCCGTTCGGTGGCGCCAGCATCCTGATCATCGTCGGTGTCGGTCTCGAGACCGTCAAGCAGATCGACTCGCAGATGCAGCAGCGCCACTACGAAGGGCTGCTGCGATGACCCGGTTGCTTATTGTCGGACCGCCCGGAGCGGGAAAGGGAACGCAGGCCGAGATTCTGGCCTCGACGTTCGGAATTCCCGCAATCTCGACCGGCGACATCTTCCGCGCCAACATCAAGGCCGGCACTCCGCTCGGCCTGCAGGTGCAGGAAATCGTTGCCGGCGGCGGCTACGTTCCCGACTCGCTGACCAACGCCATCGTGCAGGACCGCCTGCACCAGGCGGATGCCGCCGACGGCTTCTTGCTCGACGGCTACCCGCGCACGGCGGATCAGGTCATTGAACTCGACCGCATCCTCGGTGAGACCGGCGCTCAGCTCGACGCCGTTGTTCAGCTCGTTGCGGACAAAGACGAGGTTGTTGCTCGCCTGCTCAAGCGCGCTGCTGAGCAGGGACGCGCCGACGACACCGAAGATGTCATCCGACACCGCCAAGATGTTTACCTGGAGCAGACTGAGCCGCTGATTGCCGCCTACACGGCACGTGGCCTCGTTGCCGAGGTGAATGGTCTCGGTTCCGTCGAAGACGTGGCTGCCCGCGTGCTCGAGGCGCTTGCTGCCCGCGGCATCGTCGTCTCGGCCTGATCGGAAAACTGATTTCGATGTCAATGCTTCGCAAGTCGATCTACAAGACGCCGGCGCAGCTGCGTCTGATGGTGGCGCCCGGTCTCGCGACCGCGGCGTCACTCGACGCGGTGCGCGCGCTCATCCGTCCCGGTGTGACAACACTGGAACTTGACGCCGCGGCCGAGGCAGCGATCATCGCACTCGGCGGAGCGTCGAACTTCAAGCTGGAGCCGGGCTACCGTCACACCATCTGTGCGTCGGTGAACGACGATGTCGTGCACGGCATTCCGAACTCGCGTGAGCTTCAGCCGGGCGACATCGTCTCGATCGACAGCGGCGCCGTCATCAATGGCTGGAACGGCGATGCGGCGTTCAGCTTCATCGTGCCCGACGCCGATCCGGCGCACGCCGCGATCGTCGCTGAACGGCAGAAGCTCTCAGACGTGACGGAACAGTCGCTCTGGGTCGGCATCGCGCAGCTGTCCCGAGCCCGCCACCTCAACGAGGTCGGCGAGGCGATCGAAGACTACATCGAGTCGCAGGGCACATACGGCATCCTGACCGACTATGTCGGACACGGTATTGGGCGCTCGATGCACGAGGCGCCGTCGGTGTTCAACTACCGTGTGCGCCAGAAGGGCCCCGACGTGAAGCCGGGCCTCGTCGTCGCCATCGAGCCGATGGTGGTGCTCGGCGACATCGACACCTACACGCGTGACGACGACTGGACGGTGGCCACCACCGACGGCGCCTCCGCCGCGCACTGGGAACACAGCATTGCGGTGCACAAAGACGGAATCTGGGTGCTCACGRCTGAAGACGGTGGAGCGGCAGCGCTCGCCCCACTCGGTGTCACCCCCGTTCCCATCGCGTAATTCTCCTGTCACGACCACCGGATTCGAAACCCGGCTAGGGTGAAAATCGGGACAGAGCCGCGACCCGGAAGGAAGACCTGATGGACCTGCACGGAATTGGGATCGGTCAGGGCGTGGTTATCGGCCGCGTCGTTCGCATGTCCGATCCGTTGCCGGACCCGGACGACCGGCCGAGTGCGCTGACGGCCGAGCAAGAGGGTGCCCGTTCTGCGGCATCGCTCCGCTTCGTTGCCGATGACTTGACCGCGCGGGGCGCGCATGCCGGGGGAGCCGCCCGAGACGTGCTTGAGGCGCAGGCGCTGATGGCCGAAGACCCGTCACTGATCGACGACATCGCCGTGCGTCTGGCGCGCGGAACGACGGCGGAGCGCGCGGTCTTCGAGGCATTCGGGGCGTTCCGCGACATGCTGACCGGGCTCGGCGGTTACATGGCCGAACGCGCGGTCGACCTCGACGATGTCTCGCAGCGGGTGCGCGCGCATCTCGCCGGACAGGCGCCGTCTGAAGTGCCTGACCCCGGACATCCGTTCATTCTCGTTGCCCGTGATCTCGCTCCGGCTGACACCGCTTTGCTGAATCTTGATGTCGTGCTCGGTTTGATCACGAGCGGTGGTGGCCCAACCTCGCACACGGCGATCTTGGCCCGCGAGAAGTCGATTCTCGCCATCGTCGGCGCGGCACAGGCGACCGAACTCGCCGACGGAGACGAAGTGATTCTCGATGCGGCCCGCGGCGTGGTGGTCACCGACCCGACCTCCGCCGAGAAAGCCGACGCGACGAAACGGATCGCCGAGCGGCTCGCGCGAATCGACGCCCCGCTGACCCCCGGGATGCTCGCCGACGGCACCGCGATTCCTTTGCTTGCGAACCTGGCCAACGCCGATGGTGCGGCGCATGCCGTTGCCCTCGGGGCCGAAGGTGTCGGGTTGTTCCGCACCGAATTTCTCTTCCTCGACTCGGCGACGGCCCCGAGCATCGAGCAGCAGCAAGAGAAGTACGAACTGATGCTGCGTGAGTTTGCCGGCAAGAAGGTGGTCGTGCGTGCTCTCGATGCGGGGGCCGACAAGCCGTTGGCCTTTCTCAACGACGCCGAGGAAGAGAATCCGGCTCTCGGCCTGCGCGGCCTGCGGTCGTTGCGGGCGTCAGAGGGAATCCTGCGCGACCAGCTCACCGCGCTCGCTCGAGCGGATGCGGCGACAGACGCGGACCTCTGGGTGATGGCGCCGATGGTGGCAACGGTCGAGGAAACCAGGTACTTCGTGGGGCTCGCACACGAGTTGGGGCTGAAGACGGCCGGCGTGATGATTGAAATCCCCTCGGCGGCACTGTTGGCGGATCGCGTGCTCGCCGAGGCCGACTTCGCCTCAATCGGAACCAACGATCTCACTCAGTACACTTTGGCCGCCGATCGCATGCTCGGGAGTGTCGCCGCCTTCCAGGATCCCTGGCACCCGGCGGTGCTTGCACTGATTCGCCAGGTCGGCTCGGCCGGCAGGGCGTTGGGGAAGCCCGTCGGGGTCTGCGGCGAGGCAGCTGCCGATCCGCTGCTGGCCGTCGTGCTCGTCGGGCTCGGCGTGACGAGCCTGTCCATGTCGGCGTCGGCCCTGGCCGATGTGCGCGCCAGCTTGGCTGGTTACACCCTGGAATCCGCTCGCTCACTGGCCGAGGTCGCCCTCGACGCGGTTGGCGCGCCCGAGGCGCGCATCGCGGTTGCCGAAGCGGCGGCCCGGCTGAGCGTTCACTGAAGCGGGTTGGCTTAACCGAGCTCTATAACATAAGCTGGATCCTTGGTGTCGTGCATCGCCGTTCGCGGCGTGCAATTTTCACCACAATCCACGCATGACCAGCTACCAATATATTGAGCGACAGTGAGGCTATGGCCAAAAAAGACGGTGTCATCGAAATCGAGGGCGCAGTAGTCGAAGCTCTTCCCAACGCGATGTTTCGCGTTGAGTTGACCAACGGCCACAAAGTTCTTGCCCACATCTCGGGCAAGATGCGTCAGCACTACATCCGGATTCTCCCAGAGGACCGCGTGATCGTTGAGCTGAGCCCATACGATCTGACCCGCGGCCGGATCGTTTACCGCTACAAGTAACGGCTGCTGTAAGTAACGGCCCTCGGCATCCCGAGGGTACGAAGACAGCGAACACAAGGAATCACCATGAAGGTCAACCCCAGCGTCAAGAAGATCTGTGACAAGTGCAAGGTCATCCGTCGTAACGGCAACGTGATGGTCATCTGCGAGAACCCGCGTCACAAGCAGCGCCAGGGCTAGTCACTTCAGGCTCGATCTCAGATCGGGCCTGAATTGAGTAAGCACGCAAAACACGTACTCATAACCGAGTACAGAAATAGCAGTTCCGGGATTCCTTCGGGGAGACACCATCGGTTGGAGGCCGATGCACAGGAACTGCTACAGACCTCCACTCACTCACAGGAGAAGCCACAATGGCACGTCTAGCAGGAGTTGACATTCCCCGCGACAAGCGCGTGGAAGTTGCACTGACTTACATCTATGGTGTTGGCCGTACGAGGGCACTCAAGACCCTCGCCGACACTGAAATCGATGGAAACATCCGCGTCAAGGATTTGACCGACGACCAGCTCGTTGCACTGCGCGACTACGTCGAAGGAACTTTCAAGGTTGAGGGTGACCTCCGCCGTGAGGTTGCCGCTGACATCCGCCGCAAGGTCGAGATCGGTAGCTACGAAGGTATTCGTCACCGCAAGGGCCTGCCCGTTCGTGGACAGCGCACCAAGACCAACGCTCGTACCCGTAAGGGCCCGAAGCGCACCGTAGCCGGCAAGAAGAAGGCCCGCTAGGCCTCGGCTTAGCTGGTTCGTCTTTAGGATTCAGGAGAAATCATGGCAGCACCCAAGTCGGCCGCACGGAAGCCGCGTAAGAAAGATAAGAAGAACATTGCTGTGGGCCAGGCTCACATCAAGAGCACCTTCAACAACACGATCGTCTCGATCACTGACACCACTGGTGCAGTAATCAGCTGGGCGTCGTCAGGTGGAGTTGGCTTCAAGGGTTCGCGTAAGTCGACCCCGTTCGCCGCACAGCTGGCAGCCGAGTCGGCCGCCCGCCAGGCGCAGGAGCACGGCATGAAGAAGGTTGACGTCTTCGTCAAGGGACCGGGATCAGGTCGCGAAACCGCGATCCGTTCACTCCAGGCCGCTGGCCTCGAGGTCGGTTCCATCAACGACGTCACCCCTCAGGCACACAACGGCTGCCGCCCGCCGAAGCGTCGCCGCGTCTAATTCCTTTCGGATTCCGTCAGGCTCGATGACCTTCACGGTTGCCGAGCCTGACGGGGTCGATCTATGAACCGGTTGTCGAGCTTGTCGAGACACGAGAGTCTCGAGAATCGGCGCTAGGACAGAAAACTCAAAACCTCGCTACAGAAGTGTCATATAGCGGACACTTGGCCGAAAGGAATCAACAGTGCTTATTGCACAGCGTCCAACGCTCACCGAAGAGAACATCTCGGAGTTCCGTTCACGGTTCGTGATCGAGCCCCTGGAACCCGGCTTCGGCTACACCCTCGGTAACTCGCTTCGCCGCACTCTGCTCTCGTCGATCCCCGGCGCTGCTGTCACCAGCATCCGCATTGACGGAGTGCTTCACGAGTTCAGCACCGTTCCCGGTGTCAAGGAAGATGTCACTGAGATCATCCTGAACATCAAGGGACTTGTCGTCTCGAGCGAGCACGA
Organism: Leifsonia sp. 10L418; assembly: GCF_056395445.1. Taxonomy (NCBI): domain Bacteria; kingdom Bacillati; phylum Actinomycetota; class Actinomycetes; order Micrococcales; family Microbacteriaceae; genus Leifsonia; species Leifsonia sp. 10L418. The sequence continues at coordinate 127,999 of NZ_JBFTJN010000009.1, read as the reverse complement.
CGAACCGATCACCGCGTACCTGCGCAAGCAGGGCTCCGGCCAGGTTACCGCCGCTGACATTTCGGCTCCGGCCGGTGTCGAGGTGCACAACCCCGAGCTGGTCATCGCAACCCTCAACGACAAGGCCAAGTTCGAACTTGAACTGACCATTGAGCGTGGCCGTGGCTACGTGTCGGCCACCCAGAACCGTGCAGAGTATGCAGAAGCCGGCCAGATTCCGGTCGACTCCATCTACTCGCCCGTGCTCAAGGTGACCTACCGTGTCGAGGCAACTCGTGCCGGTGAGCGCACTGACTTCGATCGCCTCGTCGTTGACGTGGAGACCAAGTCGGCTATCTCGCCTCGCGACGCAATCGCATCCGCCGGCCGCACCCTGACCGAGCTGTTCGGTCTGGCACGCGAGCTGAACACGGCTGCTGAAGGCATCGAGATCGGCCCGGCGCCGGTTGACGCCGTTCTGCCCGGCGAGCTTTCGATTCCGATCGAAGACCTCGACCTGTCGGTGCGCTCGTACAACTGCCTCAAGCGTGAGGGAATCAACAACGTCAGTGAACTCGTCGCCCTCTCGGAGACGCAGCTCATGAACATCCGCAACTTCGGTCAGAAGTCTGTGGATGAAGTCAAGGACAAGCTCGTTGAGCTGGGCCTGTCGCTCAAGGACTCCGTTCCCGGATTCGACGGCGCTCACTTCTACAGCGGATACGACGAAGAAACCGTCTAAGGCTGTCGTTTCGACAACCTTTGATTTTTTGATACTAGAGAAAGACGAAAATGCCTACACCCACTAAGGGACCCCGCCTCGGCGGAGGACCGGCGCACGAGCGCCTCATGCTTGCCAACCTGGCAGCTGCCCTGTTCACGCACAAGTCGATCAAGACGACCGAGACCAAGGCCAAGCGCCTGCGTCCGGTCGCTGAGCGCCTTGTCACGTTCGCAAAGCAGGGCGACCTGCACGCACGTCGTCGCGTGCTGCGTACGATCGGCGACAAGTCAGTCGTGCACGAGCTCTTCACCGAGATCGCGCCGCTGGTTGCCGAGCGTGAGGGCGGCTACACCCGCATCACGAAGCTTGGTTTCCGTAAGGGCGACAACGCTTCGATGGTGCAGATCGAGCTCGTTCTCGAGCCCGTCACCCCGAAGGCCAAGCCGGCCAAGGCGAAGGCTGCAAAGCACGTCGCCGAGGAGCCTGCTGTTGAGGTCGTCGAGGAAGCTGCAGTTGAAGCTGACGCCGAGGTCGTAGAGACCGAAGCTGTTGAAGCCGACGCTTCCGAGGCATCCGCTGAGGAAGCCAAGTAGTTCAAAGAATTGTGCTGATTCAGCGCTGATCCGTCAGCGCTGAGTCACCGCCGGAAGGGGCCCGACTTCGGTCGGGCCCCTTTTTTGTGTCTGCGCGTTTGTGTCTGCGCGGCCGGCACGGATGTCTGCGGAGTCGCCGGATACGGATGATGCCCGGGATGCCCAGGCCAAAATTAGGAGTGGAGCGGCGAGTCGGCTGCGACACGCCGGCTGGCGGGGGCACGACACACCTCCGCTCCTACTTTCGGCTTCCGGTCGGGATGGCTTGCACAAGGGGATTCCTTGCGACGGTCGGTCCGGAATGGCGCGGCCGACGCCTCGCTTCCGCTGTGCTCTGTGCGCAGCTTCTGGCCAGTCGGAACGCCGGCTACGAGCGGGTCACCCTCGAGGTTGACGCCGACAGTCAGACCGGCGCCTACCGGCTCTACCGGCGGCAAGGATTCACCCCAGCGCACCAAAAGTTCGCCTACACCCTCGAGTACTGAGCCCCGCTGGAGTGTCGACCAGACCGGTCAGTTGGGCAGCAGGAGCAGGCGGTTCGGACCCGGCTGCTGGCCGGGCGGCAAGTCGGCCAGGCGGGCGACGGCCGAACCCACCGTTTCTGCGTAGATCCGGCCACCGGTCGGTCCGGGATGGATGTTGTCTTCGGCCAGCACATCGGTGTGCGGGGCAATCGCGGTCGACCAGTCGGCCAATTCGATGCGCCGGTAGTGGGCGGAGAAATCGGCCAGGGTGGCGTTGACGCCGGGCGTCCAGTCGCGATCGGCAAAGGCATTGACCATGATCAATTGCCGGTTCGGGCCGATCGCCACCCGGATGCGCTGCAGATCGGCGTCCTCGATGGGGCCGTTGGTGCCGAGTCCCACGACGACGACGTCCCGGAGCTGACCGGTCTGCTCGAGATTCTGCAGAATCTCTGGGGCGGCATTCATGCCTCGCGAGACCGCGGCGTCGATGGCAATCCCGGGGAATGCCTCCTGCAGTTCGGGGGCCGAAGCGAGCATGACCGAGTCGCCGACGGCGCTCATCCGTGCGCCTGCGGGGGCAATGGCGTCACTCGTTTCGGCACGCAATGGGATGACAACGTGCGGGGCTGTCGTTGCCGAGTCGGACGGCGTCTGTGCGTCGTGCGCTGCGGCCTCCATCGCGTGTTGGCCGCGCTCGATGACGGCCTCGGAGCTCGCAACGCTCGGTGCGCCGGCCAGGGCGGCAGTGGCGCCGGTCAGGAAGAAGCAGGACACCAGGGCCGCAGCCCACATAGTCTGCCGTTGCACCCGCGTGCCGCGCAGTCGAGCCTTCACCCGACGGATGCTGCCGCCAAAGCCCAGTCGGCGGATGGGCTGCTCGACCCACCGGTACGACGCGCCAGCCGCGAGCAGGGTCAGCGCCAGCGCCAGCACCCCGATCAGCACGGTGCGCGTGACCTCCGCGGACGGCGTCGCGTGAGCGGAAGCCGTCGGCCAGGCCAGCTGCAGCAGAATCAAAATCGGCCAGTGCCAGAGATAGATGCCGTAGGAGCGCGCGCCGAGATAGCGAAGTGGCCCCGCATCGAGGTGCTGCCCGAAGCGTGCGCTGCGCACACCCGCCCAGATCGCCACGGCAGACAGAAGCGAGACGGCGACCAGCCCGCCGCGGTAGGCCATCGGGCTGTCGGCGGGCATGAGGATGCTGAAGGCGCCGAGGGCGAGCAGGGCGCCGAGGCCCAGCCAGGGGAGCAGACGCGGTATGACAGCGTGCAGCGCGGAGCCGGGGCGCTCGACAGTGGCGCCGGATTGCGTGCTGCGCGCCAGCGCCAGAGCGAGGGCGGCCCCGATCGCCAGCCCGAAACTATGCGTGTCTGAACCGAAGTAGACCCGCGTGGGGTCGGCATCCGGGACGTACAGCACCGCCATCCAGAGCGCGGATGCGGCGGCCAATGCGAGAACCAGGACGAGTCGCAGGCGGGGGCGAGGGATGAGCAGCAATGCGGCAAGTGCCAGGGGCCAGACCAGATAGAACTGTTCCTCGACGGCGAGCGACCAGAGGTTGCGGAACAGCTCGGGCTGGTCGGTCGCGAAGTAGCTTGCGTTCGCTCCGATCGACACCCAGTTGTAACTGAAGGTGACGGCGCCGAGGATCTGCCGGCCGAGGCCGACGAGGACATCGCCGCCGATCAGCAGGGCGGCGCTGGCCGAGATGAGGAGCACCGGCACGAGGGGCGGAACCAAACGGCGTACCCGCCGGGTCCAGAAGCGTCCGAGGGAAATCCGGCCCGAGCGTTCGTGCTCGGCGAGCAGCAGGCTGGTGATGAGGAAGCCGCTGATGACGAAAAACACATCGACGCCGAGGTAGCCGCCCGGAAGGACCGTGGGAAAGAAGTGGTAGGCGATGACCGCGATCACCGCGAGCGCCCGCAAGCCGTCGAGGCCGGCCCACCGAACTGCGGGAAGCGGCCCGGAGACCGGCGCGAGTGCGACGGATGCCGGAACCGACGTCGAAGCTGCGGGAAGCGGCCCGGAGACCGGCGCGAGTGCGACGGATGCCGGAACCGAGGTCGCAGCGGCCGGACTGTTTTCGGGCACACCGGTGGGTGTGGCGCTGGGGCTGGGGGAGGGGGAGGGAAGACGTTTCATAGCAAGGGCGGGCGGAACCCGGATTCAACGATAACTCACGTTTCGAGCTCGATAGCCCGTCGGAATTGCCGTGGCCGGTACTGGAACGGCAGGCCGTTGCCGCCCCGCCCAATAAACTGAATCCGTGATTCTTCCTGCGTCCGAGGCTGCTGCGCCCGCCAAGCCGGGAGCCGTGCAGAGGATTCGGCTCGACATCGCCTACGACGGCACGACGTTCGCCGGCTGGGCGAAGCAGCCGGAGTTGCGCACAGTTCAGGGCGAGATCGAAGACGCGCTGGCGACCATCTTGCGCCGTCACGGCCCGGTTCCCGATCTCGTCGTCGCCGGGCGCACGGATGCCGGGGTGCACGCCCGCGGTCAGGTCGCGCATTTCGATCTCACCGCCGAGCAGGCGCACGCACTTGTGCAGCCCCGTCGCGGCACCGGCAACAAGCCCAAACCGCCGCTTCCTGTCGAGATCTACCGACGGGTCAGCGGCATCCTCGTGACGAAACCCGAGATCGTATTGAAAGATGTCACCCTGGCACCTGACGGGTTCGATGCCCGCTTCTCCGCACTGTGGCGTCGCTACGAATATCGTCTCGCCGACACGCTGGCCGGGCATGATCCGGCACAGCGGCTGCGCACGACCTGGCATCCGAATGAGCTCGATCTCGACGCGATGGATGCGGCGGCCGCGACTCTCGTCGGACTCCACGATTTCGCCACCTATTGCAAACCGCGCGCCGGGGCGACCACGGTGCGCACCCTGCAAGATTTTCGGTGGCGCAGAGACCCCGACGGGGTTCTGATCGCCTCTCTCAGGGCCGACGCGTTCTGCCACAGCATGGTGCGCGCCCTGGTCGGAGCCTGTGTCGCAGTGGGCGAAGGAAAACTCGCCGGGAGCCGGTTGGTGAACCTGCGGATCGAACGCGCCAGAACGAGCGAGTTCAAGGTGATGCAGGCCCAGGGACTCACGCTCACCGAGGTCGGTTACCCGGAAGACGCCGAACTCGCGCTGCGCGCGGCCGAAACCCGCGCCCGTCGTGAGCTCCCTGAGGAGTGACCGACGCCATCCGTCGCCTCAGTGAACCGCCTCGAATTGCGTGATGCCCTGCCGGCGAAGTAGTATTGACCCTTGGTGTCTGTGCGTTGCAGCCAGGCACACGAACGTGAGCCCTCCATCGATCGTGTTCTTCTTCTAGAACACACCCGGAGCGGGATTCACGAACACCTCCGTTCGAACAAGAAAGCAGCACTATAGTGACGCGCACCTACACCCCCAAGGCAAGTGAAGTCCAGCACGATTGGGTCGTCATTGACGCCACCGACATCGTTCTTGGCCGTCTCGCCAGCCACGCAGCCGTTCTCCTTCGCGGCAAGCACAAGGCTGTGTTCTCTCCCCACATGGATATGGGAGATTTCGTCATCATCGTCAACGCCGAGAAGATTGCCCTGACCGGCAAGAAGCTCGACCTGAAGATCGCCTACCGCCACTCCGGTTACCCGGGCGGCCTGTCGGCACAGAACTACTCGGAGATGCTCGAGAAGCACCCGACGCGTGCGGTTGAGAAGGCGATTCGCGGCATGCTGCCGAAGAACTCGCTCGGCCGCGCTCAGCTGGCCAAGCTCAAGGTCTACGCCGGCCCGGAGCACCCGCACGCTGCGCAGCAGCCGAAGCCGTACACCCTCGGCCAGGTCGCGCAGTAGCGTCGGCCCCCAGACTTCTCGACTCTAAGAAAAAGGATTCACACCATCGTGGCGAAGATCGCAGACCAGATTGACGCGGCTCCGGAGAGCTACTCGACAGAGACTCCCGTAGAAGCCGTCACCAAGGCGCCCCGCGCCATCCTCAACGTTCCCGGTGCAGCCGTCGGCCGTCGCAAGCAGGCCATCGCCCGCGTGCGCATCGTTCCCGGCTCCGGCACCATCACGGTCAACGGCCGTGAGTTCGCTGACTACTTCCCGAACAAGCTGCACCAGCAGCTGATCAACGACCCGTTCAAGGTTCTCGACCTGATCGGCGCCTACGACGTCATCGCTCGCATCAGCGGCGGCGGACCGTCGGGCCAGGCCGGCGCACTGCGTCTCGGCATTGCTCGCTCGCTCAACCAGATCGACGAAGAGAACAACCGCGCCATCCTCAAGAAGGCCGGCTTCCTCAGCCGTGACGCTCGCGTCAAGGAGCGTAAGAAGGCTGGTCTCAAGAAGGCCCGCAAGGCTCCTCAGTTCTCCAAGCGTTAAGTCGAAGGTCGATTCAAGGCACCCATGCCTCGACTTTTTGGCACGGACGGTGTCCGGGGCCTGGCCAACCGTGATCTCACGGCTGGCCTGGCCCTGGGCCTCGCCCAGGCAAGCGCAGTAGTACTGACCCAGGGACGTCGCGCAGAAGAACGACGCGCCCAGGGTCGACGCCCGGTCGCCGTGCTCGCACGCGACCCGCGTATCTCCGGAGAGTTCATCTCGGCCGCTGTCGCAGCCGGTTTGGCCAGCTCCGGAGTGGATGTGCTCGATGCCGGCGTCATTCCGACCCCCGCAGCAGCATTCCTGATCGCCGATATCGGCGCAGACTTTGGCGTGATGATTTCCGCCTCGCACAATCCCGCCCCCGACAACGGCATCAAAATCTTTGCCTTCGGCGGCACCAAGCTTCCCGACGATGTCGAGACCCGCATCGAAGCGCACCTCGACGGTGAGATGCTCACTCCGATCGGTGGCGATGTCGGTCGCATCCGTCGTTTTGCCGACGCCGAGGACCGGTACGTCGTGCACCTGCTGAGCACGCTCCCGCACCGTCTTGATGGCATTCATGTCGTGCTGGACTGCGCCCATGGCGCGGCGGCCGGCGTGTCCCCGCAGGTCTTCACGGATGCCGGCGCCCGCGTCACGGTAATCGGCGCGGATCCCGACGGCATCAACATCAACGACGGCGTCGGTTCGACCCACCTCGACAATCTGGCGCGTGCCGTGCTCGAACACGGCGCCGACGTCGGAATCGCCCATGACGGCGATGCCGACCGCTGCCTGGCCGTCGATCGCGAGGGAAACATCGTCGACGGCGATCAGATCATGGCCATCCTTGCCGTTTCAATGGCCGAGCGAGGCGTTCTGAAAGACCGCACGCTCGTCGCCACGGTGATGAGCAACCTGGGTCTGAAGAAGGCCATGGCCGCCCACGACATCCGCGTGCTCGAGACCAAGGTCGGCGACCGCTATGTGCTCGAAGAACTGAACATCGACGGGCTCTCGCTCGGCGGCGAACAGTCGGGACACGTCATCATGACCAAGTTCGCCACCACCGGCGACGGCATCCTGACCGGACTGCACCTCGTGGCCGAAATGGCCCGCACGGGCAAGACGCTCGCCGAACTCGCTTCGGTGATGACCGTCTTCCCGCAGATTCTCGTCAATGTGCGCGGCGTCAACCACCACGGCTTGAACTCCGACACGGTGATCGCCGAAGCAGTGGTCGCTGCCGAAACCGAGCTCGGCGACACCGGCCGGGTGCTGCTGCGCCCGTCGGGCACCGAGCCGATGGTTCGGGTCATGGTCGAGGCGGCTGACCAGCCGACCGCCGACCGGCTGGCGCACCAGCTCGCCGACGTCGTGCGCGAGCGCCTGGCGCTCTAGAACCTCAACGGTCGAGCCGGGCTCGACTCTTTCGGTGATCGAGCCTGTCGAGATCTCGGACGCCCGTGCTCACGCGACCCGTGTTTGGAGAGCGGGTCACGTGGTCTCGACAAGCTCGACCACCGGCGGTGGGGTCTCGAGCGAGCGGTCAGACCTTGCGCAGAAGCACCTTCGACACGGCATGATCCGAGTCCTTGCGCAGCACGAGGGTCGCTCGCGACCGGGTGGGCCGGATGTTGTGCAGCAGGTTGGGCTCGTTGATGCGGCTCCAGATCTCGTGAGCCTTCGCCCGGGCCTCCTGCTCGCTGAGCGTGGAGTAGCGGTGGAAATACGACTTCGGGTTGCTGAATGCGCCCTGCTGGAGCTTCAGGAAGCGTTCCTCGTACCACCGGGCGATGTCGCGCGTGCGCGCGTCGACGTAGACGGTGAAGTCGAAGAGGTCGCTGACGGCGAGTCCATGACCCTGCCCGGGAGGCTGGAGCACATTCAGCCCCTCGACGATGAGCACGTCCGGCTGCCGAACGACAATCTGCGCGTCGGGAACGATGTCGTAGCTGAGATGCGAGTAGAACGGTGAGCGCACCTCAGCCGCACCGCTCTTGACCGCGCTGACGAAGCGAAGAAGCGCGCGCCGGTCGTAGGACTCCGGAAACCCCTTGCGTTCCATCAGGCCGCGCCGGGACAGTTCGGCATTCGGAAACAGGAATCCGTCGGTGGTCACCAGCTCGACCCGCGGGGTGTCTTCCCAGCGGGCGAGCAGCTCCCGCAGAAGCCGGGCAATCGTCGACTTGCCGACGGCGACCGAACCCGCCACGCCGATCACAAACGGTGTGCGTTGTGCTCGTTCGCCGAGGAAGTCGCTGGTTTGCCGGTGCAGCTGGCGGGCGCCGGCGGCGTAGAGGTTGAGGAGGCGGCTGACCGGAAGGTAGACATCCGTCACTTCGTTCTGATTCAGCGGCTCGCCGAGACCGCGCAGTTGCACGAGTTCGGTCTCGCTCAGAGGCAGATGCGTCGTCGGTGCGAGGGCCGCCCAGTCGGCGCGGGACAACTCGACAAAGGGGGTCACGTGGGAGTGGTTCGCTGCGCTCGCACCCTGCTCGGACATTCCCCCAAGCTTAGTCCGACTAAAATCGAGCGCATGTGCGGAATTGTGGGATATGTCGGAGACAACAAGAGCATCGAAGTTCTGATGGGGGGCCTGCAACGGCTCGAATACCGCGGTTACGACTCCGCAGGCATCGCCGTGATCGATGCAGCAGGCCAGCTGAACACCGCGAAGCGATCCGGCAAGCTTGCCGCGCTGACCGCCGAACTGGCCAACCACCCCATCAGCAACGGTGCGACCGGCATCGGCCACACGCGCTGGGCGACCCACGGCGGCCCAACCGACGTGAACGCTCACCCGCACCTCGGCGACAACGGCAAACTCGCCCTCATCCACAACGGAATCATCGAGAACTTCGCCCCACTCCGCGATGAGCTTCTCGCCGAAGGATTCACCTTCGACAGTGAAACTGACACCGAGGTTGCAGCCGTGCTGCTCGGCCGCGAGTACCAGCGCACCGGCGACTTGAATGAGGCGTTCCGCGCCATCGTCGGCCGCCTCGATGGCGCATTCACCCTGCTTGCCGTGCACCAGGACCAGCCGGGTCTCGTTGTCGGCGCCCGCCGCAACTCCCCGCTCGTCATCGGCCTCGGCGACGGCGAGAACTTCTTGGGCTCGGATGTCGCGGCGTTCGTCGAGTACACCCGCCGCGCCATGGCGATCGGCCAGGACCAGATCGTCAGCATCACCCCCGACCTGGTGACCGTCACGGACTTCGCCGGCCAGCCGGTCGAGGTTGAGGAGTTCGAGATCGCCTGGGATGCCTCGGCGTCCGACAAGGGCGGCTGGTCCAGCTTCATGGCCAAGGAGATCACCGAGCAGCCTGACGCCGTGGCGAACACGATCCGTGGGCGCATCGTCGACGGTGTCGTCGCCATCCCCGAGCTGACGGCGTTCGGCGATGACGTGCTGACCGGCATCAATCGCATTGTGATCATCGCCTGTGGCACGGCGGCGTATGCCGGCCAGGTTGCAAAGTACGCGATCGAGAAGTGGGCGCGCGTTCCTGTCGATGTCGAGCTCAGCCACGAGTTCCGCTACCGCGAGCCCGTGCTCACCGACGACACCCTCGTCGTGTCGATCAGCCAGTCCGGCGAGACCATGGACACCCTGATGGCCGTCAAGTACGCCCGGGCCGAGGGCGCGAAGACCATCTCGATCTGTAACACGCAGGGCGCGACGATTCCGCGCGAGTCGGATGCCGTCATCTACACCCACGCCGGGCCAGAGGTCGCCGTCGCATCGACCAAGGCGTTCGTCGCCCAGATCACCGCGCTGTACCTCTTCGCCCTGCACTTTGCTCGCGTGCGCGGCAGCCTGACCGATGCCGAACTGGCCGAGCAGGCCGCCGAGCTGACGGCGATCCCCGCCAAGATCGCCACGGTGCTCGAGCAGGGCCCCGCCGTGAAGCAGCTCGCCACCTGGATGAGCGACACGCGCGCCGTGCTCTTCCTCGGCCGTCACGTTGGTTTCCCGATCGCGCTCGAAGGCGCGCTCAAGCTCAAGGAGCTCGCCTACATTCACGCCGAGGGCTTTGCGGCCGGTGAACTCAAGCACGGCCCGATCGCACTGATCGAGCCGGGTCAGCCCGTGTTCGTCATCGTGCCGAGCCCGCGCGGATCCGCGCACCTGCACCCCAAGGTGGTCTCGAACATTCAGGAGATCCGCGCCCGCGGGGCACGCATCATCGCCATCGCCGAGCTGGGGGATGCCGCGGTACTGCCGTTCGCCGACACCGTGATCCACATCCCGCTGGCTGCGCCGCTGTTCGAGCCGTTGCTGGCCGTCGTGCCGATGCAGATCTTCGCCATGGAACTGGCCGTGGCCAAGGGTCTGGATGTCGACCAGCCGCGCAACCTCGCCAAATCAGTGACTGTCGAGTAGTCGCGGTCTCGCGGTTTCAATGATCAAGGGAATTGGCGTCGACATCGTCGACCTGGCGCGCTTCGCTCGCCAGGTCGAACGAACGCCGAAGCTCATCCCCCGATTGTTCGCTGAAAGCGAACGCGGGCTCTCGGTGAATTCCCTGGCCGCCCGGTTCGCCGCGAAGGAAGCGCTGATCAAAGCGCTCGGCGACAGCGCCGGGGTGTCCTGGCAAGACATGGAGGTCGTTCCCGACGCACTCGGAAACCCGGGCTTCGTGCTGCACGGCAGCGCCTTGGCGGTGCTCGACCGACGCGGGATCACGAGTCTGCACCTCACGATGACCCACGATGCCGGGGTGGCCTGTGCCTTCGTGATCGCGGAGGGGGGCGCATGACCCGGTTCAGAGAAGCGGTCGTCGATCTTGACGCCATTGCCGCAAACATCCGTCACCTGAGCACGCTGATTGGCGACCCACAGATTCTTGCCGTGGTCAAGGCGAACGCCTATGGGCACGGCGCCGTACCGGTTGCGCGCGCGGCGGTTGCCGCCGGGGCACGCTGGCTCGGTGTCGCCGATGTCGAGGAGGGGCTCGAGCTTCGTCGCGCTGGAATCACTGCCCCGATTCTCGCCTGGTTGCATGGGCCGGACACCGATTTCGCGGCGGCTATTACGGCGGACATCGACCTTGGCCTGTCGTCGGTGGCGCAGCTCAGCCGCGTCGCCGAGGCGGCGATCGAGCTCGGGCAGAGCGCCGCGGTGCAGCTGAAACTCGAAACCGGACTCAGCCGCAACGGTGCCGCTCCCGGCGAATGGGACGAGCTGTTCACCCGCGCGGCGGCGCTCGAGCGTGCGGGCCGCATCCGTGTGCGCGGAATCATGAGCCATCTGTCGAACACCTCACCGACCGACGACGCGGAGGCGATCGCGCGCTTCGACGAGGGTCTCGCTGCGGCCAGAGCCGCCGGCCTGACCCCGGATCTGGTTCACCTCGCCGCAACCGCGGCCGCTCTGCGCGTGCCCGAGTCACGGTATTCGATGGTGCGGTTGGGCATCGGGATCTACGGGCTTTCCCCGTTCGAAGACGCCGACTCCGGCGATCTCGGCCTCATCCCGGCGATGACCGTGCGTGGACAAATCGCTGCGGTACGCCGGGTCGCAGCGGGCGCCGGGGTGTCGTACGACTACACCTGGCGCGCCCAGGAGGACTCCACCTTGGCTCTCGTTCCGCTCGGCTATGCCGACGGCATTCCGCGGCAGGCTTCCGGGCGCGGCGAGGTGCAGATCGGCGCCAGGCGCTACCCGATCGTCGGCCGGATCGCGATGGACCAGTTCGTCGTCAGCCTCGGTCACGACACGGCAGAGGTCGGTGACGAGGTCGTGCTGTTCGGTGACCCGGTCGCCGGAGTGCCGAGCGCCAACGACTGGGCCGATGCGGCGCTGACCGTGAACTACGAGATCGTCACCCGGATCGGCCACCGCGTCACGCGCAGCTACTGCGGCGGCGCCCCCGCCGAAGCGGACGCGCAGCCGTGAAACTGACGATTCCCGACGCCGACCAGATGCATGCGTTCGGTGTTTCCCTGGCCAGGGGACTGACAGCCGGCGATCTGATCGTGCTGACCGGTCCGCTCGGTGCGGGAAAGACCACCCTGACGCGCGGTTTGGGGGAGGGGCTCGGCGTGCGCGGCGCAGTCACCAGCCCGACCTTCGTGCTCGCGCGCACGCATCCGAACCTGGCCGGCGGCCCGCCCCTCGTGCACGTCGACGCCTACCGGTTGTCGAGCGCCATGGAACTTGACGACCTCGACATCGATTTCGCCCACTCCATCGTCGTGATCGAATGGGGGCGCGGCCTGCTCGACGGGATCACCGACTCGTGGCTCGACATCGAGATCGAACGCCCGCTGGGGGCGTCGCAGGCGGTACTGCCGACGGATGCACCATCCGCCCCGGCCACCGACGCCGACGGCGCGATCGAGGTACTCGACCTCGACGAGCCCCGGATCGTCACCCTCACCGCCAACGGCCCGCGCTGGGCCGGCGCCCCCGAGTTTGATTTTCTGCGAAACGAATAGGCTGAACTCCGTGCTTCTTGCCATTGATACCTCAGCCGGAACCAGCGTCGCGGTCGTCGACCGCGACCGCGGTGTGCTCGCCGAACGCGGCATTCCCGACACCATGCGCCACGCCGAGGTGGTCGGTACGCTGATCGACGAATGCCTCCGGGAAGCGGGTCTCGACGTCTCCGAGCTGTCCGGCGTGGTCGGCGGCATGGGGCCAGGACCCTTCACCGGTTTGCGGGTCGGCATCGCCGCAGCACGCGTCTTCGCGCTCGGCGCCGGCACACCGTTCATTCCTCTCGTCAGCCACGACGCCATCGCCTACGGGCGCTACCAGGCGGGTGAGACGGGGCCGCTGGTCGTCGTCACGGATGCCCGCCGCCGCGAGGTCTACTGGTGCGTCTACAGCGGTGCCGATGCCGCAGGTCTTCCCGTCCGGATCGGGCAGCCGCACCTGGCCAAGCCGGCGGAACTGCTGGAACCGAGCTGGGAGTATAGCGGAGTGCCCCGCTTCGACGCCGCCACCGTCTCCGCCGGAGACCTCGGAATGGTCGCCGAACTCTTGTGGGCGACCGGACAACCGTTCGCCGCCGACGAACCGCTCTACCTGCGCTCACCCGACGTCACCCTCTCGGCCGGCCCGAAGCGAGTGAGCTGATGGTCTGGCAGCTGCGGCGCGCGACCGTTGACGACGTCGAAGCCATCATGGTGCTCGAGACGGCTCTGTTCGAGAATGACGCCTGGTCGGCCGCGATGATGGCCAGGGACATCGGCGACCCGAGCTGCTACTACCTCGTCGCCTTTCCGCCCGACGAGCCGGAGCGCATCGAGGCCTACGCCGGTTTGCTGGCGCCGAAGGGGGCGTCCCAGGGCGACATCCAGACCATCGGCGTGGCCGAGTCAGCGCGCGGCAGAGGTCTCGGCCGCACCCTCATGAACGCCCTGATCACCGAGGCGTACAAGCGCGGGGCACGGGAGATCTTTCTCGAAGTGCGCGCCGACAACCCGACGGCGCAGCGGCTCTACCTCCGCCTCGGTTTCGAAGAACTCGGCGTGCGTCGGGGCTACTACCAACCCGACAATGTCGACGCGATCGTGATGCGACTCCAGATCCCCGAGCCGAGTACGCAGCTCGCGGAGCCCACCCCCGACACCTCGACCCCAAAGGCAACGGCATGAACCGGGACAACCCGCTCGTTCTCGGCATCGAGAGCTCCTGCGACGAGACCGGCATCGGAATCGTGCGGGGCACCACCCTGCTCTCGAACACGATCGCCTCCTCGATGGACCAGCATGCCCGCTACGGCGGGGTCGTGCCCGAGGTCGCCGCTCGCGCCCATCTCGAAGAGATGATCCCGTCGATCGAGGCTGCCGTGGCCGAAGCCGGCATCCGTCTGACCGACCTTGACGCGATTGCTGTCACCAACGGGCCCGGCCTCGCCGGCGCACTGATGGTCGGCGTCGGGGCGGCGAAGGCGCTCGCCGTGTCGCTCGGCAAGCCGATCTACGCCGTCAACCACCTCGTCGGTCACGTTGGCGCTGACCTCCTGCACGTGCCCGCAACGGCAGCGACAGCGGATGCCGCGCATCCCGGGCACCCAGCACCCGCCGGTCCGCCGCTGGCCGGCTCTGAGCCCCTCGAGTACCCGACGATCGCACTGCTGGTCTCGGGCGGACACACCTCCCTGCTGCTCGTGCGTGACCTCGTCTCCGACGTGGAGCTGCTCGGCGAGACGATCGATGACGCCGCTGGCGAAGCGTTCGACAAGGTGGCCAGGGTGCTCGGGCTGCCCTACCCCGGCGGGCCGCAGATCGACCGGGTCGCCGTCAGTGGCAACCCGAAGGCCATCCGGTTTCCGCGCGGGCTGAGCCTGCCGAAAGACATGGCGAAGCACCGCTACGACTTCTCGTTCTCTGGACTCAAAACCGCGGTCGCCCGCTGGGTGGAAGCACGGCAGGACGCCGGGGAAGAGGTTCCCATCGCCGACGTCGCAGCGAGCTTCCGGGAGGCTGTCGTCGACGTGCTGCTCACCAAGGCCGTGGCCGCCTGTCATGACTATGACGTGCCGCGCCTGCTGCTCGGCGGCGGCGTGATCGCCAACGCTCGGTTGCGCGAGGTGGCTCAGCAGCGCACGGATGCCGCGGGCATCGCCCTGCGCATTCCTCCGCTCTCGCTTTGCACCGACAACGGCGCGATGATCGCCGCGCTCGGCGCGCAACTGATCATGGCGGGGCATGCGCCGTCGTCGTTGGAGTTCGGCGCCGATTCCACCCTTCCGGTCTCGGAGATTCAAGCGTCATAGATTCAAGGCAGCAGACCGGTCATAATGCCCGTTCGTGGGCGATTAGCGGTATTCTGACGCGTGGGGGAGCGGCGATTCCGACGCTGCGCATCCTCCCGGAGGCGCTCAACTCGACGCCACTGAAGAGACTTGAAGGAGTCCACCGATGACCGACCCCAATGTGCCTTCCGCTCCGAACGGCGACGCAGCAGTGCCGGCCCCCGAGGTTCCCGCCGCTCCGCAGTATGCGCCCGCTCCGCCCGCAGCTGATGCTTCTGGCCAGGCGCCGGCATATGGACAGCAGCCGTACAGCCAGCAGCCGTACGGCCAGCAGGGCTACGGCGCTCCGCTCGCCGAGCAGAAGTACAACGTGCTCGCCATCATCTCGCTCATCACCTCGTTGGTCGGCATAAGCCTGGCCGGCATCATCACCGGGCACATCGGACTCAGCCAGATCAAGCGCACCGGCGAGAAGGGGCGCGGACTCGCCATTGCCGGCCTCATCATCGGCTACGTGTCGATCGCCGCGGCGATCATCTTCATCATTGTGATGATTCCGTTCATCATCTACGCGGTCTCCCACCCCGAGCAATACAGCACCTACTAGCATCGGCTGCCGACGGCAGGCGATGACAGACGGAAAGTGAAAGGAATTAACTCTCATGAGTGATCCAAACACGCCGAACGTTCCGGGTGTGCCTGAAGTTCCTGACGTGCCACAGGTCCCCGATATTCCGGAAGGTCCGCAGGTGCCCGACATTCCTCCGGCGCCCGATATTCCGGACGTGCCGAACCCCCTCGGGGCCTCGGGCCCCGAGGCTCCGCAGAGCGTCAGTGCCCCCGTGAACAGCGCGACGCCGTCGGACCCACCCGTGGAGCCGAGTCCTGAGGTGCCGAGTCCTGAGGTGCCGAGTCCTGAGGTGCCGACGCCTGAGGTGCCGCCGGTCGAGGCGGCGCCTGCCGCTCCGCCAGTCGCGCCACCCGCGGCCCCGGCTGCGCCGCCCGCGGCATCCGCGCCGGCTGCGCCGCCGCCGGCCTACGGTCAGCCGACGCCGCCAGTGGCCCCGCCTCCCGCGTACGCCGCTCCGGTCGCTCCACCGCCCGCCTACGGCAGCCCGCCGGCCGCGGGTGCACCGCCGGTGCCACCACCGGGAACTCCGGTCTACGCGCCGTATGCCACGGCCCCAGCCACCAAGCAGCCGGTGCTCAGCATCATCTCGTTGGTCGCCGGCATCATCGGTTTGATCGGGTTTCCCGTTGTCGCGTTCATCCCGATCATCGGCGGCGTCTTCGGTCTGTTCATCCCCGCCGCCGCCGTGGTTCTCGGGTTCCTCGGAAAGAAGCGAGAAGCCCACGCCAAGGGGTTCTGGCTGACCGGCATCATCACCGGATTCGTCGGCATCGCGTTGGCTCTCGGCAGCGTGCTGGTCTGGATCCTGATCTTCGCGGCCGGATTCGGTTCCTCGAACTACATGTACTAGGCACACAACTCTGAGGCCACTTCCTGGGGCACTCGAAGCGCAGAAGGTGAATCATGGAAGGCCCACGTCACGGGCAGCCGCCCGAGGTCAGCGACTACGTCGGTGACCTCACACGAGAACCCGCACCGGTGACCGGGCAGCTGGCGTATGAATCCACATTCACCGCGCCGACCGAATGGGTGCCCTACGTCTACACCGACGCTGAGTTGCACACGATCGAGTCGCGCCGGCGAGTATCGGTCGCGGCACTCGTCTGCGGATCCGCCGGTTTGGTACTCGCCGTATTCGGGGTGTGGGGAGCGCCGCTCTCGTTCCTCGCGATTGTGCTCGCGCTGTGGGCTCGCAGCACTGAACGCCTGGCCACACCGCGCTGGGGTTACGGGCTCGCTCTTGGGCTGGTCGGACTGGTTTTCGTCGGCATCTGGATCGCCATCATCTCGGCAGCGATGAAAGCGGTGACGGCGGGGTAGCTGCCCGCAGCATCGTCGCGCGGGTCGGATGCCGTCCCGCGCATCGGGGGCAACCCGCGCTGCGGTGCCCGACCCGCGCAGCGCATGCCGGCCGGACGTGCTGCCGCTACACGACTCGCTCGACCAGAAGCGCGACCCGGTGCCCGGCCATCCGGGTGAGCACGAGTGTGCCCGAACCGCTGCCCTTGAGCTTCAGCCGGGTGCGAACCACCGCCGGGTCGACGTCGACGCCCCGTTTCTTGATCTCCAGGGTGCCGATCCCGCGTTCCTGCAGCGCCAGGCGCAGCTTCTTCTCGTCGAAGGGAAGCGTCTCGAGCACGCGGAACGCGGTCGCAAACGCCGTCGGGGCGAGGGTGTCGGCCGTGAGGTAGGCGATGCCCTCCGAGAGCATTCCGGCGTCAAGTCGCCTGGCCAGATCTCCGATCAGCCTGGCGCGAATCACCGCACCGTCGGGCTCGTAGAGGTAGTCGCCGAGGCCGGCGACCGGGGCATCCTCGCTGTCGGCTTCCGCGGTCATCTCGGCGGGGCCATCCGCTCGGAGCAGCAGCGCAGAACGACGGATGCCGTCGCGCGCGAGAGCGCCGAACCAGAGGCCCATTTCGACCAGCGCTCCGTTCACGGAGATCCATTGCGCCTCGGCTTCGGCCGGGATCTGGTCACGATCGTGGCCGGGGCCGAGCTTGACCCCGATCGGCAGGCGGGCGGCCAGGCCGAAGACGAAATCGAGCGAGGGGGAGTAGTCGGAGGCGCCGAGGCGCGACGTGTTGCCGTGCCCGGCGGTGCGGCGGGCCGGATCAAGCCAGGCGGCGTCGAAACAGGTGAGGTCGAAGTCTTCGGCGGTGCTGTGCTCGACCGAGGCGCCCGGGAACGGCGCGAGGTTGAAGCTGGCCATCGCCGCAGTGACCTCGTCGGCGTCGACGGCGGTGACGGCGAGGTCCATCGCCGCCATGGCCATAGCGTCGCCGCCAATGCCCGAGCCGAGGTCGGCGACGCGGTGGAGCCCGGCTGCGACGAATCGGCCGGCGTGCAGGGCTGCCACCTGCAGCCGGGTGGCCTGTTCGAGCCCGGCCTCGGTGAACAGCATCCGGCTGGCGAACTCCCCGAACTTGGGCACGGCTTTGGCGCGCAGCTTTGACTGAGTGAGCACGGCCGAGACGAGCGCAGGCGGGTGACCGGCCTTGCGCAGGTCACCGACCATCTTCACGACATCCAGTGTCGAATCGTAGGGGGGGAGCGAATCGAGAAGACGCAATCCCTCGGGTGACAACAACTCGACGAGCTCAGCGCGATCCATCCGTCAAATCTACCAAGCGTGTTGACGGGGCGTCATGACACGACACTTCGCTGGCACTCACGTTGCGTGAGTGCCAGGTTCGCCCTAAACTCGACTTAGCACTCTCGACGTGAGTCTGCTAACCGAATCTTTGTCAAGAAACAAGAAAGAGGTCAACCGTGTCGGTCTCCATCAAGCCGCTCGAGGATCGCATCGTCATCAAGCAGGTCGACGCCGAGCAGACTACTGCTTCTGGTCTTGTCATTCCTGACTCCGCCAAGGAGAAGCCCCAGGAGGGTGAAGTTATCGCTGTCGGCCCCGGCCGTATCGATGACAACGGAAACCGCATCCCCCTCGACATCGCTGTCGGCGACAAGGTGATCTACTCCAAGTACGGTGGAACCGAAGTCAAGTTCGACGGTTCCGACCTGCTCGTCCTGTCGGCTCGCGACGTGCTGGCTGTCGTCGTTCGCTAGTCTCAGCTCTCTTCGAAAGACCCGGATGGCTTGTGCCAGCCGGGTCTTTTGCCGTTGCGACACGCCCGGGGTGGTTTTGCATATTGTATACAGGGCGTAGAATCTAGACGTGTCAATTTCCAGCGAACTACAGATCAGCACCACAGCGCAGGCTCCTCGGGCCACCCCGAATCCCGGTGGCACCAGCCGTTCCGGGCTGATCTATGCCCTCGTCTCCTATGCGATCTGGGGTGTACTGCCGCTCTTCTTCATCGCGCTGGCCCCGGCCGGTGCCTTCGAGGTCGTGGCCTGGCGCATCGTCTTCTCTCTCGTGTTCTGCGCTCTGCTGCTCGCGGTCACCCGCAAGTTCAAGCCCTTCTTCCGGCTGCTCGCGCGCCCGCGCATTTCGATCACCATGGCCGTCGCCGGGGCGCTCATTTACATCAACTGGCAGACCTACGTCTATAGCGCGATGAGCGGTCAAGTGGTTGAGGCCTCGCTCGGTTACTTCATCAACCCCATCGTCACCGTGTTTCTCGGGGTGTTCTTCATGCGCGAGCGACTGCGCCTCGCGCAGTGGATCGCCGTCGGTGTCAGCCTCGTCGCCGTGGTCATTCTGGCGGTCGGCGCGGGAACCGTGCCGTGGATCGCATTGACCCTTGCCTTCTCGTTCGGCTTCTACGGCTACATCAAGAAGCGGGTCGGCAACAGGGTTGACGCCGTCGCCGGGCTCACGATGGAGACCCTGTGGCTGATGCCGGTCGCCATTGTGCAGCTTGTCGTCGTCGGCGCGACCGCCGGGCTGACGATCGGAACGGTCAGCGCCGCGCACACGGCTTTGCTGCTCGCCGCCGGTGTCGTCACCGCTGTTCCCCTGCTCTTCTTCGCCGCGGCGTCACGCCGACTGCCGCTGATCTACATGGGCTTCATCCAGTATCTCGGCCCGATCATCCAGTTCTTCGTCGGCGTTCTGATCCTTCGCGAGCCGATGTCGCCCGAGCGCTGGGCCGGCTTCGCACTGGTCTGGATCGCGCTGCTCATTCTCACCATCGACGGCCTGGTCGGCGCGCGCCGCAACCGCCGCGCCGTGCTCGAGCTCATCTGACAATCAGCCCCAAAGGGGTGTCAGGTGTGGTTCATCGCTCGCGAGGGATGCGCCGATCGTTATCAAAAATGCGCTCAAAACATTGCTGAGTGAAACTCGGATGCTTGTATGCTCAGTCACACATTCGAGGTAGGGCCCGCACCGTTGCGGACCGTAGCGCATTCAGGTCGAGAGGCAGAATCACATGTTACGAAAGAAAGTCCTAGTAAGTTTCGCCCTAGCAGCGGCAGCAGGCCTCGTTTTGGCCGGTTGTGCAAACCAGGGCACAACCGGAGGATCCACCTCCACCGCGTCGAGCGGCAGGGTCAACCTTCCCGCGGCGACCTCGGTTGAAGTTCCGCCCAACGCAGTTCTCCCCGCCGGGGATGGAAAGGCAACCTGTCCGGCCGGGCTCGACATCGCATATATCGGTGCGGAGACCGGGGCGAACGCCCAGCTCGGTATCAACATCTACAACGGTGTGCAGCTCGCCATCGACCAGCACAACGCGGCGAACCCCGGTTGCCAGGTCAACTTCACCAAGTTCGACACGGAAGGCGACCCGAACAAGGCGACGGGCCCCGTCACCCAGGCCGTCAACACGGAATCGATCGTCGGTGTCATCGGTCTCCCGTTCTCGGGTGAGTCGAAGGCAACGGGCAACATCTTCGAGCAGGCCGGCCTGGTACACATCACGCCGTCCGCCACGAACCCCGACCTGACCAAGAACGGCTGGAAGACCTTCTTCCGTGGCCTCGGCAATGACGCAGTTCAGGGACCGGCAGCAGCCTCGTTCATGACCGGCCCGCTGAAAGCCAAGACCGTCTACCTGGTTCAGGACGACTCGGACTACGGCATCGGACTCGGCACCACGACGACGGAGGCGCTGGGCGATGCCCTCGTCGGCAGCGACAAGGTGATCACCGGTCAGAAAGACTTCTCGGCCACGATCTCCAAGATCATGAACGCGAAGCCTGACGCTGTTTACTACTCCGGCTACTACGCAGAGGGTGCGCCCTTCGACCAGCAGCTTGTCGCCAAGGGATACACCGGCACCTTCGTCGCACCGGATGGTGTGAAGGACGACCAGTTCATCAAGCTGGCCGGCGATGCATCAGAGAACGCCTACTTCACCTGCCCCTGCACCCCCGGTGAGCTGATCCCCGAATTCCAGAAGGCGTACAGCGCAGCCTTCAACGCGGAACCGGGCACCTACTCCATTGAGGGCTACGACGCCGCGACGGTTCTGCTTTCCGGAATCGGCCAGGGAAACATCACCCGTCCCGACCTGCTCAAGTGGGTCACCGGCTACGACGCCGACGGACTGAGCAAGCACTACAAGTGGGACTCCACCGGTGAGCTCGCGACCCCGGCCGTCTACGGCTACCGGGTGCTCGACGGGAAGATCGTGCTGACGGGAGTTATCGGATAACGCCGATCGACTAATGCCGCGGGGGCGTGTACTCAACGCCCCCGCGGCATTCTCGAATCATCGTTGCGTGTCCCCTGAGACATTGGCGTCTCAGGCAAGTTAGAAGCGGATGCCGAATGCTCGATCTTTTACTTCACCCCATACTCGACAACGGCTGGATCTCTTTCGATGTCCCGTCGCTGATCCAAAACTTTTGGAGCGCCACCTTCGACGGCCTCACCTTCGGGGCCATTTACGGTCTCGTCGCTGTGGGATACACCCTCGTCTACGGCGTGCTCAACCTCATCAACTTCGCCCATTCTGAAGTCTTCATCATGGGCTGCTACGGCGTCGTTCTGGTTCTCACGACACTCGGCTTCGGCCCCAACGCGCCGACGTTGCCCTTGTGGTTGATCGTGCTCGACCTCTTACTCGCGCTACTTGTCGCGATGCTCGTCGCCGCGGCCACCGCCTACATCGTCGAGCGGGTCGCCTACCGGCCATTGCGCAAGCGAAACGCGTCGCGGTTGGCCTTCCTGATCACCGCGATCGGTGCATCCTTCGCCATCCAGTACTCGATCTTCATCATCCGTGGCGGCAACCCGGAACCGGCAGTGACCATGTTCGTTCCGGTACCGGTCTTCGACGTCTTCGGCACGATCGTGAACAGCCAGCAGATCGTGATCGTGATCGCATCTCTGGTCACAATGATCCTGGTCGACCAGTTCATCCGAACGTCCCGCACCGGCCGCGGCATTCGCGCGGTGGCCCAGAACCCTGACGTGGCAACGCTGATGGGCGTGGACAAGCAGAAGATCATCGTCACCACCTTTCTGATCGGCGGTGCCGTCGCCGGGGTCGGCTCCCTCTTCTACGTGATGCTGATCCCCTCCGGCGTGCTCTACACCGGCGGTTTTATCTTGGGTATCAAGGCGTTCGCGGCTGCGGTGCTCGGCGGGATCGGCAATGTGCGGGGGGCGCTCCTCGGCGGTTTCTTGCTCGGCCTGATCGGCAACTACGGGCAGATTCTGCTCGGCAATTCGCAATGGACGGATGTTGTCGCGTTCGTCGTGCTCGTTCTCGTGCTGCTCATCAAACCTGAGGGAATCCTCGGGACCTCACTCGGACGGAGCAGAGCATGAGTTTCATCGACGGTCCGAAGATTCTGCCCGACGCGGAATCCGACCGGGAAAAGCTCGACGTTGAAGCCCAATCGAAGAAGAAGGGCCGTTGGTCGCAGCCGTTGCGTGACCGCTGGAACCTGCTTCCGCGTCAGGTGCAGTGGCTCTGGCTGCTCATCGTCGTCGGGTTGGCCTACCTTCTGCCGGTCTTCAACGTGCCGCTGCTCACGACCGAACCGGGCAATGACTGGCCGCTGGCGTGCTTCACGATGGCCAGCTTTGCTCTGATCGCCGTCGGCCTCAACGTGGTGATCGGCTACGCGGGCCTGCTCGACCTCGGTTATGTGGCGTTCTTCGCGATCGGGTCATACACCGCGGCGATGCTGACCAGCCCCGACTCGCCCTACTTGCACATTCCGTATCTCTGGACGCTTCCCGTCGCCATGGGGGTCGCGATGTTCTTCGGCGTCGTGCTCGGCATCCCGACTCTGCGCCTGCGCGGCGACTACCTGGCCATCGTCACGCTCGGCTTCGGAGAGATCGTGCGCATCCTGGCCACGATCATCCCGGCGTTGAAGGGGCAGGTCGGCTTTCAGAACGTCGGTCATCCGCCCGGAGAGACGGCAGAAGGTAACCCGATCTTCGCGAACTCCAACGGCACGCCCTGGTATTGGATGACATTGACGATCATCCTCATCGTGTTGTTGCTGGCCGGTAATCTCGAGCGCAGCCGGGTCGGCCGTTCGTGGATCGCCATCCGTGAAGACGAAGATGCCGCTGAGATCATGGGTGTTCCGACCTTCAAGTACAAGGTCTGGGCCTTCGCGATCGGGGCGGCGGTCGGCGGTCTGTCCGGCGCGATCTTCGCCGGCCAAGTCGGCTTCGTGAACAATCAGAAGTTCGACGTACAAACCTCGATCCTGTTCGTCGCAGCCGTCGTGCTCGGTGGTGCCGGCAACAAGGTGGGCGCCGTTCTGGGTGGCGCACTCGTCGCGTACATCCCGCTTCGCTTCACCGCCATCGCCGACTACAAGTACTTCATCTTCGGGATTGCATTGATCATCATCATGATCTTCCGCCCGCAGGGACTGATCCCGGCCCGTCAGCGGCTCTTGGCCTACGGCCGAAACGCCTATCACAAGATCGCTCGAAAAGCGGCGACGAAAGCGTCGCCGCCCGATACTCCCGCCCCCTCGGCGCCGGAAGGAGAAGCATCATGAGCGATTCGACAGCTGCCGTCTCCGCCACGCCACCGGAGCTCGCCGATGTGCCCGCCGAGGTCGCAGAGGCCGCGGCACCCGACCGCGAGATTGCCGTCGAGGTCGGCGACAACATCATGGAGATCGTGAACCTCACGATGAAGTTCGGCGGACTCGTCGCGCTCGACAACGTGTCATTCAACATCAAACGGGGGGAGATCCTCGGACTGATCGGACCGAACGGCGCCGGCAAGACGACCTGTTTCAACGCCATGACCGGGGTGTACAAGCCCACCAGCGGTGACGTGCTGCTCGAGGGCGAATCGCTCAAGGGAGTGAAGCAGCACAAAATCACCCGGCGCGGACTCGCCCGCACGTTTCAGAACATCCGCTTGTTCGGCGAAATGACGGCTCTCGAGAACGTGGTGGTCGGCCTCGACGCCCGGCACCGCACGAGTGTGATCGGGGCGCTGCTGCGGCTTCCGCGCCACACCCGCGAGGAAAAGTCGGCTGTGGAACGGGGGATGGCGCTTCTCGAGTTCGTTGGGATCGCCGACCATGCGGGCACGCTGTCGCGGCACCTTCCGTACGGGCACCAGCGTCGGTTGGAGATCGCCCGGGCGCTCGCCACTGATCCCAAGGTGCTCTGCCTCGACGAGCCCGCCGCCGGATTCAACCCGGCCGAAAAAGAAGACCTGATGGTGCTCATCCGTCGCATCAGGGCCGACGGCTACACCGTGCTGTTGATCGAACACGACATGAGGCTGGTGATGGGCGTCACCGACCGCATCGTGGTGTTGGAGTTCGGCAAGAAGCTCGCCGACGACACTCCCGTCGCCATTCGCAATGATCCGCGGGTTATCTCCGCCTACCTGGGGGAGCCAGACGATGAGCCTGCTTGAGCTGAAAAACGTCAGCGTTCACTACGGTCGCATTGAAGCGATCCACGACATGTCCTTCTCGGTGGAGGAGGGCGAGATCGTGTCGCTGATTGGTGCGAACGGCGCCGGCAAGTCAACGACGATGAAGACGATCTCAGGTCTGCTCAACCCGTCAAAGGGGTCGATCACCTTCGACGGCGACGACATCACCAAGCTGAAGGCCCACCTCCGTGTGGTGCGCGGGATCTCCCAAGCGCCGGAAGGCCGGGGGATTTTTCCGGGCATGACGGTGCTTGAGAACCTCGACATGGGCGCGTTCGGTCGCGCCGACCGCTCGGGGATGGCTGCCGACTACGAGCGTGTGTTCTCGCTGTTTCCGCGACTTGCCGAACGCAAGACACAGTTCGGCGGAACCATGTCGGGCGGCGAACAGCAGATGCTGGCGATCGGCCGGGCGCTGATGAGCGCACCGCGGCTGTTGCTGCTCGACGAACCGTCGATGGGCCTTGCCCCGCAATTCATCAAGCAGATTTTCAGGATCATCGCAGAGATCAACGCGCAGGGCACGACAATTCTCTTGGTCGAGCAGAACGCCACCCAGGCGCTGTCCAAGGCGAACCGGGGATTCGTGCTGGAAACCGGGGCGATCACCCACAGCGGAACCGGCCGCGAATTGCTTGCGAACCCGGCGATCAAGGAGGCCTACCTGGGCGTGGGCTAGGCAGCATGCAGGAAGGGGGAATGCGCGTGGCGTAATCTCGCTTAACATTGATAAATCGGGACCAACGATCGCTCCCAGTCAACTTTTCTCAATTCCTGCCACGCAAAGGGGTGACATGGATCAGCCAGATCCGTTCGGTTTCATTGGGCTTACCTACGACGACGTCCTGCTTCTTCCTGGACACACAGACGTCATTCCGAGTGAGGCCGAGACCACGTCGCGCCTGACCCGACGGATCAACGTCGCGACTCCGCTGCTGTCCAGCGCCATGGACACCGTGACCGAGACGCGCATGGCGATCGCCATGGCGCGTGAGGGCGGCCTCGGCATCCTGCACCGCAACCTGTCGATCGACGACCAGGCCGAACAGGTCGACCTCGTTAAGCGCAGCGAATCCGGCATGATCACGAACCCGGTCACCACCACGCCGGACGCCACCGTGGCCGAGGTCGACGCACTGTGCGGCCAGTTCCGAGTCAGCGGCCTTCCGGTCGTCGATTCCAAGGGCATCCTGGTCGGCATCATCACGAACCGCGACATGCGTTTCGTCTCAGAGACCAAGAAGCACACCACCCTGGTGCGCGAGGTTATGACGACCTCGCCGCTGATCACGGGCAAGGTCGGCATGCCGCCGATGGATGCCGTGGCGATCTTCGCCAAGCACAAGATCGAGAAGCTCCCGCTGGTCGACGACTCCGGCAAGCTCACCGGCCTGATCACGGTCAAGGACTTCGACAAGAGCGAGGAATACCCCTTCGCGACGAAGGATGACGCCGGACGCCTGCGCGTCGGCGCCGCGATCGGTTTCTTCGGTGACGCCTGGCAGCGGGCCACTCGTTTGCTCGACGCCGGAGTCGACGTGCTCGTCGTCGACACCGCCAACGGCGACAGCGCCGGTGTGCTCGAGATCATTCGCAAGCTCAAGAGCGACTCGGCCTTCAACGGTGTCGACGTGATCGGCGGAAACGTGGCAACGCGCTCCGGCGCCCAGGCGCTCATCGACGCCGGTGCCGACGCGATCAAGGTGGGCGTCGGTCCCGGCTCCATCTGCACCACGCGCATCGTCGCCGGTGTGGGTGTTCCCCAGATCACCGCCGTCTACCAGGCCTCCCTGGCCGCGCGCGAAGCCGGCATCCCCGTCATCGCCGATGGCGGACTGCAGTACTCAGGTGACATCGCCAAGGCGCTCGTCGCCGGTGCCGACACCGTCATGCTCGGCTCGCTTCTGGCCGGCACCGACGAGAGCCCGGGCGAGCTGGTCTTCGTCGGCGGCAAGCAGTTCAAGGCCTACCGCGGCATGGGCTCGCTCGGCGCGCTGCAGACCCGCGGCTCGAAGACCTCATACTCGAAGGACCGCTACTTCCAGTCGGATGTCCCGAGCGACGAGAAGCTGATCCCCGAAGGCATCGAAGGCCAGGTCCCGTACCGCGGCCCCGTCTCTGCCGTGGCCTACCAGCTCATCGGCGGCCTGCGTCAGTCGATGTTCTACGTCGGAGCCCGCACCATCGAGGAGCTCAAGCAGAAGGGCAAGTTCGTGCGCATCACGTCTGCCGGTCTGAAGGAGTCGCACCCGCACGACGTGCAGATTGTGGTTGAGGCGCCGAACTACCGCCGCTAGAAACTTGCGGTGGTCGAGGAGGCCGCCCGCGGCCGTCTCGAGACCTCGTGAGCCGATCTTCGAACGCTGGTTGCGTCTGAGGATCGGCTCGCTTGGTTTCGAGACGCGGCCGTCGGTTGTTGAGGAGCAGCCGACGCAGGAGGCCGCGTCTCGAAACACGTCGGGCGCTCCTCAACCACCGGAACGGCCTTCTACATGACGGCGGCCAGCCGCGAGATCGCTTCGGAGAGCACCTCGGGCGAACAGGCGAAGTTGAGCCGGACAAAGCCAGAGCCTTCGGCCCCGAAGGTCGGGCCGGGGTTCAGCGCCACCTTCGACTGCTCCAGCGCCATCACCGACGGGTCTTCGCCCCAGCCGAGCTGACGAAAGTCGAGCCAGGCCAGGTAGCTGGCCCTCGGCTGGTCGTAGCCGACGCCGGGCAGCTGGGCGTCGAGCAGGTCCGCGAGCAGCACTCGATTCGACTGGATGGCTGAAATCGCCCCGTCGAGCCACGGCTCACCCTCGGTGAACGCGGCGGTGCCGGCGATCAGTCCCAGGATGCTGGTGCGCCAGAGCACCTCCTCCGGCAGGCCGTCGAGAGCGGCGCGCATCCGTGCGGATGCCGTGACGATCGCCGCGCATTTGAGGCCGGCCAGGTTCCAGGCCTTGCTGGCCGCCGTGACACAGATGCCGTACTCGGCAGCCTCCGGTGACACCGAGAGGAACGGCGTGAAAGTGCCGTCGGTGTGGGTCAGCGGGGCATGCACCTCGTCGCTGATCACCGTGACGTCGTATTGCGCGGCCAACAGGGCGACGGCGGTGAGATCTTCAATGCTGTGCGGGTGCCCGAGTGGGTTGTGCGGGTTGCAGAGCAGGTAGGCGCGCGCGCCGTCGGCGAAGGCCTGCTCGAGGCCGTCGAGGTCGAGTGACCATCCGGTGTCACTGCGGACCAGCGGGACCTCATGCACCTCGCCGCCGGCCTCGGGTACCAGATCGAAGAACGGCGGATAGATCGGCGGATTGATCACCACCGTGTCGCCCGGCACGATCACCTGACGCAGGGTTTCGACGATGGCGACGCTGACATCGGTGGTGGTTGTCACGTGCGCAGGGTCGACCTGCCAATTCCATCGGCCGAGAGCGAAGCCGGCGAAGGCATCCGCAAAGCCATTCTGCTCGGCGACATAGCCGGAATCGTTCCGGTCGATCGCCTCATGCAGTGCGCGCTTGATCGGCTCGGCGAGGGGGAAGTCCATCTCGGCGACGAAAAGGGGGAGCACATCCTCGCCGAACGTGCGCCACTTCTCGCTCGTGCGCAAGCGCAACAGGGACAGGGGATCTGCGATGACGTCCATGGCTTCATCGTGCCGCATCGCCCGCGCCCCGTCGAGCCGCGAACCTGCAGTTGTCGGAGCTTCCCGAGTGCTGAGGCTCCGACAACTGCTGGTTCGCGGGGAGAACGAAGGTGGAAGAGCCGCACCGGGGGGAGCGACGACCGCACGCCCTAGACTGGTCTGGTGACTATGGAGATTGAAATCGGCCGTTCCAAGCGCGCTCGTCGGGTTTACGCCTTCGACGACATCGCGATCGTTCCCAGCCGTCGCACCCGCGACCCCGAGGATGTCTCGGTCAGCTGGTCGATCGACGCCTACCAGTTCGACATCCCGATCCTCGCGGCACCGATGGACTCCGTCGTCTCTCCGACCACGGCCATCATGATGGGCCAGCTCGGCGGTATCGGCGTGCTCGATCTCGAAGGACTCTGGACCCGTTACGACGACCCCGAGCCGCTGCTCGCCGAGATCCGCACATTGCCCGCCGACAAGGCGACGCAGCGGATGCAGGAAATGTATTCCGCACCGATCAAGCCGGAACTCGTCACCGCACGTCTGGCCGAGATCCGTGCCGCCGGGGTGACCGTCGCCGGTGCCCTGTCGCCCCAGCGCACCCAAGAACTCTATGAAACCGTTGTCGCTGCCGGCGTCGACCTTTTCGTCATCCGCGGCACCACGGTGTCGGCCGAGCACGTCTCGCAGAACCAGGAGCCGTTGAACCTCAAGAAGTTCATCTACGAGCTCGATGTTCCCGTCATCGTCGGCGGCGCCGCGACCTACACGGCGGCCCTTCACCTCATGCGCACCGGTGCGGCCGGTGTGCTCGTCGGATTCGGCGGCGGCGCCGCATCGACCACCCGCGCGACCCTCGGCATCCACGCCCCCATGGCCACGGCCGTGGCGGATGTGGCCGGCGCGCGTCGCGACTACATGGACGAGTCGGGCGGCCGCTACGTGCACGTCATCGCCGACGGCGGCCTCGGCACGTCGGGCGACATCGTCAAGGCCATCGCCTGCGGCGCCGACGCGGTCATGCTCGGCTCGACGCTGGCCCGGGCAACCGATGCCCCCGGCGGCGGCTTCCACTGGGGTGCCGAGGCGCACCACTCGCAGCTGCCGCGTGGCAAGCGTGTCGAGGTGGGAACCGTTGCTCCGCTCGAAGAAATTCTCTACGGCCCGGCACCCGTCGCCGACGGCACGGCGAACCTGGTCGGCGCCCTGCGTCGTTCGATGGCGACCACCGGATATTCGGACTTGAAGGAGTTCCAGCGCGTCGAGGTAGTTGTCGCGCCGTACCGAGTGAACTAGCGTCGGGTTAAGCATCTTGCCGTCTGGATGGGAGTCCGCGCATGGCCACGAGCAACTCGGTAACACGTTCCTCAAAACTGGGGCCTGAAGAACGAGCCGCAGCGCTCGCCCGGCTGAAAGACAAAGAGCTAGACATCCTGGTCGTCGGCGGAGGGATCGTCGGCGCCGGGAGCGCTCTGGATGCGGTCACCCGCGGACTGAGCGTGGGGGTGCTGGAGCAGCGTGATTGGGCTTCGGGCACCTCGAGTCGCTCGTCGAAGCTCGTGCACGGCGGCATCCGCTATTTGGAACAGCTCGATTTTCGGCTGGTGCGCGAGGCTCTGATCGAACGTGGTCTGCTGCTGCAGCGGATCGCACCCCACCTCGTCAAGCCGGTGCGGTTTCTCTACCCGTTGAAGAAACGCATCACCGAGCGCGTCTATGTGGGCGCCGGCATGCTGCTCTACGACATTTTCTCGTACACCGGCGGTCGCCCACCCGGTGTGCCGCACCACCGGCATCTGTCGAAGTCGCAGGTGAAGAAGCTCATTCCGAGCATCGCCGACGATGCGTTGGTCGGCGGCATCACCTATTACGACGCCCAGGTCGACGACGCGCGCTACGTGTCGACGCTCGTGCGCACCGCCTCGTTCTACGGCGCCCACGTGGCCAGCCGGGTGCGGGTCGAAGGCTTCATCAAGGTGGGAGAGCGCGTCGTCGGCGTGCAGGCACACGACCTGCAAACCGGTGAACGCTTCGAAGTGCGGGCCAAGCAGGTTGTCAACGCGACAGGGGTCTGGACCGACGACACCCAACGCATGGTCGGCGAACGCGGCACATTCAAGGTGCGGGCGTCGAAGGGCATCCACCTGGTGGTTCCCCGTGACCGGTTCCAGTCGGCGATGGGGCTGCTGCTGCGCACCGAGAAGAGCGTGCTCTTCGTGATCCCGTGGGGTCGCCACTGGCTGATCGGCACGACCGACACCGACTGGCATCTCGACAAGGCGCATCCGGCCGCGACGACCGCCGACATCGATTATCTGCTCGAACACGTCAATGCGGTAATCAATGTTCCGCTCACCCGCGAAGACGTCGAAGGGGTCTACGCGGGACTGCGGCCGTTGCTCGCCGGCGAGTCAGAGCAGACCTCCAAGCTGTCCCGCGAGCATCTCGTCGGCCACTCGGTTCCCGGATTGGTGGTGATTGCCGGTGGCAAATGGACGACCTACCGGGTGATGGCGAAGGATGCGATCGACGCGGCTGCCGACGCACTCGACGGACGCATTCCGCCCTCGACGACCCAGGACATCCCGCTGCTCGGCGCGGAGGGGTACCAGGCGGCTTGGAACAAACGGGGCAAGATCGCCCGCGCGTTCGGTCTGCACACGGCCCGGGTTGAACACTTGCTGAACCGGTACGGGACGCTCACCGACGAGTTGCTCGACCTGATCAAGGCCGACCCGACCCTGGCGCATCCGTTGCCCGGAGCCGATGACTACATCGGCGCCGAGGTCGTCTACGCGGCAACCCATGAAGGGGCGCTGCATTTGGAAGACGTGCTCGCCCGGCGCACCAGGATCTCGATCGAAGCCTGGGACCGCGGGGTCTCGGCGGCGCCCGTCGCCGCACGCCTGTTGGCTGGCGTGCTCGGGTGGGACGCCGAGCGTGAGGAACGCGAGGTGGCGTTCTATCTCAAGCGGGTTGCCGCCGAGCGCGCGTCGCAGGAACAGCCAGACGATGAGTCGGCCGATCGGGTGCGACTCGAAGCGCCGGATATCGCCTCGACCGTGTAGCGAAACCGAGAGACGTCGCGCACGGGGACGCGCACGAAAGGGCCTGGCGCTAGCGCCAGGCCCTTTCGTGCGTGCGAGCGGTGCCGACCGATCGGCCGACCGCAGCACCGGCATCCGCCTCGAAACCCTTCGATAGAATGGAACTCCTTCCCACAACACTCAGGAGTCACAACCATGGTCGATGTTCGGCGGGTCAAACTCCCCGGCGTCGGTGTGCTTCACACCTTCGTGACTGACGACGGCGGCAAAGTCGGCGTGATTGCTCACCGATCGGGTCACAGCGACCTGATCACCTTCGCCGATGAAGAGGGCGGGCCCGACGCGGCCAAAGTGTCGCTTCGCCTGAGCGAAGACGAGGCGCGTACACTCGCCGAGCTGCTCGGCGGAACCCAAATCACCGAATCGCTCACCGCACTCGACCAGATTCCGGGTCTGTCGATCGACTGGTTCACCGTCGACTATGACGACCACATCGCCGGCCAGGCGCTCGGCAACCCCGCTGATCGCGGCATCGCCGGCCTGACCGTTGTCGCGGTTGTGCGCGGCGAATCGGCCAACCCCGCCCCAGCCGCAGACTTCAAGGTCTTTCCGGGCGACACTCTCGTCGTCGCCGGCTCGCCCGAGAAGGTGGCGAAGGCATTTGCGTTCTTCCGCACTGGTGAAGTGAAGGCGAAGGCCGTCGACTCTCCGCCCGGGGGGTAAACGGATGGAACTGGGCCAAGACCTCCTCACCCTCGGCATCCTGCTGGTTGTTGCCTACGTTCTGGGGCGCCTCGGCAAGCTGATCGGGCTTCCGTCGATCCCGATCTACATGATCGTCGGACTGCTCGCGAGCCCGCACTCCGGCTGGTTCCCGCTCAATTTTCACTCGGCCGACATCGAACTGATCGCGGTCTTCGGGCTGATTCTGCTGCTGTTCAGCCTCGGTCTTGAGTTCGACCAAGAGGAGTTCTTCGACAACGCCGGAAAGCTGCTGATCTCCGGCGGCTCCTATGTGCTCATCAACATGGGGATCGGCTTCGCCTTCGGCATGATGGTCGGTTGGGGCACCCGCGAGGCGCTCGTCATCGCCGGAATGACCGGAACCTCCTCAAGCGCCATCATCACCAAGCTGCTCATCGAGCTGCGCCGCCTGGCGAACAAAGAAACACCGATGATCCTCGGCGTGACGGTGGTCGGCGACATTTTCATCGCCATCTACCTGGCCATTGTCTCCGTCGTTCTGAGCGGCAAGACCGAGGTCTGGCCGATCGTGTTGCAGCTCGGCATCGCCTTCCTCTTCCTGATCGTGATGTTCTCGCTCGCCCGCTGGGGCGGCAAAGTCGTCTCCCGGCTCATCCGGACCAAAGATGACGAGCTGTTCACCATCCTCTTCTTCGGTCTGGCTGTGCTGTTTGCCGGCATCGGCGAGATCATCGGTGTGACGGATGCGATCGGCGCGTTCCTCATCGGCGTCGTGCTCGGGGCAAGCACCTATCGGGCGAAGATCGAACGCGTCGCGGTACCACTGCGTGACGTCTTCGGCGCCTTCTTCTTCCTGAACTTCGGGCTCGCGCTGAACGTGGCCGAGTTCGGCTCGGTCATCTTCATCGTGCTCGCGGCGGTCGTGATGACCTTCGTGCTCAACATTGCCTCTGGAATGCTGCTCGCCCGGCTCAATCGAATGGGCGTCGTTGAAGGCATGAACGCGGCGGGCATCCTGGTCAATCGCGGTGAGTTCACTCTGATCCTGGCGACACTGTCGGTGGCGGCCGGCCTCGACCATCTCTTGCAGCCGTTCGCCGGGCTCTACGTGCTCACCATGGCAATTCTCGGGCCGCTCTTCGCCTCGCGTTCCGAACGCATCGGGGCGGCGCTGGTCGGTGGCAGAAAGAAGAGCGCCGGCTTGCCGCCGCCGCGCGACCGGATGCACGTCGAAGAGATTGCGCTGGTCGAGGCGGTCACTGCGAAACCTGGAGCTTCGGATCCCGAAGCCGATCTCGACATCGAAGCGGATACTGATGCAGATGACGACGCTGCCGGGAGTCAAGCGATACCGACCGGCGACCCCATGATTGATTTCATCACCGAACACCGTCAGCCGCCGAAAAAGCGGCATGACGATCGCACAGAGGACTATTCGTGATTCAAATGATGCTGCGCCCCCGCTGGGTGGCAATGCTCGTGTTCGCCCTGGCCGTTGCCGCAGGGTTTGCTTTGCTCGGCCAATGGCAGCTCTCCCGGGCCATTGAGTCCGGCGTTGTGGTCGAACGCACCACCGAAAAGACGCTGCCGCTCGCTGACGTCGCTCAGCCCGATGGGCCGCCCTTCGACTCGGCGACCGGTCAGAAAGTGACGGTTGACGGTTTCTGGGTTCCCGGAGACGAGCAACTGATTGCCGACCGGTTGAACGGCGGAGAGAGCGGCTATTGGGTGGTCAGCCACTTCATCACGAGCGAGGGCGCCCACATCGCCGTCGCCCGCGGCTGGGCTCCCGACAAGAAGGCGGCAGAAGCAGCACGCGAGAATCTGCAGGTCGGGATCGCGGTCGAGGTCACGCTGAACGGTCGTTTCGTCGCGGCTGAGGCACCCACCGTTCCGAAAGAGGGCCGAGACCCGCATGAGATGACCACGGTCGCCCCTGCCGCGCTGATCAATATCTGGACGGGCTACACCGATCAGCCGGTCTACTTCGGCTACATCGTCGACGCCGAAGCTGCGCCGGGCTTGGCCGTCATCGATTCCCCCGCTCCGATCGAAACCGCCGATCTGAACTGGCTCAACGTGTTCTACGCGCTCGAATGGGCAGTTTTTGCCGGGTTCGCGGTGTTCCTCTGGTTCCGTCTGGTGAAGGATGCCGTCGAACGGGAAGAGGAAGAGGCGGCGGAGGCCGCTGACGCGCCTCGGTGACCCGACCCATCCTGATTCGGGCCGTCGAACCGTGGCAAATGACCATTTTCCGCACGAGGAAATGGTCGATTGACACGGTTCGGCGAACGGCCGAGGTGCATCGGGATGCTGGAGCGCGCTGTCGTGAGGCGACCGCGTCCGACGGGGCCGCCTGGCGGGGCTCACGCCCAGATTTAGCCACGTAGAATTGACTCATGCCACTTGCACCTAAGCCCGCCGACATCCCCAGAATCCCCGGCGCGCTCCGGCTCTACAAGGTCGCTTCGATCATCACCGGTGTCTTTCTGCTGCTGCTCTGCGCCGAAATGATCGCCAAGTACGCGCTCGGCTACGAGCTTGAGCTCGGCGGCCCCAACGGTTTTCTCGCGATGGTTCCCCGCGACACCGTGACCGCGGTCAACCTGAGCACCGGCATTCTGATGGCACACGGCTGGTTCTACGTGCTCTACCTGTTCGCCGACTTCCGTCTCTGGAGCCTGATGCGCTGGCCGTTCTCGCGCTTCATTCTGATCGCCCTCGGCGGCGTCGTTCCCACACTTTCCTTCTTCGTCGAGGTGCGCGTTGCCCGCGAAGTGAAGGCATTCCTGGCTGCCCGCGAGGGCGCCGCAACCAACGAAACCGTGCAGGAGGCCCGCGCGTGAGCGTGACCGAACAAACCACCGCCCGCCCTGTGCTCGTCGTCGACTTCGGCGCGCAGTACGCGCAGCTGATCGCTCGACGCGTGCGTGAGGCATCCGTCTATTCGGAGATCGTGGCCCACTCGATCACCGCGGACGAGGTGAAGGCGAAGAACCCGATCGGCCTCGTGCTGTCGGGCGGACCCTCAAGCGTCTACGCAGAAGGTGCGCCGAGCTTCGACCCGGCGATCTTCGACCTCGGCATTCCTGTGCTCGGTATTTGCTACGGCTTCCAGGTGATGGCCACCGCTCTCGGCGGTGAGGTCTCCCAGACCGGTGCCCGCGAGTACGGCTCGACCCCGGTGACCGTGACGGATGGCGTCAACGCGTTGCTCGCCGGCCAGCCCGCCGAACAGACCGTGTGGATGAGCCACGGCGACTCCGTTTCGAAGGCGCCGGAGGGCTTCACTGTTCTCGCCTCGACCGAGTCGACCCCGGTTGCCGCGTTCGCCAACGACGAGCGCAAGCTGTACGGCGTGCAGTGGCACCCCGAGGTCAAGCACTCCGAGCACGGCCAGCACGTTCTCGAGAACTTCCTGCACCGCGCCGCCGGCATCCCCGGCGACTGGAACAGCGGAAACGTCATCGCCGAGCAGGTTGCCCGCATTCGCGAGCAGGTCGGCACCGGCAAGGTGCTGTGCGGTCTCTCCGGTGGAGTGGACTCCTCGGTCGCGGCCGCCATCGTGCACAAGGCCGTTGGCGACCAGCTCGTCTGCGTCTTCGTCGACCACGGTCTGCTGCGTGAGGGCGAGCGCGAGCAGGTTGAAATTGACTACGTCGCTTCGACCGGCGTGCGTCTGATCACGATCGACGCCCGCGAGCAGTTCATCAACGCCCTGGCCGGAGTCAGCGACCCCGAGACCAAGCGCAAGATCATCGGCCGTGAGTTCATTCGCTCGTTCGAGCAGGCGCAGGCCGACCTCATCGCCGAAGCGCGGGCCACCGACGGCGACCCGATCCGTTTTCTCGTGCAGGGCACGCTCTACCCGGATGTCGTCGAGTCCGGCGGCGGAAGCGGCACGGCGAACATCAAGAGCCATCACAACGTGGGCGGTCTGCCCGAAGACCTGCAGTTCGAGCTCGTCGAGCCGCTGCGCACCCTGTTCAAGGACGAGGTTCGCGCGATCGGCTCTGAGCTGGGTCTGCCCGACGTCATCGTTCAGCGTCAGCCGTTCCCCGGCCCCGGCCTCGGCATCCGCATCGTCGGTGAAGTGACGCAGGAGCGTCTCGACCTGCTGCGCAAGGCGGATGCGATCGCTCGCGCCGAGCTGACCGCGGCTGGTCTCGACCGCGAGATCTGGCAGTGCCCGGTCGTGCTGCTCGCCGACGTGCGCTCCGTCGGAGTGCAGGGCGACGGCCGCACCTACGGTCACCCGATCGTGCTGCGCCCGGTGTCGTCGGAAGACGCGATGACCGCTGACTGGACTCGCCTGCCGTACGACGTGCTGGCGAAGATCTCGAACCGCATCACGAATGAGGTCGACGGAGTCAACCGCGTTGTGCTCGACGTCACGTCGAAGCCGCCGGGAACGATCGAATGGGAGTAGGGGTGTTGCGGTGACGTCGTCATCCGCTCCTCAGCTCAAACAATGACGAAAAAGGCCGGGCCCCACCGGTTGCAGATCGGGTAACCATCTGCAGACAGGGGCCCGGCCTTTTTCGTCATAACTCGACACCCCGCGGATAACGACGTCACCGCACGTGGCGGTGTAGTGAGTTGCTCGTGGTCAGCGCATTCGCCGGTGGAGGGGCCCGGCCTTTCCTGTCATAACTCGACACCCCGCGAAACGCTCACTCACCGCCAACCGTGCAGGAAGGAGTGGGCGGTGACGTCGTCACCGCCCCTGGAATGTACTGAGTCGCTCTGGCTGAGGGCCTTCGGAGGTAGAGGGCCCTACCATCCCGGTGGTTGAGGAGCAGCCGACGCAGGAGGCCGCGTCTCGAAACCTCGCGAGCCAATCCTTGGACTGTGGTTGCGAGCGCAAGCCGCCGACGACGTGAGGTGCCCTGCGAAGAGGGGGCAGGCACACCGCAAACATACCGACGGTCTACGGTCAGCTGACGCGCGGCATCCTCTAACGTCTGAGGTGAGCTTCTCAGCTTCCGGACTGATTGGACCAAATCGTGACTACTCCCCGTGTGACTCTCATGACTGCCGACGCTGGCACCGTCGCCGTCGACGTGCTCGTCGTCGGCGCGCTTTCCGGCGCAGAAGGGGCGACCTATATCGGCGACCCGGCATATGCCTGGGTGAGTGATCTGTTCGAGACGTTCGATTTCACCGGCGCGGCCGACGCTCTCTTGCGTCTTCCCGCAATCGGGGCATCCGTCGGAAGCGTTGCAGTGATCGGACTCGGCTCAGCCGTCACCGTCGATGCTCTGCGCAACGCCGCAGGCTCGGCCGTGCGTCAGCTCGGCGGCGCCGCATCCGTCGCCATCGCGCTGCCTCTCGCAACCGAAGCCGAAGTGCTCGCCGTCGTTGAAGGCGCCACCCTCGGTTCCTACTCGTTCACCACGTTCAAGGGGACGAGCAAGAAGACCCAGAAAGTGCCAACGTCTGACGTGACGGTTCTGACCGACGTCGCCGTCGACCAGGCAGCACTTGACCGCATCGGAGTACTCGGCGATGCGGTGCGCATGGTCAAGGACCTGGTGAACACGCCCGGCGCCCAGATCTTCCCGGCCTCGCTCGCACAGGTCGCGGTGGATGCCGCGGCGGGGCTTCCGATCACGGTCGAGGTCTGGGATGAGACGAAGCTTGCCGCGGAAGGCTGCGGTGGCATTCTCGGGGTCGGCCAGGGGTCGTCACGCAAACCGCGCTTGGTCAAGGTGAGTTACGCCCCGGCCGAGGCGACCACACACCTCGCGTTTGTCGGGAAGGGCATCACCTACGACACCGGCGGCTACTCACTGAAGCCCTGGGACTCCATGCTCACGATGCACCACGACATGGCAGGTGCCGCCACGACGCTGGCTGTCACTCTCGCTGCGGCCCGCCTCAACCTGCCGGTGCGCCTGACCGCGTGGATGTGCTTGGCCGAGAACCTGGTCTCGAGCACCGCGATCCGTCCGAACGACGTGCTGACGATGCGCAACGGCACCACGGTCGAGGTGATCAATACCGACGCCGAGGGGCGTCTGGTGATGGCGGATGGCCTCTCGCTGGCCAGCGAGGAGCACCCCGACGCCATCATCGACATTGCGACGCTGACGGGTGCCGCCATCGTCGCACTCGGCCGCCGGACCGCCGGTGTGATGGGTGACGACGACCTCGTTGCCCGGGTCGTCTCGGCAGGCAAAATCACCGGCGAAGCGCACTGGCCGATGCCGTTGCCTTCCGAGCTGCGTCGTCTGCTCGATTCGAAGTTCGCCGACCTGGCCAACCTCAGCGCGGGATCGCGTGACGCCGGAATGCTGTTGGCCGGCATCTTCCTGCAGGAGTTCGTCGGCACGGCTGCCGATGGCGGGGCGAAGATTCCCTGGGCCCACCTCGACATCGCCGGCACCGGCACCAACAACGGCCCCGGCTACGGAATCGTCGGTGACGGAGGAACCGGAGCGTCGGTGCGCACCGTGCTGCAGCTCGTCGAAAGCCTCGCCGTCGCGTAGGCTGCGCCGACACCGCGAAGGGCCGCTCCTCACCAGGGAGCGGCCCTTCGTCGCCTGGCGGGGGCTGGCGCTGTCGTGGCGGCGGACGGATGCAAAAGGGCCGCTCCTCGGTGAGGAGCGGCCCTGTCGACGTGTTGCGGGTGTCGCTTAGTTCTCGCGCAGGATTGCGAAGATGCGCAGCAGCTCGACGTAGAGCCAGACAACGGTGACCATGATGCCGAAGGCGGCGCTCCAACCGAACTTGCGGGGGGCTCGGTTGTTGACCCCGCGCTGGACGAAGTCGAAGTCGAGCACGAGCGAGTAGGCGGCCATCAGCACGGCGAGCAGACCGATCACGACGCCGAGGGGAATGCTCGTGCCTGGGATGTCCATGCTGTTCATGCCGAATGCGCCGCTCGTGTTGCCGAAGATCATCACGCCGACGTTGATCAGCGAGAAGACGAGGTAGCCGACCATCGCAATGAGGAACACCTTGGTGGCCTTCTTGGAAGCACGGACCTTGCCGCTCGCGAAGAGGGCGAGCGTGACGCCGACGACCGTGAGGGTGGCCAGCACAGCCTGCAAGACGAGGCCGCCGCCGAACATGGACTCAAACACGTACGAGATACCGCCGACGAAGAGGCCCTCGGCTGCGGCGTAGCCCACGATCAGGCCGGGCGACGGCTCCTTCTTGAAGGTGTTGACCAGGCCCAGCACGAGTCCGACGATCGCGCCGAGGAACGGCAGGAACGGCAGGCCGGGGGTGAGCATCCAGCCGGCCACCGCAGCGACAACGAGAACAGCGAAGCAGAGCGCCGACTTGACGATGGTGTCTTCGTAGGTCATCCGGTCGGTGTCCAGCGCGCCCGCCGACGGGGCGTTGTACATCTGCTGCAGTTCGTCGCCGGAGAGGACCGGGGTCGCTGTCTGGGCGCCCTGGGCGCTGAAGGCCGGGTTGCGCGAGAACGCGGGGTTGGAAGTTGCCATGGTGTCCGGGCTCACATTCAACTGGGGACGGGGACGCGCCGAATTCGACGCTGCTTCCAATCTATCTGAGAGAACGTTCAGGTTCGCTGAATGTCAGCCGAATGACCGTGCCGATCTGGACTGGCTGGCGGTGCGCCGAGCCGCGCGCTGCTCGTCGCGCCACCGGGCGAGCTGCCGGGCGAACCACGCACCCGCCACACTCACTCCGGCGCAGAACAACAGCGCGAACGCGGTTTGCGTGTACTCGTGCAAAGTGAACTTGGCCACGATGCTGGCGGCGATCGGCGCCAACACAGCCAGGTAACTCACAGCGGGGCGATGCCGCACGAGCAGCCACGCGGCGAGGAGCGCGGCGAACGCCCCGACGAAATCAGGGCCGGCGACCGGAATGAGGCCCGCAATCATGCACGGGAGCACGACGAGAAGCCGGCGCCACAGCGCCGCAGGCAGACACAGCCAGCCGATCATTTGCACCACGGGGCCGATCAACAGGAACCACAGACTGTACGTGCTGGTGAGGTTTGTGGCGGCAACACCGACAACGATCGCGGCCAAACCGACGAGATAGCGCGGTTGGTAGCTGCCCCAGCGCAGGCGCAGGCTGCGGGTCGGCTCGCTCCAAAAATTCACAACATTGATTCTGGCAGGTCGCGACTAACCTTGTCGCATGACCAGGTCAGCATCACCGCATCCGATTGTCATCGGACACCGCGGCGCCTGCGGCTATCGTCCCGAACACACTCGCGCGGCCTACGAGCTGGCCTTCGCCCTCGGGGCCGATGCGATTGAACCCGACATCGTCTCCACCCGCGACGGGATTCTCGTGGTGCGCCACGAGAATGAGATCTCCGGCACGACGGATGTCGCGAGCCGGCCCGAGTTCGCCGACCGCCGCACCACGAAGCTCATCGATGGAGTCGCCCTGACGGGGTGGTTCACCGAAGACTTCACGTGGGCAGAGCTCGAAACGCTGCGCGCCCGCGAGCGAATCCCGGCGCTTCGCAAATCAAGTGCCAGCTTCGACGGGGCATTTCCGATCATGCGGCTGCGCGATGTTTTCGACCTGATCGACGACGCCTCGGTCGGCACGCCTCGGCGACTCGGCATGGTCGCTGAAATCAAGCACGCCACCTATTTCGAGTCGATCGGTTTGCCGCTCGACGAGTTGTTCGCGGCCGAGGTGAACGAGGCCGGCTGGAACGAGGGCGACGGGCGCCTCGTGATCGAGAGCTTTGAAATGCATGTGCTGGATCAGGTCTATTCGCGCGGGATCTACGGAAAACGGGTCTACCTGATCGAGGCGTCGGGCAAACCGTTCGACGAGGTGGCCCGGCAGGGGAGCGCGGCAGTGCCCTACGCCGCCTCGCTCACCGCAGCCGGCCTCTATGCCCTCGCCGGCCACGTCGACGGGGTGAGCGTGCCCAAGAAACTGATTCTCCACAAGGATGCCGCCGGCGAGGTCTCCGGCGCATCCGACCTGGTCGACAGCGCCCACGCGGCAGGACTCGAGATCTACTGTTGGACGCTGCGTCCGGAGAACAAGTTTCTCGCCCGTTCCTTTCGCACGGGAACGGTGAGTGCCGACTTCGGGGCGTGGCAGGCCGAGTTCGCGTTGATCATGGGCACCGGGATCGACGGGGTCTTCGCCGACCACCCCGATCTCGCCGTCGCCGTGCGCAACGCGCTCTGAGCATCCGCGGACACGCTCGGTTCTGACGGATGCCCTGCCCGGCAAGGTGTCAGGGGCAACATCTACAATTGGACCGACATGACGACACTCTCCAACCCCGATTCCACGCCCGCGAATCAGGCCTCCGCGGTACCCATCATTCTTGACGGCTACGGGCCCGGCCAGGGCGCGGCGTTCGGGGCAGGGCCGGGTGCCGGTCACGGCAACGGCCAGGACGCCGGTCATGGTGCAGGGGAGTCGCGTCTGCTGAACGGGCTCAACCCACAACAGCGGATCGCCGTCGAATACCGCGGCCCCGCCCTGCTGATCATCGCCGGTGCCGGCTCCGGCAAGACCAGTGTGCTCACCCGTCGGGTCGCCAGCCTCATCGACAGCCGCGAAGCCTGGCCGAGCCAGATCCTCGCGATCACGTTCACCAACAAGGCCGCAGCCGAGATGCGTGAGCGCGTGCATGCATTGCTCGGGCAGGGCGCCGACGGCATGTGGATCTCAACCTTCCACTCGTCCTGCGTGCGCATCCTGCGCCGCGAGGCAGAGAAGGCCGGCCTCACCACCAACTTCAGCATCTACGACTCGTCAGACACCCGGGTCACGCTCAAGCGCATCATCAAGAGCCTCGACGCCGACACTCTCGGCTTCACCCCGGCCAATGTGTCATCGAAGATCTCGAAGCTCAAGAATGAGCTCGCCGACGTCGACTCGTACTCGCGCAACGCGAACATGAGTGACCCGCAAGAGGTCATGTTCGTGGAGATTTTCCGGCAGTACACCAAGCGATTGCGCGATGCGAGCGCGCTCGACTTCGACGACCTGATCGGCGAGACCGTCTACCTGTTCCGGGCATTCCCGAAGGTCGCCGCGCTCTACCGGCGCCGATTCCGCCACATCCTGGTCGACGAATACCAGGACACCAACCACGCCCAGTACTCCCTCATCCGCGAGCTGACCCGTCCGGTCACCGCCGAGATCGCCGAAGAGATGGAAGCGCAGGGGCTGCATGTGCGCAACGTGCAGGATGCGACGGGCGCCATCCCGGGCGCCTCACTCACGGTCGTGGGCGACTCCGACCAGTCGATCTACGCGTTCCGCGGCGCGGACATCCGCAACATCAGCGAGTTCGAACGTGACTTTCCGGGCGCCCAGGTGGTGCTGCTCGAGCAGAACTATCGGTCGACGCAGAACATTCTCTCGGCGGCCAACGCGGTGATCGGGCACAACTTCGACCGCAAAGACAAGAAACTGTGGAGCGCTGACGGGCCGGGCGAGAAGATCGTCGGCTACACCGCCTACTCCGGTCATGACGAGGCGCAGTTCGTCGCCGACGAGATCGAGGCGCTGCACAGTAGCGGCATGGCCTACCGGGACATGGCCGTGTTCTACCGCACCAATGCGCAGACCCGTGCGCTCGAAGAGATTCTGGTGCGGGCTGCGGTTCCGTACCGCGTGGTCGGCGGCACCAAGTTCTACGAGCGTGCCGAGATCAAAGACGCTCTGGCCTACTTGATCGCCGTCGCGAACCCGGCCGACGAGCTGGCCTTGCGCCGCATCCTGAACACCCCGAAGCGCGGTATCGGGCCGACGACCGAGACGGCGCTTCTCAGCTTCGCCGAGGCCAACGGCATCAGCTACCGGCAGGCGATGCGGGATGCCGCCGCGCTCGGCCTTGGCCCCAAGGTCACCGGGTCGATCCTGCAACTGGCCCGTCTGCTCGATGAGGCTGCCCTGAAGCTCGACCCGGAGAACCCGGCCGGTGTCGCCAACGTGGCCGAGATTCTGAGCTTCGTGCTTGAGGAGAGCGGGCTGCTCGCGGTGCTTCGCAACAGCCGCGACCCGCAAGATGAGGCGCGGGCCGAGAACATCGAAGAATTCGTTGCCCAGACCAAGGACTTCAATCGGGAGAACCCCGACGGCGGACTTGTCGACTTTTTGACCCAGGTGTCTTTGGTCGCCGCGGCCGATGACCTCGACGACGAGTCGGGCACCGTGTCGCTGATGACCCTGCACACCGCAAAGGGCCTCGAGTATGACGCCGTGTTCCTGACCGGTGTCGAAGAGGGGCTGCTGCCACACCAGATGTCGGCCGGCGAACCCGGGGGCCCGGCCGAAGAGCGTCGCCTGTTCTACGTCGGAATCACCCGCGCGAAGAAGCGGCTGTACCTGTCGTTGGCCATGAGCCGCGCACAGTTCGGCGAGGTGAACGTGGCCATGCCGAGCCGGTACCTGCAGGAGATTCCCGTCGAGCTGATCGACTGGAAGCAGTCTCCGGGCATGGCTAACTCCCGCGGCGGCACCCAGCCGCGCGCCCTGAATGCCCGGCGCGACGGCTTCTCTGGCGGGTCGGGTGGCTACGGCGGCTCGGGATTCCGTGGAAGCAGCAGCGAGCGGGTTCCGGCCGGTTTGCCGCCGGCGCCGAAGCCGAAAACCGAATGGGCGAATCGGATCACGGCGCAGGTGCGCGACAACGGCGACCTCACTCTCGAAGCCGGCGATCGCATCCGTCACGTCGACTTCGGCGATGGCCGAGTGAACCAGGTGACCGGCGAGGGGACCAAGCGCATTGCTCACGTGCAGTTCGACACCTCTGGCGCGAAGAAACTGCTGATCAAGGTTGCGCCGATCGAAAAGATCTGATGGGCGCCGGGGCAGGCTCAGAAGCGGCGAACAGGCCGGAAGGCCTGTTCGACCGGATCAAGAATCTGCGTCGGCTCGACGTCGAGGTGGCAACCCGGGCAGCCCTGGCGACGGTGATTCCGCTGATCGTTTTGATCGCACTGGGCCGTATCGACTGGGCGCCCTACGCCACGTTCGGGGCGATGACCGCCCTGTACGGGCGGAGCGAGCCGTACCGGATCCGGCTGCGCACGGTGAGTGTCGCGGCGCTCGGTCTCCTGGTGAGCATGGCCCTCGGCGTGGCGATGGCCGCCTCCGGGGCAGCGCTGCCGCTGCTCGCAGCCGGGTTGGTTCTGGTCATCGTCGCCGGGCTGCTGCTGGCGGCGGCGGTCGGCCTGTTTCCGCCGACGCCGATCTTCTTCGTTTTCGCGTACACGGTCTGCTCGCAGGTGCCGACTCCGGTCGATGAAGTGGGCCCCCGGCTTCTCGTCGGAGTGATCGCCGCCGCGTTTGCCTGGACGCTCACCATGTCGGGCTGGCTCATCCGTCGCGCCGCTGCCGATGCGCCGACCGGGCTCTTCAAAACTTTGCCCCGTCAGCCCCGGGTGCGCGGTGCGGCATTTCACGACTCGACGGTCTGGCTCGCCATCGTTCAGAATGTGGTCGGTGTGCTCGTGGCCGGCGGATTGGCGATCGCTGTCGGGATCGGCCATCCGTACTGGGCGGTCGTCAGCGTCGTCGCAGTGATACCACCGCCGGGTGCCGCGCATTCCACCTCACGCGCCATCCATCGAATCATCGGAACCGCCGGCGGAGTTCTCGTGACGGGCCTCATCCTGCTTCCGGGGCCGCCGGTCTGGGTGCTGGTGCTGGTCATCGCCCTCGGTCAGTTCGGTGCCGAGATCCTGATCGCCAAACACTACGGAGCCGCCCTCTTGTTCGTGACTCCGCTCGCGCTCACCGTTGCCCACCTGGCGACTCCGGTTGCGGTCCCGACACTGCTTGTCGATCGCCTGGTGGAGACTGCGCTCGGCGGCATCATCGCCATGGCGATTGTGCTGATCACTCGTGCCGTCGTGAACCGGC
Source organism: Leifsonia sp. 10L418 (assembly GCF_056395445.1). Taxonomy (NCBI): domain Bacteria; kingdom Bacillati; phylum Actinomycetota; class Actinomycetes; order Micrococcales; family Microbacteriaceae; genus Leifsonia; species Leifsonia sp. 10L418. The sequence goes on along the minus strand of NZ_JBFTJN010000009.1, from coordinate 83,535 downwards.
GCAACGCTCCCTCGCCCGTGGCCTGAGCGTCGTCCGCTCAGGCGCCGGCAATTGTGTATTCCGGACTGACGGGCGGGGCACGTCGCCGTGCCCGCATGCTTGTCTGCGTCAGGCCGGGAGCGTAGCGTTGATGTTCCCGGGGAACCGCCCTCACGAGGTGAAAGGCCGACCATGCCAAGCGATCCAGACAGCTTGTGGCCACGACTGCCGGATGCCGCGGAGCCGGTGGTCGACGACGAACGCCCGATCGATGATGTCGATGAGCCGCTCGATGAAGAAGAACCGGTCGCCGGAGAGGTCGAACCCGGCATCGATGCCGACGAGCGAATCGTCGTCGAAGAGGACGATTTCGAGCGCTGAGCACGGCCGCATTCAGTGCTCGTTCAGCCCGCCGAATTTACCCTCAAATTCGCCTGCCGCTAGAGCTAGCCGACCGGTTCGCACCGGGGTACCGTCTCGGTCATGAGCGACATGCGGGGCTGGAATGATGACGAACGGCGCGCTCGCGCACTCGCCGCCAGCAAGATCACGACCGAGGCAATTACGGTGATTACGAGCGAAGGGAGCACCGAGACGGAGACCGATGATTCTCTCCTCCCGCGCAGTGCCACCTGAGGCTCAGCCCCAGAGCGAATCCGCGTCGAATCCGCGTTGAAACCGCGTTGAATCCGCGTCGAATTCACACTCCGCCGTAATAATCACTCCGCTGTTACGAGTTGACGCTTCGCTGTGACGAACGCGCAGAGCGCAGCCGGCGAACCAGCAGCCAGACTGCTCGCCAGCCGAGGAGGAAGACGCCGAGTACGAGCGTCGTCACGATCGCGAAGCTCAGTTGAACACCTTGGCCAACGAGGGCGCGGAGCGCGAGTCCGCCGACGACCGTGCAGAGCCACACCACGAGCCCGGTCCAGACGATGGCACCGGGGCGTCGCCAGGCGCGCACGATCAGCCAGCCGATCGCGAGACCGCCGAGAAATGGCCACCAGGTGGTGAGCACACCGGCAAGGCCTTCGTTGTGGCTGGCGCGACCGATCAGCACGAAGAGGAGTACGAACGCGGCGTCGAGGGCGGCGGCCGAGACGACGGATGCTGACGAGAAACGCTGTGTTGCCATGCACCAAGCCTATGGGGCAGCCGGCTACCCCAAGCCGAGAAGGTGATGCTCCGGGTCAAGTGTGGTCAACAGCTGTCCACAGATCTCGCTGAGCTGCGCCACCTGCCGTGCCGACAGGGGGTCGAAGACCACTTCGCGCACTTCAGTGACATGTCCGGGGGCGCTGGCCACGATCTTCTCCCAACCGGCGTCGGTGAGTGCGGCGATCGAGGCCCGGCCGTCAACCGGGGAGGGGAAGCGGGTGAGATATCCGGCCGTTTCGAGCCGGCCGATCACATGCGACAGGCGTGACAGCGACGAGTTGGTGCGTGAGGCCAACTCGGTGAGAAGCAGCTGCTTGTCCGGGCTCTCCGAGATCATCGCCAGCACGTAGTACTCAAAGTGGCTGAGGCCGGCGTCTCGCTTGAGCTCGGACTCGAGTCGGCTGGGCAGCAGCATCGTGACGGCGACCAAGCGCAGCCAGGCCAGACGTTCATCTTCCGAGAGCCAGCGTGGTTCAGTCATGCGTCGATTCTAACATTTAACTTGACGCTTCAAGTTAAGTGTCTTACGATTTGGTTGTCGCTTCAAGTAAATCGTGGGGGAGTGACGGCATCGTTCCAGTAACTGAACTTCAGAAAGAGAAACCATGACTGACATCACCATCATCGGAACCGGCAACATGGCTCGCGGCATCGGTGCGCGTGCCGTCGCTGCCGGTCGCACCCTCGAGATCCTCGGTCGGGACTCGGCTGCGGCGCAGGCGCTCGCCGCGGAGCTCGGTGCTTCCGTCGCATTCGGCAGCAGCGCGGATGCGACTCCTGCCGGGGCGCTTGTCGTGCTGGCTCTGCCGTTCGACGCGGCACAAGCGGTTGTGGCCGCGTATGGTGAGGCGCTCTCCGGCAAGGTGCTGATCGATATCACGAACCCCGTCGACTTCACGACGTTTGACTCCCTCGTCGTCGCCCCCGGAACATCCGCTGCCGAGGAGATCGCCGCGCTCGCCGCGCCGGGTGCCGTCGTGGTCAAGGCGTTCAACACTGCATTTGCCGGCACGCTGGTCGCCGGCTCGGTTGCCGACGCGCCGCTCGACATCTTCATCGCGGGAGACGACGCCGAGGCCAAAGCTGCGGTCGCATCGTTCGTCGCCGATGCCGGCCTGCGCCCCATCGACGTGGGGCCGTTGCGTCGCTCACGGGAATTGGAAGGGTTCCAGTTCGTCATCATGACCCTGCAGGCCAACCCCGAGTTCGACACGTTCAACTGGAACACCGGCCTCAAGGTGCTTGTCTAGTCGCCCGGAGTCTCCCTCGACATGCCCGTCACCGCGAATGCGGAGGCGGGCGTTTCATTTCACGTTCTGGCGCCGACGCACGCGGAATCAGGCGGCTTGAGCGAGGTAGAGTTGAGAGCGGCCAGTATGTCTTGACGTCGAGCTAATTTCGCGCCAACAACTGTGCCTGTGACCCCCTCACCATGCACGAACGCTAGTTGCGGATTGGAAGAGCAGCGTGGATCTTTACGAATACCAGGCCAGAGACCTGTTTGAAGAGTATGGAGTCCCGGTCCTTCCGGGAATCATCGCGGACACTCCGGAGGAGGTGCGCGCAGCCGCCGAGAAGCTCGGTGGTGTTGTGGTCGTCAAGGCCCAGGTCAAGGTCGGTGGCCGCGGTAAGGCCGGTGGCGTCAAGGTCGCCAAGACTCCGGATGACGCAGAGGCCGCTGGCCGCGCCATCCTCGGACTCGACATCAAGGGTCACACCGTGAACCGCGTCATGGTCGCCGGTGGCGCCCGCATCGCGCAGGAGTTCTACTTCTCGGTGCTGCTCGACCGCTCGAACCGCTCCTACCTCTCGCTCGCCAGCTACGAAGGTGGCGTCGAGATCGAGGTGCTCGCCGTTGAGAAGCCGGAAGCGCTCGCCTACACGTCGATCGACCCGAACGTCGGAATCGACCTCGACATCGCCCGCCAGATCGCGGTCGATGCGAAGTTCCCGGCCGAGCTGGTCGAGAAGGTTGCACCGGTTTTCGTGCAGCTCTACAACGTTTTCAAGGGTGAGGACGCGACGCTCGTCGAGGTCAACCCTCTCGTTCTCACCGAAGAGGGCGACATCATCGCCCTCGACGGCAAGGTCACCCTGGATGAGAACGCCGGTTTCCGTCACCCTCGTCACGCTGCTCTCGAAGACGCTGCAGCAGCAGACCCGCTCGAGGCGAAGGCCAAGGAGAACGACCTCAACTACGTCAAGCTCGACGGTGAGGTCGGTGTCATCGGCAACGGTGCAGGTCTGGTCATGTCGACGCTGGACGTCGTCGCGTACGCCGGTGAAAACCACGGCGGCGTGAAGCCGGCCAACTTCCTCGACATCGGTGGCGGAGCATCCGCTGAGGTCATGGCCGCCGGTCTCGACGTCATCCTCGGCGACCCGCAGGTCAAGAGCGTGTTCGTCAACGTCTTCGGTGGCATCACCGCCTGCGACGCCGTCGCCAAGGGCATCGTCGGCGCGCTCGCCGAGCTCGGTTCCGCGGCGAACAAGCCGCTCGTTGTGCGCCTCGACGGCAACAACGTCGAAGAGGGCCGTCGCATCCTCGCCGAGGCGAACCACCCGCTTGTCACTCTGGCCGCCACCATGGACGAGGGCGCCGACAAGGCCGCCGAACTCGCCCACGCCGCGAAGTAAGGGAATTTCGAGAATGTCAATCTTCCTCAACAAGGACTCCAAGGTCATCGTGCAGGGCATCACCGGCGGTGAGGGCACCAAGCACACCGCCCTCATGCTGAAGGCCGGCACGCAGGTCGTCGGTGGCGTCAACGCCCGCAAGGCCGGCACCAGTGTCGTGCACGGCGACGTGGAACTGCCCGTTTACGGAACCGTCGCTGAGGCGATGGAGAAGTCCGGCGCGGATGTCTCCATCGCGTTCGTTCCGCCGGCTTTCACCAAAGACGCAGTGATCGAGGCTATCGACGCCGAGATCCCGCTGCTCGTCATCATCACTGAGGGCGTTCCGGTGCAGGACTCGGCTGAGTTCTGGGCCTACAACAAGGCCAAGGGCAACAAGACCCGCATCATCGGCCCGAACTGCCCCGGCATCATTACCCCCGGTGAGTCGCTCGTCGGCATCACCCCGGCGACCATCACCGGCAAGGGCCCGATCGGCCTCGTCTCGAAGTCGGGCACCCTGACCTACCAGATGATGTACGAACTGCGCGACCTCGGATTCTCGACCGCGATCGGTATCGGTGGCGACCCCATCATCGGCACCACGCACATCGACGCCCTCGAAGCCTTCGAGAACGACCCGGAGACCCTCGCGATCGTCATGATCGGTGAAATCGGCGGCGACGCTGAAGAGAAGGCCGCCGACTACATCAAGGCTCACGTCACCAAGCCGGTCGTCGGCTACGTGGCCGGCTTCACGGCACCCGAAGGAAAGACCATGGGCCACGCCGGCGCCATCGTCTCCGACGGAGCCGGAACCGCACAGGGCAAGAAGGAGGCCCTCGAGGCCGCCGGAGTCAAGGTCGGCAAGACGCCGAGCGAGACCGCGACCCTGCTGCGCGAGGTTCTCGCCGCACTGTAAGTCACGCAGTCACACGCGTTTTCAGCGTGACAGAAGGGCCCGCCGTTTTCGGCGGGCCCTTTTGCGTTCGTGCCGGACTGCGTTCGTGCCGGACTGCGTTCGTGACAGACCGGCTGGTCGATCATGTTCAGCCCTGGCCGACCGCATCGCTCCAGGGCGGATGGTGACGCTCACAGCTGGTGATTGTCGACATCCGTTGCGATGGAACTGCCGCGTGAGATTCTCATGACAGAACCAGCGGAGCGGGCAATACTGGGGGCTATGCAAGAACTCTTCCAAATCGGGCTCACCATCTGGGTGATCGTCGGCGTGATTCTGGGCGGCACCGCGCTCATTGCACTCGCTCGGGCTCCGTACCGCAAGAAGTAGCCGGCGCAGCTGCCGGGTCTGGTGTCTCCCATTCGACGGAGATTCTTCGGTTTCTGACCCACGGCCGACAGGCTGATGCGGCGCCGCGCCCGCCGGCGTGAAAATCTCCGTCGAATGGGCGCACGGCGCGGCGGGGGAGCGGGCCGGGGCGTGCACGGCAGGTAGGCTCAAAAGCCGATGAATCGCACAACTACCGCCCTGCTCGCCGCACTCGAGGCCCTCATCGTCGTCGCTATCGGCGTCGGGATCGCGCTCGTTCCGCTGACCGTGCTCTGGGCAACCCATTTCGAGCTGGCGGTCGACTGGAGCGTGTTCTGGGACGCGGCTGCCTCCGTGTGGCTGCTCGGCAACGGCGTCGATCTCACCGTGCAGCTTCCGGCCGCCATGGTCGGCGCTCTGGCTCTTCCCGGCGCCGAGGCTCCGTTCGTGTTGAGCATCGCGCTGCTGGGGTTCGCCGTGCTGGCCGTCGCCCTCGGCGTGCGCACCGGCATCCGCGCCAGCGAAACCCCGCACCCGATAATCGGCGTTCTCGCGGCGATCGCCAGCTACGGCGTCTTCACGGCCCTGATCGCCGTCTCGTCGGGCAACGGCGTGGTGACCGCGTCGCTGCCCCAGGCAATCGTGTTCCCGACCCTGATGTACGCCGCCGGCGTGGTGGTCGGCGTGCTCGGAGTGTTCGGGCGCGGGGTGCACACGACGGATGCGACATCGCGATCGGCGAAGGAAGCCGCGACGCCGCCTCGGCTGGGTCGCCTCACCGGCCTGGCCCGTGCCATCCGTGAACGTTTTCTCGATCTGCCGGGCACGGCCCGCCTCGCGATCGCTGAGTCTCTGCGCGGAGGCGCGGCGGCCTTCGTCGCGGTCGTCGGGGTGGCGGCACTCGCTGTGGCGGTGCTCATCCTGGCGAACTTCGCGACGATCATCGGTCTCTACGAAACGGTGCAGGCCGGCGTTGTCGGCGGAATCACCCTGACCGTGGCGCAGCTCGCGTTGTTGCCGAACCTGGTCATCTGGGCGGCGGCCTGGCTGATCGGTCCGGGATTCGCGGTCGGCGTCGGTACGGGTGTCTCCCCGGTCGGCACCTCGCTCGGCGCTGTTCCGGGATTGCCGATCTTCGGCGCCCTGCCGCAGAGCGCGCCGGCCGGTGGTTTTCTGTGGCTGGTAGTTCCGGTGCTGATCGGTTTCTTCACCGCATTGCTGATCCGGCGCCGCTCCGACAAGGCCGGTCGGCCCGTACCCACCCTGACCGGGCAGCTTTCGGCCGGCGGCGGCATCGGCGTTGTCGCCGGAGTGCTGTTCGGCCTGGCCTCGTGGGCGGCAGCGGGCGCGATGGGGCCGGGGCGTCTCGTCGAGGTCGGACCGAATCCGCTGCTGGTCGGCGTTGTCGCCGCAGTCGAAATCGGGATCGCCGCCTGCCTCGGGATGCTTGCCGGAAGTCGCGGCGCGGCATCCGTGTCGAGCGCGGCATCCGTTTCGAGTGGCGCCTCAACCTCAAGCGTCTCTGCCAACCCCCAGTAACTCGCCGAGCTTGAGACTTCCGGTCGAGTTGCCCTGTTCTGCCGGGCAAGCTCGACCGCAACACTCAAACTCGGCGCAGGGGCGGAGCGGGACGGAGATGCTGTCAGTGCGAGCCGGATGCCCACGGCAGGAGCACGAGCGGGTAACGGTAAGCTCAGAGGGTGCTGTCACTGGTCGTGCTTATCTCTGGCGGAGGGTCGAACCTGCGCGCACTGCTCGAAGCGTCGGAAGACGCTGAATTCCCCGCGCGGGTCGTCGCCATTGGCGCCGACCGCGACGCCGACGGCCTAGCCCTCGGCGAGGAATTCGGTATTCCCACCTTCACGGTGCCCTTCAGCTCGCATGCGAGCCGTGACGCCTGGGGCGATGAACTCCTCGCCCAGATCCAGCAGTGGCAGCCCGACCTCGTCGTGCTCAGCGGGCTCATGCGCCTGCTGCCCGCGCGCGTGGTCGAAGCGCTCTCGCCACACCTGATCAACACGCACCCGGCGTACCTTCCCGAGTTTCCCGGCGCTCACGGCGTGCGTGACGCCCTCGCCGCCGGCGTCAGCCAGACCGGTGCCAGCCTGATTGTTGTCGACAACGGTGTCGATGCCGGACCGATCATCGCGCAGGAACGGGTGCCGGTATTGCCGGGCGACACCGAGGCATCCCTGCACGAACGCATCAAACCTGTCGAACGCCGTCTGCTTGTGCAGGCAGTTCTCGATATCGCCAATGGACACGTCGATCTCAAGGAGCTTTCCCACGCATGAGCGGTCACACTAACGCGCAGAGCCTTTACCGCGACCGGGACCAGGTGCCCGTCACACGCGCCCTCATCTCCGTCAGCGACAAGACCGGCCTGATCGAACTGGCCGACGTGCTCGCCGCCGCCGGCGTCGAAATCGTCTCCACCGGATCGACCGCCGCCACGATCCGCGCGGCCGGCCACGCGGTGACGGATGTCTCAGCGGTCACCGGATTCCCCGAATCCCTCGACGGACGCGTGAAGACGTTGCACCCGTCGGTGCACGCCGGCATCTTGGCCGACCTGCGCCTCGAAGACCACGAGAACCAGCTGCAGGACCTCGGCATCGCCGCGTTCCAGCTCGTCGTCGTCAACCTCTACCCGTTCGTCGAGACCGTTGAGTCGGGTGCCGCCCCGGCCGACGTGATCGAGCAGATCGACATCGGCGGGCCGGCCCTCGTGCGCGCCTCCGCCAAGAACCACGCCAACGTCGCGATTGTCGTCGACCCCGAGAACTACGACGAGGTCATCGCCGCCGTGCAGGCCGGCGGCACCACCCTGCGCCTCCGCCAGAAGCTGGCCTCGCTTGCCTTCGAGCACACCGCCGGCTACGACCTCAGCGTGTCTGCCTGGTTCACCGAGAACGTGTACGACCAGTGGGCCGATGACGACGAGACGCTCGCTGGCGAGATCCTCGAGCAGTTCGACACTCTGCTCGAAAGCGCCGCCACCGCGTTCGACACCGAAGCGGCCTTCCCCGACACGCTCGTGATCGAAACCGAGCGCGGCAGCGTGCTCCGGTACGGCGAGAACTCGCACCAGGCCGCAGCCCTCTACCTCGGCGAAGGCGGAGCGGGCATCGCCCAGGCCACCGTGCTGCACGGCAAAGAGATGTCATACAACAACTACGTCGACGCGGATGCGGCCGTGCGCGCCGCTTTCGACTTCGACGAGCCGGCCGTGGCCATCATCAAGCACGCCAACCCCTGTGGCATCGCCGTCGCGAGCTCGAAGGCGACCGACGCGATCGCATCCGCTCACCGCCGCGCCCACGACTGCGACCCGGTGTCGGCATTCGGCGGTGTGATCGCGGCCAACCGCATCGTCACCCTCGGCATGGCCGAGACGGTCAGCCAGATCTTCACCGAGGTTCTCGTCGCGCCCGGCTTCGAACCGGCCGCGTTCGAACTGCTGAGCGCGAAGAAGAACATCCGACTGCTCGAGTTGCCGGAGGGCTACCGTCGCTCGTCGATGGAGCTGCGCCAGATCTCCGGCGGCCTGCTGGTGCAGGAAGCCGACGCCTTCGACGCCTTCGACTCGTCGGCCTGGACGCTGGCGGCCGGTGAGGAAGCCGACGCGGCGACCCGCGCCGACCTCGAATTCGCCTGGAAGGCCTGCCGTTCGGTGAAGTCGAACGCCATCCTGTTGGCGCGTGGCGGGGCATCCGTCGGTGTGGGAATGGGCCAGGTGAACCGGGTCGATTCCTGCCAGCTCGCCGTCACCCGCGCCGGTGACCGTGCGGCCGGGTCGGTAGCGGCCTCCGACGCCTTCTTCCCCTTCGCCGACGGCCTGCAGGTGCTTCTCGACGCGGGCATCACCGCGGTCGTGCAGCCCGGCGGATCAGTGCGCGACGATGAGGTCATCGCCGCGGCAACCGCAGCCGGCGTCACAATGTACTTCACCGGAGAACGTCACTTCTTCCACTAGCAATCACCAGTCATAACGGCGGGCCGGCGCACTCTCAGACGAGGGCGCCGGCCCGTTCTGCGTGGGTCGGCTGCGGCTCTGGCCAGCACGGCGTAACATGCAGCGCGCTTGAGGCAAGCCCTGTCACGATAGGGAGATGCTCACCTCTCTTCCCGTTCTCGACCTGTCCCGCCTCGATGCCGGACCGGCCGAAGCCGACGCGTTTCGCGCGGACCTTCGACGCGTCACCCACGACGTGGGGTTCTTCTACCTCGTGGGCCACGGCATCGACCAGGGGCTGACCGACGACCTCCTGGCCGTCTCGCGACGCTTCTTCGAGCTTCCGGCGGAGCAGAAACTCGCCATCGAGAACGTGAAGAGCCCCCAGTTCCGCGGCTATACGCGCGTGGGCGGGGAGCTCACCCACGGCGACATCGACTGGCGAGAGCAGATTGATATCGGCGTCGAGCGCGACGTCGTCGAACCGGGCGCCGGGGTGGCCGAATACTGGCGGCTCGAAGGGCCGAACCTCTGGCCGGAGGCTCTGCCCGAGCTGCGCGAGGTGGCGCTGCGCTGGAACGACGAGCTGAACGCGCTCGCGCTGCGCCTGCTGCGGGCGTGGGCGCTCTCGCTCGGGGCTGCAGAGGATGTCTTCGACGACGCGTTCGCGACGCATCCGTTCTCGTTGACCAAGATCGTGCGCTATCCGGGGGAGTCGAACCCGGAACCGAAGCAGGGCGTCGGAGCTCACCGCGACGGCGGAGTGCTGACTCTGCTACTCGTCGAACCGGGCAAGGGCGGCCTGCAGGTGGAACATGACGGCGACTGGATCGACGCGCCGTCGGTGCCCGGTGCGTTCGTGGTCAACATCGGGGAGATGCTCGAGCTGGCCACTCACGGCTACCTCAAGGCGACCCTGCACCGGGTGATCTCGCCGCGGATCGGCGACGACCGAATCTCGATCCCGTTCTTCTTCAACCCGGCACTCGACGCCACCATGCCCCGCCTCGACCTGCCGCCGGAACTCGAAGCTGAGACGCGCGGGTTGTCGGTCGACCCGACGAACAGCCCGATTCTTGAAACCTACGGTGACAATGCGCTGCGCTACCGCCTGCGCGCGCACCCGAACGTGGTCGAGGCGCATCACAGCGACCTGCTGCCCTAACCCGCGCATCTCGGTGGTCGAGCCTGTCGAGCGAGGTACTGAGCTCGTCGAAGTGACCACGTTTCGCCGATTTCGAGACGCGGCCATGAAATCTCGACAGGCTCGATCACCGGTTGCCAGAAATAAATGCTTGCGCCTGAAGCTTTCCTTGCCATATTCTGAAAGGCTGCCTGAACGGGGCGGCCCAAGACGATGATGCGCCCAGGAGGCAGACATGACAAAGACAGCCCGGTTTACGCTCGCAACGGTTGCGAACAGCGGCGCTGAATTTGGCGCCTCCCTCCGAGTGACTGCTCGCTATCCGTCGGAACCGATCGCCGCGTAGCGAGAACCGGCGGAGCAACTCCGCCGTTGCATTCCCGCCCACGCCCACACTCTGCCTGTCCGCCCGGGGGCCCGACGCATGGCAGATCTCCACGCATGACCGGCTCGGCTTCTGAGCCGCGGCATCCCGGAAATCGATGAGATCCGGGTGGCAACGGCAGCATGCCGAACCACACCCGCACCTCAGACGTCGGTGGCCGCGCCACCCCATTTTCATCACCACATCAGGAATCAACGTGACCACACTCACCTCGCCCGAACATCCGCCTCAACCCGTCGAGCCCATCGCACCGGCCCGGCTCAACACCTTCCGCACGCTGATGCGGCTCTACCCCTATGCCCGATCCGCGATGCCGCGGTGGTACCTCGGGATGGTGGCGGCACTGCTCGCGGGACTCGTCGCGCTGGCGATCCCGCAGGTTCTCGCCTGGCTCGTCGACGGACCGCTCTCCGACGGGGACACCAGCCAAATCTGGCCGGCCGTCGGAATCGTGCTCGGCCTCGGCATCCTCGAGGCGATTTTGATCGGGCTGCGGCGCTGGTTCGTGCTGAACCCCGGCACGCACGTTGAGGCGGCCATGCGCAACAGCCTCTACACCCGGCTGCAGGACCTGCCCGTGACTTTCCACGACCGGTGGCCGAGCGGCCAGCTGCTCTCCCGTGCGGTGAGCGACCTCAACCTGATTCGCCGCTGGCTCTCGTTCGGCACGGTGCTGTTGGTGGTCAACACCATCACCATCATCATCGGATTCGGAATTCTGATCTCCATCAACTGGGTGCTCGGACTCATCTTCCTGGTCTGCTCCATCCCGATCTGGATCTACGGTTACGTCTTCGAAGACAAGTACTCGGTGATCGCCCGCCGCAGCCAGGATCAAGCCGGCGACCTCGCGACCGCCGTCGAGGAGTCGGTGCACGGCATCCGGGTGCTGAAGGCCTTCGGTCGCGGCAGTTTCGCGCTGAAGAACTTCTCGTCGCAGGCGGAAAGCCTGCGCGGCACCGAAATCGAGAAGGCACGCGCGATCGCCGGAATCTGGCTGTGGCTGCTGCTCGTTCCCGACGTTGCGTTCGCGCTCTGCCTGGTGGTCGGCGTCTGGCTGGCCAGCCTCGGCCAGTTGAGTCTCGGCGAGCTGGTCGCCTTCTTCGCCACGGCGACGGTGCTGCGTTTTCCGGTGGAGTCGATCGGATTCCTCTTGTCGATGACCTTCGACACCCGCACGGCCACCGACCGGTTCTTCGACATTCTCGACGCGCCGAACACGATCACCGACCCGGAGAACCCGGTGACGATCAGTGAGCCGCGCGGCCGCCTCGCCTTCGAGAACGTGCACTTCCGCTACCACGATTCACCGGCGGACGTGCCCGATCTGCTGAACGGGGTCGACCTGGTGCTCGAGCCGGGGGAGACCATGGCCCTGGTGGGGCTGACCGGTTCGGGCAAGTCGACTCTCACCGCATTGACGACGCGTCTTTACGACGTGACGGATGGCGCGGTGACCCTCGACGGCGTCGACGTGCGCCAGCTCAGTCGCGAAGAGCTGCGCCGACACCTGGCGATGGCGTTCGAGGATGCGACGCTGTTCTCGGCATCCGTGCGCGACAACGTGCTGCTCGGTCGTGAGGAGTTCGCCGGGCGAAGCGCCGAAGCCGACGCCGTGCTGGAGGAAGCGTTGCGCATCGCGCAGGCCGGGTTCGTGCATGACCTGCCCGACGGCGTCGACACCAAGGTCGGCGAAGAGGGGATGAGCCTCTCCGGCGGCCAACGCCAACGCCTCGCCTTGGCGCGGGCGGTGGCCGCGGCACCGGCCGTGCTCGTTCTCGACGACCCCCTGTCGGCGCTCGACGTCGACACCGAAGCTCTGGTCGAAGCCGCGCTGCGTGACGTGCTGGCCTCGACGACTGCTCTGGTCGTCGCGCACCGGCCATCGACGGTCACGCTCGCCGACCGGGTTGCGCTGCTGCAAGACGGCAGAATCACCGCGGTGGGGCGGCACTCCGAACTGCTCGTCACCAATGAGCACTACAAGTTCGTCATCTCCAGTCTGGAAGACGAAGAACGCAGAGAGAACGCCCGAGAGGAGGGAACGCGATGAGTGTCACCGGAGTAGAAGGCGAAGAACGCAACGACTTCACCAAGGCGGAGAGCGCCCAGATTCGAGAGCGCTCCTTGCGGCTGCTCGGCTCGCTGCTGCACCCCGAGCGCTGGCGGGTCACCCTCGCGCTCGTCGTCGTGGTCGTGTCGACCGCGGCCCAGGTGGCCGGCCCGGCGCTGATCGCATATGGCCTCAACACCGGACTACCTGCGTTGATGAACAACGACTGGATGCCGCTGGCCGCTGCCGGTGTCGTCTACCTGTTCACCGGCGTGATCGGCGCCGTGCTGATCGCCTGGTACACGGTCATGTCGGCCCGCATCAGCCAGGCCGTGTTGATTGACCTGCGCAAGCGCGTCTTCTTGCACACCCAGAAACTGAGTCTGGAGTTTCACGAGTCGTACACCTCGGGCCGGATCATCTCTCGGCAGACGAGCGACCTCGACGCCATCAGGGAACTGCTGGATTCGGGAATCAATCAGCTGTTGCAGGGCGTGTTGTACATGGTCTTCATCGCGATCTCGCTGTTCTTCCTCGACCCGACCAGTGGGCTGGTGCTGTTCGGTGCACTCATTCCGCTGGCGGTGCTGACCCGCTGGTTCCAGGTGCGTTCACAGACCCAGTTCCGGCAGAGCCGGGTGGCCTCGGCGCGCCTGATCGTGCACTTCGTCGAGACCATGACGGGGATCAGGGCGGTCAAGGCGTTCCGCAAGGAGAAGCGCAACGAGCAGGAGTTCGGCGATCTCGTCGAGGACTACCGGGCGGTGAACAGCCGAGTGATTCAGTTGTTCGGAATCTTCGACCCGGGACTCGTGCTGATCGGCAACGTGACGGTCGCCGCTGTGCTGCTGGTCGGCGGTTTCCGGGTGGCCGACGGTCAATTGGCCATCGGCACCCTGCTGGCCGCACTGCTCTATGCGCGTCGGTTCTTCGACCCGATGGAGGAGATGGCGATGTTCTACAACTCCTACCAGTCGGCCGCCGCCGCCCTCGAGAAGATTTCGGGCGTGCTCGAGGAGCGCCCCGGCGTGCCGGACCCCCTGCGCCCGGTCGACCTGTGGGAGGCGAAGGGCGAGGTGCGTTTTCGCAATGTGCAGTTCGCCTACAAGACCGATCGGGTCATCCTGCCGCACTTCGATCTCGACGTGCCGGCCGGGCAGACCATCGCCTTGGTCGGCTCGACGGGTGCCGGAAAATCAACCTTGGCCAAGCTGATCTCGCGGTTCTACGACCCGACCGACGGCCGGGTTGAGCTCGATGGCGTCGACCTGCGCGATCTGCATCCGAAGGATCTGCGCCGCGCCATCGTCATGGTGACGCAGGAGGCCTACCTGTTCAGCGGGTCGGTCGCCGACAACATCGCCATCGGCAAACCGGATGCGACATTCGACGAGATCGCCGCCGCCGCCCACGCCGTCGGTGCTCACGATTTCATCGTCGGGCTGCCGAACGGCTACGACACCGACGTGAACAAGCGCGGCGGTCGGGTGTCGGCCGGTCAGCGCCAGCTGATCTCGTTCGCGCGGGCGTTCCTGGCCAACCCGGCCGTGCTCATCCTGGATGAGGCGACGTCGTCGCTCGACATTCCAAGCGAACGTCTGGTGCAGGAGGGTCTGCAGACGCTGCTCGCCGATCGCACCGCGGTCATCATCGCGCACCGTCTGTCGACCGTGGCGATTGCCGACCGCGTGCTCGTGATGGAACACGGGGTCATCGTCGAAGACGGGTCACCCGAGTCGCTGATCGCCGGCACCGGCCGGTTCGCTCAACTGCACGCGGCTTGGCGGGACTCGCTGGTTTAGAACCTGTCCGCCGCCGACGGGCGCGGCTCCACCCGCACGGGGGGAGCCGTGCTCGCACGCACCACGAGTTGCGGCGTGATCGACTCCGGCTGCGGCGGGGCGGCCGGATCGTCGATGTGCCGCAGCAGATGCGCGACGGCGCGGCGACCGATCTCCTCAAAGGGCTGCGCGACGGTGGTGAGCGCCGGACTGCAATAGGCGGCCAGTGCGATGTCATCGACGCCGACGACCGAAATGTCTTCCGGCACCCGGCGACCGAGCTCGTGCAGGGCGCGAATCAGCCCGAAGGCCATTTCATCGCTCGCTACGAACACGGCCGTGACCTCGGGCATCCGGCCGACCAAGAGTCCGGCCTGGTAGCCGGACTCCGGTGACCAGTCGCCGTGTAGCTCGGGCGGAACCGTTCGTCCGGCGCGCTGAAGCGCCTCGCGCCAGCCGGTTGCCCGGCTCTCGGCGTCAAGCCATTCCGTCGGTCCGGCGACATGCCAGACGGTGTCATGGCCGAGTTCGAGAAGATGCTCAGTTGCGAGTGTCGCGGCCATTACCTGGTCGATCGCCACGACCTCGGTCGACGCGGTGCGCGAGCCGTCGATCGTGACGGTCGGGATGCGGCGCGTGAGCTGCTCGACGGCGTCGTTGCCGCTGATCACCGGCACGGCGAGCACGATTCCCTCGACGGCCTGCTCGGACAATCGGTTCATCGCCTCGGCGATCGCCGAGGCATCGAGCGAGGTCGTCATCGCCGTGCTCACCACATAGCCGGCGGAGCGCGCAGCCGCTTCGATCCCATAGGCGAGCACCGCACTGGAATAATTGTTCGTCGGCAGGCTGACCACGCCGAGGGTGCGGCTGCGGCCAGAGGACAGTGCACGCGCGGCACCGTTTCGGCGGTAGCCGAGTTGCTCGACGGCTGCGAGTACACGCGTGCGCGTCTTCTCGTTCACATTCGGGTGAGCACTCAGCACGCGGGAGACGGTTTGGGCCGAGACGCCGGCGAGGGCGGCAACATCCGTCATCCCGGGGGCACGTGGTGGCTGGGCGGTGTGTGTCATCGCGCGCTCCTTTCGACTAATTGATAACGATATTACAACGCGGATGGTGCTATCGCCCATATTTTTCCAGGCAAGTTGGCACGGATTGAATCTGCGATTGTTATCGATAACAATTTGTGCAATAGTCATCACACGGATTCGAAGGTTCTGGCCAGAGGTCCGAATCGAATCATCCCCCCGATCTGCATTCAAAGGAGAAACAGTGAAGAAATCTGTCCTGAGGTCGTCAGGCATCGCCGGCGCGGTCGTGCTCGGCCTGGCCCTCTCCGCCTGCGCGGGCGGCACAACCACAACCAGCAACGCGGGCTCCGGCACCGCCGACAAGCCTGCCGAAGTCACCTTCTGGGGGTGGGCACCCGGCTACGCGGATGCCGTCGCCTCGTTTAACAAGGCCAACCCCGGCATCAAGGTCACCTATGAAGAGGTGTCGCCCGGGTCAAAGGGCGGGTACGACAAGATGCTGAACGCCGTGACGGCCGGCAGCGCGCCCTGCCTGGCGCAGGTCGGCTACGAAACCCTCACCAGCTTCGCTGCGCAGGGCGCGTTGGAAGACGTCTCGACGTACGCCAACGCGAGCAAAGAGGAGTTCGCCCCCGCCGCCTGGAACGCGATGAGCGTCGGCGATGCGGTCTACGGAGCTCCGGTCGACACCGGTCCCATGGCCCTGTACTACAACAAGGAACTCTTCGACAGCCTCGGTATCGCGGCCCCGACCACCTGGGCCGAGTATGAAGCAGCCGGCATCGCGATCCACGCCGCCGACCCGACCCACTTTCTCTCGACCGGTTACACCGACTACGACTTCGCCGGGTTCGCCTCGCAGGCCGGCGCACCGTGGTTCGGCGTCGAGAAGGATTCCTGGAAGGTGTCGATCGATTCCCCGGCCAACCAGAAGCTCGCCGCGTACTGGCAGGGCCTGAGCGACGCCGGCGTGATCAGCCAGGCACCCATGTGGGACCAATCCTGGTACACCGGACTCGGTGACGGCAGCATTGCGACCCACGTTGGCGCTGTCTGGCTCGCCGGAATCTTCAAGAACGACATCGCGGCCGGTGCCGGCAAGTGGGCGGTCGCCCCGATGCCGCAGTGGGAAGCCGGTGACGACGTCGTCGGAAACGTCGGAGGCTCCGGCACCGCGATTCTGAAAGGCTGCGACAACCCCGAGGCGGCCTGGACGTTTGCTCACTTCATGAGCACCGACCCGGACACGTTCACCGGTCTGATCGACAGTGCGGCACTGTACCCGGCCGCCACCGATCTGCTGTCGCTCCCGGCGCTCGGCAAGCCGGACGACTACTTCGGCGGACAGCCGATCTTCGATGTCTTCGCTGAAGCGGCACCGAACGTTGCGTCGGGGTGGACCTGGGGACCGAACATGCCGGAGGTCGTCGGTTTCTTGAACGATGGTCTGGGCAAGGCCTGGGCCGGCCAGGGCACGATCGCCGACGCATTGGCGGCGACCCAGCAGAAGACCGTCGACGCGCTCACCGCGCAAGGACTGTCGGTCACGAAGTAGCGGCCACTGGCTCGGGGGTGGGTCGGCCAAGCGACCCGCCCCTCCTGTTTTTCGCTCCACCCTTTTCGAAAGAGAGCACGATGAGCATCTCGACAGCTCCCCCCGCCGCTGCGTCGCCCAGAGCATCGCCCCGTATTGCGCCAGCGACCGATCCGGAGTCGGATGCCGCGGGAACGCGTGCACCGCGCATCCGTCACCGTTTCGCCGGACTCCGCATCCCACTTCTCTTTCTTGCGCCGTTTCTTCTGCTTTTTGTGGCGATGTACGTGTTGCCGATTCTCTTCGCGATCGGTCAGAGTCTGTTCACCCTGACGCGCTCGGGGCTCGGCCTGACCGCACCCACCCTGACATTCGACCCGCTGGCGAATTATGCGCGGGTGTTTGCCGACGCCGAATTCATCGCCTCGCTCGGACGCGTTGTCCTGTTTGGTGCGGTGCAAGTTCCGGTGATGCTCGGTCTTGCCCTGGTGCTGGCGCTGTTGCTCGATTCACGGTCGGCCAGGGGCAAGAGCTTCTTTCGTCTGGCTAGCTTTCTTCCGTTCGCCGTCCCTGGAGTCGTCGCGGCTCTGATGTGGTCGTTTCTCTACTCTCCGGTGTCGAGCCCCATCAACAATTTTCTGAATGACACRTTCGGGTTCACGATCCCGTTCTTCTCAGAGGGCTTCGCGCTCTGGTCGGTGGCGAACATCGTCACGTGGACCTGGACCGGCTACAACATGCTGATCATCTACTCGGCACTGCAGACCATACCCGGCGAGACGCTGGAGGCGGCCAAGCTCGATGGCGCCTCGGCCTGGCGTACCGCGTGGAGCGTGAAGATCCCCATGGTGCGTCCGGCCCTGATCCTCACCACGGTGTTCTCGATCATCGGCTCCGCACAGCTCTACAACGAACCGCGAGTGCTGCAACCCGTGTCCGGGGGATCGATCACCTCGACGTTCACGCCCCTGATGGCCGCGCAGGCCCAGGTCGGCGCTCAGAACTACCCGTATGCCGCTGCGCAATCTGTGGTGCTCGCGCTCCTCGTCGGCGTGCTGTCCTATGGCTTCTTTCGCCTGACCAACCGAGGAGAGAAATGAGCGCCGCTGCATCCGCGCCCCGCCTGGCCGGTCGTCGGGCCGCGAAAGAAAGCTCGCTGACCCGCAGTTTCGGCGTGACCGGGCTGCTGCTGCTCTCCGCGTTCTACTTTGTCGTTCCGATCTGGTGGCTCATCGTCGCCTCGATCAAACCCGCGGGCACCCAGTTCTCGGGCTCGGGTCTGTGGGCCGACGGCTTCGGACTGTTTGACAACATCGCCCGCGTCTTCGCGGTGAATGACGGAATCTTCGGCCGCTGGATGCTCAACAGCGTCTTCTACGCCGGAACCGCCGCCGTCGTGGGTACCGTGTTCTCGGCCATGGCCGGGTACGCGCTCGCCAAATACTCGTTCAGGGGGCGCGGTTTCATTTTCGGCGTCGTCCTGGCGGCCGTGCTCATCCCGAAGGTCATGTTCACCCTGCCGCTGTTTCTGATGTTCAACCAGATCGGCCTGCTGAACAACCCGCTTGCCGTGCTGCTGCCCTCCATCGTGAGCCCATTCGGCGTCTACCTGGCGCGTGTCTTCGCCGCCCAATCGGTGCCGGACGAATTGATTGAGGCCGGCCGCCTCGACGGCGCAGGGGAGTTTCGTATCTTCGGCAGCGTCTCGATGCGCATCATGTCGCCGGCGTTGGTCACGATCTTCCTTTTTCAATTCGTGGACGTGTGGAACAACTACCTGCTGCCCGTCATGGTGCTGAACGATTCGAAGCTGCAACCGGTCGTCGTCGGGCTCGTTGCCTGGAGCGGATCGAACGGACAGGTTCCCGGCGGAACCGTCATCGTCGGCGCCTTCCTCTCGATCATCCCCTTGGCCATCGCCTTCCTCAGCCTGCAGCGCTTCTGGCGTGCGGGTCTCACTGCCGGAGCCGTCAAATGAGTGTCACCACCCTGCCCGAAACTGTTTCATTCACAAACGCCGATTCCGCCGAGAACAGAGCCGCCGCAGCCCTTGGTTCCCCCGCGCTCACCTGGTCTGGCGGCACCTTCATCCGTCACGGCGAGCCGCACCGCATCCTGTCGGGCTCGCTGCACTACTTTCGGGTGCTGCCGGAACTGTGGGAAGACCGCCTCGCCCGTCTCGTGGCGATGGGCCTGAACACCGTCGACACGTATGTGGCGTGGAACTTTCACGAGGCGCGCCGCGGCGAGATCGACTTCGCAGGGTGGCGCGATCTTGAACGGTTCATCGGCCTGGCCGGTGAAGCCGGGCTCGACGTCATCCTGCGTCCTGGTCCGTATATCTGTGCCGAGTGGGACAACGGAGGGCTCCCGGCCTGGCTCACCGGAACCCCCGGATTGAAGCCGCGGTCGCGTGAGGTCGGCTACCTCAACGCGGTGTCGAAGTGGTTCGACGAGCTGATCCCCCGTCTCGTGCCTTTGCAGAGCGCCAACGGCGGCCCTGTCGTCGCCTTCCAAGTGGAGAACGAGTTCGGCAGCTTCGGCGACGACTCCGGCTACCTGGAATGGATGCGGCTGGCGCTGGTCGAGCGCGGAGTGGTCGAACTGCTCTACACGGCCGACGGACCGACCGAGCTGATGCTCGACGGCGGCACTCTTCCCGGAGTGCTGACGAGCGCGACCCTCGGTTCGGGCGCTCCTGAAGCCGCGACGTTGCTGCGCACGCGCCGCACCGACGAACCGTTCCTGGTCGCCGAATTCTGGAACGGCTGGTTCGACCACTGGGGTGAAGCGCACCACGTGCGAAGCCCGCAGGGGGTCGCGCAAACTGTGCGGGACATCCTTGCCGAACCCGGCGGCTCGGTCAGTTTCTACATGGCCCACGGCGGAACCAACTTCGGCCTGTTCGCCGGAGCGAACCATGACGGTTCGCGCCTGCAGCCGACCGTGACCAGCTACGACTCGCATGCCCCGATCGCCGAGAACGGCGCCCTGACTCCGAAATTCGACGCGGTGCGCTCCGCGTTGGAGACCTTTCACGCCGAATCGTTGCCAGCCGCCCCTCCGGTCGCCGCCGTTCTTCCGGCACGTTCGCTCCCCGTCGTGCACGCGGCATCGCTGCTTCCGTCGCTGCGTGGCGCCGGGGTCTCGGTCGCCTCCCCGCACCCGCTGAGCTTCGAGGAACTCGGCCAGGCCAACGGGCTCGTGCTCTACCGGGCGCACCCGATGCTGCCACCGGGGGAGAGCATCCTCTCTGTGCGCGGGTTGCACGACCGCGCCCAGGTGTTCGTTGACGGCGACCTGATCGGCATTCTCGACACGGTGAGCGGGGTGACCGGTCTCACTCTGCACGGAAAGGGCCGTTCCGTGCAGCTTGAAATTCTCGTCGAGAACCAAGGGCGAATCAACTACGGGCCGCTGCTCGGTCAGGGCAAGGGGATTCTCGGCGGCGTGCAAATCGACCGTCGTCTCGTGCAGGGCTGGACGATGGTGTCGCTGCCGATCGATGAGTGGTCGGCGGGGCACCTGAGCGAGGTTGCGCTCGGCACGACCGGCGTCGGCACTGAGGACGCTGCGGCGGGCTGGACGACTGCGACGGTCGAGGTCACGGAGCCGGCGGATGCCTTCCTCGCGCTCCCGGGCTTCGCCAAGGGTTTCGTCTGGGTGAACGGCTTCCTGCTGGGACGCTACTGGGAGATCGGCCCGCAGGTCACGCTCTATCTACCTGCCCCGTTGCTGCGCGTCGGCGCCAACCAGATCACGGTACTGGAGCTCGAACGACGCGGCGATCATCTGGAGTTGCGGGACCGACCGGAACTCGGGCCGCCCGTCGAGTTCATCGAGACCTTTTGAGCGGCGACGGACGAAACCGGGGAGCGCGCGGGCGCCCTGCGGCGGCGACGGAGGCGACACGCCATGACCCGTCGGCGTGGAATCCCTAAAAACTCTGTCGGAGAGCCCCGGTCCTCCATAATGAAGTGACCTCCCACCGAGGAAATTCAGGTCGTGCCTTCAGGGGATTGTGAGCGTAGACAGATGTCCGCAGCAACAGATCACACCGAAACGTTAGTGAAGGCCTCCTGGCTGCCGCTGATCGTGGTTGTTCTCACCCAGATCCAAGCGTCGTTCGCGGTCAACGCGCTCACCGTCTCGATGCAGGGAATCACCACCGAGCTGAATACGCCCGCGACCAGCGTGGGAACAGCGATCACCGCGGGCACCTTCGCGATGGCCGCGTTCATCTTATTGGGCGCGAAGGTCGGCGCGAAGTTCGGTTCGCGCCGGGTCTTCCAGATCGCCGTGGTCATTCACGGTGTCGCGATGGCCGCCGTCGCACTCAGCGCCACCCCCGCCATGCTGTTCATCGCGCAAGCGGCATCCGGTGCGGTCATCGCGCTGATCGCCCCCGCGCTGGTCGTCTTCATCGCCGCCAATTTCCACGGACAGCAGCAGGCCAAGGCCATCGGCTACCTGGCCGCCGCCATCCCGGCAGCCGGAGTTCTCGCCTTGCTGATCGCCGGTACGTTCGCCTCCACCATCGGCTGGCGCTACTCCTTCGCGCTCATCGTTGTTCTCGCCGTGATCAACCTGCTGCTCAGCTTCAGGCTCAAGCCGGTGGCCCCGCAGAAAGACGTGAAAATCGATTGGACCGGCGCCCTCATCGCCGCGGCATCAGTCATCCTGCTCAGCTTCGGGTTCAGCGGGCTGAACAGCTGGGGCGTGGTACTCGCGACCGAGGATGCGCCGTTCAACATCCTGGGAATCTCACCGGCACCGATCCTGATCGTTCTCGGAATCATCGGCGGCCAGATCTTCTTCACCTGGCTGCGCCGCCGCAAGGCTCAGGGCAAGCCGCAAATCTTCGACCTCGACGTGCTGCGCACCAGCTCGGAGAAGGCAACCACGATCTGCATGGCGGCGATGCTGTTCGTCGGCACCGCGGCCAACTTCTTGATCCCGCTGTACATCCAGATCGTGCAGGGCCGCTCAAGCTTTCAGACGTCGATCGCGGTCATCCCGTACACCCTCTCCATTTTCGTGGCCAGCACCATCGTCGCCACCTTGTACAAGCGCTTCCCTCCGCGTCAGATCGCCCGCGTCGGCTTCGTCGTCGTGGCACTCGGCCTGATCCTGCTCGCCTTCACCATTCGCAACGAGTGGGAACAGGTGTTCGTCATCCTCGGCCTGATCACCCTCGGCCTCGGTCAAGGCGCGATCGTCGCCCTGGTCTTCAACACGCTGCTCTCGGCCGCGCCCAAGACGCTCGCCGGTGACGTCGGAGCCTGGCGCGGTCTCGTGCACAACATCTCGGGAAGTGTCGGCATCGCCCTGGCCAGCGTGTTCGCCGTCGGTGTGTTGAGCGCGATGGTGCTGAGCGGTGTCGCCGGCAACGCAACTCTGACTGACGATCTGAAGGGTCAGGTCGACCTGAACAGCATCAACTTCGTCACCAACGACCACCTCGAGGACGTGCTGAGTACGACGAACGCGACTCCGGAGCAGGTGGATGCGGCGGTGGCGCTCAACGAGGAAGCCCGACTGCGTGCACTCAAGATCTCGCTGCTCGCGCTGGCGTCGATCGCAGTCCTGGCGATCATTCCCGCCGGACGGATGCCGAACTACCGGCCCGGCGACCTCCCGGCCGAACTCTCGTCTGGTCACCCGGCCAGCGAGGAAGAACTCGAGGAAGCCGACCACGTGGATGACCTCGATGCGACCGGTCACCACCCCTTTCCGACGCCCTCCGGCAACCACGCAGCCGGCAACCACGCAGCCGGCAACCACGCAGCCTAAGGAACATTGATATGCCCTCCAGCGACTACAAACTCATTCCCGCCACGTTCTCCGCGACTCCGTCGCTGGTCGCGGCGCAGGCGATCACGGTGACCGCTGTCGCCGAAGCCGGCGACTCGGGCGTTCCCGGTGCGATCGGGTTTCTGATCGGCACGACCGGCGCCGTTCCTGCCGCGCTCGGCATCGACCGTGACGCCCTCACCCGTGCCGGTTTCGACGGAAAAACCGGCCAGTCGCTGGTGATTCCGCAGGCCTCAGGCCCCGAGCTCGTCGCCGTCGGCGCCGGCGACGACGCCGACCAGTCCGAGGCTGTGCTGCGCGACGCCGCGGCGGTGTTCACCCGTGCCGCACGCCGGGCGGAGAACCTCGCCCTGGTCATGGGCGGCGAGTTCGCGATTGCGCCGAACACCGTCGGTCGTCTGGTCACCGAGGGAGCTTTGCTCGCGCGCTACCGCTATACCGAACTCAAGTCCACAAGCAAGCACGTGGCGTTGTCGACGCTTCAGATTGTGGTTGCCGCTGACCAGATCGACGACGTCACCGCCGGCATCCGCACCGGGCAGATTCTGGCGCAGGCCGCGAACCTGGCCCGCGACCTGGCGAACACCCCTCCCGGGCATCTCACCGCCACCGACCTCGGCGACGTTGCCGTCGCGCTCGGCGCCGAGCACGGCCTCACCGTTGAGATCTTTGACAAGAAGCAGGTCACGGAGCTCGGCCTCGGCGGCCTGCTCGGTGTGAACGCCGGCAGCGTCGAAGAGCCCCGCATGATCAAGATCAGCTACACGCCGCGCACCAGCGAAGCCACGGCCGCGCCCGCCCAGCTCACCCTGGTCGGCAAGGGGATCATGTACGACTCGGGCGGAATCAGCCTCAAGCCGTCGGACCCCATGCACCTCGCCATGAAGATGGACATGGCCGGAGCCGGCGCAGTGCTGGCCGCCATGACGGCGCTGCCCGACCTCGACTGCCCGACCGCTGTGACTGCTTTCCTGATGTGCACCGACAACATGCCGTCGGGCTCGGCCATGAAGCTGGGCGACGTGCTCACGATTCGCGGCGGCACGACCGTCGAGGTCAAGAACACGGATGCCGAGGGTCGCCTCGTGCTCGCCGACGCCCTGGTTCTCGCCGGCGAAGAGTCGCCAGACGCGATCGTCGACATCGCCACGCTCACCGGGGCCGCCATGATGGCGCTCGGTCTGCGCACGGCCGCGGTGCTCGGCAACAACCAGGCGTTGATCGATCAGGCGGGCGCCGCTTCCCTCGCCACCGACGAGTCGATCTGGCAGCTGCCGCTCGAGCGTCGCTACCGCGAGCAGCTGAACTCGGATGTCGCGGACATGTCGAACATGGGCGGCAAGTTCGCCGGTGCGACGCTCGCCGCGCTGTTCCTTGCCGACTTCGTCGGGGACATCCCCTGGGCGCACCTCGATATCGCCGGGACCATGCAGGTCGACGCCGACGATGTCTGGCGTTCGAAGGGCGCGACAGGGTTCGGAACCCGTCTGCTCATCGATTTGGCGCTGAACTTCACCCCGGTGAAGTAACACCGATGCCAACAACGACAAGGAACGATGCGACCTCGACGAACCCGGCTGCGCCAGCGAACCCGGCGGCGCTCCTGATTGCTCCGCATGCGCCGGCGAATCCGGTGACCTCGGCCCTGCTGAACGCCGGGCCGTTCAGGTTCGGCTTCGTCGCGACCCTCGGCGTGCTGCTGGCGCTCGTTTTGGGTTCGGCGATCAGCTCGGTCAGCTACGCGCTGACACTGATCTTCTTTGCACTGTTCATCAGCCTGGGGCTGTACCCGTTGGTGCTCAAGCTGGAGAGCTGGAGGCTGTCACGGGGCCAGGCGGTGTTAGCGGTGGTGTTCACCTTCCTGGTGATTGTGTCGCTGCTGCTCTGGATCATCATCCCCATCCTCACCGAGCAGGCCGGCGAGCTGATGAAGACCCTTCCGAGCGGACTCGACCAGATCGCGAATCAGAGCTGGTTTATCGAGGTCAACGAGTTTCTGGGCGGGGCGCTGACCCCCTTGCTCGACTCCCTGCAGAACGCTGCAGCCGACCCGGCGGTCTGGCTGGCCGTCAGCGGGGGAGCGCTTCGCGTTGGTGCGAACATCCTGAACGGCACCGTCGGCGTCATCTTCGTCGTCGTGCTCACCATCTACTTCGTGGCTTCGCTGGAGAACATGAAGAGCGCGCTGTACACGCTGGTGCCGAAGTCGCGCCGGGCCGGTTTCGCCGAGATCGCCGAGCAGATCTTCGAGTCGGTCGGCAAGTACCTCTCCGGCATGTTCATCCTGGCGGTCCTGAACTCGCTGTTCACCTTCGTGCTGTTGACCGCACTCGGCGTGAGCTACGCGCCGATCCTCGCCGCGTTGGCGCTGCCGATCACCCTGATACCGCTCGTCGGAAGTGTGATCAGCACGGCGATCATTGTCACCGTCACTCTCTTCACCTCACCGACCACGGCGCTGATCGCGCTGATCGCCCTGGTCCTCTACATGCAGCTCGAGGCATACGTGCTC
Source organism: Leifsonia sp. 10L418 (assembly GCF_056395445.1). NCBI lineage: Bacteria > Bacillati > Actinomycetota > Actinomycetes > Micrococcales > Microbacteriaceae > Leifsonia > Leifsonia sp. 10L418. The sequence continues at coordinate 58,300 of NZ_JBFTJN010000009.1, read as the reverse complement.
ACGCCGAAGATCGTCGGCAAGGCCATCAGCATTCCCGCGTCGCTGGTGTTGATCGGCGCGCTGATCGGTGGAACGCTCCTCGGCCTGCTCGGCGCCCTGGTCGCGTGTCCGTTCATGGCGTCGGTGCTGCTGATCATCAAGAAGGTCATCGCTCCGATGCAGGAAGCGCGCTGATCGGGGCCTCGTGATGTGGTCTAACCTCGGCGAGCTCATCGCGTTGGCTCTCGGGATCGCGATCAGTCCGATGCCGGTGCTGGGCGTCATCCTGATGTTGCTGGCTCCGCGCGGGATCCGCGCCGGGGCCGGCTTCGCGATCGGTTGGATCGCGGGCGTCGGACTCGCCGTGAGCCTCTTCAGCGTGCTGTCGAGTCTGCTCCCCGAGCCCGGCAGTGCGGAAACCGACACGGCGTTCGGGCTCGCTCCGGTCGTCGTCGGTGCGGCTCTCATCGCCGTCGGAATCGTTCAGCTCAGGCGGCGCTCGCACGGGCGCGCCGTCGACGATAGCGGGGATCTTCCCCACTGGCTCGTCGCAGTCGAGAAGCTCACCCTGATGCGCAGCATCATGCTCGGCTTCGGCTACGCGTTCTTCCGACCGAAGAACTTGGTGATCACCATCGCCGCCGGGCTGCTGATCGGTCGTGTCCAACCCGGCGTCGCCGAAACGGCGATCGCGCTCGTCCTCTTCACCGTTCTCGCGTCGGTGACGATCGCAGCGCCGCCCGCGGCCTACGCCCTCGGCGGCGCTCGGGTGAAGGCGATGCTGGTGCACACGCGCGTGTGGTTGCTCGCGAACCTCGCGTGGATCACCGCCGTGACGCTCGTCCTGATCGGCAGTGCGCTGATCGTGCTCGGGTTGCTGAGTCTCTAGCGGTCCCGGCCGGGCGCCCACTCCGCCGCTGCCATTGTGATGCGGTAACCGGCGACACCCGCCGAGGGCGTCAGCGGGGTTCCCTCATCACGGTAATGGGCAAGCGCGCGCTCCTCATGGCCGGTCGGCGGATGTCCACCCGACCTGATCACCCGCCACCAGGGGACATCCGCCCCGTAGCGGGCCATGATCTGGCCGACCAGTCGGGCGCCACGCGAACCGAGCACGGCGGCGACGCCGCCATAGGTCATCACCCGACCGGGCGGGATGTCTTCGACGAGTTCAAGCACCCGTGCCACGAAGGAGGTGTCGGGTGGCGGCATCGTCACGTCGACGACCGAATCAGAGTTCGAGGGCACCGATCGTCTCGCCGTACTGGGTCTGGCCGACATCGGTGAAGCCGATGCGGTGGAAGAATGCTTCGGGCCCGTCATCGCCGGCTTCCCAGATCGCGGTGATGCGGTCGAAGCCCCGCTTGCGCGCTTCTTCGGCGAGGGCGTGCGCGGCGAACTTGCCGACACCCTTGCCCTGGGCGTCAGCGTCGACGTTGATGCGCCAGATGCACGCGCGGAACTCTTCTTGCTCGCCGTCGGGATCGAAGTTGCCGTGAATGAAACCGACGACTTTGTCGCCTTGCAGCACCACGCGCTGCCAGGCCGTCGCCGGATTAATGGTGGATGCGGCGACCGAATACGAAACCGGCGCAATGAATTGTTCCTGGCCGGGCTTCAGGCTCAGGCTGTTCGCCGCAACGATGTTACGTGCGGAAAGTTCTTCCAGTCTCAGCTCAGTCATGAGAATAGGCTAACGCGCGCCCGCTTGAGTGGGTAGTCAGAATCGGTGCCGACCCTGGCAAGGACCTGGGAACGTAAACCCACGGCCAGCGCTCGACCGTCATCCCTCCCAGACTCTCCCTGTATCTTGATATCAAGACAAGTTCGCCGTCCGCAACGCCAAGGAGCAGCCATACGATGCCCAAGATCATCTACACCTACACCGACGAGGCGCCGATGCTGGCGACTCACTCGTTCTTTCCCGTCATCAGCGCGTTCGCGGGCAGTGCGGGTGTCGAGATCGAAACGCGAGACATCTCACTCGCCGGCCGCATCATCGCTGCATTCCCGGAGAACCTGAACGACGAGCAGCGCCTCGGTGACGCGCTCGCCGAGCTGGGGACCCTCGCCACCACCCCCGAGGCGAACATCATCAAGCTGCCGAACGTCTCGGCGTCGCTGCCGCAGCTGAAGGCCGCCATCGCGGAGCTGCAGGCGAAAGGCTACGACCTGCCGGACCACCCCGACGACCCGCAGACAGACGCCGAGAAGGATGTCCGCGCTCGCTATGACAAGCTCAAGGGCTCCGCGGTCAACCCGGTTCTCCGCGAAGGCAACTCCGACCGCCGCGCGCCCCACTCGGTCAAGGAGTACGCACGCAAGTACCCGCACCGCATGGGTGCCTGGACCGCCGACTCGAAGACCAACGTCGCCACCATGGGTCACGACGACTTCTTCTCGAACGAGAAGTCGGTCATCATCGACGCCGACGACGTGCTGCGCATCGAGCTTGTGAACGCAGCCGGCGAGGTCACCACACTGCACCCCGGCGTGAAGGTTCTGCCGGGCGAGGTCATCGACGGGACCTTCCTCAACGTTGCGAAGCTGCACGAGTTCCTCGCCCAGGCGATCGCACGTGCGAAGGACGAGGACGTGCTGTTCTCGGTTCACCTCAAGGCCACGATGATGAAGATCTCCGACCCGATCATCTTCGGCCACGTGGTGCGAGCATTCTTCCCCGCCGTGTTCGCGAAGTACGGCGCAACGCTCGAGGCCGCCGGGCTCAGCCCCAACAACGGTCTGGGCGGCATCCTCGACGGTCTCGGCGCACTGGAGAACGGCGCTGAAATTCGCGCCGCGTTCGACCAGGGCCTGAAAGACGGCCCGCGCCTGGCGATGGTCAACTCCGACAAGGGCATCACCAACCTGCATGTGCCGAGCGACGTGATCGTCGATGCCTCGATGCCGGCCATGATCCGAAGCTCCGGCCACATGTGGGGCGCCGACGGCAGCGAGCACGACACCATCGCGGTCATCCCCGACTCCAGCTACGCCGGCATCTACCAGGCCGTGATCGACGATTGCCGTGCCCATGGCGCCTACGACCCGACCACGATGGGCACCGTCCCGAACGTCGGCCTGATGGCCCAGAAGGCCGAGGAATACGGCTCGCACGACAAGACGTTCGAGATTGCCGAGGCGGGCACCGTGCGCGTCGTCAACTCGGCGGGCGAGGCCCTGATCGAGCACCAGGTGCAGGCCGGCGACATCTGGCGCGCCTGCCAGACCAAGGATGTCGCGATTCGCGACTGGGTGAAGCTCGCGGTCAACCGCGCCCGCGCGACCGGCACCCTGACCGTGTTCTGGCTCGACGAGCACCGCGCGCACGACGCGAACCTCATTGCGAAGGTCAACCAGTACCTGCCCGAGTACGACACCGATGGCCTCGACATCCGGGTGCTTGCACCCGCCGAGGCGACCACGCTGTCGGTCGAGCGGATTCGCCGTGGCGAGGACACCATCTCGGTGACCGGCAACGTGCTGCGCGACTACAACACCGACCTGTTCCCGATCCTCGAACTCGGCACGAGCGCCAAGATGCTGTCGGTCGTTCCGCTGCTGAACGGCGGCGGTCTGTTCGAAACGGGCGCCGGCGGTTCGGCCCCGAAGCACGTGCAACAGCTGGTGGAGGAGAACTACCTCCGCTGGGACAGCCTCGGCGAGTTCCTCGCACTAGCTGCGAGCTTTGAGCACTTCGCCGACGTGAACGACAACGCCAAGGCCCGCGTGCTCGGTGTGACCCTCGACCGCGCGACCGGCACGTTCCTGCTTGAGAACAAGTCGCCGGGCCGGGCGCTCGGCACGATCGACAACCGCGGTTCGCACTACTTCCTCACCCGGTACTGGGCCGAGGAACTCGCGAAGCAGACGGAAGACGCCGATCTCGCCGCCGCGTTCGCGCCGCTGGCCGCGACGCTGCGCGAGAATGAGCAGAAGATCGTCGACGAGCTGATCGCGGTGCAGGGTTCGCCCGTGGACATCGGCGGCTACTACAAGGTCGATGAGGCCAAGACCGACGCGATCATGCGCCCGTCGGCCACGTTCGCCGAGGCTCTCCGCTCGCTGTAACGCACCACCGGAACGCACACGAAGGGCCCCGATCGAATCGATCGGGGCCCTGTGTGTTTCCGGGCGGAAGGCGAGCCTGCCCTTGCTGGCGAGCCGACCCGCGTGAGAGAAGAATGACGGAATGGGATCCGTCATCGTTCTCCTGCGCCGATATCCATTCGTCACGGCAACGCTCGTGGTCGGGCTGGTCGGTGTGCTGCTCTGGATGCTCGGGGCGACCTCCGGGGTGCAGTGGCTGTTCAGCGGCTACGCCCTGGTGATCGCACTCATCCAGTTCGTCGGGATGCTCAAGAACCTCCGACGGGGGAGCTGGGGAATCGACATCCTGGCGATCATGGCCATCGTTGCGACGGCGCTCGTCGGGGAGTACGTGGCCAGCATCCTGATCGTGCTCATGCTCACCGGCGGCGAAGCGCTGGAGGATTTCGCGGCGAACCGCGCGCAGCGCGAGCTGAACGCGCTTTTGACGCGTGCGCCGCAGATCGCGCACCGACTCTCCGACAACGGCGCCGCGGGAGCGGACATCCCGGCGACGGCGGTTGCAATCGGCGACCTGCTGCTCGTGCGTCCCGCGGAGATCGTGCCCGTCGACGGAGTGCTCGTCTCCCTCAACGCCTCATTCGACGAGTCGTCGCTGACCGGGGAGAGCATCCCGGTGGAGCGTCACCAGGGCGACACGGTGCTGAGCGGTTCCATCAACGGTTCAGGGGCGGCAACCATCCGCGCGTCGGCCACCGCAGCGAACAGCCAATACCAGCGCATCGTCGCCCTGGTCGAGGAAGCCTCGCGCAGCAAAGCCCCCGTCGTGCGGCTCGCCGATCGCTATGCCGTGCCCTTCACCATTGTGTCGCTGCTGATCGCGGGAAGCGCCTGGCTGGTCAGCGGCGACCCGGTGCGATTCGCCGAAGTTCTCGTGCTGGCCACGCCGTGCCCGCTGCTGATCGCCGCCCCGGTTGCATTCCTCGGCGGAATGAGCAGAGCGGCTCGCAACGGCATCATCGTCAAGGGCGGCGGAGTGCTCGAGACGCTCGCGCGGGCGCGCACCGTCGTCTTCGACAAGACGGGAACCCTGACCACCGGGCGGCCGACGATCTCCCGGGTGCGTGCCGAGGCGCCATTCACCGAATCCGAGGTGCTCGGTCTTGCCGCGTCCGCCGAGCAGTACTCGTCGCATGTGCTCGCGGCCTCAGTGATCGCAGCCGCCGACGCGGCAGAGATCGAGCTCACCGTGGCCGACACCGCCAATGAAGTGGCCACGTTCGGGGTTGTCGCGCACTTCGGCGACCGCGAAGTCGCCGTGGGCAAATTGTCGTTCATCGAGACTCGCGCCCCGGAAGCACGGGCGGCCAGACTCGTCGGCGGTGAACTGGCCATCTATGTCTCGATTGACGGTCGATTCGCCGGCAGCATCATCGCCAGCGACCCCGTTCGGGCCAACGCCAAACAGACAATTGCAGAGTTGAGCGAGCTCGGAGCGCGAGAAACACTGATGCTGACCGGCGACGCCCAGGCGACGGCAGATCACATTGCAGAAGAGGTCGGCATCACCCGGGTGCATGCCGATTGTCTGCCCGGGGACAAGGTCGCTCTCGTGCGCGCTCTTCGCGAGCGACCCGTCATCATGGTCGGCGATGGCGTGAATGATGCCCCCGTGCTCGCGACGGCCGATGTGGGCATCGCGATGGGCGCGAAAGGGGCGACAGCGGCGAGCGAGTCGGCGGACGTCGTCATTCTCGTCGACGACATCTCGCGCGCAGCGCGTGCCGTGGCGATTGGTCAGAACACGGTGCGGATCGCACTGCAGAGCATCTGGCTCGGCATCGCGCTCAGCGTCGGACTCATGCTCGTTGCCGCATTCGGGGTGATCCCGGCAACGGTGGGCGCTCTTTTGCAAGAGATTGTCGATCTGGCCACCATCCTGAACGCCCTGCGCACCATCGGAGGCCGCCAGGACGCGAAGGTCGCCGCGGCGCACACCGGCACCCAGTCGATTCCCGCCCATGTCGTGATTGACTGAACTCCGCGTCGCGCGGGTCGTGCCCAACGCGCGCCGCGGCATCCGGCCCGCGTAGCGATTCGGGACCGCCAGGATCACGAATTGGTAAAGAAACCTAAAAAAGTCGTCGCAAAACCTTGCGGATAATTAGTTCGTAAGATTTACTAACAAACATGACAGCAATGGGTGCTCAGCGGATCAGCGACGACCGCGCCCTTCGCACGACCGCGAAGGTGCTGCCAGAGCATGCCCGCGGACACAACCGTTCGCTCGTCTTGCAGACGCTCTATCGCTCGGGCTCACAGAGCCGCGCCGACCTCGCCCGCGAGACCGGCCTCACCCGCGTGACGATCTCCGATCTGATCAGCGAACTGATGGGGGAGAGCCTCGTCATCGAACTCGGTCAGCGTGAAGAAGCGCGTCCGGGCAAACCCGCGACGATCGTTGACATAGACCGCGCCGCCTTTCAGATCGTCTCCCTCGATCTGTCCGGCCACACGCTCCTGCGCGGCGGGGTGCTCAGCCTGGACGGCGACGTGCTGGCGAGCTCCGAACTCGAACTCGTCGGAGCGCGGGGCGAGGATGCCTTCGCCAAAGTCGCCGAATTGCTTGCCCGGGTCATCGCTCAGGCGACCGCGCCCATCCTCGGCGTCGGCATCGGCTCGCCCGGCATCGTCGACCGGGCCGGCGTCGTGCGCAACGCCCCCAATCTCGGCTGGCGCGACCTGCCGCTGCAGCAGCGCCTGCAGGAATCAACCGGCCTGACCGTGCTCGTGTCGAACGATGCGAACGCCGCGGTTCTGGCCGAGCACAGCTTCGGCGGCGCCGAGCGAGACCTGCTTCTGATCAAGGTCGACCACGGGGTCGGTGCCGGACTGCTGATCGGCGGTCGCGCGGTCTTCGGCGAAGGCTTTGCCGCCGGTGAGATCGGCCATGTCGTGGTCGGCACCGACGAGGGCCCGCTCTGCGCCTGCGGCAGGACCGGGTGCCTGGAAGCCTGGCTCTCCGCCCCGCGCCTGACCGCCGCTGTCGCAGCGGCCCGGGCCGCCGCCGCCACACCGGCCGCCGCCGAACTGGCAACCCACCACATTCTTGCGGAAGCGGGGCGACGCCTCGGCATCGTTCTCGCTCCCGTCGTCGGTGCGCTCAATCTCTTGGAGATTGTGTTGAGCGGACCGGCCGATCTTCTTGACGGGCCGCTGTCCGCGGCCACCGTCGAGACGCTCCGGAATCGCACGATGGCTGATATCACTGGCGATCTCACGCTCCGGATGACCTCGCAAGGGCAGGACATCGTTCTGCGCGGCGCGGCCGCCATGGTCTTGTCCGGCCAACTCGGGGTTTCGTAAGCACAGCGTTCACCCCAGCACCAAGCGATGTGGCACCCGCGCACATCGGCAATCCAAGAAAGGAACTTCTCATGAAGAGAAAGCTCGCATCTCTCGCCGCCCTGGCGACTGTATCCGCTCTCGTACTTGCAGGCTGCTCCTCCAACGCCGGAGCCGGCGATGGCGCCAGCACCGACGGCGCGGGAAAGACCATCACCCTGTGGCTCGCCGGCGGGGACACCCCCGACGAACTGCGCGACTACTTGAAGACCGAGTTCAACAAGGAAACCGGCGCGACACTGAACATTCAGCAGCAGGACTGGGGGGACCTCGTCACCAAGCTGACGACGTCGCTTCCCGACGCCAACAACACGCCGGATGTGACGGAGATGGGCAACACCCAGTCGCCGACCTTCACCAACGTCGGTGCCTTCCTCGACATCTCGGACATGTACGACGAGCTCGGTGGCGACAAGCTGCTGCAGTCGTTCGTCGACGCCGGCAAGGTCGGCGACAAGAACTACACGCTGCCGTACTACTTCGGCTCCCGCGCCGTATTCACCCGTTCGGACGTCTGGGCAGCGGCCGGAGTCGCTCAGCCCACCACGCTCGATGAGTTCAACGCCGGTGTCGCAGCGGTCACCGCAGCCAACCCGCTGAACATCCCGGGCTTCTCCGGTTTCTACCTCGGCGGCCAGGACTGGCGCAACGGCATCTCCTGGATCTTCGCCAACGGTGGAGAGCTCGCCACGGTGAAGGACGGCACCTGGACCTCGACGCTCGCGTCGGAGAACACCCAGAAGGGCCTCAAGCAGTTGCAGGAGCTGTACAAGACCGCATCCAACGCGCCGAACGACGCCAAGGACAGCAACCAGTACATCTATCTCAACGACAGCGATGAGATCAAGGATGCCGACGGCAACGTCACGTCGAGCACCTCGCTCTCCGCGGCAACGATCATGGCTCCGACCTGGGCCCACTGGTCGATCGGAACCCTCGGCACCGACGCTGACGGCAAGGCGACCCGCACCTGGGACGACACCAAGAACGCCATCTTCGCCCTGCCGGGCAACGACGGCAAGCCGGCCCCGGTCTTCGCCGGCGGCTCGAACATCGGCATCTCGGCCACGAGCAAGAACCCCGAACTGGCCAAGACCCTCATGAAGATCATCTTCTCCGAGGACTACCAGAACATGCTCGGCAAGAACGGTCTCGGCCCGGCAAACAGCGACTACACCGCCTCACTCGGCGATGACCAGTTCGCGAAGGCACTCATCGAGTCCGCCTCGAACTCGAAGCTGACCCCGGCCGCTCCCGGCTGGGCCACGGTTGAGGGCTCGCTCGTGATGGAGGAGTTCTTCAGCAAGATCAAGGACTCGACCGACCTCAAGGCACTCGCCACCGAGTACGACGAGAAGCTCACGCCGATGCTGAACGGCAAGTAACAAGCACACTGCATCAACCATCTCGGTGGTTGAGGAGCACGCGACGTAGGAGCGCGCGTCTCGAAACCACGTGAGTCAATCTCTGAACCCTGACTGGGTCTGGAGATCGGCTCGCGAGGTTTCGAGACGGCCCTGGCGGGCCTCCTCAACCACCGAAGTGGTCACGGCAGTGACCACAGCCAGAACGAACTGAAAGGAGGCTCAGCGTGACAACGCAGAACCTCGTGTTGGACCGGGCTGACCCGCCCCGCGCCGACAAACGCAGAAAGCGGCAGATCGCCCCGTACCTGCTGATCGTCCCCGCCGTCGGCATCCTGATTCTGGCGCTGGGTTACCCGCTGGTCTGGCAGTTCGTGACGTCGATGCAGAAGTTCGGGCTTGCCCAGCAGTTCGGTCAACCGCCGGAGTTCGTCTGGTTCGCCAACTACGTCACGCTCTTCACCGACCCGTACATGTGGACGGTCGTCGCGCGTTCGATCGCCTTCTGCCTGGTCACCGCCGGGGTCACCATGGTCGTCGGCACGCTGATGGCCCTGCTGATGAACGCCGTGAACACCGGCGTTCGCATCACGATTCAGATCTCGATGCTGCTCGCCTGGGCGATGCCCGTCGTCGCGGCGATGACGGTCTGGAACTGGCTCATCGACTGGCGTCGAGGCGTACTCAACAACGTGCTCGTGTCGATGGGATTCGAGCAATTCCGAAACCACAACTGGCTGGCCGACCCGCTCTCCTTCTTCTTCATCGCGATGATCATCGTGGTCTGGATGAGCGTGCCGTTCGTCGCCTTCTCAATTTTCGCCGGACTCACCCAAGTCTCGACCGAAGTGCTGGAGGCCGCCCAGATGGACGGCGCCACGCCCTCCCAGCGGCTCTGGTACATCATCGTGCCGATCATCAAGCCCGTGCTCGCCATCATCATGCTGCTGCAGATCATTTGGGATCTGCGGGTGTTCACCCAGATCCGGCTGCTGCAGGATGCCGGCTCCATCGCTTCAGAGACCAACCTGCTCGGCACCTACATCTACCAGCTCGGCGTCGGATCGAGCGACTTCGCGATGGCCAGCGCCGTGTCGATCTTCGTGCTCATTCTGACCGTCGCACTCAGCTGGTTCTACGTGCGCAGCATGCTCAAGGAGGACGAGTCATGACCTCGACAGTGAACCCGACGCCCACCATTCCCGGTTCGCCCGGCGCCGTCTCCGGGCGTCCGACGGTGACAGATCTGACAACTTCGACCACCCGCACCGGCACGACCCGCAGCGGCACCCGCCGGTTCAAGCCCGGCAAGGTCGCGCTCGGCGTCATCGGCGTCGTCGTCTCCGTGATCTGGGTCTTCCCGGTCTACTGGATGCTCAATTCGTCGCTGCTTCCGAACGTCGTGTTGCAGAAGACCACGCCCAGCTGGCTGCCGTTCGGCGGCTCGTTCGACAACTTCGTTGCCGTGTTCGAAGGCGGAACCTTCCTCCCGGCACTCGGGATGTCGACCGCGATCGCGTTCATCACCGTGACGTTCTGTCTGCTTTTCGCGTTCTTCGGCGCGTTGGCGATCAGCCGGTTCCGGTTCCGCGGACGCAAGACGTTCGTTCTGGCGGTGCTGCTGATCCAGATGCTGCCCGCCGAAGGCCTCTTCATCGCCCAGTACAAGATGATGGGCAGTCTCAACCTGCTCAACTCGATCGTCGGCGTGAGCATCATCTACATCGCCGCGGTGGTGCCGTTCACGATCTGGATGCTACGCGGCTTCGTTGCCGGCGTGCCGGCCGACCTCGAAGAGGCGGCCATGATCGACGGCCTCAGCCGCACCCAGGCGTTCATGCGCATCACGTTCCCGCTGCTCGCACCGGGGCTGATCGCATCCGGCGTCTACGCCTTCTTGCAGGCCTGGAACGAGTTCACCGTCGCCCTCGTGCTGCTTCAAAACAACTCAGACCAGACGCTTCCGCTCTGGTTGCGCGGATTCATTCAAGCCAGCGCCAGTCGGGCCACTGACTGGGGCCAGGTGATGGCCGCATCGACAATGGTCGCCGTTCCGGTGATTATCTTCTTCCTCTTCGTTCAGGGGCGTATGACCAGCGGGCTGGTCAGTGGGGCGGTCAAGGGATGAGCCTGACTCAGCATGTAACCAGCGACAGCATCGACACCGATCTGCTTCGCCGCAGCGTCAGCACGACCCTGATGCCCGGGTTCGTGGGCACCACGCTCCCCGAGTGGCTGGAACGCCGGCTGCAGAACGGGCTCGGCGCGGTCTGCATCTTCGGCCAGAACATCGTGTCGCGCGAGCAGCTGATTCGGCTGACCGATGCCATTCTCGCGGCGAACCCACTCGCCGTCATCGCGATCGACGAGGAGGGCGGCGACGTCACCCGGCTCTACTACGGCTCGGGATCGCCCTACCCGGGCAACGCCATCCTCGGTCGCCTGGGCGACGTGAGCTACACCGAAGAAGTGGGCCGCCTGGTCGGCTGGGAGCTGCGCAAGGCGGGCTGTACGCTCACCTTCGCGCCGGATGTCGACATCAACTCGAACTCGGACAATCCGGTGATCGGGGTGCGCAGCTTCGGTACCGACCCGACCGCCGTCGGCGTTCACTCCGCCGCCTGGGTGCGCGGCCTGCAGGCGACCGGTGTCGCGGCGAGCCCGAAGCATTTTCCGGGGCATGGCGACACTGCGCTCGACTCCCACCTGGCCATGCCGATCGTCGACGTGTCGCTGGAGACGTTGCGGGAGCGTGAACTCGTTCCGTTCCGTGCGGCGATCGCCGCGGGGGCGAAGACGATCATGACCTCGCACATTCTGTTGCCACAGGTGGACCCGGCCTACCCGACCACGTTGTCCAGCATCATTCTCGGTGAGGTGCTGCGCACCGAGCTCGGGTTCGAGGGAGTCATCGTCAGCGATGCTCTCGACATGACCGGAGCCAGCGGAATCCTGGGGATTCCGGGCGCCGCCGCCGCCGCGTTGGCGGCCGGCTGCGATCTGCTCTGCATCGGCACCGAGAACACCGACGAGCAGATGGATGAGATCGAGGCCGCGGTGCTTGCCGCGGTGGAAGCCGGCGTGCTCTCGCGTTCGCGCGTGATCGATGCGGCGGAACGGGTGATTCGTTTGGCCGAGGAAACCCGGGCCGACTTCGAGCGTATTCCGATTACGGAATACGCCAGGGCGATGGAGGAGCCGAGCTTCGACACGAAGCGGATCGCCTCCTCGTTCGACCTGAACGATCGGGCGACGAAGTGGGTCGCGTCAGCGCCGGAGACGTTCTCAGTGCTGCGCCTCGAGACGGTGACGAACATCGCCGTCGGTCAAGCGCCGTGGGGTCCATTCGCCGAGCTCGAAGCGAGTCCTGACTCTGAACTCGCGGATGCCTGGAGAGCCCGACCGGTGGTCTCCCGCACGGCGGAAGACACACACGAGATCGTGCTCGCCGCCCATGCCCCGGTGCTGGTGATCGGAAAAGATAACCACCGGCATCCGTTCGTGCGTGAGCTGATCGACGCGCTGCGGGCCGAGCGACGTGAAGTTCTCGTCGTCGACATGGGGTGGCCGTCCGACGACCTCGCGTACGCCGACATCGCGACATTCGGTGCGTCGCGGCTCGCCGGGCGAGCGCTGCTGGAGCTGCTGACTCCCTGACATTCTGATTGAACCTGATCGTTTGAGATAGAATTCAATCAGTGGTGATCGGTGCCGCCGGAGTGGGAGTATGCAGTGGCTGAAGTTGTAATCGTTGAGAATGAGGCCGCCGCCGGCGTTCTCATCGCGCAGTCGATCCGTGGATTGATCGAATCCCGGCCCGACGCCGTGCTCGGTTTGGCTACCGGTTCGACGCCGATTCCGGTCTATCAGGCGCTCGCTGCCTCGTTCGCGGCGAGCCCGCTCGATGTCAGCCGGGTGCGGGGTTTTGCCCTCGACGAGTACGTCGGTCTGCCGGCCGGACACCCGGAGAGCTACCGCCAGGTCATCACCCGCGAGGTCGTCGAGCCGCTCGGGCTGACCGCCGCGAACATCCATGTGCCCGACGGCAGCCTCGCGACCATCGAGCACGCTGGGGCCGACTACGAGCAGGCGATTCTTGACGCAGGCGGGGTCGACGTTCAGATTCTCGGCATTGGTCGCACCGGACACCTCGGTTTCAACGAGCCGGGCTCCTCGTTCGGCTCGCTGACTCGCGTGAAGACATTGACCGAGAAGACGCGCGTCGACAATGCGCGGTTCTTCGACACGCCCGATCAGGTTCCGATGCACTGCATCACGCAGGGGCTCGGCACGATTCTGCGTGCGCGCCACCTGGTGCTGCTCGCGTTCGGGGCGGGCAAGGCCGACGCGATCGCCGCGGCCGTCGAGGGATCGATGACGGCCAGCCAGCCCGGCTCGGCCATTCAGCTGCACCCGCATGTGACGGTGGTCGTGGATGCGGCAGCGGCGAGCAAACTCGTCAACCGCGACTACTACCAGCACGCCTGGGCGCACAAGCCGGCCTGGCAAGGGATCTAGCCCGGCGCATCCGTCGGCCTGCGCCCTCTCGTCGAGAGTCGCCCGAACTGCTGCGCCGAGTTTGCGCGTTCCGGTCGAGACTTCCTGTTCTGCCGGGCAAACTCGACCGCACGTGGCAAGCTCGGCGACGCCGGGCCCAGCGCGTACCCTGGAGGGATGATGTTCTCCCGGCCGTTCGGCACTGACACCCGCCGAGCCGCCGCGAAACCTCGACTCTCCCGTGACGTCTACGTCTTGGGCGTTATTTCCTTTTTCGTGATGGTGGGCTTCGGCGTCGTCATTCCGGTGCTGCCGGTCTACGTGCGCAGCTTCAATGTGGGCAACCTCGAAGTCGGCGCCGTCGTGTCGGCCTTCGCGCTGATGCGCCTGGTTGCAAGCCCGTTCTGCGGGCGGCTGATCGACTGGATGGGCGAACGCCTGGTCCTGGCGACCGGGATCGGCATCGTGGCCGTGTCGAGCGGTCTGGTCGGCATCGCCGCGAACTACCCGCAGTTATTGCTGCTGCGTGGAGTCGGCGGAATCGGATCGGCCATGTTCACCGTGTCGGCGATGACGCTTCTGCTCGGCTCCACCTCACCGGCGTTGCGGGCCAGGGCCATCGGTTTCTACCAGGGCGGCTTCTTGCTCGGCGGCATGGCCGGGCCGGCAATCGGCGGTCTGCTCGCCGCGATCTCGCTCACGGCGCCCTTCTTCTTCTATGCGGCGACCCTCGCGATCGCCGGGGTCGTCGGCCTCATCCTGCTGCGTCCGCGCACTGCGAAGGATGCCGCGGGTGCGGCGGCCGAGGCCGCGGCCGCGATCCCGTTCCGCACGGTGCTCACCGACAAGCGCTACCGGGCCGCCTGCCTCGCGAACTTCGCGCAGGGCTGGACCTCGTTCGGGGTGCGCGGCGCGCTGATCCCGGTGTTGATCGTCGAGGTGCTGAACGGCCCGAGCACCTGGACCGGGATCGCCTTCGCCGTGGCCGCCGTCGCCCAGACGATCGCGTTGGCTCCCGCCGCGCGATTCATCGACACCGTGGGACGCAAGCCCGCCATCATCGGCTCCTTCGCCGCGGCGGCGGTCATCATCTTCGCAGTGCCGTTCGCTCCGAACATCTGGGTGCTGACGGTGTTGCTCTGCCTGTACGGGGTGGCCTCCGCATTCATGGGGACTGCGCCGGCCGCGGCCGTCGGCGACGCGGCGGGTTCCCGCGGCGGGCGTCCGGTCGCCGTCTTCTCCATGTTTGGGGATGTCGGCGCGATCATCGGCCCGTTGGCCGCCGGACTTCTCGCCGACACGCTCTCCTACCCCGCAGCGTTCGGGGTCGGCGCGGTGTTGTTCGTCGTCGCATCCGTCTACGCGGTGCGGATGCCGGGCGGGGTGCCGGCGACCGATACGGCCTCGACTCCCGCCGTGACTCCTGCCGTGCCGACCCCGCCGACAGCGCGCCCGACCGCCGCTACAGACTGATGAGCCATCGGTTGCGTCTCGGTCACTCCAAGCCGCGGTGGCTAACTCCGGAAATCGCCGGATGTCCGACGGCACAGCCCTGAAATCACGCGGGCGTCCGCCCACAGGAACTCGGAATACCGGAGTTAGCAACCGGACGCAGACCATGCTGGCGCTGAAGCCCGCCATGTCAGTCGCCGCCTACTAACACCCAAGCAGCGGTTGCTAACTCCGGGAATCGGCAGATGTCTGACGCGCCTCCCGCGGAATCATGCGGGTTGTTGCTGCCGCGCGCAGGGATTCCCGGAGTTAGCAACCAACACCGGCTCGAAGCTGGGCTCACCGCGGGCGGCATCGACCACATCCGGGGGAGACGGGAACTCAGGAAAACTGCGGATGCCGACGGTGCCGCCCCCGCAATCACGCGAGTGTTCGCAGCCGGCGGCCCGGATTTCCTGAATTAGCCACCACGACGGACGCAAGCCTGCCGAGCGCAAATTGCACGCAAATTGCAAGAATTAGCCACCGGTTTGGGCTCGGGTCGGCAATATAGCGAACGAGGCTCGGCTACAAGGCTCGGTCAGCTGGACTGCGGCCGGGTCGCCTCCTCGACGAGCTCCAGCAGGTGCCGGTACTCCTGCCCGGTCGCCCGACTCATCCCGAGCTCACAGGTGCGATTCGCCGACGCATACGAGGCGTAGCTGCGCTCGGCGACCTCGGCCGCCTCGCGTGCCGTCGCCGAGGCGGTGAGCTCCGGATGCAGCAGCCCGCGGTCGCCGGCGAAGGCGCAGCAACTCCATTCCACCGGCACATGCACGTCGGGGCTGATCCGCTCGGCCAGGGCGGTCATCATCGCGTTGATGCCGAGCTGCGTCGACGAACAGCTGTGGTGCAGCGCGATTGATGCCACCGGCGTCGTCACCGGAACCTGCTCGATCACGTTCTCATGGATGAACTCGACCGCATCGACGAAGCGCAACGCCGCGTAGTCGCCGCCGGCGGAGAGAGCGTTCTTCTGCATCGTCTCCAAACCTTCGGTGCAGGATGCCGCGTCGCAGACGATCGGCAACTCACCACCGCGACTGGCGGCCAGCAGCGCCGGCAGCACGGTGTCGGTCATCCGGTCGTAGCCGCGCGTGTTGCCCTTCGACTTCCACGGGGTGCCGCAGCAGAGCGAATCGAGGCCCTCGGGAATCGCGACGCTCACTCCCGCCCGCGTGCAGAGTTCGAGAAAGGCATCGGTCACGCCGATCCCATCGGCGGCCGGACCGAACATCGTGCCGATGCAGGCGGCGAAGTAGACCGCGGTCGGTGCGGCGGTCGGTGCGCCGGCCGAGAGATCTCGGCGGCGCGACCCGCCACGCGGCAGGTCCTTGTCGTAGAGCGGCACCGTGTCGGCGCCGAGCAGCGCCCGGCCGACCCGGGTGGCCGCGGTGACGATCGGCGCCGGCACCCGGTCGGCCACACTCAGGGCGACACCGCCGAGCGCGGTGACGGTGCCCCAGTTCTTGGCGGCACCGAGCCAGGCCGACTGTTCGAGCGCGCTGGTGTTCTCAGCGCGCAGCCGCCGCACCAGATCGCCGGTGTTGATGTTCACCGGGCAGGCGACCTGGCACATCCCGTCGACGGCGCAGGTCTCGACGCCGTCATAGGCGTAGTCGCGGCGGAGTTCAGCGAGAAGCGCGGTGTCACCGGCGGCCTCCGCCGACTTCATCTCCCGGCGAATCACAATGCGCTGCCGCGGCGTCATAGTCAGGTCTTTCGACGGGCAGGCCGGCTCGCAGTAGCCGCACTCGACACAGCGATCCACCTCGGCCTCCACCGTCGGGGCAAGCTTGAGGTTCGCGAGATACGACTGCGGGTCGTCGGAGAGGATCACCCCGGGGTTCAGCAAGCCGGTCGGGTCGAACAGCGCCTTGAGTTCCAGCATCACCTCGTACAGTTCGTCGCCGTACTGGCGCCGCACGAACGGCGCCATGATGCGCCCGGTGCCGTGCTCGGCCTTCAGCGAGCCGCCATTGCCGAGAACGAGGTCGACCATCTCCTCGGTGAACCGTTCGTAGCGCGTGAGCGACGCCGGGTCGTCGAAATGCTCGTTGAGCATGAAGTGGATGTTGCCGTCTTTGGCATGCCCGAAGATCACGCTTTCTTCGTAGTCGTACTCGTCGAAGAGGCCGATCAGGCTTTCGCAGGTGCCGAGGAGTGCCGGAACCGGAACCACGATGTCTTCGAGCAGCGCCGTCGTGCCCGAGGGGCGGGCGCCGGCAACCGTCGTGTAGAGGCCCTTCCGAATGTGCCAGAGATTCGCCCGCTCGCGTGCGTTCCCGGTCAGCGAGAGGGGAGCGACCAGGTCGAGTGCGGCGAGAGCGGATGCGCCGGCATCGCGCTGTGCGGCCAGCTGCTCTGGACTTTCGGCCAGGAACTCGAGCAGCAAGGCGGCGTGACCGTCGACGGCGAGTGCCTGCAGTTCCGGCGTGCTGTCCGGCTGGGTCTGGGCGACCCGGAGCGAGGTCGCATCCATCAGCTCGATCGTGCCGAGCCCGGCGGCGACGAGCGACGGAAGCGCAGAGGTGGCCGCGCTCAGGGTGGGGAAAAGGGCCAGGCCGGTGAGCGCCTGGGGGAGCGCGGGAACCGTGCGGAAGGTGACCTCGGCGACGAAGCCGAGGGTGCCCTCGCTGCCGATCATCAGGTGGGCGAGGATGTCGACCGGCCGCTCATGGTCGAGAAACGAGTTGACCCCGTAGCCCATGGTGTTCTTCATCGAGAACTGCGCTTCGATCAGGGCGACGGATGCCGCGTTCCCGCGCACCCGGTCGCGCAGCCGGGCGAGTCCCCGGTAGAGGGCGGGTTCGAGCTGGCGCAGACGCTCATCGGCGTCGGCCGCGCCGGTGTCGACGATCGTGCCGCTCGGCAGCACGACGACCATCGACTCGACCGTCTGATAGCTGTTCTGCGCCGTGCCGCAGGCCATGCCGCTGGAGTTGTTGGCGACGACCCCGCCGATCGTGCACGCAATCTCGCTCGCCGGGTCCGGCCCGAGCTTGCGGCCAAATCGAGTCAGCCGGGCGTTGACCTGGCGCACGGTGACGCCGGGCTGCACGCGCACGCGGGCGCCGGCATCCAACACCTCGATGCTGCGGAAGTTGGCGCGCGTGTCGACGAGGATGCCGTCGGTCACGCCCTGCCCGCTCAGGCTGGTTCCGCCGGAGCGGAAGGTGAGCGGGATGCCGCGGCGTTGGCTTTCCCGATAGAGCTCGGCCACCTCGGCGGCGGTGGACGGGGTGGCCACGCTGGTCGGGACCAGCAAGTAGTGCGAGGCGTCGTGGGCGTACTTCAGCCGATCAATCGAGCGGGTGCTCGCGTTCGGCGGGGTGCTCAGTGCCGAAGCGGCGCTCATTCAAGATCCTTTCAGGCTGCGGCTATGCACTGCCTCATATGTAGTGCGAACTGCCGTCATCGATTCGTCGAACGAGGCCTGGGCCACCGCGGTGAACAGGCAGTCGACGACCATGAGCTGGGCGATTCTGCTGCCGAGCGCCCCGGAACGGAACCGGGTCTCCCGCGCTGCAGTGGTCAACACGATGTCGGCCGCGTTGGCCAGGGGGGATTCCCCGAAGTTGGTGATGGCGATCGTGGCGGCGCCCGCGGCCCGCGCAAGCTTCAGGAACTCCACGGTGTCGATCGTCGAGCCGGTGTGCGACACGGCGATGGCGACACAGGATGCGTCGAGGGTCGCCGCCGAGGTCCAGGCCGAGTGGGTATCCGGCCAATTGAGGGCGGTGCGACCGATTCGGGTGAGTTTCTGCTGCAGGTCGAGGCCCACAAACGAACTCGCGCCGACACCGAAACTGTCGATGCGCCGGGCGGATTGCAGAAGGTCGACGGCGCGGCCGAGCGCCACCGTGTCGAGCACCTTGGCCGTGTCGGCAATCGACAGGGTTTCGTTCAGCGCCACCTTCGCGACGATGTCATCGAGGGAGTCCTCCCGATTGATGTCACCGGACACCGACGAGAAGTTGGTGTTCTGCATGTTCTCGCGCGTCGTCTCCCGGGTGAGATCGATGCGCAGGTCTTTGTAGTGCTCGTAGCCGATGCGCTTGTAGAACCGGACGACCGAGGTCGTCGAGGTGCCGCAGCGGGCGGCGAGCTCCGCGATCGACAGGTTGGCTGCATCCGTCGGGTTGGCGAGAAAAAGTTCGGCGATCAGCCGTTCGGTCGGGCGCAGCGACGGCATGGCCGCCCGCATGCGCACCAAAACGGTCCGGGAATCCGGTCGTTCCAGGATGTCGTCAGTCACGTTCTTGTCCCCTTCGCGCAGCGAAAGAGGTGATCCGTGGCAACACTGCCGCCGGACTTTCACTGCCTAGGGATAACAATACGAGAAAAGAAAGTACACATGTTGTAAAGATGGTGTACTTTTATTCCAACCTGGATCACAGACGCTTTCAGTGTAACCGCGAGCCCCACTCGTGGCCCATGCAATGGAGCATCACAAACACACCTGAGGAGTAACCCTTGTCACACGGTTCTCGTTTTTCTCGTGGGGCAGTCTCGGCACTTGGTATCGCCGCGATCGTCTCACTCGCAGTATCGGGCTGTTCGAGCCCCGCAACACCAGCACCGGCTGAATCGGCCAAGGCCGGCGGTTCGTTGGTCGTCGGAGTCACGTCAGACCCCGACACCCTCTTCCCCTGGAAGGCCACGCAGTTCCAGGCGGTCAACGTTCTGCAGAACGTTTACGGCACCCTGACCGAGTTCGACGCAGACCTGAATGTCGTTCCGGGCCTCGCCGAGTCGTGGGAAGCATCCGAGGACGGCCTGACCGTCACTCTCAAGCTGCGTGAAGGCGTCACCTTCGCCGACGGCAGCACGTTCGGCTCCGAAGACGTCGTCAGCTCACTGACCAAGATCAAGGACGAGGCGACCGCTGCCGTCTCTCGCAGCGCCCTCGCATCCGTTGCCACGATCGAGGCCAGCGACGAGAACACTGTCGTGCTGACCCTGTCGGCCGCGGATGCCGCGCTGCCGGCCAGCCTCGCCGTGATCAACATGGCGATGCTCTCCTCCGACGACACCGAAGAGGCGTTGAACACGACGCCGAACGGTACCGGCGCCTACTCGTTCGACACCCGCGTGGCGAACCAGTCGATCACGCTCAAGAAGAACACGGCGTACTGGGGTGACGAGCCGACGCTCGACAACGTTGAGTTCCGCGTCATTCCCGACGAGTCCTCGATCGTGTCGGCCATGCAGTCTGGCAACGTTCAGATGGCCGTCTTCGACGACCCGCTGGTCGCCCAGACCGCTGAGAGCGGAACGATTACCGTCGCCAAGACCCCGCAGCTGAGCTACCACGCACTGCAGCTGAACGCGACGCGCGGCGATCTCGCCGACGTCAACGTGCGCCTCGCCGTCTCCTGTGCGATCGACCGCCAGGAAGTTCTCGACACCGCGGCACTCGGCGAAGGCGAAGTCACCGGCCCGATCACGTCGCCGGCCTACAAGTCAGACCCCGAATCGCGTCCGTGCCCGGAGCGCGACCTCAAGAAGGCTGCTTCCTACCTGGCCAAGGCGGGCAAGGCCGACGGCGTCACCATCAAGACGATCGTGTCGCAGGGCGAATACGCCACCTCGGTGAACGAAGCCCAGAACCTCAAGGCACAGCTGGCCGAGGCGAAGATCACCCTCGACGTCGAGACCCTGGAGTCCGGCGCCTACGTCGACCGCTGGATCGCCGGCGACTTCGACGCCGCTGTCGCCCTGAACGGTGGACGTCCGGACCCCGACGGCATGTACGGCCGCTACTTCACCAGCACCGGAAACCTGAACAAGGTCGCCGGTTACAGCTCGCCCGAACTCGACGCGCTGTTCGCCGAAGGCCGTGCAACCAGCGACCCGAAGGACCGTGCCGCGATCTACACCAAGGTCTCGAACGAGCTCGAGGACAACGCTGCCTGGGTGTGGCTCTTCACCAGCTACAGCTACACCGCGACCGACTCGAAGGTCAAGGGCTTCGTTCCCATGGCCAACGGTTCGCTCCAGTACCTGCGCACCACAACCGTTAACTAACGATTGCCGGGGCGGGTGCCGACCCACAAGGTCGGCACCCGCCATGCAATTGGGAATGCCCGAAGGACATGCTCAAAACTCTCTTCCACAACAGCATCGTGCGCCGGATCGGCGCCGCGGCGCTCACCCTCCTCGGCGTCGCGATCTTCGTCTTCATCATGTTGCGGGCCATCCCCGGCAACCAGATCACCGCGGGGCTCGGTACCGAGGCCGCTGCGCTCACTCCGGCCCAGAAGCTGGCCCTCGAGCAGTATTACGGCCTCGATCAGCCGCTCGTCGTTCAGTTCTTCTCCTGGCTGGGCAACCTGTTCACCGGAAACCTCGGTTTCTCGTCTCGCGCCCAAGAAAGCGTTCTCGATCTCACCGCTGCGTCGTTGCCGGTCACCTTCGAGCTTGCGCTGTTCTCGATTGTCCTCGCGCTGCTGATCGGCATTCCGCTCGGCATGCTGTCGGCCTCCAAGCCCGACTCCCCGCGTGACGCGTTCGGTCAGATCGTCGGACTCGCCGGCCTCTCGATCCCCGCCTTCCTGCTCGCCACCGCCCTGCTCTCGGTGCTGGCGTCGTCGTTCGGCTTCAACCCCAACGGGCAAACCTTTGCCACGCTGTTCAGCGACCCCCTGCTGAACCTGCAGCAGATGCTGCTGCCCTCCCTCGTTCTCGGCTTCGGAATCGCAGCGCCGATCATGCGCACCACGCGCACCGCGGTGCTCGAGGTGCGCTCCAACGACTTCATCCGCACGGCGCGCGCCAAGGGCGTTCCTCCCCGCCGGTTGCAACTGAAGCACGTGCTCGGCAACGCGCTGGTACCGATCGTCACGATGACCGGCCTGCAGTTCGGTTACCTTCTCGGCGGCGCCGTCGTCGTCGAGCAGATTTTCTCGTTGCCGGGCATCGGCCGACAGGTTCTGCTCGGAATCCAGCAGAAGGAGTACGCGCTGGTGCAAAGCACCGTGCTGGTGATCGCCCTCGCCTTCGTGATCGTGAACCTGCTCACCGACCTGACCTACCGCCTCATCGACCCCCGGGTGCGTGCAAAATGACCGACCTCGCCCATGCCCAGAGCCCGACAACGCAGAGCTCGACGACCGACAGCCCGACGACGGAGAGCCTGACGACCGGAAGCCCGGTGCCGGGTGGCCCGGCGCCGCGCACCCGCAGTGTCGCCGCCGGACGATTCCGCGCGCTGCTTCGCAGCCCGAGCGGCCTGAGCGGCCTGATCATCGTCAGCGTGCTCGTGCTTCTGACGTTCGCGTCGTTCCTCAATCTTCTTCCGTACGACCCGATTGCCCAGGATCCGCCGTCGCGCCTGCTCCCGCCGTCGCCGGAACACTGGTTCGGCACCGACCAGTTCGGGCGCGATGTCTTCTCCCGCGTGGCGGCCGGTGTGGCGAACTCCGCGCTCATCGCCGTCGTCGCCGTGACCTTCGCCACGGTGATCGGAACGATGGGCGGCCTGATCGCCGGCTTCTTCCGTGGTGCTCCCGATGCCGCCATCGGCGGGGTCACCAACGTGCTCTTCGCGTTCCCGCCGCTTCTGCTCGCGCTCTCCCTCGCATCCGTGTTCGACCGCAACTGGTTCACCATCGCGATCGCGATCGCGATCGTCTATGTGCCGATCTTCATCCGCGTCACTCGCGGCCCCGTGCTCTCGCTGCGGGAGATCGAGTATGTGAAGGCGGCGACCAGCACCGGCGCCAGCCGCATGGCGGTGATGATGCGTCACGTACTGCCGAACATCACCTCGATCATCATCATCCAGGTCACCCTCTCCCTGTCGTGGGCGGTGCTCACCGAAGCATCGCTGAGCTTCCTCGGCCTGGGCGCACCGCCGCCCACACCGTCGCTCGGCTCGATGATCTTCGAGGCGCGCACCCTGGTCTACATCGCCCCCTGGACCATGATTGCGCCCGGCGCGATCGTCGTTCTTCTTGTCGTCGGCCTCAACCTGCTCGGCGATGGCCTGCGCGACACACTTGATCCACGAAACAAAGGCAAACGATGACCCGGCACGACCCCTACCCGACCGTCACTACAGCCGCAGAGGCCGTGACAATCTCGCTCGCCGGGCTGGCCACCGAAGCGGCGGACCCGCGCTTCGCGGAAATCGACCGGATGCCGGTGGGCGCCTTGGCCGCGCTGATGAACGACGCCGACGCCACGGTTCCCGGCGCGGTGGCGCTGGCGCTGCCGACGATTGTGCCGGCCATCGAGGCCGCCGCCCTGCGGATGAAGGCCGGCGGGCGACTGATCTACGTCGGAGCCGGAACGCCCGGACGGATCGGTGTGCTCGACGCATCGGAATGCCCGCCCACCTTCAGCACCCCGCCCGAGCAGGTCTTCGCGATCATCGCCGGCGGGTCGAAGGCGATCGTGTCGCCGTGTGAGGGTGCCGAAGACGACCCCGCGGCCGGCATCGCCGCCATCGACGCGGCCGGGGTGACCTCGCTCGACACCGTGATCGGAATCGCCTCGAGCGGACGGACCCCCTATGTCGTCGCCGCCATCGCGCGGGCCAGGGAACTCGGCGCCCTGAGCATCGGGCTGTCGTGCAACCACGACACCGTGCTCAGCGCAGCCGCCGAACACGGCATCGAAGTTCTGGTCGGCCCCGAGATCATCAGCGGATCCACCCGGCTGAAGGCCGGAACTGCTCAAAAGCTGGTGCTCAACATGTTCTCGACGATCGTGATGGTGCAGCTCGGCAAGACCTACGGCAACCTGATGGTCGATGTGAAGCCGACAAACGTCAAATTGCGGGAGCGGGCCCTCGGCATCGTGCGCACCATCGCGAACGTCGATCGTGAAACTGCCGTCGTCGCCCTCGTTGCGAACAACTACAACGTCAAGCAGACGATTGTGGCGCTGCGCACCGGACTCAGCATCGACGAAGCCGGCGCTCGCCTGAGCGCGGTCAACGGAAACCTGCGCGCCGCACTGGAGGAAAAATGAAGATTCTCGGCATGATCTCTGGCACGTCGCACGACGGAATCGACGCAGCAGTCGTCGACTTCGACTTCGTCGACGGGGTGCTGACCGGCGAGGTGCTCCACCGCAGCGGCACGCCGTACGCGCCCGAGCTGCGCGCCCGGCTGATCGCCGCACTCCCGCCCGCCGAGACGACCCTCGCGGAGGTCTGCGAACTCGACACCCTGATCGGGCAGGCGTTCGCCGATGCGGCGGATGCGGCGATCGTCGCCGATGGCGCCGTCGACCTGATCGTCTCGCACGGTCAGACCGTCTTCCACTGGGTGGACGCCGGGCACGCCCTCGGCACCCTGCAGATCGGCCAGCCCGCCTGGATCGCCGAGAAGACCGGCACGCCGGTTGTCTCCGATGTGCGCATCCGGGATATCACTGCCGGTGGACATGGCGCCCCGCTCGTCTCCTTTCTGGACGCACTGTTGCTGGCCGGCTCGCCCGGCACGCCGGCCGCACTCAACCTCGGCGGCATCTCGAACATGACCGTGGTTCCCCCTGACCGCGATCTCTACGCCTACGACATCGGGCCGGCGAACGCGCTCATCGACGCAACGATCACCGAACGCGCCCTGAACACGCTCGGCTACGACCGAGACGGCCGCATCGCGGCATCCGGTTCTGTTGATGCCGTGCTGCTTGAGCTCCTGCTCGACGACGCCTACTACGCACTGCCCGCGCCGAAGAGCACCGGCAAGGAGCACTTCCACGGCAGTTACGTCAGCGATGCGATTTTGCGCTCCGGCCGCACGGTGAGCGACATCGACCTGGTCGCCACGCTCACCGAGCTGACGGTGCAGACCGTGGCCAGGGACGTGCGCTCCGCCGGAATCGACCTGCTCGTCGTGTCGGGCGGCGGCTGCCGCAACCCGCTGATTCTGGGCGGCCTGCGTGCCGCGCTGCCCGCGGTGAACGTCGTGCTCTCCGACGAGTTCGGCGCCCCGGCCGACGAAAAGGAAGCCATTGCGTTCGCGCTGATCGGCTGGTGCACCGCGCACGGCCTGCCCGGCACGAACCCGGCCGGTACGGGTGCTCGGGAGGCTCGGGTGCTCGGCACGATCACGCCGGGCAACGGACCGTTGGTGCTGCCGGCCCCGCTGACCGAACCGCTGCGCTCGCTCACCCTGCAGACGAAGCGCTGAGCCGGGTATGTCCATCGTCTACCGCCCCGCAACGAAGGGGGACATTGACGGCATCGTGACAGTGTTTCTCGACTGCTGGCGCGGAAGCTATCGGGACGTGCTGCCCGAGCGGCTGATTGACGCCATGACGGATGCGCAGGCGCACGCGCTCTGGACGCGGGTGCTCGCCGAAGCGATGCCGGGCGAGGTGCTCGTGGCCGAGCGGGGTGGCGAGTCAGATGGGTCGGACACTCAGATCCTCGGTGTCACCCGCTTCGCCGGGGGAGCCGACGCCCACGGCGCCGTGCATTCGCTCTACGTCTCGCCGCAGACGCAAGGCATGGGCGTCGGCTCGCGCCTGCTGGGCGCCGCCGGTGACGCCCTCGCCGCGTCCGGCATGGCAACCGCCGGATTGTGGGTCTTTGCCGACAACGCTCCGTCGCTGACCTTCTATCTGCGGCAGGGGTGGACGCCGACCGGCGAGACCCGGGTGCAGGCCGAATTCGGCGAGCCGGAGCTGAGCCTGACCCGGGTGCTCGACGCAGCCCCGACATCCGGGAGCTCGTTGTGACCGGCGGCCACTCGGTGCGCTCCCTCGCCTTCGCGTTCGCGGCGCTCGGCGGAACCGCGGCCGTGATTCCGGCGGTCATCCCGGCGCTCGCCGCCGACCTCGGCGTGAATTCTGCCGCCCTGCTCCCGGCGATTCCCGCCCTCTTCACCGGGCTGCTCGTCGGGGTGCTGTCTACTTCGTTCGCGTCGTCATCGTTTTCGCTGACGACCCTGCTGCGAGCCGGCGCCTGCGTTCAGGCCGTCGGCCTGGCCCTGGCCGCCTGCGCTCCCGCACCACTCTGGTTCGTCGTCGGTGCCGCGCTGGCCGGGTTCGGTTTCGGCATCGTCGAGGCAGCCGGCACCGCCGCCGTGCGCGTGATCGGTGCCGGCGGGATGCCGCGCGCCCTGACCAAACTGACCCTGATGATCAGCATCGTCGCCACCCTCACGCCGCTCGCGGTCCTCGCCACGGCGATGGCCGGCCAGGCGCGGCTGGTTCCGTTGCTGATCGCCCTCGTGCAGCTCGCGGTCGCCGTGAGCCTGCGCGGAATACCGGCGGTGCCGCGCCGCGCCGCGGTCGATGAGAACGTCACTGGCGACTCAACGGCCCCGCTCGGCGGAGAGAGGCCAGGCGACTCACGGCGCATCCAACTCGCCTTTCTCGCCGCCGCCCTGTTTTGCTATGTCGGCACCGAATCGGTGATCTCCGGCTGGTCGGCGTCGACCTTCGAGCAGGAGCTCGGCGCGTCCGTTGCCGTCGCGGCCGTCGGCACCAGCGCGTTCTGGCTGTTAATGAGCCTGGGACGGATGTCGGGGGTCGCGCTGACCGGTCGCGTGCTGCCCGGACGCGTCGCTCTCGGCTGCACGGTGCTGATCGCCGCGGCGCTCTGCGGGGCGGCAGCGGTGCAGGCGCTCTCTCCGGTCGGCGCCCTGCTCTGCCTGGGAGTCGCAGTGTTCGCCTCGGGATCCTGCTATGGGCTCCTGATCGGAATTGCCGTCGAGCTCACGCCAACGCGGCACTCCGTGCGTGCCTCCGCCGCCTTCGTCGCGCTCGGCGCGGCGGGCGGAGCGGCGATCCCCTTCATCGCGGCATCCGTCACGCTGTCGTCGGGCCACGGCGCGGCAACCACCACCGCAGCGATCTCAGCGGTGGTGCTGCTCGCACTCTTTATTGCCTCGCGGGCGTGGCGTGCTCCCCTGAGCACTCCGGACGCGGCCACGTCTGCCCCCGCCTTGGTTTCCGCCGAGGTTTCCGCCGAGGGCTCACGATGAGCGCCAGCGTCGAACGGCTCGTCGTGCACACCGTCGACCTTCCGCTGGTGCGTCCCTTCGTCACGGCGATTCGCCGCACCGACGCGATCCGCGCCGTGCTCGTCGAGGCTATCGACAGTGACGGACGCAGCGGGTGGGGCGAGGCGGCGGCCAGTTGGCGTGTCACCGGGGAGAGCCCGGCGAGTATTGCCGCGGCCGTCGACGGTCCGCTCTCAGCCGCGGTGCTCGGCCGCACCCTGGAGGAGCCCGGCGCGTTGAGTGCCGCGCTGGCCCGCAGCATCCTGCACAATTCGGCCGCCCGTGCCGGGGTCGACAGTGCGCTGCATGACCTGGCCGCCCAGCAGGCCGGCCTCCCGCTCAGCGTGTTTCTCGGTGGAGTGACTGTGCCCGTCGTGACCGACATGACTCTCTCCGCTGACGCAATCGAGGCGCTCGTGGCACAGGTCGGCGCGCAGGTCGCTGCCGGGTTCAGCACGCTCAAGATCAAGGTCGGTGCCGGGCACAACGACCGGGACGCGCTGCTTGCGGTGCGAGCGGCCGTCGGGCCGGCGATCGCCCTCCGCGTCGACGCCAACCAGGGCTGGAGCGCCGAGCAGGCCGTCGACATCATCCGGGGGTGGGAAGACGCCGGCCTCGGACTGGAATTCGTCGAACAGCCCGTCGCCGCGCGGGCACTCACCGACCTCGCCTTCGTGACGAGCCGCGTCGACACCCCGGTGCTCGCCGACGAGTCGGTCTGGACGACGCGGGATCTCGAGGAGATCCTCTCCCGTCGTGCCTCCGATCTGATCAACATCAAACTGGCCAAGACCGGCGGCCTGAGCGAAGCCGGACGGCTCGCCGCGCTCGCCGCTGAGAACGGCGTCGGCGTGCTCGTCGGCTGCATGATGGAAAGTCATGTCGGCATTGCCGCTGCGACGGCCTTCGTCGGCACACTCTCGACCGCCGACCGCCAGCGTGCACACGACCTCGACGCCGGGCTCTGGCTGCGCGCCTCGCCGGTGCGCGGCGGAGTGAGCTACCACGGCGACGCCGTGATTCCGGGTGTCGGGGCCGGGGCCGGGGCCGGGGCCGGTTCAGGTCTTGGGTCGGGGCTCGGAATCCGCGGTCTGGCCGATCCCGCGCGAGCGGAGGACACCCGATGACTCACTCCACAATTCTTGACCGTACCGCCCGGCAGCTGATCGACACCATTCCCGTCGGGCTGCCGGACGGCAGCACCCCGCCGGCCGGCGTCGCCCTGGCCGTGCGCGCGCCCGGTTTCGACCAGTCCGGCGTCGCCGGGTTCCGCGCACTGCCCACCAGCCAGACGGATGCGGCGCCCCTCGGCATCCGGACCCAGCACGATCTTGCGTCGGTCACCAAGGTCGTCGCGACGACGACAGCCATCCTTCGGCTCGTGTCCGACCGGCTGCTCGACCTCGACGACCCGGTGCGCCGGTATCTGCCGCAGTTCTGCGACGGTCAGAAAGACACGATCACCGTGCGCCAGTTGCTGCAGCACCGGGCCGGCCTCTGGGAGTGGCAGCCGCTCTACCTCGCCGCCGACACCGCCCCGGCGGGTTTCGAACTCGTCGACCGGCATCCGTTGCGCTACCGGCCCGGAACCGCTCGTCACTACTCCGACTTCGGTTTCATCCAGCTCGGCCGCATCATCACCTCGGTGACCGGGCTGGCGCTGCCGGACGCGATTGCCACGTTGGTGACCGGTCCGCTCGGCCTCGGCTCCACCCGATACGCCCACCCGCTGAGCGACGATGTCGCGACGAGTTCGCTCGGCGACCAAGCGGAATTCACCATGGTTGACACCGGGATGCCCTACCCGGTGCCGCACACCAACGGCGACTTCACCGGCTGGCGACGCACCCCCGTGCGCGGTGAGGTCAACGACGGCAACGCGTTCCATCTCTTCGACGGGGTGTCGGGGCATGCCGGACTGTTCTCCACGCTGCCCGACCTGATGACCTTCGCCAACACGTTCGCGAACTATCGCGAGCACGCAGAACTGTGGCGTCCCGAGGTGGCCGAGGAATTCTTCGCCGCCGGGCCCGACGCCGAGCAGGCGTTGGGCTTTCGTCGCTCGCACCTCGAGGTCGACGGGCGGATGCTCGATCTGCTCTGGCATCCTGGCTTCGTCGGCTGCATGGTCGGGTTCGTTCCCGGCCACGAAGTGTCGCTCGCTCTGGCGAGCAACCGACTGGTCACCCCGGGCGTCCCCGTTCCGAACGACCACCTCTGGCAGGAGTTACGGAACGCAGCACGCGCGGCGCTGGCCGGGGAGAACCTCGAGGAGCAACTCGAGGAGCAACTCGAGGAGCACCCCGCGGCGCACCCCACGGTTCACCGCGGGGCACGCGCATGAGCGACCAGCGCGCGGCATCCGTTCGCCCCCACAGTTTTCGACCACACCCCAGTTCGTCCAGCACCGAAGAGGTAACCATGAACACTCCCACTCCCGTTCTGTCGATCCGTGATCTTTCGGTGTCGTTCAACACCGGCACCCGCGAGGTGCAGGCGGTCAAGCACGTCTCGATCGACGTGCTGCCCGGACAGACGGTCGCCGTCGTGGGCGAGTCGGGGTCGGGCAAGTCCACCACGGCCGCCGCGATCAACCGGCTTCTTCCCGGCACCGGCAAGCTCACCAGCGGTGAGGTCTGGTTCGACGGCGTCGACCTGGCCACGCTCAGCGAACGTGAGATGCAGGCGATTCGGGGCGCCGGCATCGGCCTGGTGCCGCAGGACCCGATGTCGAACCTCAACCCATTGATGCGCATCGGCGCGCAGGTGGCGGAGGCGCTCGAGGTGCACGGCGTCGCATCGGGCGCGGCGGCCAGGGCGCAGGTCATCGAGCTGCTCACCATGGTCGGCATTCCAGACCCCGAGCACCGCGTGAACCAGTACCCGCACGAGTTCTCCGGCGGGATGCGTCAGCGTGTGCTGATCGCGATGGGTCTCGCCTGCCGACCCAAGCTGCTGATCGCCGACGAGCCCACCTCCGCCCTCGATGTGACCGTGCAGCGACGCATCCTCGATCAGCTCGACCAGCTGACCGCCGAGATGGGCACGTCGGTCTTCCTGATCACCCACGACCTCGGACTGGCTGCCGAGCGCGCCGACAAGATCGTCGTGATGCTGCGCGGTGAGATCGTCGAGTTCGGGCAGGCCGACGAGATCCTGGCCAACCCTCAGCACGCATACACGAAGCAGCTGCTGCAGGCCGCGCCGAGCCTGAGCTCGATCAGCATGGTGAGTGCGGTCAACGCCCGTCAGATTCCTGTTTCGGTGGGCGCCGGGCCGGTGGGCGCAACGTCGGTCGGAGCTGTATCGGTTGCGGCCGTATCGGTGATCGACGGGGCAACGGATGTCGACGAGCTGCCCGAGGCAGGCAGCCTCGTCGAGGTGCGCGATCTGACGAAGGTCTTCACGATCCGGGCGGCCGGAACCGGGGTCGCCTCCCAGTTCACCGCTGTCGACCAGGTGAGTTTCGGCATCCCGCGCGGACGTACCGTCTCGATCGTTGGGGAGTCGGGGTCGGGCAAGTCGACGACCGCGAACCTGATTCTCGGTCTGGAGCCGATCACGTCAGGCAACATCCTCTTCGACGGCGCCGACATGGCGAGCCTCGGCAAGCGGGAGCTCTTCGCCTTCCGCCGTCGGGTGCAGCCGGTGTTCCAGAACCCCTACGCCTCGCTCGACCCGCGCTACACGGTTGAGGAGTCGATCGCCGAGCCGCTGCGCGTGCACAAGGTGGGAACCAAGCACACCCGCCGGGCGATGGTCGCGCAGCTGCTCGACCAGGTGGCGCTCCCCGCAGCGATGGCCGAACGGCTGCCGCACGAGTTGTCCGGTGGCCAGCGTCAGCGTGTGGCAATTGCCCGGGCGCTCGCGCTCTCGCCGGAACTTGTCGTGCTCGATGAGGCGGTGTCGGCGCTCGATGTGCTCGTGCAGGCGCAGATCCTCGACCTGCTCGCGGGGCTGCAGCGGGAGCTGGGACTCAGCTACCTCTTCATCAGCCACGACCTCGCCGTCGTGCGGATGATCTCGCACGAGGTGCATGTGATGCAGCGCGGGCGCATCGTCGAGAGCGGCACGCCGGCAGAGATCTTCGAGAACGCGCAGGCCGACTACACCCGTGAGCTGCTGGATGCGATCCCGGGAGCGCGTCTGGCTGTCTAGGTCGCACGGTGGGGTCACCCTGGCCTCATGCCAGCGCTGGGGGGTGTGGCTAACTCCTGCAATCGGCGGATGCGTGCGCCGACATCCGCGGAATGGCGCGGGTCTTCGTCGGCGTCCGCCGGGATTGCCGGAGTTAGCCACCGAGGGCGCTCGGCTGAGGGCGCATTCTGCCTGCTGGAGCCGTCTTATCCGGGGCTGATCCGGAGGTGATCCGGGGCGGGGGCGTGGCTAACTCAGGAGATCTGCGGATGCCGGCATAAACATCCGCAGAATTAGGCGGGCCGGTTGTTGCTCGCGGCAGGGATTTCCTGAGTTCGCCACCGACCTCAGCTGCCAGGCCCGCGACGGCGCCTGATTCTGGATCTGCTGTGTGGCTAACTCCTGCAATCGGCGGATGCGCGCGCCGACTTCCGCAGGATGGCGCGGGCTAGTTGGTGCCCGCGAGGAGGATTGCAGGAGTTAGCCACCGGCGCAGTGGGCACGTATGGCTGCGAGAGCTAGCTGAGCTCTTTGCGCCCCGAGATGATGCCGCTGACCGTGGCGAGCACGGCGAAGATTCCGGCGACGATCGGCCAGCCGAGGTCCCAGAGGGCGAGCGCCGCGGCACCCATCACGGCGATCTCGACGATTGCCTTGCCGAAAGGGTCAAGACGGAAGACGGCCTTGGGGGAGCGGAACAGCGCCCAGATCAAGATGGCGAACGCGGGGGCGGCGATGCCGATCAGCACACCGGGCCAGGGGAGCGGCCAGGCGGCGAAGCCCCAGATGCCGAGACTGACGAATGCGAAAAGTTCGAGCACGAACCGCAGAACGTCGTTGGGGCCGAGCTTGATCTCAGGATGTGTCTCTGTCACCCGGCTATTCTACCGAAGCTACGCGGGTGCCCGGCCCCTGCCCCGCCCCGGCTCCTGCCGTCCAGAAGCGTCATGGCAACGGCGCCTCACGGAATACACGGGCCCGGCGCGGTCTATCCCGGTGGGCGAGGGGTAGAGCGCGCGCCAGCGGGGATACACCGCGCCGAGACGGTGACGGATGCGTAGCGGTCGGCCCTGGGCGTCGACATTGAGAGTCGGCCGGCAGGCGAACGCGGCAGGCGAGTGCGGCATGCCGGAGCGGCATGCCGGAGCGGCACGCTGTGGCGGCCGGCCGGCTCTATCATTCGCGCCGTCCTCGGTGAAGAAGAGCAGCAGGCAACCCCTACTTGAAGATGATGGTGCGCGCCCCGTCTTGCAGCACCCGGTTCTCGGCGAACCATTTGACGGCCTGGCTGAGCGTGCGGCTCTCTTCGTCCTGACCAATTGCAACGAGCTCGCTTGGCGTGCGCGAGTGGTCCACGCGCACCACGTTCTGCTCGATGATCGGCCCCTCGTCGAGGTCGCTGGTGACGAAGTGCGCCGTCGCCCCGATCAGCTTCACGCCGCGGGCGTGAGCCTGACGGTAGGGGTTGGCCCCCTTGAACCCGGGCAGGAACGAGTGGTGGATGTTGATGGCGCGACCCTCGAGGCGCGCGCAGAGTTCGGGGGAGAGAATCTGCATGTACCGAGCGAGCACCACGAGCTCGATGTCGTGCTCCTCGATCGCCTCGATCACGCGGTCCTCGAACGCCGCCTTGCTCGCGGCATCCGTGATCGGCATCGACTCGAACGGAACACTGTAGAAGCCGACCAGGTCGCGCAGGCTCCCGTGGTTGCTGAGCACGAGCGGGATCTCGACGGCAAGCTGCCCGGCGCGCTGACGGAAGAGCAGGTCATTGACGCAATGCCCGGCGGTCGACGCGAGCACCAGGGTGCGCAAGGGGCGGCCGACGACATCGATGACGGCGTGCATGTCGTAGCGCGCGATCACGGGGTCGAGGGAGGCGTGCAACTCGGCACGGTCGGCGGGCGACTCGACCTGCAGACGGATGAAGAATCGACCGGTGTCGGCGCTCGAGAACTGCTGGCTCTCGGTGATGTTGCCGCGCGCAGCGACGATGGCGCCGCTGACCGCGTGCACGATTCCGGGCTGGTCGGCGCAGACCAGGGTGATCACCCAGTGGTGGTGAGGGGTTGCCGGGGTGAAACTGTTCATCCGCCTAGGCTACCGGCCATCCAGACAAGGAGATGCGGCATCGGTTAGACTCATCGTTGGTCGCGCCGGATTCGCGCGGCCCCGGGCGCGCCCGTCGCGCGCAGTCGATCCGGCTCCAGGTGAGCATTCAACGGATCTGCCGTCCGTGAGTTAGTCCTTCTATGTCAAGAACCGCTGTTCCGAAGGCGCCTGTCGCCTCTTCTTCTTCTTTCCCCTGGGTCGGCCTGATCACCCTGGCCGCCGCCGTCTTTCTGTCGATCACGTCAGAGATGCTGCCGACCGGCCTGCTGCCCGAGATGAGCGAATCGCTCGGCGTGAGCGAGTCGAGCGTCGGCCTGCTGGTGACCTGGTTCGCCTTCACCGTCGTCGCCACCAGCACGACCATGGCGCATGTGACCCGGCGGCTGCCCCGCCACGGTCTCGTCATCGCCGTGCTCGTCGTCTTCGCCGTCAGCAATGTGATGACCGCCTTCGCCCCGACCTATGAACTCGTCGTCGCCTCGCGGGTGCTCGGTGGACTCGCACACGGTCTGTTCTGGTCGGTCGTCGGCGCCTACGCGGCGCATCTGGTTCCGAAGGAACAGATCGGCCGCGCCGTCTCGATCACCGTCGCCGGCGGCACTCTCGCCTTCGTCTTCGGCGTTCCACTCGCCACGGCGGCCGGGCATCTGATCGGCTGGCGGATGTCATTTGTGGCGCTCGCCGTGCTCATGCTCATCGGTGCGGTGCTCGTCTGGCGCTTCCTGCCGAAGGTCACCCACCACGCGATTCGGAACACGGACACCAACGTCACGCCGACCGTGGCACCGGGCGCGAAGAAGCTCAAAAAAGAGAAGGACCCGACCGTTGCCGCCGTCATTCTGATCTGCTGCATCACCGCGCTGATCATGGTCGGCCACTACACCTTCTACACCTACATCGCGCCGTACCTGATCGACGTACTGGGAGTCGGCACAGGCGGGCTGGCTCCGCTGCTCTTCGTCTTCGGAATTGCCGGCGCCGTCGGGCTGCTGCTCTCGGGCACCGTCTTCGGACCCCGCCCGCAGCTCGGCATCATGCTGGCCGTGATCGTGTCGGCGCTCAGCGTGAGCGCATTCGCCCTGTTCGCCAGCAACCTCCCCGTCGCGATCGCCGCCTTTGTGCTCTGGGGCATCGCGTTCGGCACCTTCCCGCCTCTCCTGCAGACCCGGATGCTGCACACCGCGTCGGTGCGATTCCGGGACACCGCGAGCGCCTTCTACACGACGGCGTTCAACGCCGGAATCGGTGGTGGCGCGCTTCTCGGCGCCATCGTGCTGAACGTTGTCGGACTCAACATGCTGCCGTTCGTCTACGTCGGACTCCTGGTGGCGGCCTGCGCGCTGCTCGTTGTCAGCGACATCGTGATTCGCCGGAAGGCGCTGGCCTAGCCAACCGCGTCGGCCTAGCCATCCGCGTCGGCCTAGCCATCAGCGTTGGCCTCGCCCGTCGCCGTTAGCCCGTCGCCGAGCCGTGCCGAATGACCATTTCGAGTGCTCACGAATGGTGATTCGACACGGGTCGACGCCCGGAAGACCCGGCTACGTGGACTGATCGTCTCCGGCTTGGTCGGCGAGCGGACGGTTGGCCACCACCGGCACATGCCCGGTGAAGCCCTCCCGTTCGACGGCGATGGCGAAGATCCGGTCGCGGCAGAGGAACCACCCTCCGATCAGCGCCGGGATGATGATGATGAGCGAGCTGATCGTGAGCGTGCCGACGGGCCAGTCGAACGCCATCAGCACCAGCACACCGACGAGAAACAGCAGCGTGAGATAGCCCGAGTACGGGGCCCACATCATCCGGAACGCCGGTCTCGCGATGAGTCCCTTCTTCGACCAGGCCAGCAATCGCAGCTGGCAGAGCACGATCATTCCCCACGAACTGACGATGCCGATCGCCGCCGCGTTCAGCACGATTTCGAATGCCTCCTGCGGAACAAACGCGTTCAGGCCGACGCCGAGCAATGTGACGACGCCGGTGAGCAGGATGCCGCCGAACGGCACCCCGTGACGGCTGAGGTGGCTGGCGAAGCGCGGGGCCGATCCGGCCAACGACATCGAGCGCAGGATGCGACCGGTTGAGTAGAGCCCGGCGTTCAGCGACGAGAGCGCGGCTGTGAGCACGACGAGGTTCATGATCACGTCGACACCCTCCAGGCCGATGCTGCCGAAGAAGGTCACGAACGGGCTTTCCCCGGCCTTGTAGTCGGAGTACGGCAGCAGCAGGGAGAGCAGCAGGATGGATCCGACGTAGAAGACGGCGATCCGGATGATGACCGTGTTGATGGCCTTCGGCATCACCTTTTCGGGGTTCTTCGTCTCGCCGGCCGTTGTGCCGACAAGCTCGATCGCCGCGTAGGCGAAGACGACGCCCTGCACCACCAGAACCGTGGCGATCAAACCGTTCGGAAACCAACCGCCGTTGTCGGCAATGAGCGAGAAGCCCACTTGCTGGCCGGGGATCGGCGTGCCGAAGATGACCATCCAGGTGCCGACCACGAGGAAAGCGATGATGGCGACCACCTTGATCAGCGCGAACCAAAACTCCATCTCACCGAACACCTTCACCGAGAGCAGGTTGAGCGAGAGCACGATGCCGAGCGCGAGCAGCGCATACAACCACTGCGGAACGGTCCCGAACGGCGCCCAATACTTGGCGAAGAATCCCATGTACAGCGCGACGGCGGTCACATCGACGATGGCGGTCATGGCCCAGTTCAGCCAGTAGAGCCATCCCGTCACGAAAGCCGTTTTCTCTCCGAAGAACTCGCGGGCGTAGGAGATGAACGAGCCGGACGAGGGGCGGTGAAGCACCAGCTCGCCGAGGGCACGCAGAATCAGGAACGCGAAAAACCCGCAGATCGCGTAGACGAAAACGAGCGAGGGTCCGGCTGTGGCCAGGCGTCCGCCCGAGCCGAGGAACAACCCGGTGCCGATCGCACCACCGATCGCGATCATCTGCACCTGGCGAGCCTTCAGGCCTTTGTGCAGCCCGGCATCCTCGTGAACCGTGACCGCATCGACGATGTGCTCGACGGGGGTCTCGAGGTGGTCGGGCAGGTGCTCGACGTGCGGATGGCCGTGTGGCGGATGCACATGCGGCGGATCGGGAAGTTGCTGCCGTGTCTGCTCGGCCCCGCTCCCGGCCGGAGCGGGAGGTAGGGTGCTGTCGTTCGGTTCGCCAGGTCTGCTCGTCATTGTGCATGCTCCGAATCAATCGGGTGTGCGGCCCAACTTTACTCCGGCAGACCCCCGGCTGTACCCCGGAAGTGGGTCAAACTTTCAGATCGGATCAGATCAGACGCCGCCCGACGGCGAACACCGCCTCGACCTCGAACCCGTCGTTCAGGAGCACCGCGTCGGCCGCGAAGCCCACCGCGAGAGCACCGAGATCGTGGGAGCGCCCGATGGCGCGGGCCGGCGTCGAGGTGAGGGCGGCGACGGCTTCTTCGACCGACACTCCGACCTCGGTGACGGCGCGGCGCAGGGCAACATCCATGGTCAGGGTCGAGCCGGCGATCGAGCCGCCCTCGGTCAGCCGGGCCACGCCATCCGTCACCGTGACCGGCAGGGTCCCGAGAATGTACGCACCGTCGGCCGCTCCCGTGGCCGCCATCGCGTCGGTGATCAGTGCGATCCGATCGGGTGCCCCGGCGAAGGCGAGCCGAACCACCTCCGGGTGCACGTGTACCCCGTCGTTGATGACCTCAAGGGTGACGTGGAGGGAGCGGGTGGCCGCGGCGACCGGACCCGGCGCCCGGTGATGGATGCCACGCATGCCGTTGAAGGCATGCGTCAGAATCGAGGCGCCGGCGTCGAAGGCGGCACGTGCGGTGTCGAAGTCGGCAGAACTGTGTCCGACCGCCACCGCGACACCGGCGGCGGTGAGCTGACGGATCGCCTCGAAGGCGCCGGGAAGCTCGGGGGCCAGGGTCACCTGGCGGATCGTGCCGCGGCCGGCGGCGAGCAGCCGGCTGATCGAATCGGGGTCGGCGGCACGCAACAAGTCGGGATCGTGAGCACCGCGGAACTCGGTGTCGAGGAACGGTCCTTCGAGGTGCGCACCGAGAATGAGTGGGTTCTGCTCGGCCGCGTCGGCGATGACCGCGACGCGCGCTTCCAGGTCGGACTGCCCGGCGGTGACCAGGGAGAGCACAGCCCGGGTGGTGCCATGCCGGTGGTGCACGGCCAGGGCGGTGGCGATGTCTGCTGCGCCGAGGTCGAACGCCGCGCCGCCGCCACCGTGGCAGTGGATGTCGACGAAGCCGGGAGTGAGCAGGCGGCCGGCCGCATCCGTCACCGTCGTGTGCGGGCTGGCGAACGCCTGCCAGCCGGGGCCGGTGCCGACGCCGGAAATGGTGTCGCCGCTGAACGCAACCCAGGAATCGGAGATGCTCTGACCGTTGGAGACGAGGCGGGCGGAATGGATGATCACGTCGGTGGGATTCATCAGGCGACGATCACGGCGATGCCGTTGTCGTTGAATGCGGCGACCTGTTCGTCGGTGATTCCCGCGTCGGTGATCAGCGTGCTGAACAGCTTGGATCCGCCGATCGTCGCAAACGCGATGACCCCGATCTTGCTCGAATCCGCGACGACCACGGCTCGGGAGGCGCGGCTGGCCATCAGCGCGTTCACCGCGGCTTCTTGCTCATCGTGCACGGTGGCGCCCATCACCGGGTCGATGCCGTTCACGCCGATGAAGGCGAGGTCAAGGGTGATCTTGCGCAGCATCACATCGCTGTACGGGCCGACCAGCTCGTAGGAGCGCGGGTGAACGACGCCGCCGGTGACGACGGTTTTGATCTGGGGGCGCATGGCCAGCTGGGCCGCGATATTGATGGCATTGGTCACCACGGTCAGGCTGGAGTGCGGGGATGCCTCCATGATGTCGGCGCGAGCGCAGAGCACCGCCGCGATCGAGGTGCTGGTCGTGCCGCCGCAGAGCCCGATCACCGCGCCGCGCTGAACCAGGGCGCTCGCCGCGTGAGCGATCTGCAGCTTCTCGGGAGCGTGCTGCTCCTTCTTGTACCGGATCGGAAGGTCGTAGGCGACGGTCTGACCGGTCGCTCCGCCGCGCGTGCGCGTGAGCAACTGCTGCTCGGCGAGCGTGTCGAGGTCACGGCGCGCGGTGGCAGCCGACACGTGCAGCTTGGTGATGATGTCTTCGACATCGAGATGACCCGTCTCGGCGAGCAGGTCAAGCACAGCGGTGAGGCGCTCTGCGCGGTTCATGGTTACCCCTTTATGTCCACTGCAAGTGTCGCATCCGTGCCGGTGGCAACGGCGGCGCCACTCGCGAACAGAGTGAGCAGTCTCGCGGCCTCCCCGGCGACGGCCTCGCGCCCTGCCGCCACGTATTTGCGGGAATCGACGACGGTTTCATGCTCGGCCAGATAGCCGCGAATCGCGGCGGTGAAGAACCCGTTGAGGTGCGTCGAAACGTTGATCTTGGTCATTCCGGCCCGAATCGCGGCGACGATCTGGTCGTCGGCGACACCCGACGAACCGTGCAGCACCAGCGGAACAGTCAGGGCGGCACGCAGCTGGGCGATCAGCTCGAGATCGAGCGCAGCGTTGCGTGCCGTCATCGCGTGGGAGGAGCCGACGGCCACGGCCAGTGCATCGACGCCGGTTGCGCTCACAAAAGAAACGGCCTCGGCGGGATCGGTGCGCACACCGGGAGCATGCGCGCCGTCTTTGCCGCCGACTTTGCCGAGCTCGGCCTCGACGAAGACTCCGGCCGTGTGCGCGTACGCCCGCACCCGGGCGGTGGCCGCCACGTTCTCGGCGTAGGGCAGGTGCGCGCCGTCGTACATCACCGAGCCGAAGCCGAGATCGACCGCCTCGAGCGCCAGGCGCTCGTCTTCGGCGTGGTCGAGATGCACGGCCACCGGCACGGATGCCGCCCCCGCGATCGCGAGGCTGGCCAGCGCGATGGGCGAGAGGCCTCCGTGGTACGTGGCGCAGTTCTGGGAGATCTGAAGAATCACGGGCAGGCCGGCGCGTTCGGCGCCGGTGACGAGCGCCTCGGCCGTCTCGAGGTGGATCACGTTGAACGCGCCGATGCCGGTGCCGGCCGTGGCGGCGCCCTGCATGAGCGCGCGAGTGGGAGTGAGCGTCATTGGTTCTCTCGATCGGTCGGGACATAAATCTGGGAGCCTCGGCTCTGGGGGCCAGAGGTCTGGGTGTTGGCGGCCGGCTCATCGAAACTCAGCTCGTCGTCGGCCAGCGTGTCGAAGAGCAACTCGCCGGCGAGAGCCTGGTGTTCGGGCGAGATGTCGCCGGCGAGCGGCATCAGCACCGCCGCGGCCGACCACGCGGTGGCGGCCCTCAGCACCTGGTCGATCTGGTGTTGCCCCGTCGCGTAGGCGACGGCGGCTGCGGCGACGGCCGCGTCGCCGGCACCGGTGGGATTGCCGCGCAGAACCCGGGGGAGGCGGGCGGAGCGGGGGTGCTCTGGATCGGTGGCGGAGAGAGCGACCATTCCCGCTTCACCGAGCGAGAGCAGCACCAGGCCCGCACCGAGGCCGAGCAGATGCCGGGCGCCGGCGAGCGGATCGCCGAGCCCCGTCGCATCGGCGAGTTCCTGGCGGTTGGGTTTCAGTACCGTCGCGCCGGCCGCGGCAGCGGCGAGGAGCCCGGCGCCCGAGGTGTCGATGATGCTCGGCACCCCGCGGGCCGCGGCGAGTGCGACGAGGCGCGGATAGAAATCGACGGGTGCACCGGCCGGCAGGCTTCCCGAGCCGACGAGGCAGCGGGCCGCCGGCAGAGCGGATGCGACGGCATCCGTCACTGACTGCCACTCGGCGGGCGTGTGGTTCTCACCGTTCTCGGTGAACATCGTCGTCTGGTCGGTGTCGTGTTCGACGAACGCGATCGTGCGTCGCGTGGGCGCCTGCACCCGAACCAGCTGGTGAGTCACCGTGCTGGCGGCGAGTTCCGCGGCGAACTCGTCGCCCGACGCTCCGCCGACCGGGGCGATGGCCAGCACCCGGTGGCCCTGCTGGTGCACCACGCGGGCGACGTTGAGACCCTTGCCGCCGGCGCGCACGAAGGCGGCCGCGACGCGGTTCGTGTCGCCGAGGCGCACGACATCCACCGGGTAGGTCAGATCGAGTGCCGGGTTCGGCGTGACGGTGACGATCATGCAGACGTGCCGACGGTGGTCAGGGCCGGATCGTGAGCCGAATCGCGCACCAGGTCGCGTGCGCGCAGCGCCGCCCCGAGCAGGCCGGCGTTCTCGCCGATCAGGGCCGGCACGAGCGCCGGGCGACGGTGGAAGCTGAGCAGCGCGTCGACGCGCTGACGCAGAGGAATGAACAAAGTGTCGCCGGCCTGGGCCAAACCGCCGCCGATGACCACGGCTTCGGGGGCGAACACGGCAGCGAGCTGGGCGATGCTGAGCGCGAGTGCGTCGAGAGCCTCGCCCCAGATCTGGTCTGCCGTCTCGTCGCCGGCCGCGGCCCGAGCCAACACGTCGCGGGCGCCGGTCGGGCGCACTCCGGTGCGCTCCTCGTACCGACGTGCGATGGCTCCGGCCGAGGCGATCGTCTCGAGGCAGCCGCGCGAACCGCAGGCACAGACCGGGCCGTTCGGATCGACGATGCAATGACCGATCTCGCCCGCGTATCCTCCGCCGGTGTGCGCGTGGCCATCGACGAACAGGGAGGCCGCGATGCCGGTGCCGATGACCATCACGACGAGGTCACGATACGGCCGCCCGGCGCCCAGCCGAAACTCTGCCTCACCGGCGGCCCGCACATCATGCGAGAACGTGGTCGGCAGGTGCACGAGCTGCTCGGTCAGCTGCTTGAACTCCACATTCGACCAGTGAAGGTTCGTCGACAGGATGCCGATTCCCGCGTCATCGTCGACGAGGCCCGGCGCAAGCAGTCCCACGGCGCGCGGGCTGACACCCGGGAAGTCGGCAGCGAACTGCAGTGTGAGCTCGTGCACGCGCGTGATCACCGCGGGCGCCGTGCGCGCGCCATCGAGCGGAGTCGGAGTACGGCTGAGCCCGAGCATGCGCCCGGAGCCGTCGAAGAGGGCGGCTTTGGTGTCGGTGCCGCCCACATCGATCGCGATGACGGCATCGCCGTCGCCGAGGGGGAGTGCTTCTGTCGTCACTGCGGTCGGGGCCGCTCTGCTGGGTCTCACGAAGCCAGAATGACAGAACGGGTGAGGTTGCGCGGTTCGTCGGGGTTCAGCCCCTTCGCCCTGGCGCGCAGCAGCGACAGCTTCTGCGCCCGGATGAGGTCGGCCAGCGGATCGAGCTCGCTCGAGATGAACCGGGCGCCGGTGGCTGCGACATCCTGGTCGATGCCCTCGGGAGCGGCGCCGAACATCCAGGTGACACGGCCAGGTGCGGCAATGCTGATCGGGCCGTGGCGGTACTCCATCGCGGGGTAGGACTCGGTCCAGGACTGCGACGCCTCACGCATCTTCAGCGCGGCCTCGTGCGCCAGGCCGAC
Organism: Leifsonia sp. 10L418; assembly: GCF_056395445.1. Classification (NCBI taxonomy): domain Bacteria; kingdom Bacillati; phylum Actinomycetota; class Actinomycetes; order Micrococcales; family Microbacteriaceae; genus Leifsonia; species Leifsonia sp. 10L418. The sequence continues at coordinate 16,826 of NZ_JBFTJN010000009.1, read as the reverse complement.
GGTCCAGCCGCGACCCAAGAAGGTGACCTGTTCCGCCGCGACGAGGTCGTCATCGAGCTCGTCGGCAACGGCGATCCGGGCGTCGTCAATCGCCGCAGTCAGGTCTTCGCCGAGCGAGGCGCGCAAGAAGGCGAGAGCAGTGGTGGCGAACCGGGTCTGCACGACCGACTGCTCGTCGGCGAACGGCAGGGCGATCAGGTCGTCGACCTCGTCGACGAAGGGGGAGGCGGTGTCGCCGACGATGCCGATGATGCGAGTGCGGCCGCGCTGGGCGCCGACGAGTTCGCGCACCTCGCTCGTCGTTCCCGACCGGGTGAGGGCGATGATCGCGTCGTAGTCGCGGTCGACGAAGGCCTCGGATGCCGCGAACGCGTCGGTGACGCCGTGACCGCCGCTCTCCCGCAGCGCCGCGTAGGCCTGCGCCATGAACCAGGACGTGCCACAGCCGACAATGGCCACCTTCGCGCCGGAGACGGGAAGGATCGCGTGCTCCGCATGCATCCCGGCAGCACGAGCCCAGGTCTCAGGCTGCGAAGCGAGCTCGACGGCCATGTGTTCGGGGGTGGGGGTCATGGCGGTGCTCCTCGAGGTTCTGTGAGTAGGTGTGGGGTGTTCGAGCGGGTTTACACCCGCCAAAGTGATCGAAGATGATCGTAACAGTAGTTCCGCAATCATTTCATGAATGTTTCTTGATTGTAAAGGATCATAACAATTTCGGTCCAAACCCTTGACTTGGGCGAAAAATGCTTACAGGATGTGTCCGGCGGCTGAACAATTTTGATTGGTTGGGCGCTCAAGTAGTCATCAGTAGTCATCGTGATTGTGAGATCCGAGGGCGACCTGAACCACACGCAACGTCGCGAGAGGCTCTTTTTGCGGCGGCTCTGCACCCAACAGTGAGGAATGCACCACTATGAAAAAGTCTTTGCGAATCGGAGGCATCGTCGCGACTGCGGCGCTGGCCACCATGTCGCTCGCATCCTGTGGCTTCAGCAGCGGCGATGCTGCCGACTCCGGATCCGACGGATCGGCAACGACCATCAGCTTGCTCGTTCCCAGCTACTCCGACGCCACCAAGGGCCTCTGGGAAGGCGTCATCAAGGACTTTGAAGCGGAAAACTCCGACATCAAGGTCAAGCTTGAGGTGCAGTCGTGGGACAACCTCGACAGCGTGATCACGACCAAGGTCTCCAGCAACAAGGCTCCCGACATCATGAACGGCGGCCCGTTCGCCGGCTTCGCCGCCGACGACCTGCTCTACCCGATCAAGGATGTCGTCTCCGCTGACACCCTCGCCGACTTCCAGCCGTCGTTCGTCGAAGGCGCCTCGGTTGACGGCGTGCAGTACGGCGCCCCGCTGATCGCATCCGCTCGTGCACTGTTCGTCAACACTGACCTGCTCGCGCAGGCCGGTGTCGCCGAGGTGCCGAAGACCTGGGACGAACTGCTCGCCGCGTCGAAGAAGATCGCTGCGATCGGCGGCGGAGTGGCCGGCTACGGCATGCCGCTCGGTTCCGAAGAGGCGCAGGCTGAAAGCGCGATCTGGTTCTACGGAGGCGGCGGAACTTTCGGCGACGCCAAGGAGATCACCGTCGACACCCCGACGAACCTCACCGCTGCGCAGTTCATGGCGAAGATGGTCGACGAAGGCGCCACCCAGCCCGACGCCGGTGCCACCGACCGCAGCCCGCTGATGGACGTCTTCGTGCAGGGCAAGATCGGCATGATCATCGGCCTCCCGCCGACCGTCGGCCAGATCGCCGAGAACAACGCGGCGCTCAAGTACTCGATCAACCCGATCCCGACCGTTGACGGCGCGCCGTTCACGCTCGGTGTGGCTGACCACCTGATGGCGTTCAAGAACGACGAAGACGCCAAGAAGAAGGAAGCCATCACCAAGTTCCTCGACTTCACGTTCTCGGCTGACCAGTACGTGAACTGGGTCACCACCGAGAAGTTCCTGCCGACCACCAAGTCGGGCGCCGAGCAGATGAACGGCGACAAGGACCTCGCTCCGTTCCTCGCCGCTCTGCCGAACGCCAAGTTCTACCCGAGCACCAACCCGAAGTGGTCGGCCACCGACGCCGCCTTCAAGGCGCTCATCGGCCAGGTCGCCCAGGGCAAGGACCCGCAGGCAGTTCTGACTGAGATCCAGGCAAAGGTCGACGCCGGCTAGGCGTTCACCCCAGTTGCGGTGGTCGTGTTTCCGGCCGGTGTTCCGGCGAGAACACGACCACCGCTCCCTGCTTAATGACATATTTTGACCCGCAGTTCTCGACACGCATCGGTGATTGACCCTCATGACACGAACTTTGAATGACGCCCCGCCCGAGGCGCGAGCGACGAAGAGTCGCCGCCCGGCCGCGGTCGGCTCCCGCTGGTCCGATCTTCTCGCCGCGCTGCCCTGGATCGGCCCGGCGCTCATCCTGATCTTCGGCGTCGTGCTGTTTCCGGCGATCGTCATGTTCTACAACTCGACGCGCGACATCAGCATCAGCGGGATCGATAAGGGACCGGTCGGCTTCGCGAACTATGCGACCCTCCTCGCCTTCGAGCCGCTCGGCGGCATCATGCTGCGCACCCTGATCTGGGTCGTCGCGGTAGTCGGCATCACCGTCGTGCTCTCCCTCGCCCTCGCCCAACTGCTGAACAAGGCATTCCCCGGTCGGCGCCTGGTGCGCATGGCCGTGATCGTTCCCTGGGCCGCGAGCGTGGTGATGACCACCCTCGTCATCTACTACGGCCTCGAGGGGTACATCGGCATCATCAACAAATTCTTGGTGGACATTCACCTGATCGACGAGCCCTACGGCTGGACGAAGAACGCCGTCAGTGCGTTCAACTGGTCGATCGGCATCGCCGTGTTCGTGTCGCTGCCGTTCACGACGTACACGATTCTCGCCGGGCTGCAGAGCGTGCCCGGCGACGTGCTCGAGGCGGCGAAGATGGATGGCGCCGGCCCGGTGCGCACCTACTTCCGCGTGATTCTCCCGCAGCTGCGCGGCGCTCTCGCTGTCGCCGTACTGATCAACATCATCAACGTCTTCAACTCGCTGCCGATCCTGAAGGTGATGACCGGGTCGATCCCGGGCTACGACGCCGACACGATCATCACGATGATCTTCAAATACATCCAGAACGAGCACAAGATCGACGTCGCCAGCGCCCTCAGCGTGGTCGCGTTCCTGATCGTGATCGTGATCGTCGCGGCTTACGTGAAGATCGTCAAGCCCATGAAGGAGGTCTGATCATGACCGAACTCGACACGGCGATCAACGCCCCGATCGACCAGAGCCTCGACGCGGCACCCGCCCAGACGGCATCCGCCCCGCGCATTCCGAGCAAGCCGCGCAAGCGCCGGTTCACGACGGATCAGGTTTCGCTCGGTTCCGTGGTGTTGCGGATGATCGTCGGCGCCATCGTGCTGATCATCTTCGTGTTGCCGTACCTGATCATGTTCTTCGGTTCGGTCAAGACGAAGAGTGAGATTCGCTCGGTCAACCCGACCTATCTGCCGACGACCTGGAACTTCGACAACTACATCACCATGTGGTCGGCGCCAGAGACGCCCCTCGTGCAGAACCTCATCTCCACCATCGTCATCGCCGTCTTTGCGACGATTCTGGTGCTGGCCGTCTCACTTCCCGCCGCGTACTACACCGCCCGGTTCAAATTTCCCGGCCGGTTGGCGTTCCTCTTCCTCGTCATCGTCACGCAGATGCTGCAGCCGGCCGTGCTGACCTCGGGCCTCTTCCGCCAGTTCAGCTTCTTCGGGCTCACCGACACCTGGGTCGCGATGATCATCATCAACGCCGCCTTCAACCTGGCGTTCGCGACCTGGATCATGCACAGCTTCTTCGCCGGCGTGCCCAAAGAGGTCGACGAGGCGGCACAGATCGATGGCGCCGGACGCCTGGCCGTGCTGTTCAAGATCAACCTGCCACTGGTCTGGCCGGGCATCGTCACGGCGATCGTCTTCACCTTCGTCTCCTGCTGGAACGAGTTCGCGGCCAGCCTGGTCATCCTGTCCACCGACGGAAACCAGCCGTTGTCGGTCGCGCTGACGAAGTTCGTCGGGCAGTACGAGACGAGCTGGCACTACGTGTTCGGCGTCTCGATCGTGGCCATCCTGCCGGTGGTGCTCTTGTTCCTGCTGATTGAGAAGCGCTTGGTCGGCGGCTTGACGGCCGGCAGCGTCAAGTAGCCCGCGCCGCAGCATCCGGGCCCCACGCAGGGGTACCGAATTCAGGAGCGGAGGTGTGTCGGCGAGGGTGTGCCCGTGGGATTCCGGGGCACCCCCACCGCGACACGCACTCCACTCCTGATTTTGGTACCCCGCGAAGGCCGGGCCTACGCGCCGAGCGCCGCCGTCGGGGAGGTGCGCGCCGCCCGCATCGCCGGCAAGACACCGGCGACCGCTCCCACCAGCACGGTCACGCCGACGCCGGCGACCAGCACCGCCGGAGGGATCGACACCAACCATCCGTTGCCGTGCGCGACGAGCGCGGTGATTCCCCAGCCGAGGAGTGTTCCCACCACTCCGCCGTACGCGGCCAGGAGCATCGCCTCGACGAGAAACTGCGAACGGATGTGCCCCCGGGTGGCTCCCAAGGAGCGGCGCAACCCGATCTCGCGACGTCGCTCCAACACCGAGATGACCATGGTGTTCGCCACCCCGATGCCGCCGACGAGCAGCGCGATCGAGCCGACGCCGACGAGCAGCCCGGTGAACGCCTGGTCGATGGTGTTCTTGGCGGCGAGGGCGTCGGACGGCCGGCTCACCCCCACTTCGTTGGGTGATTCTGGGTTGATGGTCGCGGGCAGCAGGGCACGAACGGCCTCGACCGACTCTTCGGCGGAACGCTCGTAGATCACCGTCGGCGAGCCGTCGAATCCGAACGCTTCTGCGGCGAACGCCGCCCCGACCAGAGCCGCGCTGTCGAGTTCCGGGGCAAGCGGTGAGGGCTTCAGGATGCCGACGACCGAGAACTGTGTTTGGCCGAGCCAGACCTGCGTGCCCACACTGCGGATGCCGAGCCGCTCGGCCGCGGTCGAACCGAGCACGACCGCGGGGTAGCGCTCGGTGGCGGCATTCAACCAGGAGCCCGCGAGTAGTTCGCTGCCGGTGGCTTCGAGTAGGTGCGCATCGGCGGCATGCACCGTCAGACCCGCGGTCGATCCGGTGTCGATATAGGTGTTGCGGTAGACGTGCATCTCGCTCAGAGCGGCCGTCCAGCTGGCCTGCTCGACCCCATCGATGCGGCGCACTCGCTCAACCGCATCGACCGGAAGCGTCGATCCCTTGCCGAAGAAATCCTCGCCCGCGGATGCGGTGAGCAGGTTGGTGCCGAGCGCCGAGAGTTTCTCGCGCACGAGCGCCTCGCTGGAGGTTGAGATCCCGATCACCGCGATCATCGCCGCGATCCCGATCGCAATCCCGAGAGCCGAGAGCATGGCACGCAGCGGATGCGCGCGCAGGCCGTGGAAGCCCAGCCCGACGAGATCCTGCGGGCGCAGCCGGGAACGCAGCGGCGCGTTCATGAGGGCACCCCGGCGAGCTTCAACGTTGTCGGCGCATCCACGCTGCGAGCACGGCGCATGCCCGCGTCTCGCGCATCGTCGACGACCCTGCCGTCGCGCAGTGACACCCGGCGCGGCATCAGATCGGCGACACCAAGGTCGTGGGTGATCACGACGACGGTCGTGCCGGCGGCGTTCAACTCCTGCAAGATCTCGATCACTCCCTCCCCGGATTTGGTATCGAGGGCGCCCGTCGGCTCGTCGGCCAGGATGAGTGCCGGCTCGCCGACCACCGCGCGCGCAATTGCCACGCGCTGGCGCTCGCCGCCCGACAGCTCACGGGGGCGGTGTCGCATCCGGGCGCTGAGTCCCACGCGTTCGAGCGCATGTTCGGCACGGGCCCGGCGTTCCTTCGGCGGCATGCCGGTATAAAGCAACCCTTCTGCCACATTGTCGAGCGCCGGTACTCCGTCGGCGAGATGGTATTGCTGAAAGACAAAGCCGATGGTGTGGGCGCGGAGGGCTGACAGCTCGGCATCGGTCATCGTGCCGACGTCGTGACCGGCAATGTGCACCTCGCCAGTGCTGGCCAGATCAAGAGTCCCGACGAGGTTGAGCAGGGTTGATTTTCCTGAACCGCTCGGCCCCACGACCGCGACCATCTCCGCGCGTTCGATCAGAAGGTCGACCTCGGAGAGCGCGACGGTGGGTGGAGAACCGTAGGAGCGGGACACTCCGGCGAGTCTCACGATCGGCGGCGAAGCGAGCACGGTCGCGCTCATTGCCCGACCACCACGGCCACGCCCTCGATGAGTTTGCCCGACACGATCTCCACCATTCCGTCGGCAAAAGCTCCCAGTTCGACCGGAACGATTGTGCTGTTTGTGCCCGTGAGCGTTTCCACGGCGAAGCCGCCACCCGGCTGGGCCAAGAGGGCCAGCACCGGCACGAGCAGCGCGTCGGCGCTCTTGGTGAGCGCGAGCGTGAGGCTCACACTCACATCGCTGAACGCGTCGGCCTGGGCCGGATCGTCGAGGCTGATGGTGATCGGCAGCTTGAGCGATTTGCCGCCCATGCCGTCGTCCTTCTCGACCGGGGAGCCGACTGTCGTGATGGTTCCCGGTACCGCAGTGCCATCGGGCAGCATGACGCTGACCGCGCTGCCGACCGCCGCGACCTCTTTGAGGTTCGGCGCGATGAAGCCGCTCACGCGTTTCTCGGTGTCAGACACCGAGACGATGGCGGGGCCCGCCGCATCGCCGATCGACGCCTTGCGTTCGGCGATCCTGACCGGTGCCGCGCCGAAGACGATGCGGCCGGGTTCCACGGCGCCGGTCTTCGCAAGGCCCAGTGACTTCTGCCATTTCTCGATGGCAGTCGCCGTGCTCTCGGCAAACTCCTCGTCAGGTTCACGCTCGAAGAATCCGAGGGCGGCGAGGTTCTGCTCGAGCTGCAACACGTCGCGTCCGTCTTCGACGCCGAGCGACAGCGCGCGCCACATCGGCAAGCTGCCGAGAAACAGCAGAACGGGCTGGTCGTCGATCCGGAACAGTTCGCCGCCCTGACCGACTGTCGCACCGGCATCCGTCACCGCGGTGACCGTGCCGCCGAGGGTCGTGCCCAGTTCGTGAGTGCCGGCAAAGGCGAGCGTGCCCTTGACGCGCACGCGCTCAATGAGGTCACCCCGCGAGACATCGACGGTTTCCACGTCGACGACCTCGTGTGAGGCATCAGCGGATGCACTGGGTCGGGGAATCAGGATCAGCGCGGCGACCACAGCGGCGACGGCGACAGCGGCCCCGCCGATCAGCCACGGTGCGCGGCGGCGTCGCATGGTGATGGTCATTCGCCGCCCACCTCCGCCTTCATCGTCATCATCGGGGAACCGGATTCCTCGCTGCACGAGTCCATGACGGCGGGGTCGTACTCGTCGGCCGGCATCGCCTGGATGGAGATTCCGCCGCCCTTGCTCACCTGCGGGTCCGGGTAGTCGTAGCCGGCCTCGCGCATGCATTTCGCGAATTTGAGCATGCTCTCCTGCATCTCTTCCGGGCTCGGCATGCCCGGCGGAATCGGCATCTCTCCGAGCTTCTTCGTGCAGACCTTGGAGGCGGCCTCGTATTGCTTCATATCGATGTCCCCCTCCTGCGTGGTCATCGTCGAGCCGGATGACTCTGAGCCGGATGACTCTGAGCTTTCGAGACCGCCGGAAGCGCCGTCGACGGACGTGACGGCGAAGCTCCCCATCTCGACGCCCTCGTCTTTCATGCAGCTCGTGAAGTCGCGCTGCCAGTCGTCGAAGGCGGTTTGTTCGTTTCCGGTCTTCAGCTTCCCGGCGTCGGCCGGCCCGCCGCTGCCGGCGCCGGCCGTGCACGCGCAGAGCGCAGCGACGAGACCGATCGCCGCGAGCAGGGCGAGACCGCTGCGGCCGCCGCGCAGGCGGGAACCTCGGGTTTCGATGATGGGCATGGTGTGTCCTCTCTGTCGCCTCCTCGGCTGAGGGGCGAAACCAGCACACCGCGAGCGTCGTCGCGAGAGGGTCAAGCGCAGCCTTGACCTTTCTTTGACCTCTGCTCTGTTCTACTGGAGGAAAGGATGGTGATCGGCGTGCGTGTATTGGTGGTCGAAGACGAGCCGTATCTGGCTGAGGCGGTGCGCGCCGGTCTTGTTCTGGCGGCGATTGCGGCCGATGTCGTCGGCGACGGCGATGCAGCGCTGGCCGCGATCGATGTGAACTCCTACGACGTGATTGTTCTCGACCGGGACATCCCCGGTACTCACGGCGACGAGGTCTGTCGCATCCTGTCGGCCCGGCCCGAGCGGCCGGCGATCCTCATGCTGACCGCTGCCGGACGGATGCGCGACAAGGTCGGCGGGTTGGAGCTCGGAGCCGATGACTACCTCACCAAGCCGTTCGACTTTCCGGAGCTGACGGCACGCATCCGTGCGCTGGGCAGGCGCATCTTCACAGCGCATCCGCCGCAGTTGACGGCCGGAGGGGTGACCCTCGACCCGTTTCGTCATGAAGTGTTTCGGGACGGGCGTTTTGTGCGACTCGGACGCAAAGAATTCGCCGTGCTCGAGGTGCTGCTGCGCGCTCGCGGCGGAGTGGTCAGCGCCGAGACCCTGCTGGAGAAAGCGTGGGACGAGAACGCCAACCCCTTCACCAACTCGGTGAAGGCCACCATGAGCACGCTTCGCCGCAAGCTGGGGGAACCCTGGCTGATCCGTACCGAGGCGGGGGTCGGCTATGCCATCGACAACACAGCCGGCTAGGAGCTCCGGAGCGGCGATCGGCGCACCGGTCGCCCCGGTCAAGCACCGCCTCACGGTGCGTGCGCGACTCGCGCTCACCTACGCCGGACTGGTCACCGTGGCCGGCGTGGTGCTGCTCACGATCGTGTCGATCTTCATCGGCGTGATTCCCTCCTATGAATTCGCCACCACCGCGATCGCGCCCGGCGGCATCGCCGCACCGGCCTCTCCCCTCGGCATCGCGGTGCCGGAGGCCAGTGTCGGCGGCCCCGCAGAAATGCTCTACGACCCCGGCCTGTTGAGCACCACTGACACCCTCAGCGCGGTCGTCACCGTCAGCTCGCGCGGTGACATCCTGCATCTTTTGTTGTGGGTCTCGGCCGGCGCCCTCGTGCTCCTCGCCGCCGGGGGAGCCTGGGCCGGCTGGTTCGTCGCGGGACGGATGCTGCGCCCGCTGCAATTCGTGAACGCGGCGGCTCGTCAGGCGAGCCGCGGCCAACTCGACCACCGGATCGCATTCGCCGGACCACGAGACGAGATCTCGGAGCTTGCCGACAACTTCGACGAGATGCTCACCGAGATCGAGCGTTCCGTCGATTCGCATCGGCGGTTCTCCGCCAACGCCTCGCACGAGTTGCGCACTCCGCTGGCGACGACGCGGGCGATGCTCGACGTCGCGCTGAGTCCGAGCAACCCGCTGAGCTCCGAGCAGCGGGCGCTCCTCGGACGTCTGCGCGAAACGAACGAGCGCAGCATCGACACCGTCGAGTCGCTGCTCGACCTCACCGAGATCGAATCGGTGGCGTCGCACGTCGAGACCGTCGACCTCGCCCACCTCGCCGCGTCGGTGATCGCCGAGACGCAGGCCGAGGCCGAACGCGCCGGGGTGCTGTTGCTGCCCCAACTCGCGCCGGCCGTGGTCGAGGGGGACCCGGTGCTGTTGCGACAGCTCGTCGCGAACCTTCTGCAGAATGCGATCAGGCACAACGACCGGGGCGGCACGGTCATCCTCGACACGAGCACGAGTGACGACGGGGTCGTGCGCATCACGGTGGCCAACGATGGCGACCTGATTGCGGCGGATGCCGTTGCCCGGCTGGTCGATCCGTTCTTCCGCGGGCGTGGGCGCACGAGCGCGGCGGCCGACCGCGGGCGCGGCCTCGGGTTGTCGATTGTGGCTGCGATCGTGGCACGCCACAGCGCGGTTCTGGAGCTCACCGCCCGCCCGGCCGGCGGTCTGGTGGTGGAGGTCAGCTTCGACCCGTCGTCGTCCTGACGCAGGGGTTGGCGGCGATCGGGGGACTGCGGCCCCGTGGCCTGCCGGTAGACTGCTCGTGACACTCTGACTGCAGACAGCCGGGAGGCCGCATGGCGACATTCCTCCTCGCTTTCCTGCTCCTTTCGCTTCTCACGCCGCTTCTCACGCGGTGGATGGGCACTCGCGTCTTCTACCTGATCGCGCTGCTTCCGGCGGCCGCGTTCGTCTACACGCTCACCCAAACGGCCACCGTCACGGCCGGCGGGGCCGTGACTGAGAGCACGCCATGGATCCCGCAGCTCGGCATTTCGCTGTCGTTCCGCGTTGACACGCTCGCCTGGCTACTCGCGCTCGTCGTCACCGGCGTCGGCGCGCTGGTGCTGATCTATTGCGCGCGCTACTTCTCGTCGAGCGAGCCGGGGCTCGGCCGCTTCGCCGCCTGCCTCCTCGCCTTCGCCGGCACCATGTACGGCCTCGTCACCGCCGACGACATCGTCGTGATGTTCATGCTCTGGGAAGTCACGAGCATCCTCTCTTATCTGCTCATCGGGCACTACACAACCAAGCGGGAGAGTCGCGGTGCGGCGCTGCAGGCGCTGCTCGTGACCACCTTCGGCGGCCTGGTCATGCTGATCGGTGTTGTGATGATCTCGTTCGAATCGCACACCACCTCGCTGGCGGCGATCGTGGCCCATCCGGCCGAGGGCACCGTGGCGAACTGGGCGATTCTGCTCATTCTGGTCGGCGCTCTGTCGAAGTCGGCGCTGATCCCCTTCCACTTCTGGCTTCCCGCCGCGATGGCCGCCCCGACCCCGGTGAGCGCCTACCTGCACGCCGCCGCCATGGTCAAGGCCGGCATCTATCTGGTCGCCCGGTTCGCTCCAGGTTTCGCCGACACACCGGGCTGGATGCCCGTGCTGGTCACCCTCGGCATCTGGACCATGCTCGTCGGAGCCTGGCGGTCACTGCGGCAATACGATCTCAAGCTCGTTCTCGCCTACGGAACCGTCAGTCAGCTCGGCTTCATGATGATCGTCGTCGGGTTCGGCACGCGCGACGCGGCCCTGGCCGGCCTCGCCCTCTTGCTCGCCCATGCGCTCTACAAGGCAGCGCTCTTCTTGATCGTCGGAATCATCGACCACCGGGCCGGCACTCGGGACTGGCGGCACCTCTCCGGCATCGGCCGCCGCGAACCCGTGCTGGCGATCATCACCCTGATCGTCGTGGCGTCGATGGCCGGCATTCCGCCGCTCTTCGGCTTCGTCGCGAAAGAAGCAGTGTTCACCGCCGTCATCGAAGCCGGTCAGAGCGGCGACGGCTGGGGCTGGATCGCCCTCATCGGCACCGGCATCGGCTCGGCACTCACCGTCGCCTACAGCGCCCGATTCTTCTGGGGTGCGTTCGCCACCCGTGCCGGGCAGAAGGACACCGCGCTGCACGCCAGCCGCTGGGACATCCAACTCGCCCCTGGCCTGCTCGCCGCGGCGACCCTCATTCTCGGCCCGGCCTCGGGCTGGCTCGACCAGTTTCTTGCGCCATACGCCGACACGATGCCGGGCGGCGGCGACTATCACCTCGCGCTCTGGCACGGTCTCGAACCGGCCCTCGGGGTCAGCGCACTCGTGCTGCTGGCCGGAGCCGTGCTGTTCTGGTTCAGAAAGCGGGTGTCGGTGCTGCAGGATGCGGTGCCGCCCTACGTCGACGCCGGCCACGGCTACGGCGTGCTGATGCGCGCCATCGACCGGACCGCGGCCCGGGTCACCCATTTCGTGCAGCGCGGCGGCCTGCCGCAGTACCTCTCGACGATCCTCGTGGTCTTCGTGCTCGGCCAAGGATTCGCCTCGCTGGTCAACCGCACCTGGCCTGATGCGATCGTGCTCTGGGATTACCCCGGCCAAGTGGTCATCGCCCTGATCATGGGGATCGCCGCGGTGATGGCGGCACGCGTCGGACAGCGGATGACCGCGGTGCTGCTCGCCGGCGTGACCGGTTACGGCCTCGTGGCCCTCTTCGCCCTGCACGGAGCCCCCGACCTCGCCCTCACCCAGGCGCTCGTCGAGACTATGACCCTCGTCGTGTTCGTGCTCGTGCTGCGCCGGCTGCCGCCGAAAATCGCCGAACACAACCGGCCGATGCACCGCAAGCGCCGGGCGTTGATCGGCACCCTGGTCGGCGTCGTGATGGGCACCATCGGCATGATCGCGCTCGGCGCCCGTCAGGCCCCGAGCATCTCGGCCGAGCTGCCCCGACTCTCGGTTGAGCAGGGGCACGGCAACAACATCGTCAACGTGATGCTCGTCGACATCCGTGCCTGGGACACCATGGGGGAGATCTCGGTGCTCATCGTGGTGGCGACCGGTGTCGCCAGCCTGCTCTTCGTCTCGGGACGCACCGCCGACGTGCCCAGGGTGCAGGGCTCCCGTACCCTGCGCTCGCGGGTGAACCGCCGTCGCGTGGTGCCCGACCCGACGGCGTCGAACGCGGGCAAAGATGTGACCCGTCAGTCCTGGCTCGTGGCCGGCGGCACCCTCGCGCCGGGCAACCGCTCGATCTTGATCGAGGTGCTCGTGCGGTTGCTGTTCCACCCCGCGATCATCGTGTCGATCTACCTGCTCTTCGCCGGTCACAACGCCCCCGGCGGCGGGTTCGCCGGCGGTCTGCTCGCCGGACTCGCCCTCGTGGCGCGATACCTCGCCGGCGGCCGGTACGAGCTCGGTGAGGCCGCCCCGATCGATCCAGGCAAGATCCTCGGCCTCGGCATCTTCCTCGCCGTCGGCATGGCGATCGCCTCGCTGTTCTTCGGTGGCGTGCCACTCGAATCCGCCTACTTCACCGCCGACGTTCCGGTGCTCGGACACCTCTCGTTCGGCACCTCGACCATTTTCGATATCGGCGTCTACCTCGTGGTCATCGGCCTGGTGCTCGACATCCTGCGCAGTCTCGGCAGCGAAATCGACCGACAGAGCGAGGTCGCTCAGGACAACGACGACGACGGAGGCACAGACGCCGGCAGCGCCGCAGCGTCAGAGGCGCGAGCGGACGCCGCTGGCGTCGAAAACGTGACGGCCACGCCTGGCGAGCACACGGCATCCGGTGCCGGGCGCGAGACCTGGGAGGTGACCCGATGAGTGCATCGTTGACCCTGGTCATCGTCATGGCAGTTCTGGTGTTCATGTGCCGCGCCGCTGGCGTCTTCGGGCGCGAGACCGGGGAGGTGACCCGATGAGCGCATCGCTGACCCTGGTCATCGTCATGGCAGTTATGTACGCGGCAGGCGTCTACGTGATGCTCGAGCGCAGCCTGACCCGGGTGCTGATCGGATTCCTGCTCGTCGGCAACGCCACCAACCTCCTCATCTTCATCATGAGCGGGCGCCCGGGCAGCTCACCGATCGTCACGGGCACCGCACTCGACGACGCCATGGCCGACCCGATGCCGCAGGTGCTGATCCTCACGGCGATCGTGATCAACTTCGGGATCACCGCGTTGCTGCTCGCCTTGATCTACCGCTCGTGGTGGCTGGCCCGCCTCGGCGACGAGGGGGACAACGTCACCGACGAGCACGCCGATGAGACGACCGAAACGACCGAAGAAGCACTGCGCTCCTCGGCCGACGATGAGGCCGCCATCCAGGCGGTGCTCGACGCGAGTGAGAGCGAGATCGAAACCCCCGAGTCCGCGGCGAACGCGCATGAGGCAGGGGAGTCCCGATGAACGTGAACGTGCTCGTTCCCCTGGTCGTCGCGATCCCGCTGATCGGCGCCGGCATCACGCTCGCGCTCGGCCGTCAACGCCGCCAGCAGATCGCGGTCAGCATGATCGCGCTGACCAGTGTCGCGGTGATCAGCGCCATCCTGCTCGTGCTCGTCGACCGGGACGGCACTGCCGTCGTGCAGGTCGGCGGGTGGGCGCCGCCGTGGGGGATCGTGCTCGTCGTCGACCGGCTCTCGGCGATCATGCTGCTGATCTCGGCACTGATGCTGCTCGGCGTGCTGATCTTCGCCGTCGGCCAGGGCATCATCGACGGAGACCGGGAGACCCCGGTCTCGATCTTCCACCCCACCTACTTGGTGCTGGCGGCCGGACTGTTCGACGCGTTCGTGGCCGGCGACCTGTTCAACATGTATGTCGGGTTCGAGATGCTGCTCTCGGCCAGCTACGTGCTGCTGACACTCGGCGGCACGGGTGCGCGCATCCGGGTGGGCATCACCTACATCGTGGTGAGCCTGGTCTCGTCGCTGCTGTTCCTCGCCGCGATCGCCCTGCTCTACGGCGCGACCGGAACCGTCACGATCGCGCTGCTGGCCGAGCGGATCCCCGCCCTCCCCGCCGATGTGCAACTCATCCTCAACGTGATGCTCCTGCTCGCGTTCTGCGTCAAGGCCGCGGTGTTCCCGCTCTCGTTCTGGCTGCCTGACTCCTATCCGACGGCGCCGGCCCCGGTCACCGCGGTGTTCGCCGGTTTGCTGACCAAGGTCGGCATCTACGCGATCATCCGCACCCAGACGCTGCTCTTCCCCGACAGCGCACTGACCGTTCCGCTGATGGTCGCCGCCTTCCTGACGATGCTCGTCGGCATTCTCGGCGCGCTCGCCCAAGCCGATATCAAGCGGCTGCTCTCGTTCACCCTGGTCAGCCATATCGGTTACATGATCTTCGGTATCGCCCTCGGCACGCAGCTCGGCATGGCCGCCACGATCTACTACGTGGTGCACCACATCACGGTGCAGACCAGCCTGTTCTTGGTGGCCGGCTTGGTCGAACGGGTCGGCGGCACGACGTCGCTGTCACGCCTGGGCGGGATGCTGAAAGCCGCACCCTTCGTGGCCATCCTTTTCTTCATCGGAGCGATGAACCTCGGCGGAATCCCGCCGTTCTCCGGCTTTCTCGGCAAGTTCGCCCTGTTCCAAGCGGGCGTCGAGGCCGGCGGCTGGCTCAACTACCTGCTCATCGCCGCCGGCGCGGCAACCAGCCTGCTCACCCTCTACGCCCTGGCCCGGGCCTGGAATATGGCGTTCTGGCGGTCGAGCGCCGAAGCCGAGGTGCGCTCCTCACCCGACTCGATGCGGGAAGACCCACACGATGAGGGCACCGTGCTGACCAAGACGGTGTCGCCGCTGATGACCGGCGCGACGACCGCGATGCTCGCGCTGACCATCGCGCTGACGATCTTCGCGGGCCCCCTGTTCGACCTGGCCTCCCGCGCGGCCGTCGACATCGAGCATCCGGCCACCTACATCGACGCTGTGTTCCCGGATGGTGCGCCATGACGACTCGCAAAGATCGCCTCGCCGGCGCGCTGAACCAACTGCCGCTTTTCGCCGGACTGGTGCTGCTCTGGATGCTGCTCTGGGGCAACTTCTCCTGGCTCAACCTGCTTACCGGCGCGATTTTCGCCGCGGTTGTCTCCGCCGCGTTCTACCTGCCGGCCGTGCAGCAGAGCGGGCGATTGAATCCCTGGCGGCTGCTGATCTACTTCGGTCGATTGCTGTTCGACATCGTGCTGGCCTCGATCGAGGTCGCCGCGCTCGCGCTGTCGCCGCGCTACCGGGCCAGCAACGCGATTCTCGCGATCGAACTGAGCACCCGCAGTGACCTCATCCTGACCTGGACCGCGGTGTCGACATCCATCGTTCCCGGCTCCATCGTGATCGACATCGACCGGGTCAGCTCCACGCTCTATCTGCATGTTCTGAACATGCACGACGCCGACGAGACCGAGAAGTTTCGCCGTTCCGTGCTCGCGACCGAGCGGCGTATCGTGCTGGCCATCGGTTCGCGCGAAGACGTGAAACGGTTGCGCCAAGCGCCGCAGCACGGCGCGACCTGGAATCCCGGAGAACCACGAGGAGGATCCTCATGACCATCGTTGCCATCATCGTCGGGGTATTGCTCGGTGCTTCCGGGCTCTGCTCTCTCTACCGGATTGTGCGCGGGCCGTCGGTGCTCGACCGCGTGATCGCCGCCGACGTGCTGATGGCGACGGTGATGTGCGCGCTCGGTGCCGACATGGCGTTCAACAACCACACCGACACACTCCCGGTGCTGCTCGTTCTCGCCCTCTTCGGCGTGCTCGGGTCGATCTCGGTCGCCCGGTTCCTCCCGCGGCAGGACAGCGCATGAACGCCGAAACGATCCGCGACGTGGCGACCGCCATCCTGGTGCTGGTCGGCGCCCTGATGTGCTTCGCCGCCGGGATCGGCCTGCTCCGGTTTCCCGACGTGCTCAGCCGGTTGCACGCGGCCACCAAGCCGCAGATCTTCGGTTTGATGGCAATCACGGCGGATGTCGCGATCAACAATTTCTCGGTCGGCACCGTCACTCTCGTGGTCGCCATTGTCGGATTCCAGGCGTTGACCGCGCCGATGTCGGCCCATCTGGTCGCCCGCGCGGCCTACGACACGCAGCACTTGCGCACCGATCTGCTCATCGTCGATGAGATGGGTCCGCGGCGCACGTAACCGTTGGTCGAGCTTGTCGAGACCGCGCGAGCAAGTCGTGAAGCCGGGTCGCGTCTGTAGGTCATCTCACCGGATCTCGACAGGCTCGATCACCGGGAGGGATGTGCGCCGTGCGTGACCGGTGGTCGAGCTTGTCGAGACCGCGCGAGCAATTCGTGAAGCCGGGTCGCCTCTGTAGGTCGTCTCACCGGATCTCTGTAATGGTCACTAGCTGGTCTGGCTATCAGCTGGCAGGTTGGTTCTCATGCGCACGGTGGGGTGTGACTCGCCGGATCTCTGACCGTTCTTTGGAACGTGTCTTGCTGTCGACTTGTCCACCCCGCCGAACGCGT